>JBAQJL010000206.1:0-3639 GCA_049300295.1 Xanthobacteraceae bacterium
AAAGCCGCAGGTCCGTTTTGTGGGAGCGTGAAGTGACAAAGCTGCGCCAGATCGCCCATTCCCGCACCGGCGACAAGGGCAATATTTCCAACATTTCCGTGATCGCCTATGACGAAAAGCATTATCCGCTGCTGCTGGAGCAGGTCACCAGCGCGCGCGTAAAGGCGCATTTCGCGGGCGTTGTCGAGGGCGAGGTGGTGCGCTACGAACTGCCCAATCTGTCGGCGCTGAATTTCGTGATGGACCAGGCGCTTGGCGGCGGCGTGACGCGGTCGCTGGCGCTGGATGCGCACGGCAAGTCGCTCAGCTTTGCGCTGCTCGATCTCGACATTGAAGTCGGTCTTGATCCATAGTCGTCATGCCCGGCCTTGTGCCGGGCATCCACGTCTTGATGCAAAAGGCGGAGGAAGACGTGGATGGCCGGGACGAGCCCGGCCACGACGGAGAGATTTGTGATGAGTAAAACAGCGACCCTTGCCTCCCTGGCCGACGATCTCGAGAACGGCCGCACCACGGCACGAAGGCTGGTCGAGCAATGTATCGCCCGGATCGCCGATCCCTCAGGCGAGGGCCAGCGCGTCTTCATTCATGTCGACAAGGACGCGGCGATCGAGGCGGCCGAGGCCATGGACCGGCTGCGCAAGGCCAAGGCCGCGCCGTCGCGGTTTGCCGGCATTCCCGTTTCGATCAAGGACCTGTTCGACATCAAGGGGCAGGTGACCCGCGCCGGCTCCCGCGCGCTCGACGATACCCCGCCGGCGCAGGCCGACGCGACGGTCGTAGCGCGGTTGCGTCGTGCCGGCTTTATCGTGATCGGCCGCACCAACATGACCGAGTTCGCCTATTCCGGCATCGGCATCAACCCGCATTACGGCACGCCGAAAAGCGCCTGGCAGCGCAGCACGGGCCATGTGCCGGGCGGCTCGTCGTCCGGTGCGGCGGTATCGATCGCCGACGGCATGGCCTATGGCGCGCTCGGCACCGACACCGGCGGCTCCTGTCGGATTCCGGCGGCGTTCAACGGCATCGTCGGCTTCAAGCCGACGCAGCGGAGGGTGCCGCTCGACGGCGGCGTGCCGCTGTCGTCGACGCTTGACAGTTTTGGGCCCCTGGCGCGCTCGGTATCGTGCTGCGCGATCCTCGACGCGGTGCTCGCCGACGAGCCGATCGTGGCATTGCAGCCGCGCTCGATCAAGGGCATGCGGTTGGCGGTGCCGACTACGATTGTGCTCGATGATCTCGATGACGCCGTGGCGAAGACGTTCGATCGCGCGCTGCAAAACCTGGCGCGGCAGGGCGCGCTGATCGAGCGGATCGAGGTGCCGGAATTCCTCGATATCGGCGTGATGAACACCAAGGGCGGTTTCTCGGCGGCGGAAAGCTATGCCTGGCATCGCTTCTTGATCACAAGCAAGGGCGACGTCTACGATCCCCGGGTTTCCGTCCGCATCCTGCGCGGCGAGGGCATGAGCGCGGCCGACTATGTCGACTTGCTCGGCGCCCGGCGCTCGATGATCGCGCGCATCGAAACGCGCATCGCGCCGTATGACGCGATGGTGCTGCCGACCACCGCCAACACGCCGCCGCGCATCGCCGATCTCGTCGCCGACGACAAGGCGTTCACCACGCAGAATCTGCGCGCGTTGCGCAACCCTTCGCTGATCAACATGATCGACGGCTGCGCGATTTCGCTGCCGGCCGAACGCGAGGGCGAGGTGCCGGTCGGGCTGATGCTGGCAGCCGCGGGCGGCTCGGATAGGCGTATCTTTGAGCTGGCGGCGGGAATGGAGGGTGCGATCCGTGTATGACCTGACCTTCACCATCGACGACAAGGGCGCGCCGAACCGGCTGACGCTCGCGATCGACCAGGCCGTGATCGCGGGCTGGACCGGGCGTGACCCGGTGGCGCGCGACAAGCACATCGCCGAACTGGAGGCGATCGGCATCGCGCGGCCGGCCACGACGCCGATTTATTATCGGGTTTCAGCCTGCCGCATCACCACCGCCGACAGTATCGAGGTTTGCGGCGGCGATTCCAGCGGCGAGGTCGAGTTCGTGCTGATCGGATGGCAGGGCCGCACCTTTGTCGGACTCGGCTCCGATCACACCGACCGCAAGGTCGAGACCTACAGCGTCACTGTCTCCAAGCAGATGTGCGACAAGCCGGTCGCCCCGGAACTGTGGGAACTCGAGGACGTCATGGATCACTGGGACCGCATGATCCTGCGCGCCTTCGCCTGGATCAACGGCGAGCGGGTGCTCTATCAGGAGGGCACGCTGGACGCGATGCTGCCGGCCAAGGCGTTGATCGAAGGCAAGTTCGGCAAGTCGGGCCTGCCCGATGGCTGTGCCATGTTTGGCGGCACCTTTGCCGCCAAGGGCGGCATCCGCCCGGCGAGCCGCTTCGAGTACGAGCTCGAAGACCCCGTGCTGAAACGCAGCCTTCGCCATGCCTATGATATTATCGAGTTGCCGATTTTGGGTTGACGCACGGCTCCACGGGAATCGGGTGGTTCGGAGCGGCTCAGTTTGCCAGGATGCTCGCCATGAAAACCAGTGCTCAAAGAACCGTAGCTCCGCCCTCCGACATTCCCGCGCGCATCGAGACGATCGACTGGCCGCAGGCAACCGCTGACCTCGACGCCCAGGGCTGCGCGGTGCTGAAAAATCTGCTCAAGCCGGAGGAATGCAATGCCATCACCGCGCTCTATCCGGATGAGGCGCATTTCCGCAGCCGCGTCGTAATGGGACGCCACGGCTTTGGCCGTGGCGAGTACCAGTATTTTTCCTATCCGCTTCCAGACCTGATCGCGGAGTTGCGGCCGGCGCTGTACGAAAAACTCAACGGCATCGCCAATCGCTGGAACGAGGCGATGGGCATCGATATCCGCTATCCTGCGTCACATGAGGCGTTCCTGAAGCGCTGCCACGATGCCGGGCAGACCCGGCCGACGCCATTGCTGCTGCAATACGGCCCCGGCGACTACAATTGCCTGCATCAAGACCTCTATGGCGAGCATGTGTTTCCGTTGCAGATCGCGATCCTGCTGTCGGAACCGGGGCGCGATTTCGAGGGCGGCGAATTCGTGCTCACCGAGCAGCGGCCGCGCATGCAGTCGCGCGCCGAAGTGGTGGCGCTCGGGCAGGGCGATGCGGTCGCCTTTGCTGTGCATCACCGGCCGGTACAGGGGACGCGGGGGGGTTACCGGGTTAATTTGCGCCATGGCGTCAGCCGGATCCGCTCCGGCCACCGCCACACCGTCGGCGTGATCTTTCACGATGCCAAATGAGCGCCTGTTGACCGCGGATTTGTTCGCAAGCCTGCCTGACGTCGAACCCTCGCGCGAGCCAATCGCCGACGGCGCGGTGCTGCTACGCGGTTTTGCCAGGCCGGCCGAAGCGGAATTGATCGCGGCACTGCGCGAGATCACCGAGCAGGCGCCGTTCCGTCACATGTCGACGCCGGGCGGCCACCAGATGTCGGTCGCGATGACCAATTGCGGCAGCGCCGGCTGGGTCACCGATCGCACCGGTTACCGTTACGATGGCGCCGACCCGCAATCCGGCAAACCCTGGCCGGTAATGCCCAACTCGTTTCGCGAACTGGCTTGGCGGGCCGCGGGGGAAGCGGGATTCAGC
>JBAQJL010000207.1:0-9302 GCA_049300295.1 Xanthobacteraceae bacterium
ACCGCGCGCCGAGCTGCCGGCGCGCGCGACGATGCCGCAGCGTTCTGAAACGCAAGGTGGCCCGCGCGGCGGCCCGCGTGCGGCGCTTGCGACGGCGGCGCCGTCCGCCATCAGCGAGCCGCGCGCCGCGGCAGATAATGTCCCGGTTCGCGCGCTCGCGAGCTTCGATGACCTCGTTGCGCTCGCCGGCGAAAAGCGCGACCTGACGCTCAAGAGCGCGCTCGAACGCGACGTGCGGCTGGTTCGCTTCGAGGACGGCAAGCTCGAAATCGCATTGGAGCCCGGCGCCACGCAGGTGCTGGCCGGCGAGCTGTCGAAAAAACTCAACGCCTGGACCGGCCGCCGCTGGATGGTCGTGATCTCCGCCGAACCGGGTGCGCCAACCTTGCGGGCGCAGGCGGAGGCGCGCAAAGCCGAGCTGAAAGACGGCGTGCGCGCCGATCCGCTGGTGCAGGCCGTGCTGGCAAAATTTCCCGGCGCCGAAATCGTCGCCGTGCGCGAGCCGCCGGGCGCCGCTGCAACCAATGCCGAGGACCTGCCACCAAATGCCGACAGCGAGCCCCCGGACGACGAACCGTAGGGGCGGGCCTTGTGCCCGCCCTGGATTTGCGAGACGGGCGGCCACAAGGACCGCCCCTGCGAAGGAACCCAATGGCCGACTTCATGGGCCTGATGAAACAGGCCGCGGAATTCAAATCGAAAATGGAAACGATGCAGGCCGAACTCGACCGCATCGAGGTCGAGGGCGCGGCCGGCGGCGGCATGGTCGCGGTCACGCTGTCCGGCAAGGGCGATCTGCGCCACACCCGCATCGACGATTCGCTGTTCAAACCCGACCAGAAAGAAATCGTCGAAGACCTCATCGTCGCCGCCCACGCCGACGCCAAGCGCAAGCTTGAAGCGATGCTGGCCGAGAAGATGCAGGCGCTCACCGGCGGCCTGCCGCTGCCGCCGGGACTGAAGTTGTTCTGATGGCCGCTGGAACAAATAACAAATGTCGCCGCTGCGTTCCCTCCCCCTTGTGGGGAGGGACAGGGTGGGGGTCGGGAGGCGACGCCCAGTCGGCGACGAAATTGCCTTGCCTCTCGACCCCCACCCCTAACCCCTCCCCACAAGGGGGAGGGGAATAATGCCGGCCGCCGTCGCGGGCCCCGAAATCGAGCGGCTGATTCAGCTCCTGGCGCGCCTGCCGGGGCTCGGCCCGCGCTCGGCGCGGCGCGCGGCTTTGCATCTCATCAAGAAGCGCGAAGTCCTGATGGCGCCGCTCGCCGCCGCGTTGCAGACCGCGATGGAGAAAATCCAGATCTGCCGGACCTGCGGCAACATCGACACGCAGAATCCGTGCACGATCTGCACCGACGCGCGGCGCGATGAATCCGCGATCGTGGTGGTGGCCGACGTCGCCGACCTGTGGGCGCTGGAGCGCGCGCACGCGCTCAATGCGCGCTACCATGTGCTCGGCGGCACGTTGTCGCCGCTCGACGGCGTCGGGCCGGATGATCTCACCATCGATGCGCTGATCAGGCGCGCCCACGATCCGGCGGTGAAGGAGCTGATCCTGGCGCTCAACGCCACCGTCGACGGCCAGAGCACCGCCCACTACATCACCGATCTGCTGCACGACCGCGACATTAAAGTAACGCGGCTCGCGCATGGCGTGCCCGTCGGCGGGGAACTCGACTATCTGGACGAGGGCACGATCGCGGCCGCCATCCGCAGCCGCACGCCGTTTTGAGGGACCCTGCCTGCAAATTAGCCAGCCGCCGCCTGCTTCGACACCAGCCCGGCAAAGACCTGCGAAAGCGCCGATGAAGCCACTGAATTTGCCAGCAGGTTTGCTCATCCCGGGGTTGGCCCGCGCTTTGCATAATAAGTTCTGCGATCTCGGTCTCACTCACGTGTTGAATGAGAGCGCTGGAGCCCCGGACATCCCGGCACCGGGGCTCCATTTTATTTTTCGAGCATTGCATTTAACGGCGACGCACACTGTCCCGTGGTTGCACGCTTTCGCGCGCCATGATTACTGAATGCTCCCGACATAGAGCATGGCAGCCACAGTGAGCGACGACATCCCATTCGATAAGGCTTTCGATCTTATGCCCGACACCCCCAAAGAGGTGGCGCCGAATGTGCGGGCAATCGTCGCCAACAATCCGGGGCCATTCACCTTCAAGGGCACGATGAGCTACATCCTCGGGCGCGGCAAAGTCGCGATCGTCGATCCCGGTCCGGACGACGACGCCCATGTGACGGCGCTGCTCGATGCGGTGCGCGGCGAGACCGTGACCCACATTTTCGTCACGCACACCCATCGCGACCATTCGCCCGCCGTGCCGAAGATCAAGGCCGCGACCGGCGCCACGGTTTTTGCCGAAGGGCCGCACCGGCTGTCGCGCCCGTTGCACATCGGCGACACGCGCCGGCTCGACGCCTCGGCCGACATGGACTTTCGTCCCGACACCGCGCTCAAGGACGGCGATACGGTCAGCGGCGACGGCTGGACCATGGAGGCGGTGACGACGCCCGGCCACACCGCCAATCACATGGCGTTCGCCTACAAGGAAGGTGACATTTTATTCGCCGGCGATCACGTCATGGCGTGGTCGACCACGATCGTTGCGCCGCCCGATGGCGCCATGAGCGACTACATGGCGTCGCTGCAAAAACTCGCCCGCCGCCGCGAGCCGACTTACCTCTCAGGTCACGGCGCGCCGGTGCGCGACGCGACGCGCTACGTCGAGTTTCTGATCCGGCACCGGCAAGGCCGCGAGGCGTCCATCCTGCATCGGCTGGGCAAAGGCGCGGCCGATGTGCCAACCATCGTCAAGGCAGTCTATATCGGACTCGATCCGCGCCTCGTCGGCGCCGCCGGACTTTCAACACTGGCGCATCTTGAGGATCTGGTGGCGCGCGGCATCGTTGCGACCGACGGCCCGCCGTCGATCAACGGCACCTATCGCCTGACCGAACGCCCGCGCGGCGTCGGTTGAGCCGGCCGCGGCGGCGTCTTTTCCGGCGCCTTTTCGGGCTGCGGCGCCGACAGCACGGTGTCGATGTCTGTGATCAGGTTGCGCACGCGCGCGGCGTTGCTGCCGAGATCGCCGCGGCCGTAACGCGACGCCGAGCGCAGGTCGATGCGGGTGCCGTCGTTGGTGGCGCGGATGCGCAACACCACATCTTCCGGAAAGCCGAGGATCAGCGAACGCGCCACCGCCTCGATAATGCCGTCCGTCGGCCGGCCGGCGACCGGACCGCGCGGCGGGCGGGCGTCGACAACGCGCCACTTGCGCTTGACGATGATCTTCATGGCGACGTCGAAGGCTTCTTGCGGCGACGCCGTGCTATCCTCCGGATCGAGGTCTGGATAAGCCGCATGCTGCTGCTCGGCTGCGTAGAGGCCCTGATAGGCGATCGGGTTGGCGTCACGCGGCCGCAGCCGCGCAATGGCGTCGAATTGCGGCGGGTCGATCGGATCGGTGGTAATATCGTAGATCGCCGGGAGCTGATAAGCGCGGGCGCCCAGATAAGCCGGATAGCCGATCAGTGCGACCCCGATCAGCACCGCCAACACGGCCTGGCGCAGGCCGCCAAGACCGTCGCGCCAGATGACGATGCCGGCGCCGAAGGCGAGCAGAATGGCGACGGCCGCCAGTACCAGCGCGCCCGCCAAGGTCGAGAGTGCCGGCACGAGATCGAGCGCGCCGGAGCGTACGATGATCAGCGCCACAAAGGTGGCAATGAGCGAAAACAGCGCGAGTCGCAGCGACGAAGCTGCCAGCCGCGACACCGGCTCCTCGATCATCCGCCGCCGCGCCATGGCCAGTGGTTTCCCGCTTGGCTTCCGCCATTCCCGTTCCGTTGCGCAAATGGCATAGTGGCTTCGATTAAGGCAGGCAATGGGCGGACGGGCCGCCACAGGCGGAACCGGTTTTGCTGCGCTGCGTTACGATAGACCGGATTCGGAGGGGTTATGCCCGAGAATGACGACAATCCTCCGGACAACGTCGTTCCGTTTGGCCATCTCGTTCCGTGGGCTATCGCGGACGAGTTGCGCCGCTACTACGGCGCACTGGTCGACGAACCACTGCCGCGGCAGATCGAGACGCTGTCGAGAGTGCTCGCCGCCAAACTGACAAAAAACAAAGAAAAGGTGTGAGACCGAGCGTCGTTCCGCCTCTCCTTCGTGCTGCGGAGGCGCGGCGCGGGCAAGCTTGTGCTTGACTAATCCATAACTCACCAGTTATATGGCGATCAATAACCAACGGGTTATTGATCGCGATGACGACCGCTCATGATGTGCTGTTTCGAACGCTTGCCGACCCGACACGGCGGGCGATCTTCGAGCGGTTGTGCAGCGACGGCGAACAAACCGTCGGCGCGCTGACGGCACGGGCCAAGGTCTCGCAGCCGGCGGTTTCGAAGCATCTCGGTGTGCTGAAACAGGCCGGGCTGGTGCGCGACCGCCATGAAGGCCGGCAGACACACTACAGCGCGCAGCTAAGCGCGCTCGCCCCCCTGATCGACTGGACCAGCCGGATGACCGGCTTCTGGCAAAACCGGTTCGACCGCCTCGAAGACCTGCTCAAGAGTATGGATCAATGAACGGCAGTAACCGGCGCAACATGGACCGCAGACAAACGTAACAAAAGGAGCGAGCAGCGATGAAGATCAAGTTGACCAGCATCTACGTCGACGACCAGGACAAGGCTCTGCGCTTCTACAGCGATGTGCTGGGCTTCACCAAGAAAGCCGATTTCAGCAATGGTCCCTATCGCTGGCTGACCGTCACCTCGCCCGACGAGCCTGATGGAACGGAGCTGCAGCTCGCGCTCAACAACAATCCGGCAACCAAGGCCTATCAGCAGGCTCTGTTCGAGCAGAGCCAGGCCGCGGTCATGTTCTTTTCCGACGACATCAAGGCCGATCACGAGCGCATCAAATCGCGCGGCGGCGAATTCAAGATGCCGCCGACCGACGTCCCCGGCTCGACCATCGCCCAGGTCAACGACACCTGCGGCAACATCATCCAGATCACGCAGCTCAAGCGCTGGTGAGACGCGATGAATGAATCCGCGGCCGCAACGCGTACCGTCGTCATCGAACGCGAGTTTCCTTTTTCACCCGAAAAGCTCTGGCGCGCGCTCACGCAACCGCATCTGATCGAGGAGTGGCTGATGAAGAACGATTTCAGTCCGGTCGTCGGCCATCGCTTCAATCTGCGGGGCGACTGGGGCGGCGTGCTGGACTGTGAGGTTTTGGCAATCGAGCCGCACAAGACCCTGTCCTACACCTGGAATCATACGCACGCCGACGCTGCCTATAATCTTCAGAGCGTGGTGACCTTTACGCTCACCCCGACGCGCACGGGCACCCAGCTTCGCATGGAACAGTCGGGCTTCCGCCCCGAGCAGAAGCAGGCCTATGGCGGCGCGAGAATCGGATGGCAGCAGTTCTTCACAAAGCTGGAAACAGTGGTGGCGCGCGCGGAGTGATGCCGTCAATAATTGTCGAATCGCCAGGCGTTCGGGTGGCGCGCCTTGATTTGAGCCGCCTCGGCAACCGAGCGCGCGCCGGCGTGCAGCAGCTCGGTCTTGATCTCGTCGAGAAAAAGATCGGCCACATGCGGCGCGCCGGCCGGGCCGAGCGCGCCGAGCCCGTAGGCGAAGCAGCGCCCGGTGAAACAGAATTTGGCGCCGAGCGCGAGCGCGCGCACCACGTCGAGACCGCCGCGGATGCCGGAATCAATCACCACGGTCGCGCGCGATCCGACCGCCGACACGATCGCCGGCAGCACATCGACCGACGCCGGCGCCCCATCGAAATGCCGGCCGCCGTGATTCGACACCCAGATGCCGTCCGCTCCCAGCGCCACTGCGCGCTCGGCATCCTCCGGATGCAGGATGCCCTTGACCACAAACGGCCGTTTCCAGCGGTCGCGCAGCCGCGCCAGTTCTTCCCAGGTGTGGCTGCCGCCCGAACGCGTCTGCATCACTTCGGCGGTCGCGTTCTGGCTCGCCTTCGGGGCATACGGCACAAGGTTCGCCGTGATCGGCATGCCATTGCGCAAGAGCTGCATGGTCCAGGCCGGCGAGGTCAGCACCTGATAGGTGGTCCACGGATTGATCGGGAACGGCACCCGGCAGCCGTTGCGGATGTCACGCGGGCGCTTCGACTTGCCGGCTGAGTCGACAGTTGGCACCAGCACATGCGCGCCCGCTTCGTCAGCGCGTCGCACTAGATCGTAGGTGATGGCGTGGTCGTTATACGGAAAGCGGTAGAGCTGGAACCAGAACACGTCCGGCGCGATCGCGGCGATTTCCTCGATCGAGGCATTGCCGGGCGTCGCCAGCACGTAGGGGATGCGCCGGCGCTGCGCCTCGGCGGCGAACATTTTTTCCGCCCCCGGCCACATCAGACCTGCCGAGCCCATCGGGGCGACGCCGATCGGGGCTGCGTATTTACGGCCGAACAATTCGGTGTCGGTCGTCACCTTGCCGTCGATGCAATAGCGAGGCAACAGCTCGATCGCCTGAAACGCCGACGTATTGCGCTCGATGCAATATTCCTCGGTGGCGCCGCCATCGACGAAATCAAAGCCGAAGCGCGGTACCCGCCGCCGCGCACGACGCCGCAGGTCATCGATGGTCGGAAAGCGCTGGCGCAGCCGCGCCGTGGTGCCGTCGACGGCCTTTTTTGCCGGACCTCGATCGACCATCGTTCCCTCCCAAGCGCAACAACACCTATACGCGGAGCAGCGTAGCGCAGATGCAGCGCAGCGCAATCCCGGCTAAGTTTCACCCGGAGCGTTTGCACAAGCAACCGAGACGGGGGACGCCATGCAGGTCATCGATCTCAATCGTCAGCCGAAGGAAGAATGGCGGCCGGGCGTCATGACGCGGATGTACGTCTCGGCGCGCAACGGCGCCGCGCAGCTTTGCGTGTTCGAGCAGTGGTGCGAGCCGGGCCACGGTGCGCCCACACATCTGCACGCGGTCGAGGAAATCCTGTGCGTGTTCGAAGGGCAGGCCGAAGTGTGGATCGACGAGGCGCGCTCGACACTCACCGCGGGCCAGCTCGTCGTGGTGCCGGCCGGCCGCAAGCACGGCTTCGCCAACAGCGGCAAGACCGTGCTGCGCATCCAGTCGACGCTCGCCGAGCCGGTGTTCGAGGCGGCCTACGACGACAACCGCGAGACGCCGCGGCGCTGGCTGCCGGGGTAACAAACGAGCCCGGCCTGAGCGCCGCCGCGTCCGGCGTGGACTTGGCCGGCGCCCGTCATCAGGCGGCGGCCGCTTTGGCGGCGGTGGCCTTGATGGCCGCCGGATCGGCGAACAGCCCGAAACCAACCGCGATCCGATTCCAACCATTGATGACGTTGATCATCAGCGTGAGCTTGATCTGTTCATCTTCCGTGAAATGCGCCTGCAGGGCTTCACGGGCGCCGTCCAGCTCGCGGCCTTCGGAGAGCCGCGTCAGCGCGTCGGTCCAGCCGAGCGCGGCGCGTTCGCGGTCGGTATAGCACGGGGCTTCCCGCCACGCCGCCAGTAGATAGACACGCTGCTCGGTTTCACCCTTCTGGCGGGCATCCGCCGCGTGCATGTTGATGCAGTTGGCACAGCCGTTGAGCTGCGAGGCGCGTATCTCGACGAGATGGACGAGGATCGGGTCGAGGCTCGCGCCGATGGCGAGGGAAGCGTTGAGCCAGCTCTTCATCTGCAATGGCGCAACCGCGAAAGGATCGATCTTGGCAGTCATGACTGAGCTCCTTCTGTTGGGTTCGACAACATGACGAGGCAGGATTCGCCGGTGTGACATGCCGGCCAAAAATTCTATTCTGCGCAGAGGATCAAAGGCCTAATCGACAGGCCAACAACGGGCCCTGGAACAACGGGGGCCTGGGCGGGAACAATCGGCAATGACCAATTCGATGCTCCATTGCGTTGCCATTCTGGTGCTCGCCACTGCGACGGCCCCAGCGTGGTCCGGCGAACCGGTTTTCAAAGATCGCCGCATCCTGGTGGGCACCTCCTCTCCGGCGAGTTCCACCGACAGCGATTGCGAAAGCAGAATCCAAAAGCTCGATGCTTCGCAAGCCGAAGGCGAGGAGCGGCTCGCCGAAAAGCGCTCGGTGATTGACACCTGCGCCGGCCAGTACAAGAGCGACAAAACGATCCAACGGCTCGTAAAGCAATGCGCCAAATACGAGGAGCAGCCGGTCTTAAAGCAGCAGTTCGTCGCCGAATGCCAGCTGGCAGCGTTCAATTATGCTAACGCGTTGTACACGCTGAAGGCCCAATACGGACGGTAACGTGTCGCTCGGTTAAGCGAGAGGACAATCCCCATGAAGAAGACCAAGAGCGCCGCGACGAAAGCAAAAGAGGGAAACTCCCCTTCCCGCCTGATCGATGGGAGAATCAAGGAGCTGGACGACTGGCGCGGCGCGACGCTCGCCCGGGTCCGCGGCCTCATCAAAGAGGCTTGCCCCGATGTGGTCGAGGAATGGAAGTGGCGCGGAGTTCCGGTGTGGGAACACGCCGGCATCATCTGCACTGGCGAAACTTACAAGGCTGTCGTGAAGCTGACCTTCGCCAAAGGTGCGGCGCTTCCCGACCCTTCCGGGCTGTTCAACTCCAGCCTCGAAGGCAACGTGCGGCGCGCGATCGATATTCATGAGGGCGAGAAGATCAACGAGAAGGCGTTCAAGGCGCTCATCCGCGGCGCCGCAGACCTGAACGCGGCGAAGGGGAAACGGTAGAGCACCGTCATTGCGAGCGAAGCGAAGCAATCCAGCGCTGAGATGCCGCTCTGGATTGCTTCGTCGCCCTTCGGGCTCCTCGCAATGACGAGAGCGTGGCGAAGGGCAAACGCTAGAGCCCCAACAGCTTCTTGGCATTGCCGCCGGCCAGGGCAGCGACGGTCGCGGCGTCAAAGCCCTCGACGCCGGCAATATGGGCGACCGGATCGAATTCCGCCATGTCGTATGGATAGTCGGTGCCCATCAGCACGTGATCGGCGCCGAACGTTTGCACCAGTGCGGCGAGCTGCGGCGGCGTGAACACCACGGTGTCAACATAGACGCGTTTGAGATACTCGGTCGGCGATTTCGGCAACGCGCCGTGGCTGTCGGAGCGCGCGCCCCAGGCGTGGTCGATGCGGCCCGGATAGGCACCGAGATAGCCGCCGCCATGCACGGCGAGGAGCTTCAGTTTCGGATGACGTTCGAGCACGCCGTCGAAGATCAGGTAATGCAGCGCGATCGTCGTCTCCAGCGGATTGCCGAGCACGTTGTTGAAATAGAACCG
>JBAQJL010000208.1:0-1752 GCA_049300295.1 Xanthobacteraceae bacterium
CCAGCGGGTTGAGGCGGCTATCGATCCATTGCCACAAGCCGCCGATCTCGTCGGCGGATTTTCTGCCCGGAGCGTATTCGCTGACCGCGAGGCCGGCGCCCAGCGCGTCCTGATGGTCGTTGCGCATCACGATGAAGGGACGGGCGAGAATGCCTTCGGCGTCGAGCGCCGCCTCGTCGGCGAGCGCGGATGCCGCATTGTTGATGCGCTGGCCGCGAATCGG
Organism: Xanthobacteraceae bacterium; assembly: GCA_049300295.1. Taxonomy (GTDB): domain Bacteria; phylum Pseudomonadota; class Alphaproteobacteria; order Rhizobiales; family Xanthobacteraceae; genus BOG-931. Next base: position 224 of record JBAQJL010000208.1, read on the forward strand.
GGTCTGGTTGAGGACGAACGCAAACGGCTTTTTCCAGGTGCGAACCACGCTCAGCGTCGGCGCGGTCGCTTCGATGTCGGCAACGCTCGGGCGCGCCGGAATCAGGCAGAAGTCGGCGTGGCGTATCGCCTGCGTGGTCGCGGCGCTGATGCCGCCCGCGGTATCGATGATGGTCAGCGTGACGCCGCAATCCTCGAAAGCCTGCAGCATGGCCTCGATTTCACCGGCGTCGCGGACCGGCTCGACGATGGATTGGTCCGTGTTGCGGCGGCGCTGCCAGTTTGAAAGCGTGCCCTGCGAGTCGGCCTCGATCAGGCGCACATTGTGGCCGGCCTGCTGCGCTGCGAGCGCAAGGCCGATTGCAAGCGTGCTCTTGCCGCTGCCGCCCTTTTGGGTGGCCAGTACGATCGTCTGCATTAGCTAAGGTCCTTTGGATTGTTGGGACAGGATTGCGCTACGCTCACAAAGATGCATCGCTTCCTGCGACGCCGAGCATTCGCGCTCAGGACATACCGGCCCGATCCAGCAAGGGGATCGCGGTGTCCGAATCACCAAACGCTATGAGAATGACGGCTTATGAGGCATATGACTATTCCGGTAGACTACGGCCGGCAGACATTGCCGGGCACAGTATAAAAAGGTGACGGTTCGATGAGCGGACATTGGCGCGATCGTGCCGGAACCACCTTCGATTGCCGAAAGCGGCCGGCTTCCGGCAGCCGCGGCATGGTGGTCAGCAACCATCCGCTGGCATCGGCCGCGGGCGCGGAGATGCTGGCCGCGGGCGGCAACGCCATCGACGCCGCGATCGCGACCCTGTTCACGCTGACCGTGGTCGAGCCGATGATGGTCGGCATCATTGGCGGCGGCATGGCGCATATCCGGCTCGCCGACGGCAGTCACCGTTTCATCGACGGCCAGAGCACGGTGCCGCTTGCGGTCAAACCCGATACCTACCAAACGAAACCCGGCTCGGCGCATGATGTGTTCGACACCGTCGATGACGAAAATCTCAACGGCGCGAAAGCCGTCGCGGTTCCTGGCTCGCTGAAGGCGTGGTGCGAGACGCTGCAAAAGTTCGGCACGATGGGTCTCGCCGACGTGATGCAGCCCGCGATCAGGCATGCCGCGCGCGGCTATGCCGCGACGCCCTATCTGCATGAATGCATTACCGACAGCGTCGATGACATGCGCAAGGACGAGCCGATTTCGGCGATTTACTTGCCAAATGGCGAGCCGCTGAAGCCGGGTGAACGCGTGGTGCAGGCGGAATATGCCGAGACGCTGAAATATATCGCGCAGCACGGCTCAGCCGCACTTTATAACGGCCCGCTCGGCGACATCCTGGTCGATTACATGAAGGCGCATGGCGGTTTTATCGCGCGCGATGACCTTGCCTCCTACAAAACCGTCGAACGCGCGCCGATCCGGGCCGACTATCGCGGCTGGGAAATCCTCGGTCCGCCGCCGCCGGCGGCATCCGGCGTGCATATCGCGCAGATGCTCAACATCCTCGAAGGCTATGATAT
>JBAQJL010000209.1:0-26711 GCA_049300295.1 Xanthobacteraceae bacterium
ATCGTCAGATTGCACGCTCAAACCGCTGCCGCCTGACCCCGTCCGTCACCAAGATTCGGCGATAGCTCCACTCCCGGAACCGCATACCAACTCGGAAATGCATCGCTTCGCGGCGGTTCAAATATAAAACTTAAACGGCAGCCTGGGCTCGCCACTTTGGGGAGCCGCCAGCATTATTTCACCGACAGAATCCGCAAAGCGGATCGTGACTGGTAGGCGATCATTATGCAAGCAAGAATTAAAATTTATCTTGGTCAGGCCCATTATGTCACGAAGGATTACGTCGATTGCACACTGCCCACGCTGTCTGCGGATGAGCAAAGGGTTAGGAGTTTCCGGGCCGAGATACGTATCAAGCCTCGGAACATAGCCCGCCGTCCAGAGGAACGCCTGATCGTCATCGATTAAAACAGCCGTGCCCCGAACAACCGGATAATTCCCTGGGCGAAATAGCTTCATATTGTCTCTAGCGTCGGCGATCTGGACTCCAACAACGTTCGTTCCACTCGGTGCTCCAGCCTTAAACCCTTTCCATTCCTCCTCAGTAAATGATGATTTGGCATGTATAAAAAGCTCAGCCGGAGCTTGTTGATCGTGCTGGTCACAATACTCCTTGACAACCATTGCCACTAAGTTTCGGGCAGCGTCCTCGTCGAGATGGTACTGCCTCGAGTCGGCCCGATACCAAGGGCCCAGAGCTCCACGGAAAACGACACCCTCACCGTTTGAAAGAAACATTTGCGCCGCGCACACGGCAAAACGATCATCACTGATGAGATCGCGACGCTTGTACGCGAGTCCGACATAACAAACACCAGCACGAACATTAGCCAGCTGCCATGGCCGTCCGCCATCCTTATAATAAGCACCTGTTAAAAGCTTCCATGCGATGGTGGCAGGGTCTTCAACACGGCGCTTACGCTGACCATTACTTTTCAGAAAATCATCGGGAGCAAGGGTGGTCTCTCGAACAATCTGAGTGACAATCTTATCGTTGAGCAATCGCGCCTTTAGTTGCCGGCGGAAGTGCGTAGCATATTTATATACATCGGCCTCAGCCTCCTCGATACCAAAGAGCGTGTGTTGATCTTCAAGTTTCAGCGCTTGGTCGCGCGTCATCCGAACGTTCCCTTGGATACGTTCTGGCAGAGGCACCTTGGAAAGTGGCCGTCCAAGTTCGTAAACCTCTTCCGCAATAACGACAAACCAAAATGTTGGCGCACTCTCCAAGCGCGACGCAGCAGAAATGAGAGGTTTAACATAAATATCAACCGCTGCCTTAATCGCTTCGTTGCGGTTCGCAATTCGCAAGGCCTTGCCTAGGGCTTCTCCGTCAATCGTGGCAATCGTGGCACACGGCTTTGTAAGCCACGCTGTGTTGAATGCGGCCGAAAAGCCCGGAAATGCGACATGTTGGGGTTCAATCAGTCGCGCGCCTTTTCTCGGAGCAGGCGGCGGAATAAAGTTTGCCACCAGTTGTGTCCAGCGCTCGAGAAGTGACAAGCCTAGCGGAGTGCCGATTGCGCCATAGCGAACCTCGGGTCTACCGCCATCAACAGGTCCATAAAGAAATAGCCCGTCGCGCGGATAGACAAGCTTTTGTCCAAAGCGGAACTCCAGCACGGGTTCCTCGATGTGCACAACAGCCAACGCACTCATTCGGCATCGTCCAGATCTTCGAACTCGCTATCACCTGAATCACCGTCAGACTCGGAGACCAATTCGTCAGATTCATCGCTGTCTGGAATATCCCTTCTGTCATCCGGGCTATCGATGCCGAAGGGAGCGTTAAAGGTCATTGGAGGAAGTCTAACGCGCAGCGCCACGCCCTCCCCCATTGGCACGTCGGCATTTGCAGCGCCGGCTGCGACCCAAAACCAGAATGTAAGCATCAAATCGCGCCATTTATCATTTCGCCAGCTCTTGCAGAACGAACGGCGCAATCTATGGAGCCGCTTTGCATTTCCGAAAGGTGTGACGCCATCAGTAGTAAACACTACGCGGCCGGCGACGCGTACGTGGCGCACAGGCGCAGTACGCGCCCAACAACTGATCGCATAATGCCAATAAAACCCCCGCTTATTTGAATGACCTACGATCTGACGCGAACCAGACGGACCTTTGTCCCAATGAAAGCTGAGACGCTTGACGGAGCTATCGCCGAATCTTGGTGACGGACGGGGTCAGGCGGCAGCGGTTTGAGCTTGCGATCTGACGACCTCGATTCCGTCGTTGAACTTTATACCCATGATGATCTTGGGCAACTGGTTATAACCACGCAGGCGGTGCCAGCTTGTCTCGGCTGACTGTGCGAGCTTGAAGGTCATGGCAAGCGCCGTCTTGTTCGAGAGGCATCCCTTCGACCTTGTCGTTCGATGGCGGACAGTTGCGAAGGTGCTCTCAATCGGGTTGGTTGTTCGCAAATGCTTCCAGTGCTCGGCGGGGAAGTCGTAGAAGGCGAGCAGCACGTCGCGATCCTTGGTCAGGCACTCGACCGCCTTGTCGTATTTCGTGCCGTAGATTTCCGCGAACGTATCGAAGGCGGCCTCGGCGTCCTTCCTGGTCTCGGCCATCCAGATGTTCTGAAGCGCTCGCTTGGCTTTGCCTTGCAAACTCTTCGGCAGTCGGTTGAGGACGTTGGCTGTCTTGTGCACCCAGCAGCGTTGCTCGCGCGTCTTGGGCCAGACCTCGGGAAGCGCCTTCCAGAAGCCGAGCGCACCGTCGGCGACCGCAAGTTCCGGTCCCATCGCAAGTCCACGTCGCTTGAGATCGAGCAGGAGTTCCTTCCAGGATTGTGCGCTCTCGCGCACACCGTCGATTAGGCCGACCAGTTCCTTCTTGCCCTCCGGCGTCGCGCCGATGATCACGAGCAGGCACTGCGCGTCATCTTCAAGGCGGGCCTGCACGTGGATGCCGTCGACCCAGAAGTAGACGTAGCGCTTAGCGGACAGGTCGCGATCGAGCCAGCGCGCGTGTTCGTCGACCCAAGCCTCCTTCAACCGTGCAATGGTTGAAGCGGATAGCCCGCCGGCGTCCTTGCCGAGCAAGGCAGCCAACGCCTCCTCGAAGTCGCCGGTGGAGATGCCCTTCAAGTACAGGATCGGGATCAGCACTTCGAGGCTCTTCGTGCGCCGGGCGTAGGGCGGCAGAATGGTCGGGCTGAAGCGAATTCGCTCGCTACCATTGGCCTCCCGGTCGCGCACGCGCGGCTGGCGCACAGCGACCGGCCCGATGCCGGTCATGATCTCGCGCTCGGGCAGATGCCCGTGACGCACGACGCGCTGGTGGCCCGCCTCGGTCTTGAGATCGGCATGTCGCCCCAGAAAGTCAGCGACTTCCATCTCAACGGCCTGCGTCAGCAGGGCATGCGCCCCGTTGCGCAAAATCTCAGTGAGCGAATCGGTGAAGGTCCCTGGCTGAGAGAGCTTGATGACGTTAGTGTCGGTCACGGCGTATCACTCCTTCAGTGGAGAAGTGGAGGCGTTGAACACCCCCACGATACGCCGCCTTACCCCTTCATGCCGTCACCAACTTCCGCGCATAACTCCGCTTGACGGAAGCGAGCGTCATGCTCGGCCACCAAGCCAGGCGGCCAGACGCAAATTCAAAAGGTTTCAAACCTTTTGCAAGGAAAAAGCCATCAAAGCTTTGACGGACAAGGTCGGCAAACTTCGCTCGTGCGTCGCGCGCTGCCAAATGCAAGTCTGGCCATCCGCGCTCTAGAAAATCGTCAGGCGCTTGTTTCGCCAAGCACTCAATTGGCAAATCGGGACCAAAATACTCTTGAAGTTGGTGCAAGGGTGCGAATGATATAAAGCCGCGGTTAAAAGCGGTCAGCGGTATTGGCGTATCCTGAATTGCCCTTTGCGCCTTACCAATCGAGATGCCTCCTTTGAAATCATAAAAGAAGATGTGCTCCGGTAGAGATTCAATTGCTAACCAATTAGAGATTAGCGGCTCCGAGGCGCTAACAACGGTACGCGCATCTCTAAGCTGAACCCCTTGCCATATTGAAGATTCGGGTGCGGCTCCGCCGCGCGGAATACTAAGCTCTTCAAGCAAAGTAAGAAGCTCATTCAAACCCTGGACCCAGCTTTTTGAGAAATCAAGATATTGAGCGTGTGCAATCTGTAGGGGCGAGTCGAAAGGTGCAACGCGCAGAGGAATAATAAATTTGCTATCATCGATCCTTCTGGCAGTCTCGGTCGCGATGGCGATCTCGTTTCGAACGCCTTGCTTTTGCACACCATGGGGAGTCGCAACCAGAAGAACCTTCGAAGCTTTCTCGCGGATCGCTCCTTCCAGCACGCGTTCCCAATCGTCGCCGCCACGCAACCGAAGAATGTCCGCAAACACCTCGTAACCGAGCGCGGCCAACTTGGCACCCAGCCACAATGTGAAGACGTTATCCTCCGGGCTCGCGTGGCTAATAAAAAGCGCGGATCTTGATCGAGATTGCATGATTCGCATTGTACACTAGTGGAGTCGGGGCACTCCGCCTGATGCAGCGGTGCAAAATTCCCCGTTGAATCAATGAATAGTCTCCCCAGACGTGACACAACTTGACAATTGTCTCTACTCTAGTACAAAGACCACGCTCGCTCATCGAAGGGCACATTCCGGATGCGATCCTGAAGGTGGAGCGAGCGCGGTGCCTGGACGCGGTTTCGCAGACTGCGTTCGGGCGGTTCGGAAACTCGCCCGGCCGGCCACGACGCCGGTCTGCCAGGAGCTGGCTGCCCGGGTGGCGGACGGAGTCACATCCGTTGGCGCTGCCATGAAGCGCGGGACCGGACTGAGCCTTAGGCCGAGAGGTCTCTGGCGAGAGCCGCGGTAGAGCGCCGGAAGGCGAGCGCGTCTCCCCAAAGGAGCGCGCGCCGCGAAAGCGCAACGCAGGCGGCGCTCCGCTTGTGCGCGTCCGCGGTATCTACCCCCGCGCCTTTCGGCGCTCCGCCTCCCTTTTTAGGGAGCATGATCTGATCCGAAAACCGTGAACACTTTTCGGGATCATGCTCTTGGAGGCGACCGTTCGTGCAGAGCGTGCCGCATGACTCGGGTGCGAGGAAAACGCACCGCGAGAATGATAGCGGCTACCGTAGGGGCGGCCCTTGTGGCCGCCCGACTTTGCATTGCCACCGTCATGCCGGGCGGGCACGAGGCCCGCCCCTACGAATGACCACGTGCGAGGACAAGGAAAAGAAGGCAGCGCGAGAAGGAGATTTTATTTCTTCCGCCCCCGTGAAAACGGGGGAGGGGGACCACGCGAAGCGTGGTGGAGGGGGCGTCTGCTTCGACGCATCGCTTTCGTTGAAAGAGTTTCGTCGCGGTCGACGCCCCTCCCACCGCGCTGCGCGCGGTCCCCCCTCCCCGCGTCGCGGGGCGGGATGAAAGCTACAACTTGAACGTCTCGTAGGTGGCTGGATGAAACAGTTCGTCGACCGAGAGGCGGCGCGACGAGAGACCTTCGGCATGATGCTGGGCGAGGAAATAGTCCAACACCTTGCGGTTCGGCTCGACGCCATAGGACCAGAAATCGTGGCCCATCAGCGCGCGCGCCTCGGCGAGCCGCTCCTCGACGAACGGCAAGGTCACCTTGGTGGCCGAGGTGTCGGAGAGTTTTTCGAGGCCGGCCTGCTTCGAGGCCTCGAACGCCTTGAGCACCGCGCCCGGCAGCCACGGATGTTTTTCGGCAAGCTCGCGGCGGATGCCGACCGCATGCATGATCGGGAAAATCCCGGTGCGCTTGAAATAGTCCTTGGCGACCGCGGTGGGGTCGGGAAACAGCCAGCCGACATGCGGATGGCCTTTTTCCACGAGCGTCGGCGGGCGCGGCGCGATGAAGCCGTCGATCTCGCCCTCCTCGAGCAGCGCCGAGATGGTCTTGCCCTCGGGCGCGTTGTCGAGCCGCACGCCGGGCGGCAGCTTGACGGTGATCTTTTCCGGCCGGCCGGCGTGCTCGATGCCGCCGCGGATCCAGTGGATGTCGGAACGCTTGACGCCGTAATCGTCTTCGAGAAACGAGCGCGCCCACACGTTGGCGGTGAGCTGATATTCCGGCACGCCGACCTTGCGGCCCTTGAGGTCGGCCGGCTTCTTGATGCGGTCGGTGCGCACATAGATCGAGGTGTGGCGGAAGGCGCGCGAGACGAACGCCGGCACCGCGATGTAGGGCGAGTTGCCCGCCGCGGTCTTGACCGAATAGCTCGACAGCGAGACTTCGCAGATGTCGAACTCGGCGGCGCGGAAGGCGCGGAAGAAAATTTCTTCCGGGACCAGCGTCATGAACACCGGATCGACGCCGTCGATCTGCACGGCGCCGTCGATCAGCGCGCGGGTGCGGTCGTAATCGCCGACGGCGACGGAAAGTTGCAGCTTGGACATTTCAGACTCTCTCACGGTGAGGTGATGAACTCTACATAGCGGGGCACGCGCGGTTGTGCCAATAGAGCGTCTTTTCGTGAAATTGGGGAGTAGGTCAATGCGCCTGCCGATCTACCAAGTCGATGCGTTCGCCGAAAAACTGTTTGGCGGCAACCCCGCCGCGATCTGCCCGCTGGCCGAATGGCTGCCTGACGCCACCATGCAGGCGATCGCGGCGGAGAATAATCTCGCCGAAACCGCCTTCTTCGTGCGCGAGGGCGCCGACTATTCGCTGCGCTGGTTCACGCCCGCGGTCGAGGTCGATCTGTGCGGCCATGCGACGCTCGCCTCGGCGCATGTCGTGTTCGAATTTCTCGAACCGGGACGCGAGCGTGTGAATTTCCGAACCCTCAAGGCCGGCACGCTCACCGTGGCGCGGCAGGCCGACTTGCTGATGATGGATTTTCCGGCGCGGCCTGCTGTGGCGGTCGAGCCGCCGCCCAGCCTGCTCGAAGCGCTCGGCGGAACGCCGCGCGAGGTTCTCAAGGCGCGCGACCACATGGTGGTTTACGGCAGCGCCGCGGAAGTCGCCGCGCTGACGCCCGATCTTGGCGCGCTCGCCAAGATCGAGGATTGCTGGGCTGCGATCGTGACAGCGCCCGGCGAGGATGGCGCCGATTTCGTCTCGCGCTTCTTCGCGCCGGCCAAGGGCGTGCCGGAAGACCCGGCGACCGGCTCGTCGCATTGCACGCTGGTGCCATATTGGGCCGCGCGCCTGCGCAAGCGCGAACTGAAAGCGCGGCAATTGTCACGGCGTGTCGGCACGCTCACCTGCGCGCTCAAAGGCGACCGCGTCGCCATCGGCGGCCGCGCCGTGCTTTACCTTGAAGGGCAGATCACAATTTAGATCGGCAGAGCTTAGTGACCGGTGAACGGCTCCGCCGGCGCAATGTCAGTGATCTTGAACTGCACGCGCTCGTCGCCCTGCCAGCGATCGAGCGAAAACGTACCGGCGGCATGAACTTGGCGGCCGCGGTTGTGGAGGAGAGCTTGCCCGAGCTTTTGTCCGGCCGCGCGAAACGCGATCGCGTTGACCGCGGAGCCATCGCCGGATTTGAGGCGCACGCGCGTGTGCGCCTGGCCGACGTCCTCGGCGAAGGTGATGGTGTGCGCCGGCAGCGCGATGACGGGCTCGGGATTGCCGGCGCCGAACGGCGCGGCGCGGGCGATCATCGCCACGAGGTCGGCGTTGGCGGCGGCGGCGCTGACTGCGCCGTCGATCAGAAGGCCGCTCGAGCGGCGGGCGGCTTCAACGTCGGCGGCGAGCGTGGATTCCAGATACGCGCGCCACTCGGCGAGCGCGCCCTTGCGCAGCGTGACGCCGGCCGCCATGGCGTGGCCGCCGCCCTTGAGCAGCAGACCGTCGGCGACCGCGCGCCGCACCGCGCGGCCGATATCGACGCCGGTAATGGAGCGGCCGGAGCCAGTGCCGACGCCGCCGGGCTCAAGCGCGATGGCAAAGGCCGGCCGGCCGAATTTTTCCTTCAGCCGCGCCGCGACGAGGCCGACGATGCCGGGATGCCAGCCTTCGGCAGCGGTGACGACGACCGCGCCTTTTTCCTCAAGGCCGAGCGCGGCGAGCGCTTCCGCCTCGGCCTGCGCCAGCGTTTCGAGTTCGATCGCCTGCCGCTCGCGATTGAGCCGGTCGAGTTCGGCGGCAATCTTCGCCGCCTCCGTCGGATCGTCTTCCATGAGCAGCCGCACGCCGAGATCGGCGCGGCCGATACGGCCGCCGGCATTGATGCGCGGGCCGAGCAGGAAGCCGAGATGCCAGGCTTCCGGCGGGCCGGAAAGCCGCGCCACGTCCATCAGGCTCGTGTGCCCTACCCGCTCGCGCCGGCGCAGCGCCAACAGACCCTTGGCGACGAAGGCGCGGTTCAAGCCCGTGAGCGGCACCACATCGGCGACGGTGCCGAGCGCGACATCGTCGAGGAAGGACAGCAGATCCGGCTCGCGGCGCTCGCCGTTCCAGAAGCCGCGGCGGCGCAGTTCGCGGTTCACCGCGACGACCGTCATGAACACGAGGCCGACGGCCGCCAGATGACCGAGCCCGGAGAGATCGTCGCGCCGGTTCGGATTGACGACCGCCACCGCCGGCGGCAGGTTTTCATCGGCCTGATGATGGTCGATGACGACGACGTCCATGCCGCGGGCGCGCGCGTCGTTAAGCGGCTCGATGCTGGTGGTGCCGCAATCGACGGTGACAAGGAGGGTCGCGCCGCGCTCGGCCAGCGCGCGCACCGCCTCGACATTCGGGCCGTAGCCTTCAAACAACCGGTCAGGAATGTGGATCAGCGGCTCGATGCCGCAATGGCGCAGATACCGCGCCAACAGCGCAGCGGAGGTAGCACCGTCGACGTCGTAATCGCCGAAGATCGCGGTTGTCTCACCGCGCATGACGGCATCGGCAAGCCGCGCCGCCGCTTCCTTCATGCCGGCGAGCACGTCAGGATCGGGCATCGCGCGTCTGATCGCCGGATCGAGAAAGGCATCGACCGCGTCGATCTCCACATTGCGGCCGGCGAGGATGCGCGCCAGCAGTTCGGGCAGGTCGTGACGCTGCGTGATCGCCAGTGCCCGCGCGGCGGCACGCTCATCGAGCCGGTCGCGCCAGGCGCGGCCGGTCGCGGAGCTTTCAACGCCGAGGAACAGGCGATTCTCTGGCATGGAAAAGATAGTAGCCCTGTCATGCTCCGCGCAGGCGAAGCATTCAGTAAATGCGAACGCTTGGGTACAAATGCAAAGGCCGTCGCGATGGCTGGATCGCCCGCGGAGCGTGTCAGCGGACCGCGCGACATCGCGCCGGTCCGTTGGCGAGAGACGCGCCTAAAACTTGTCAAGCAGCCGGTGTTCGGCCCGGATCCAGCGCACCGTGCCGCTGACCGAGCGCATCACCACGGTCTCGGTCTCGATCACGTCATGACCGAACCTGACGCCGGCCAGCATGGGGCCATCGGTAACTCCGGTCGCGGCGAACAGGCAATCGCCCCGCACCATGTCGGCGATCTGATATTTCTTGCGATGATCCTTGATGCCCATGCGGGTGGTGCGTTCGCGCTTCTCGTCGGTGTCGATGATCAGCCGCGCCTGCATCTGCCCGCCGGTGCAGCGGAGCGCCGCGGCTGCGAGCACGCCCTCGGGCGCGCCGCCAATGCCGATATAAATGTCGATGCCGGTCTTGTCCGGCTGGGCTGTGTGGATGACGCCGGCAACGTCGCCGTCGCTGATCAGGCTGACCGCGGCGCCGGCCTTGCGCACCGCCGCAATAATGTCGGCGTGGCGCGGCCGGTCGAGGATCATCGCGGTGATCGCCTCGATCGGGACGCCCTTCGCCTTGGCCAGATTGCGGATGTTTTCGTCGGCCGGCGCGTCGAGGTCGACGACGCCGTTCGGGTAGCCCGGACCGATAGCGATCTTGTCCATGTAGATGTCGGGGGCGTGCAGCAGCGCGCCCTCGTCTGCCATGGCGAGCGTGGCGATTGCGCCGGGCATGTTCTTGGCGCAGAGCGTGGTGCCTTCAAGCGGATCGACTGCGATGTCGACCTTCGGGCCGCCCTTGCTGCCCACCTTCTCGCCGATGAACAGCATCGGCGCTTCGTCCATCTCGCCCTCGCCGATCACGACCGTGCCGTCGATCAGCAGCTTGCCGAGTTCGCGCCGCATCGCGTCGACCGCAGCCTGATCAGATTTTTTCTCGGCGCCGCGCCCGCGCAAACGCGCCGCCGCGACCGCTGCCCGCTCGGTCACCCGGGCGAGTTCGATCGAGAAAATGCGCTCAATCATCGACGTTTGCGGCTCAGTGCTCGACGGCATCGTTTTTTCCCCGAACAGGCCGCGCAACGCCGGCGCGGCTTAATTCTTCTCAATGCGGATGACCTGCGGTCGCCCGGAGATTACACGGTCGCGCCGCACGGCGGAAAGCGCCCTGCGTACCGCGTCCTCACTGGTCGCATACGTGATCATAATGACCGGAACTGCCGCGCCCGAACGTCCGGACGGCGACGGGCCATGCCCGCTACTGCCGTGGCGCTGCACGATCGATTCCAGCGAAATGCCCTGTTGGGCAAGCCGGCGCGCAATGGTCGCCGCGGTGCCGGGGCGATCGCGCGCCAACAGCCGGATGTAGTAGCCGCCCTCGTGGTGCTGCATCGGCGCCTTGCGGGTTGCGGTCATGCGCGCTGCCGGACGGCCGAACGGCGCATTACGCACGCCGCGCGCAATATCGGCGAGGTCGGACACCACCGACGAAGCGGTCGCCAAGCCGCCGGCGCCGGGGCCGACCAGCGTGATCGGCGCCAGCCCTTCGGCATCGACCGTGACTGCGTTGGTCACGCCCATGACCTGGGCGATGGCCGAATCTTTCGGCACCATGGTCGGGTGGACGCGCTGCTCGATGCCGGCCTCGGTTTTCACCGCGACACCCAACAGCTTGACGCGGTAGCCGAGTTCGTCCGCGGCATCGAGATCGGCGAGCGAGATCGAGGAAATACCTTCGACATAGATCGCGGCCGGATCGAGCCTGGTGCCGAAGGCGAGGCCTGCCAGGATCGAGAGCTTTTGCGCGGTATCGTGACCCTCAATGTCGAACGAGGGATCGGCTTCGGCATAGCCCAACCGCTGCGCCTCGCGCAGGCAGTCTTCGAACGCTAACCGGTCATGCTCCATGCGCGACAAGATGTAGTTGCAGGTGCCGTTGAGGATGCCGTAGACGCGGGAAAAGCCGTTGCCGTTAAGCCCCTCGCGCAGCGTTTTGATGATCGGAATGCCGCCGCCGACCGAGGCTTCGAAATTGAGCGCGACCGCGTGTCGTTCCGCCAGCGCCGCGAGCTTCTGGCCGTGCCGGGCAAGCAGCGCCTTGTTCGCGGTCACCACGGACTTGCCGGACGCAAGTGCAGCCTCGACCGCCGTCTTGGCGGGATCGCCGGCGCCGCCGATCACCTCGACCAGAACGTCAATCGACGGATCACGCGCGAGTTCAACCGGATCGGCAACCCAGTGGAATTTTCTGAGATCGACGCCGCGCTTCTTGCCGCGAGAGCGGGCGCTGACCGCGACGATCTCCACCGGCCGGCCGCAGCGCGCAATGATCTTGTCGCGCCCGCGTTCCAGCAATTGAACCACGGAGGCGCCGACGGTCCCCAGCCCCGCAAGACCGACTTTCAGCGGTTCAGCCATAAAACGTCGCCAAATGGAAAGAGCGATCGCCGACTAGCGTCGCGTCGCGAGCGGGACGACGTTGTGCAGCATTTCCGGCCCGGTTTCAAGAAAGCGGCGGATGTTGCGGGCCGCCTGGCGGATACGCTGCTCGTTCTCGACCAGCGCAATCCGCACGTGGCCCTCGCCGTATTCGCCGAAGCCGGCTCCGGGCGCCACCGCGACGCTCGCCTTCTCGACCAGGAGCGTGGAGAATTCGACACTGCCGAGCGGCCGGAACGGCTCCGGGATGGGCGCCCAGGCGAACATCGACGCCAGCGGCGGCGGCACCTGCCAACCGGCTCGTCCGAACGATTCGACGAGTGCATCGCGCCGGCGCCGGTAGGTGGCGCGCATCTCGTGGATACAATCGTCCGGGCCGTTGAGTGCAGCCGTCGCCGCGACCTGAAGCGGCGTGAAAGCGCCGTAATCGAGGTAGGATTTCACCCGCGCAAGTGCAGCGATGATGCGCTCGTTGCCTACGGCAAAGCCGATCCGCCAACCCGGCATCGAATAGGTTTTGGACATCGAAGTGAACTCGACTGCGACATCCATGGCGCCCGGGACCTGAAGCACCGAAGGCGGTGGATGGCCGTCGAAATAGACCTCGGCGTAGGCCAGATCGGACAGCACCAGGATACCGTGTTTCTTCGCAAACGCGATAAGATCACGATAGAAGTCGAGATCGGCGATGCAGGCTGTCGGATTCGACGGGTAGCAGACCACGACCGCGATCGGCTTCGGGATCGAATGCAACACCGCGCGCTCGAGCGCAGAAAAGAACGTGCTGTTGGCTTCCACCGGCACGGCGCGGGTCGTGCCACCGGCCATGAGAAAGCCGAAAGCGTGGATCGGATAGGTCGGATTGGGGACGATGATAACGTCACCCGGCGCGATGATCGCCTGCGCGACGTTGGCGAAACCTTCCTTGGAGCCGAGCGTCGTGACGACCTGGGTCTCCGGGTTGAGCTTCACGCCGAAGCGACGCGCGTAATAAGCAGCCTGAGCGCGGCGCAGTCCCGGGATCCCCTTCGAGGCGGAATAGCGGTCGGTGCGCGGCTTGCCGATCGTCTCCTTCATCTTCTCGATGACGTGCGCCGGCGTGGGCAAATCGGGATTGCCCATGCCAAGGTCGATAATATCGGCGCCGCCGTTGCGCGCGGCCGCCTTGGCCCGGTTGACGACCTCAAAGACGTAGGGCGGCAGGCGGCGAATGCGATAAAAATCTTCCATGGCAGTCTCGGCAGGGTTCGAAAGTGGGATGATTCAACCTTTGTATCACGGCTTGGCGCCGGTGCCACCGGCAGGCTTGCCTGCTGTGCCGGTTTGCGTCGCGCAATCGGGCGGCGGCGCACCGGGCTGCTCGTTGGCGATCGCCGCCGCGCACAAGTGCTCACGATCGGTCAGAAGCGTATCGGTCGCCTGCTTGACCTCATCGGGCGTGAGCGGCGCGTCGCCCCGCGGCGGCGGTTCGGCGAACAGCGTCGGATATGTTCCGGACGATGACGAACAGGCCGACAGCAGCAGCGCCGCAACGGCCGCAGCCACCACCGCCACGCTCATTCGCGTTCCCGCCCGGCAAGCCAACGCCATGCAGACTTGTTCCCCAGCCCGGCCCAGCCTTGGCTGGCCCTTACCAGCCGCATCTTCTGCTGTTGGGCGGCCCCTCGCCCGCTGTTGTGCCGTTAAATTGTTTACCAATCCGATACTTACAGGGACCAGTTGAACGAGCACCCTAGGTTTCCGTACCCAGGTAATATGTCCAAACGAGGACGCCGCAATGCGCATAGGCTGCCGGGACCAAAGATGGACTGACGGCGTTCGGTCCAAAACATCAGGTGATCTGCTAAGGCTTGTGCGCGCGAGTTCGAAAAACCATTTCTGAAGAAACAGCCGGACTGGATTTTTCCCTTCGGCCGCTGAGGAACGCCGGTGCAGCCTCCATCGCAACAGCAGGTGAAGATCGGCACCATCGATGTCGAGGCGTTTTCGCGTAATCTGGCGCGTTTGATCGAAAATGGCGGGCGGGCGCTGTCGGCCTATCTCAAGCCCCGCGAACAGGGCGAAGACGACCGCGAAATGGCCGATGAGGTCGCCGAGGTGGTTAAAACTCTCGGCCACGTGGCCGAATATTGGCTTGCCGACCCGCAGCGTGCCGTCGAGCTGCAGACCCGGCTTGGCAAGGCCTATCTCGATCTGTGGGCCGCCGGCGCCAAACGCCTGACCGGCGAAGCGACCAGCCCGGTCGCCGCCCCCGCCTCCACCGATAAGCGCTTTGCCGATCCGGAATGGAGCTCGAACCAGTTCTACGACTTTCTCAAGCAGGGTTATCTGCTCACGACGGAGTGGGCGAACCAGCTCGTCAGCGACGCTTCCGGCCTCGACGCGCACACCAGGCAGAAGGCCGAGTTCTATGTGCGGCAGATTTCCAATGCGCTGTCGCCGTCGAACTTTATTCTGACCAATCCCGAACTGCTGCGCGAAACGCTGTCCAGCAATGCCGACAACCTGGTGCGCGGCATGAAGATGCTGGCGGAGGATATCGAAGCCGGCGGCGGTCATTTGCGCATTCGCCAATCCGATTCCTCGATGTTCGAGGTCGGCCGCAACCTGGCGACGACGCCCGGCAAGGTCATTTTCCAGAACGACCTGATGCAGCTCGTCCAGTACGCACCATCGACTCCGACGGTGCTCAAGCGGCCGCTGCTGATCGTGCCGCCCTGGATCAACAAGTTTTATGTGCTCGATCTGACGCCGGAAAAGTCCTTCATTAAGTGGTGCGTCGACCGGGGCGTGACGGTCTTCTGCATCTCCTGGGTCAATCCTGATGCTCACTTGGCGCAGAAGACATTTGAAGACTATGTCCGCGAGGGCGCCATCACCGCGCTCGACGTTATCCAAAAGGTCACCGGCGAAGATCGCGTCCACACCATTGGCTATTGCGTCGGCGGCACTTTGCTCTCGGTGACGCTCGCCGCGATGGCGGCGTGGGGTGACCAGCGGATCATGTCGGCGACACTGTTCGCCGCGCAGGTCGATTTTACCTACGCGGGCGATCTCAAAGTGTTTGTCGATGAGGCGCAGGTCGAGGCGCTGGAACAGCGCATGGCCGAGCGTGGTTATCTCGAAGGCCGCAAGATGGCGACCGTATTTAATCTGATGCGTTCGAACGACCTGATCTGGCCCTACGTCGTCAACAATTATCTCAAGGGCAAGGCGCCGTTCCCGTTCGATTTGCTGTACTGGAATTCCGATGCGACGCGCATGCCCGGCGCCAACCATGCCTTCTATGTGCGCTCCTGTTATCTGGAAAACAGGCTGGCGCGAGGCAAGATGACAATCAGCAATACGGCGATCGACCTCAAGTCCATCAAAGTGCCAATCTACAATCTGGCGACGCGCGAAGACCATATCGCGCCGCCGAAATCGGTGCTGCTCGGAAGCAAGTATTTCGGCGGCCCGGTGCGCTTTGTGCTGGCGGGGTCCGGCCATATTGCCGGCGTTGTCAACCCGCCCGACCGCAACAAATACCAATACTGGACCGGACCGCGGCCGCGCAGCGCCGATCTCGACAAGTGGCTCGCCAAGGCCACCGAGCATCCGGGCTCATGGTGGCCGGATTGGCTCGCCTGGTTGAAGGACCAGGACACGACCGAAGTGCCGGCGCGCGACCCCGGCGGCGGCGCGCTCACCCCGATCGAGGACGCACCCGGCAGTTATGTGAGGGTGCGAGACTAAGGCGATCAGATTTGATTGTATTCCGCGATTACCGCACCCAGATCGGGGAAATAGATCATCGCACCCAGGGTGATCAGCAAGCCAGTCAGACAGAAAATTGCAACCAGAAGAAACCCGTATTCGGTCTCAGCCGATATTACTGCTCGGCCTTCGGACTTCCCCGGCGCTTGAATGCCGCATGCCAGCGATCGCGCCGCCGCTAGAACGAACGGAAAGATGAAGAATAATGGATAGCGCATTTGGCTTCTCCACGGTTTGTAGCGAAGCTCACAATGCATTTTTCGATGCGCCGCACGCGTCCTCCATTCGGATGAGAACGGCCCGGGAACCGGATGGAACTTTCGCGCAGCGGATTGAAGATGCCGCGAACAGCTTTGAAGCGGCGCCGCGTAATCACGGAAACAGCGCGACCTGATCGATCCCCGTCGTCTCTGGATAGCCGAGCATGACATTCATGTTCTGCACGGCCTGGCCGGAGGCTCCCTTGGTCAAGTTATCGAGCGCCGAGCAAATAATGGCGCGGCCGTCGATCCGGTCGGCGGCGACGCCGACGAACGTCATGTTGGAGCCGCGCACGTGCCGGGTTTGCGGCATCGTGCGGAACGGCAGCACATGCACAAACGGCTCGCCGGCGTAAGCCTTTGCGAGCAGCGCATGGAGATCTTCGGGCGATGCCTTGTCGAGGCCGCGTACATAGATGGTCGACAGGATGCCGCGATTCATCGGCACCAGATGTGGCGTAAAGCTGACAATCACCTCGCGGCCAGCAGCGAGCGAAAACTCCTGATCAAGCTCGGACATGTGGCGATGGTGCCCGACGCCATAAGCGTGGAAACCCTCCGATACCTCGGAAAACAGCATCTCTTCTTTCGCCGCCCTGCCCGCACCGGTCATGCCCGATTTGGCGTCGATCACAATCTCGTCCGGATCGATGGCCTTGGCCTGGAGCAGCGGAATGAGCGCAAGCTGCGCGCAGGTCGTGTAGCAGCCCGGATTGGCGACAAGCCGCGCCGCTTTGATCTTTTGTCGATAGACTTCGGTGAGGCCATAGACGGCCTCTTTCTGCAGCGCCGAGGCAAAATGCTCGTGGCCATACCAGCGCGCATAGGAGGTTGGATCGGCGAGCCGAAAATCGGCCGACAGATCGACAACTTTTGTCGCCGGCGCACGCGCCATGAGGTCGGCAATGACTTTTTGCGTCGTGCCATGCGGCAGAGCGCAGAAAGCGAGATCGAGCGCCAACGCCTGCCAATCGGCGCCCTCGATGGCGGTGAGCGTCGGCAATACGTATGGCGCGAACTGCGGAAACACGTCGGCCATCGGCTTGCCGGCGCGCCGATCGGCCGTCAGCAGCGCGATCTCGACACGCGGATGGCGAATGAGCAGCCGGACCAACTCCGCGCCGGTGTAGCCGGACGCACCGAGGATGCCGATCTTGGCCTTGGTATTTTGCGCGGACATGATTCAACCTTTGCCGTTTGGACGATGAGGCGGAATCCGCGGCAGCTATCAGGAATCGGTGCCGCGGAACCGGCGGCACGAGGACTTGCTAAACGCCGAGGCGCGCCCGTGCCGTATCGCAGTTGCGACGGCGGCGGTGCCTGAAGATGCTCGGCAATTTCCTTGGCATGGCGGCGATATAGTGCGGGTGCCCTTGAGCGTCAAATGCACCGCTCGGGCCGCCCCCTAAATGGCGTAGTGAAGCCTATAGTCGGAGCCTGATTCGGCGCCGTTGCGCGGGGGCAGTCGAAGCGCCACATCGGTTCCGACACTGGCATAGGATTTCGGGGTAAACCTTGGCAAAAACAGCAAAAAAATCCTCAGCCCAAGACGCCCCCGATCTGTTCGGTGGCTCGGGTCAGGCGCGCCGCGGCGGTGCTCGGCGGTCGGGGCCCGCGGCTGCCCGCGGCTCGTCGGCCGAGTCCAGCTATACGGCAAAACATATCGAGGTTCTGGAAGGGCTCGAGCCGGTCCGGCGCCGGCCAGGTATGTATATCGGCGGCACCGACGAGAAGGCGCTCCATCACTTGTTTGCCGAAGTCATCGACAATGCCATGGACGAGGCGCTGGCCGGCCACGCCGACTGGATCGATGTCGAGATGGAGGCCGACGGTTTCATCACCGTCACCGACAACGGCCGCGGCATCCCGGTCGACCCGCATCCCAAATTTCCGAAAAAATCTGCGCTCGAAGTCATCATGTGCACGCTGCATGCGGGCGGCAAATTCGACTCCCAGGTCTATGGAACTTCGGGCGGCTTGCACGGCGTCGGCGTGTCGGTCGCGAACGCCTTGTCCGAGCGCCTGGAGGTCGAAGTCGCGCGCGGCCAGAAGCTCTATCGGATGATTTTCGAGCGCGGCAAGCCGAAGACAAAATTACAGGACGCCGGTAAGGCGCCGAATCGCCGCGGCACCAAGGTGCGCTTCCTGCCCGACCCGCAGATTTTCGGCGAAAAGGCGCACTTCAAGCCCGAACGCGTGTTCAAGATGACACGCTCGAAGGCGTATCTGTTCGGCGGAGTCAAAATCCGCTGGTCGTGTGCCAAGGAGCTGCTGCGCGGCATCGAGGACGTGCCCGAAAAGGCGACGTTCCATTTCGCGGACGGCTTGAAGGATTATTTGTCGGAGACACTCTCGTCGGCAACGCTCGTCCATCCCGACATCTTCACCGGCAGCGCCGGCAAGATCGGCGTGCACGGCGCCGTGCAATGGGCCGTGGCGTGGACCGCCGATGCCGACGCTTTCCTCAATTCCTACTGCAATACCATTCCAACGCCGGACGGCGGCACCCACGAATCCGGCCTGCGCTCGGCGCTATTGCGCGGGCTCAAGGATCATGCCGAGCGCATGAACCAGGGCAAGCGCGGTGCCGCGATCACCTCCGACGACGTCATGACCGGCGCCGGCGCGATGCTCTCTGTGTTCATCCGCGAGCCCGAATTTCAGGGTCAAACCAAAGATCGCCTCGCCACCGCCGAGGCACAAAAGATCGTCGAGCAGGCCATCAAGGACCCGTTCGACCATTGGCTCGCCGGCAACCCGGCCGCCGCCAATAAGCTGTTCGAGTTCGTGGTCGAGCGCGCCGACGAGCGCATTCGCCGCAAGCAGGAAAAGGACATCGCGCGCAAGAGCGCCGTGCGCAAGCTGCGGCTGCCCGGAAAGCTCGCTGACTGCACCAACGGCGCAGCCGCAGGCGCCGAGCTGTTTATCGTCGAGGGCGACTCCGCCGGCGGCTCGGCCAAGCAGGCGCGCGATCGCGCTTCACAAGCTGTGTTGCCGTTACGCGGAAAAATCCTCAACGTCGCTTCGGCCGGCAAGGACAAGCTCGCACAAAACCAGCAGCTCGCCGATTTGGCGCAGGCGCTGGGCTGCAGCACCGGCGCGCACTATCGCGACGAGGATTTGCGTTACGGCCGGATCATCATCATGACCGACGCCGATGTCGACGGCGCCCATATCGCGTCGCTGCTCATCACCTTTTTCTACCGGCAGATGCCGCACCTGATCGACAATGGCCATCTTTATCTCGCGGTACCGCCGCTGTTTCGCCTGTCGCACGGCGGCAAGATTTTCTATGCCCGCAACGACAAGCACCGCGACGAGATCTTGAAGAAGGAGTTTCACGCCAACGCCAAGGTGGAAGTGAGCCGCTTCAAGGGGCTCGGCGAGATGATGGCTGCGCAACTGAAGGAAACCACCATGGACCCGCGCAAGCGCACACTGTTGCGCGTGACGCTGCTGCCCGACGATCAGAAGGCCACGGAAAAATCGGTCGAGCGCCTGATGGGCACCAAACCCGAGGAGCGCTTCGCCTTCATCCAGGAGCGCGCCGAATTTGCCAACGAGGACGCCCTGGACGTGTGAGAATTGAGCGGAGCCCCCGGCCGCTCAATTCCGATCCGGTCGGACAGATCTACTTTTTCTTGAACACCGCATCCGTCGCGGTAATCAGCCCTGCGTCCGGATGATCTGCGCAGTATGCGCCGAGTTTCTTGGCATTGGCGACAAACCGGTCGGTGTTGATCACCGGCGGATCGTCTTCGCCTCGGTAATAGCCATCGAGCCAGGCCAGGATGACGCCGATATCCTCTTTGTCAGCCGCCTGGAATTTCTTGCAGGTCCAGGTCGACAGATCGATGTCTTCCGCAAAGGCGCTATTGCAAGAGACGAGCAGTCCGGCAGCGAGTACGGCAGCGAGTATTTTCATAGGGGGCTCCGTTAGACCATACTTGTAACAGTGCTCGATTCTCGTGTGGTGAGTCCAGTTAAGCGCATCTACTGCACTGCAAACCTGTCGTCAGGATGAATATGGATCGGCGCCACGGCAATATGAACGCGTCACCTGCGACTTGGCCGAGGGAGACAGAATAGGTAGGGTGAAGGCCGAGCGACACCGCTGTCGGAGATCTGCGATGCCCGCAAGCACCGTTAAAGTTCCCTGCTCGTCCGGCGGCACGTTTGACTGCTATCTAGCGCTACCCACCTCACCGCGCCCGACCCCGGCCATTGTGCTGGCCAATGCCATCCTTGGCGTGGATGAGGATTTACGCGGGATCGCCGATGAATTTGCCGCCGCCGGATATATCGCCGCCGCGCCCGACCTGTTCTGGCGCTCGGTGCCCGGGCCGCTCCCTCATGACGATCCGCGCACCGCGCCGCGCGGCAAGCCGCGGCTAGAAAAAATCAAGGCGGGCGAGGCCGACATGGCTGACACGCTCCAATACGTACGTGCGTTGCCACAGCACAACGGCCGCGCTGCCGCCATGGGCTTTTGCTATGGCGGTCCCTACGCCATCCTCGGCCCAAAGCGGCTCGGTTACGACGCCGGCGTCTCGTGCCACGGCACCCAGCTGCTTGATTTTATCCACGAGCTCGACGGGCTCACCGTACCGGTCTGCATCATGTGGGGCGATCTTGATTTTGCCGCGCCGCCCGAGGTGCGCGACGCCTATCGCGCGGCGGCTGCACGGCAGAAGAACATCGCCCTGCACGTATTCCCCGGCGTCGACCACGGCTACATGCTGCCGCACAGTCGGCATGCCTTCGACGCGGCAAAGCGGACATTCTCGATGGCGCAGGCCCTCGCCATCCTTGGCGGCTTGCGCGGCGATCGGAGGCCACAGGTCGAGGCGGCGGAGTAGCAATCCCCTCTGCCTCCGGGCGCAGACGAATCGGCCTCATTTCGGCTAAGGGAAGCACGCGGCCGGTGCGCAGGCGCATCGGAACGCGCGCGTCCGATGCCAGAAATCCGCCATCGCCCAATGAGGTTCCCGCCGATGTCGCTCCTGTCCTGCATTGCCGCCAGTTGGCAGAAAACGCTGCCCTATCTGAGCGCGCTTGGCATTGTTGTTTGGATCGCGCTGTTTCGCCTCGACCCATTGAGCGAGCGCGCCCTGTGGTTCGGTCTGCTCGTCATCTACATGCTGCACCAGATCGAGGAGCACTTGTGGCCGGGCGGCTTCCGCCAGTTCGCCAATGCGCACGTGTTCAAGAGCGGTAACGACAACTGGCCCGTCGATACCGGCGGCGTTGCGCTTATCAACATCGGCTTCGTCTGGCTGCCGGTCGGCCTCGCCGTCCTTTATCCCGAGGCGCTGCGCTGGGTCGGTCTTAGCTGGGTCGGGCTGACGCTGATCAACGCCCTGACACACATTGTCAGCACGCTGCGGATGCGGATCTACAATCCCGGCCTGATCACGTCGATCGTCTTGTTCCTGCCGTTCACGATCTTCGTGCTGGTGCTGGAAGCACGGCACGGCATGCTGTCAGGCACCCAGATCGGCTTGATTGTCGTCGCCGGCATCCTCCTGCACGTCCCGGTCGCGGCCTTGTTCGTGGTGCCGTTTCTGCGCCGGCGCGCGGCGACGCGTTGAGGCCGGGATTTGGCCGGCGGGCGGCCTGGATAAATAAACCCTCTCAATGCTGCATCGCGCCTACAGAGGCTCTCCTGCCCGCCGGCTCTGGTATAACAGCCGCATGAGCGAAATTGGGCCGGCGCAGTGACCACAAAGCGACCCGTCGTTGGTGTGATTGGCGGCGCGCTCCGCGTCGAGGGCCGCTTCACCGCGCAGCGTGTCGGCGAGCGCAATCTGCGCGCGGTCGCGGAAGTCGCAGGCGCTCTGCCGCTGATGTTCGCGGGCACCTCGGAGATCACCGATGCGGACGCGCTGCTTGAAGTGGTCGACGGCATCCTGCTCACCGGAGCGCGCGCCAACGTCCATCCGACCCGGTTCGGCGAGAAAGCAGACCCGCGTTACGAGCCCTACGACCATGATCGCGACGCGCTCGCACTGGCGCTGATCGAGACCTGTGTAGAGCGCGGCGTGCCGTTGCTCGGCATCTGCCGCGGCCTCCAGGAGATTAACGTCGCATTCGGGGGCTCGCTGCATCCTGAAATCCGTGAGCTACCCGGGCGCATGAACCATCGCATGCCGCGACTGCCGAACGGCGAGCCGCATCCTGACCTCGCCGTGATTTTCGCCGACCGCCACGACATTACGCTGATGCCGGACGGCGTGTTCACCAAGCTCCTTGGTTGCGAGACTATCCGCGTCAACTCACTGCACGGCCAGGGCATTCTGCAGCTCGGCAAGCGCGTCATAGTCGAGGGCGTGGCCGAGGACGGCACCATCGAGGCGATCCGCATCGCCGATGCGCCAGGCTTTGCACTCGGCGTGCAATGGCATGCAGAGCACGACGCCGCGCATAACCCGATCAACCGCAAAATCTTCGAGGCTTTCGGTGCGGCGCTTGCGCAGTATCACGGGACGCGCACCTGAGAACCCTGGCGGACAAAGCGAGCAGTAATCAGCAATGAAAGTACAACTTGAGTATGGCAGGACCACCAAGGTCTTGCACTGGACCGTCGTCGCACTTCTGGTCACATCGCAAACGCGTTGCTGCACTTGGTCCATCACCGAGACGGCGTCATGCGGCGGATGTTGCCGCGGCTTTGACGCGGCCTCTGCTGTGGAAGCACTGGCTTCGGCTGTCGCCTGATCGCAAGCTTCAGGCGCCAGCGCTCGCCCGTGGCGTCAGCTTTGCCAGGTTCAAGCATGAACTCCCAAAGTTGATAGCCCGAACGGCAACCGCGATGCAGGCTCCGGGTTAGTCGTTCAATACGCTGTTGGCTACTCGCCGGTCCAGTGCGGCGGGCGCTTGTTGAGGAAGGCGTCCATGCCTTCCTGAAAATCGCGGCTCATGTAGCACATGAGGATCAGGTCCTCGCCCTCCTCGCGCGTCAGCCGCCGCATCAGCCGCGCCAGCGCCTGCTTGGTGGCCGCCAGAGTAAGCGGCGCATTGCCGGCCACGATTATGGCGAGCTCGCTGGCGCGTTTGTTCAGGGCATCGAGGTCTTCCACCACCTCGGTCAAGAGACCGATCTGGGCAGCCTCCTCGGCGCCGACCAGGCGGGCGGAGAAAATCAGGTCCTTGACCCGTGCCGGCCCGACCAGGGCGGTCAGCCGGCTGATGCTCGCCATCGACAGGCAATTGCCGAGCGTGCGCGCAATCGGAAAGCCGATCCGCGTGGTCTTGGTGCCGATGCGCAGATCGCAGCAGGCAGCGATCGCGCCGCCGCCGCCGGTGCAGGCCCCGCTGATCGCCGCGATGGTAGGCACGCGGCACTGCTCGAGCGCGGTCTGTACCCGGTCAATACGGGCCTCGTATTCGAGTGCATCCTGCGGGCCCTTGAAGGCGCGGAATTGATTGATGTCGGTACCGGAAGCGAACGCCTTGTCGCCCGCGCCCTGCAGCACCAGCACCTTGATGGAGCGGTCGTCCCTCGCCTGGACGCAAATCTGCGCCAGCCGCTCGTACATAGCGAACGTGAAGGCGTTACGGGCCTGCGGCCGGTTGAAGGTAATCCTGCCGATGCCATCGCGCAGCTCGAAAAGAAGATCCTCAGTCGCCGTTGTCTGCTGTTCCATATTGATCAGTCCTATCTGCCACCAAACTCGCGTGGACCTTAGCCCAGGCCCCCACGACACAGCACTTGCGCGACGCCGGTCGCAGTGAACTTCGGCACGGCTAATGCGCCGTGCTGCTCTCGACGCCGTCGATCTCCTCAATGACCACCTGCCCGAGATGACGGATCGCTTCCGCCATCAAGGCGACCCACTGCTCCTTCGGCCCGAGCATGATTGTTTCGGCGAGGCTCTCCGATATCCGGGCCACCAAGTCGGCCAAATCCACGGTTTCCTGGCCTTCGATGCGCTCGCGCACCAATTCGTTGATATCGCAGTGCAGGCAATCACTCATCGGACAACTCCATCGCTCGCGGACACGGCCGCACCGACAGGCGAAGCCCACGCGCTTCTGCTACGCCGAATATCCGCGTGGGCCGCAGCAGTAGTTACGCCCATCCGCGACGGGCTCATTTTGCACGGCTCTGTTCGCGCTCTCGGCTGCTACGCCTTTATATGCTTGCCGATGAATTGCACCATCCGAGCAAACATGTCGCCGGTCTTGCTCAGGTCGGGCGTATGGGTGGCGCTGCGATCCATGTCGATGTATTCGAGCGCGATATCGCCTACGGCCTTCTTGTAGTTGGCGCAGAAGCGCTGTGGCTCGTTGCCGGGGAAATCCGACTCGACATCTTTGTAGTCGTGTTGGGTGTCGTTTTTGCCCTGGAACCAGATCGCCGGCGGCAAAATAAGCTTCTCGCCACGCTCGAGCGCCATCGTGGGGTTGCCCTCAGCCATGTTGGCTTCCGATCCCCAGTAGGAGTCATGGCGCGGAATGATGGCCTTGCCCCATTCGTTGCCGCTCGCCATGCCGCGCTTGGCATGGCGATAGCGGCTGAGCGGGTTGATCACCGGCCAGGACATCACCACGCAGCGAACGCTCGCATCCTGCGGCGGCGTGCCCGGCGGCAGCGCGATTGCGGTGTAACGCGGGTCGTTCGGCCGCATCGCGACCAGCATCGCCAAATGACCGCCGCTCGATTGACCGGAAAGGCCGATCAGTTCGGGACGGGTCTTCAGGCTGCGCGCGTTGGCCTTGGCCCAGCGCACCGCGTAATTGATGTCCTGCACCGAGGCTGGATACGGGTCCTCGTCGCCGGAACGGAAATCGAGCGCGATCGACACGACGCCGTGGGAGGCCATGTATTCGTGGCGCTGGCGCTCGGACATCCGATCGCTCATGCACCAGGCGCCGCCGTGGCACTCAACCATGGCGGGGAACGGCCCCTCTCCGGCTGGTTTGTAAATGCGCGCCAGCAGCGGCTTGTCGCCGTGGCGCAAGTACTCAACTTCAGTCACATCGAATGCGGCGGGTTTGGCTTCCAGGGTGACGGTGCTCATGTCGAAAAGTCCTTCAACGCGGATGGATGGGACCGGTGAAATCGTTCGTCGGGTTTGAGTCTAAAGGCAGGCGCCGCCGCGCTCAACCACCCCGGCGGGTGCCCTCTGCCGGCAGGATGACCTCGCGCGTCATGGTGCCGAGTGCCACCGCGCCGATGACGAGCAGAATACCGGCGATCCAGAGCGCCCAATCATACGAGTGCAGACCGGCCACCACATAGCCGGTGACGATCGGCGCCAGCAGGCCGCAAATATTGCCTGCCAGGATCGTCAAGCTGATGGCCTTGCCGACATCGCGCGCGCGGTGAACAAGATCGGTCACCAGGGTCACGTTGAGCGAAATGGCGGCGTTGATGCCCGAGAGCGATAACGCAAACAGAGCCAGGATCACGCTGGTATTGTTGGTAAGCGGCACGAATACCATCACCGCCGCCAGCAGCACGCAAAGGATGACCATGCCGCGCCGGCCGCCGGCCAGAAGCGTGTGCGTGGCCAACACCCGATCGCTGACAATGCCGATCACAATGCTCACCGGCACCGCGATCGCCCAGGGCACCGCGGTGTAGAGGCCGGTTTTCATAATGGTGAGGTGCTTGGTTTCCTGCAGATAGCTCGGCAACCAGAACAGCAGCAGATAGAGCGCATAGATGCCGGCGGCTTGGGCGATCATGGCGCCCCACATCGACGGCGATCGCAAGAGTTCGAGCACCACACCGGCACTGCCAGGCGTACCGATCTCGTCGGACGCGCCGGCCGAACGTTCAGCTAGAATCTTGCGACGCTCGTCGTCGGTGAGCCACTTGACCTTTTCGGGCCGGTCGAACCAGACGAGATTGCAAATCAGCCAGACAAAGCCAAGCGCACCAAGCACGACAAAGGCGGAGCGCCAGCCGTAGGCGCTGGCGATCGATGCGGTAATCACGGCACCGATCGCCGGACCGACGAAGCTGCCCGCGCTCCAGAACACGTTGGCAACGCCGCGCTCCCGCGCCGGCATCCATTCCCGCACGATACGAGCGCTTGAGGGAATCGAGGTCGCCTCGCCGGCCCCCATGAGGAGGCGGGTCGCCATCAGGCCTGTAAAACTGCCCACGGCGGCGGTCGCAGCCATGACGAGCGACCACAGCGCGATGCCGATGGAGTTGATATTGCGCGCCGCGAAGCGATCGAGCAGGATTCCGACGGGCAGGACGCATAACGCATACGTCCACAGGAACGACGAGAAGAGATAGCCCATCTGCACCGGCGACAGCTTGAATTCGCCGCGCACCGCCTGGGCGACGACGCCCAATGCCGACCGGTCCATGTAATTGATGGTGACCAGCGCCAGCAGCAGAACGTAAATCCAACCGCGCCGGAAGTGCGTAGCGGGCTCCACGCCCGTCTGCGTGCTCATGCTCCCCTCCCCTTTTTATCGTCCTTGGGTCTTCTGACGCGACCCTTCTAACGCGACCATTGCCGCAACGCGACAACCGGACGCTGCAGGCGCGCTTATTTCGGTTCGGGCTCGTCCGCCGGCTCGCTGGGTGCGCCAGGCGTTCCAACGCCTGGACCGCGCGGATCGTTCTTGCCCGACATGCACCGGCTAATAAACTGCTTGCGCTTTGCGCCAACGAGCTTCGGGCCCCCGCCTTCCGGATGGTCAGCGCCGAAGTCACAGGTCGCCATCTTCTGTTTCGCGGTGATGGCAGACGCCGGCGCGCTCGGCAGCAACACCGCAAGTGAAACAGCAACCATGCTTCCAGCTATGGCCATATATCGATGCATTGCGGACCTCCTCGCTGCTGGACAGAGTCTAGCATTTTGTGGCCTTGCTACGGAATGAATACTCGTTCCTGCGCGCCGATGCGGCCGCCCGCAGCCGGAACTAAGGAAGCAGGTCGCTGCGCAGCGGGTTATGACATGATTCCCGAGCGGAGCCAGCGGGTCAGTTCCCATGCCATCGGCTGAAAAGATAAGCCCGGTCCTTGCCCGCATTGCAACCGGCATGCGCGGCACCTCGGAACTCGTCGTCGGCCCCGAACACACCGCGCCCTTTGTCGGCTCGGGCCGAATC
>JBAQJL010000210.1:0-3936 GCA_049300295.1 Xanthobacteraceae bacterium
GCCTCGGAGCGGCCCGCCGTTGTTACCCCCAGCGCGCGCAATTTACCGTCCCTGATATAGCCGATGGAGGCAGGGATCGGGTCAAACAGCACTTGGACCTGTCCGCCCAGCAAATCGATCAACGCCGGTGCGCCGCCACGGTACGGAACGTGGATCAGCTCGATGCCAGCCATCATCTTGAACAGCTCGCCCGCGAGATGGGGCGTGGTGCCGATTCCGGCGGACGCCAAGTTGACGCGGCCCGAGTTTGCCTTGGCATAGGCAATGAACTCGGCAACTGACTTCACCGGGAGGGAGGGATTTACTTCCATGACCAGCGGCGCCCGCACAGCGCCCGCAACAGGAGTGAGATCACGCAGCGGGGCGTAGTTCAGCTTTTTATGGAGTGATGCGCTGATGGCATTCGAAGGAGTAAACTGCAGTAGCGTGTAACCATCCGCGGCCGCATGGGCGGCCGCTTCCGCGGCGACGTTGCCGCCTGCGCCCGGTTTGTTGTCGATGAAAAACGACTGGCCTAGTCGCTCAGAAAGCCATTTGCCTGTCAGTCGCGCGATAATGTCGCCCGGACCGCCGGCTGGAAAGCCGACGACGATGCGCACCGGCCGCGACGGATACTCGAGCGCGAACGCTAAATGAGGTAAGGCGGGTAGCGCGGCAGCGCCAACGGCGAGATGCAAAAAATTTCTGCGGCGAAATCTCATCGTGGCGCCTCTCCCATCCGGGTCAATGCAACCCCGCTGATTTATTCCGGCTTGATGTTCGCGAACTTCACCACCTTGGCCCACTTCGCGCTGTCGGCGTCGATGAACTTTGCGAAGTCGGCGGGCGAGACCGGGAATACTGTTGCACCCAAGCTGGACAGTTTCGATTTCAACTTCGGATCGGCCAAGCCCGAATTGATTTGTCTGTTGAGCTTGTCGATGATCTCGACCGGCGTGTTCTTTGGCGCTCCGATACCGTTCCAGGCACTTGCCTCGTAGCCAGGGACGAATTCGCCGATGGCCGGAATATCGGGGAACGCTTCCGAGCGCGTTGCGGTGGTCACCGCCAACGCGCGAACCTTGCCTGCCCTGATTAATTCGGTCGGTTCGGGCAGTGGACTGAAGAAAACTTGCACCTGCCCGCCCATCAAGTCAGTGAGCGCGAGTGCGCCGCCGCGATACTGCACTGGCGTCATATCGACGCCCGACATCATCTTGAACAGCTCCCCGGCAACGCGCGTGCTGGAACCGGCCACCGCCATATTCAGCTTGCCGCGATTGGCTTTGGCGTAAGCGATAAATTCCGGAACGCTTTTGGCGGGAAACGTGGGATTGACAACCATCGCCAGCCCCGCACGCAACACGCCGGCCACCGGAGCGATATCGCGAAGGAAGTTGAAGTTTGCATTGGCGTAGAGAGAAACGTTGATTGCCGCCGATATTGTCGAATAGAGAAGCGTGTACCCGTCCGGCGTCGCGCGGATAACCGCTTCCGTCGCTATGTTGCTGGCGGCGCCCGCGCGGTTCTCGATGACGACTTGCTGACCGAGCCGCTCCGACAGCCATTGACCGATCAGGCGCGCACCGATGTCGGCCCCGCCGCCAGGCGGAAAGCCGACGATCATATGTATTGGTCGCGTCGGATAATCGAGCGCCAGCACAGAACGCGAAAAGCCCGGGAGCGCGGCGGCGCCGGCAGCGAGACGCAGAAATTTTCGGCGGGGAAGTCTCATGGCTTTCTCCAATCAGCGTCGGACTACTGCGCCGTGATCCCGGCGGCCTTGACGATTGGCCACCATTTCGCGATTTCAGCCTTGTAGAATGCGGCGAAGCCGTCCGGGGTCTGCTGCTCGGCCGGAGCGATATCGAGACCAAGATCGATAATCTTCTTGCGCACGTCCGGCTCGGCGAGCGTCTGCACCATGGCCGCATTGATCTTAGCAACGGCATCCTTCGGCGCGCCTTTTGGCGCGAACAGGCCGAACCAGCTCGCCATATAAAGTCCGGGCAGGCCGGACTCGTCGGAGCTTGGAACGCTCGGTATCGCCTCGGAGCGGTGCGCCGAT
Organism: Xanthobacteraceae bacterium; assembly: GCA_049300295.1. Lineage (GTDB taxonomy): Bacteria > Pseudomonadota > Alphaproteobacteria > Rhizobiales > Xanthobacteraceae > BOG-931. The sequence goes on from JBAQJL010000210.1 coordinate 2,048, forward strand.
AAATTTGCCAGGGCTTTGATCGTGCCGGCGCGCACCTGCGGCATCCCACCGGCAGCCTGCACAACCAGAAGGTCGATCTGTCCGGCGATCAGATCGGTCATGGCGGGACCTGCGCCACGATATGGAACGAACAGCATTTTCGCACCGCTGAGATTTTCCAGCAGAAATCCGCCGAGTCGGGTGGCCGCACTGCCATTGCCGAATCTCGCCTCGCCGGGATGCGCCTTCATCCAGGCGACCAGCGCTTTGAGGTCATCGGCCGGAAATGCTTTCCGCGCGACCAGAAGCACCGGATTGAGCGAGACCAGGCCGATCCGCGTAAAATCCGTCCGCAAATCGTAATTGAGGTTGTAGACAATGCCATTGAGCACATGCGTGTCCCACTGGCCGATATCGATCGTGTAGCCATCGGGAGCGGCATGTGCGAGCCGCCCGACGCCGATGCTGCCGCCGGCACCACCGATATTCTCGACAATAACCGGCTGCCCGAGCTTTTCCGCCATGCGCGCTGCCATGATGCGCCCGACCGGGTCGGTCGAGCCGCCCGGTGGGAACGGCACGATGAGCGTAATCGTGCGCACAGGGTAGGCTTGCCCCGATGCGGTCCGCGTCATCGCGGGCAGCGCGACCGCGGCAGTCGCCAGATGCAGAAACTTGCGACGTAAAAGATTCACGCTGTGGCTCCTTAACGACGAGCAGCCTTCGGCAAATACGCGAGGCCGCGTACCGAGATCAGTCGTTTTCTGATTGCTCGCCCGCCGGAGGCACACTGGCTGCCTTTAATTGGCGGAACGTCGGCACATCCCGCTGGCAGCTCTGTCGACAAGGACTACCGGAAGCACCCTAACAGGTCTGTGACGCGCAGCACAGCCCAAGGAAGTGCTGGTAGGCGCGTGCTCCCTGCGCCGGCGCTTAGCGCATCCGACATGTCCACTACATGTCATCGGTTGACTTGAAGGGATAGCCGGTCTCACCAGACACCGACGCAAAATCCGTGGCAGCCAATTCCCCATCAGTGCTTGCAATGCGGACGCTGCCGGACGTGGGCGCGCTCGCCGAACACGAGCGGTGCATGATCCGTTTTCAGGGGCAACGATTGGTAATAGGCTTTGAGCGATGCCACATCGACCAGCGTGCGAGGGCCCGCCTTCCGTGCGGCGATCGTCTTTGATCGGATGAGGCGCGACAGAGTGCGCTTGCTGACGGCGATAAACGCGGCAGCATCGCGCGGTGACAACGCAATCGGTCCAAGGGTGCCCATGGCATACCTCTCCCGTTGCACGCTCGGCCTGGGCGTGCGGAAGAGAAGGCCACCGAGGGCGAAATGCGGTTACACGGGATGATCGGCGAATGAAACCCCGGCCCGTGCCCGCGCCCGAAGGTTGCGCAGAGGCGGCCGGAAACTACCATGGCCGGGGGGCCCGTCAACGGCTAAAATCGGGTCATGCCGAGCCATGGCGGGAAGCCCAAAACGGCGGACAAATCTGTGTAACCTGCTGTGGAACTGGCCGAAAAATCCTGTCAATTCAAGGAGCCGGTGCAGTTCGTCGCTTCGCTCCTTGGGCGCCTTCCCTTCGGTTCTTTTCTTGGAGCAAGCCGACGATGAGATAACGGTCGAAATGTTGACGCTCTCCAGTGCGGTATGCTCGCGCTGCCTCAGGCTTGTGAAAGCGTCAATTGGCTACACTTGGGACATGCTGAGCCATGCTGCGCCAAAGTAAAGTGTGTAACTTTGTGTGGAACTATGGTAATTTATCAATACAATCAATGTTACGGGGCAGTGCGAAGCGTGGAGCCCGGAATGCATGACCGCTGAACTGGCGGGAATGGCCGCGGTATGCTTTCCCTGATGGCCGTGAGTATGGATTCCGGCACTTGCTCGCTGCGCT
>JBAQJL010000211.1:0-3064 GCA_049300295.1 Xanthobacteraceae bacterium
TTATCCCGCGGCCGTCGCGGCCTCGCTGGCAAAATGGCGGTGTCGTAGTGCGTCGCCATTTCCGCGTAGGTCCGGTTGACCTCGGGATCGTAGAGACAGGCCTTGATCACAGCGGTCTTGGTATTGTCCGGCACGAGCAAATGCGGAACGCCGCCGATCGCCTCGAAGGCATGAACATGGGCGTCGATCCAGTCGGGGAGTGCCTGCGTCCAGCCTGCCTGCGCAAAAGTGAAGCTCGACGCACCGAGCACGGCGACAAAGATTTGTGCCTTGCGGATTTCGCCGGTCAGACGGTCGATGACAACCGGAACTCCATCGCCGGCGTAATCGACGAACAGCCGTTCGCCGGCCGCATGCGTCTGCCGCATCGTCGGCGACAACTTCGATTCAAAGCCGCGATAGAGCTCGCAAAATCGCGAATAGCTGTAACCGCCGGGATTGGCGGCGATATATTCATCCCAAACGATCAACAGGGTGACGTGCTTGCGCTTCAGCTCCCGATGAACCGTCGGCCAATCCGGCTCGGCGTGGCGCCGATGGCCTCGTTTGGTCCCATGATTGGCGTAAAGCGCCGCCTCCAGGTCGCTGTCGCTCATGCCGTTCGGCAACGGCCAACCCAGCCCGGCGCCCTCAAAACGCCTCAACGTCTCGCGCACCGTCGACGCGGCGACGCCCAGCCGACGCGCGATTGCGCGAGTTGGAACGCCGGCTAAAAACTTCAAACGAGCGATCTCGCGCGCCTGGCGCATCGCAACTCTTTCCGCTGGCATCGATCGCTCCCTTGGATTGCCAAAGGAGAGACCCTAAACAGGCCAGCGGAGGTACTCGTCGCCGTTCCAGACCCCGGGCGGGATTATCCCGTTACGGTGGGCGGCATCATCTCGTAATGGTGGGCGGCATCATTCCGTTACGGCGGGCGACATCATCTCGTTATGATGGGCGGCTTGGACAGGAATCAGCACGTCAGGCCGCCTGCCGAGCGCTCTCTCGAAGTAGTTGCCAATTCCACGGCAGGAGTTCGTCGAGCCTGTGAGCTGAGTGCTCGGCGATGCGGGTCAGAACGTCGTAAGCGGTGCTCTGTCAGTCGCGGCAAGTCGCGGCACCGCTTACAGAACGTCGGCCAGCCAAGCTTGAGGATCGACGTCGTTCATTTTTGCCGTGACGATGACACCCGTCGAAGGGATTTTCGGTGGTCATTGTTAAGCCCTCCGTTCAATCATCAATGACGGACTTGGCTTCGCGGCCGCAGCACCACATGCGCGCGGCGACCAAAGACGATCGGCAGGTGGTCGGTTTTTTTCGGCAGCGTCTCGTAATAGGCTTTCAGTGAGGCAACATCGACGAGTGTGCGCGGGCCCGCCTTGCGGGCTTCAATCTTGTTAGCGCGGATCAATCGCGACAGACTGCGCTTGCTGATGGAAAGAAATGCCGCGGCTTCGCGTGGCGATAGAGCGAGTGGTTCAAGAGTGGCAGACATAGTTGGCCTCTCAATACAAGAGAGGCCCACTGTTGCGACACCGCATGGTCTCGCGCCGGCTGCTCAGGACTCCGGGTTCCAACGAAATGGGCGATGCGTCGCCGGGCTGAGCACACGATCCACCGGGCAAGGGATTGGACCTGCCCGACGCCGTGGTGCCCCGTGTCTAGCGATGGCCGCGTCGCCAGTCAACCGGTACATTTTCAAACGGCATCTGCTCCGAGTTAACCTTTTCGATCGCACCTACGCGCGTGCGAGGGGCGCGGCTAACGATGCGCTGGCGGCGCGGTGCGGGCTAGGCGGTGGTGTGCGACAGCACCCCGGTTCAACAACTGCGTTGAAGGGGGGCTTACTCCCGTTCCTCGTCTTTATCCAATTACTCGCGCGTGCGGGTGCCGCGCCGGCGGCGATGATGACGGGTCGGGCGAGCGCGGCGAGGTGTGGGAGAAATGAAAAAGACTGTCAAATCGGTCTATCCAGCTGAATCAGCGTTGGAATTGTGGTTGCGGGGATAGGAATTGAACCAACGACCTTCAGGTTATGAGGGTGTGTTGATCGAGTCAAAACACCAATAATGTCAAGATTTTCGGGGCCTCTTTGTGCCAGTTTTGTGCGGCTTGCTGCTTGCCAGCAGTTATCCGGGTTTCCCGGTGCCCTTCGCCCGGAAGCTGCAATCAATGGTCCAGACCGGCAATCGGGACGATATCGAATTCGTGGTCCGGGTAATGTCGAGCTATCACGGCGAAGTGTTTCTCAATGAAACCTGCAAGGTGGTCGTGCGGGCACTGCCAGCCGAGGATCCTCTGCTGGGCGAGGTGGAAGTGATTCTTCAGGGCACGGGGATCGTTGCTGGCGAGTTTGGGTTTGTTGAGGCCTTCACGAAGAAGAAACAGGAAATGGCCGATTGGCTTCCCGATCCAGACGCTCATGTCCGCGCCTTCGCCGAAAAGTACATGCTGTTTCTCGATCGCCGCATTGCCGCCGAACAGAGGAGAAGCGAGGAAAATATCGAATTGCGTAAGCGCATGTATGATGATCCTGGCGGCGATGATGATGGCGGCAAAACGTAACCCTACAACGTTGATCTATGGCGATTTCGACAGACTTTCTTGATGCCGTCGCGTTGGCGGCCGGGCGATTTCCCGGTCCGCTCGTGCTTCCCTGGCCGATCTCCGGCAGGCCAGATGGATTCCTGACGTTCGCAAGCTTCGCCGAATGGCGGCTCTTCGTAATGAACCTGAGCCTGCATGCGGTCGTTCCGGAGATCGTCCGCGCCAAGTTCGAGCGTGCGCAAAACCGACGACGAGGTAACGGTCGAAATGTTGACGCTCTCCAGTGCGGTATGATCGCGCTGCCTCCGCTTCTGAAAGCGTCAATTGGCTACACTTGGGCACGCCGAGGCGGGTTGCGCCAAAGTAATGTATGTAATTTTGTGTGGAACCATTGGAATTTATCAATATAATCAATGTTACGGGGCAGTGCGAAGCGTGGAGCCCGGAATGCATGACCGCTGAACTGGCGGGAATGGCCGCGGTATGCTTTCCCTGATGGCCGTGAGTATGGATTCCGGCACTTGCTCGCTGCGCT
>JBAQJL010000212.1:0-27931 GCA_049300295.1 Xanthobacteraceae bacterium
GGAATCCCCAATTCGAATTCGCAAGAAAATCGGTCCCAAAGCCCCAATTTCCGGCAAATCCTATCGCCAAAAACCGCTCGATTTCCCCCACCAATCAGCCGCTTCAGCATATTTCACGGTCGACTAACTAAAATCACACGGGTTTAAGCAGTACGTGCCGCTTGCGGCCGAGCGAGAGCTTGATCACGCCGTCCTTGGTGAGATCGGCCTCGCCGATCACAGTTTTGTCGCCCTCGACGCGTACGTCATTGACCAGGACACCGCTATTGGCGATGGCGCGTCGCACCTCACCGTTTGATGCCGCGAGGCCGGCCCTGACAAAGGCGGCGAGCACGCCGATCCCAGTCTTGAGCTCCGCGCGCGTCACCTCGACGTTCGGTAGGCTGGTGCCGAGACCGCCTTCCTCAAAGGTCGTGCGCGCGGTGGCGGCTGCCTCGTCGGCTGCTGCCCGGCCGTGCACCAGCGCGGTTGCTTCGGTGGCGAGTACCTTCTTGGCTTCGTTGATCTCCGCGCCCTTGAGCAGGGCGAGGTGATCGATCTCGTCGAGCGGCAGGACCGTGAACAGCTTGAGGAAGCGCGTAACATCGGCGTCCTCGGTGTTGCGCCAGTATTGCCAGTAGTCGTACGGGCTCACCAGATCCGCGTTGAGCCACACCGCGCCAATCGCGGTCTTGCCCATCTTGGCGCCCGACGACGTGGTGATCAGCGGCGCCGTCAGTGCGAATAATTGCGCACTATGCAGGCGGCGGCCGAGATCGATGCCGTTGACGATGTTGCCCCATTGATCGGAGCCGCCCATCTGCAGCACGCAGCCGTGACGCCGGAACAGCTCGACGTAATCGTAGGCCTGCAGGATCATGTAGTTGAATTCGAGAAACGACAGCTCCTGCTGGCGATCGAGCCGCAGTTTGACCGAATCGAATGCCAGCATCCGGTTGATCGAAAAGTAGCGGCCGATGTCGCGCAGGAAATCGATGTAGTTGAGCGTGTTCAACCAGTCGGCGTTGTTGGCCATGAGCGCATTGCCGCCGGCCTCCTCGAATTTGAGGAATTTTGCGAAGATGGCGCGAATTCCCTTGAGGTTTTCGTTGATCGCCTGGTCGGTCAAAAGCTTGCGGCTCTCGTCCTTGCCCGATGGATCGCCGACGCGGGTGGTGCCGCCGCCCATCAGCGCGATTGGGCGGTGGCCGGTCTGCTGCAGCCAATGCAGCATCATGATCGGCAGCAGCGAGCCGATATGCAGGGACGGCGCCGTGCAGTCGAAGCCGATATAGGCGGTGACGGTCCCGGTGCGCGCAAGCGCGTCCAGCGCCTCGGGCTCCGAGACCTGGTGAATGAATCCTCGGCTGGCGAGGACATTGAGAAAATCCGACTTGTAGGTGCTCATCGCCGTCTGGCCGTTGGCGCCGCCACAAGGGGGCCGTGCGCGGCGCTGGTGTAGCAGGTCCGACGAGTGATTCAACCTGCAGAACCGCGCGCTCGATGCCGGGCGCAATCGGTGTGAGACAGGATGGGGATGGGGCGGCGGTCACCTAAAGCGGCCATTCCGCCTCGTCAACGAAGGTTTGCTTTAGTTGGCGGCGGCCTCCTTGAGCGGATCCTTGACGTTCGGGAATGTCTCGAACTCCACCGCCCAGGGTGCGCCGTTCACCATCTCGATCTTACGGATGTAGACGTTTTGAACGATATCGCGGGTGCGTGGATCGATCGAAATCGGCCCGCGCGGGCTCTCCCATGCCATTCCCTTCATCGCCGCAATGATGCCGTCGGCGTCCGTCTTGCCGCCGGTCTTCTGCAGCGCTGCGTAGATCAGGTGCATGCCGTCGTAGCCACCGACCGAAATGAAATTGGCGCGATGCCCGGTCGCCTTGCCGTAGGCCGCAACGTATTGCTTGTTCAGCGCCGATGGATGCGCGGCCGAGTAGAAGCCGGCAGTGACGACTCCAAGCAGAGTATTGCCGGTTCCAGGTAAGTCGTCGTCGTCGACGATGTCACCCGGACCAATGAGCTTGATTCCCGATTTGTCGAGGCCGCGCTCCGCGAATTGCCTGGCCATGGTTCCAGCTTGTCCGGCGGGCACGAACACAAACAGCGTATCGGGCTTCAAATCGTGCGCCCGCTGCAGGAAGGGCGAAAAATCCGGATTGGCGAGCGGCACCTTCAGCGTGTCGAGGACTTGGCCGCCGCCCTTGGTGAAGTGCTGGGCGAACACTTTGCCGGCCTCGTCGCCGGGCGCCCAGTCGGACAGAATCGAGACGACTTTCTTGCTGCCGTTCTTGATGGCCCAATCGGCCATGATCCCGGACTGCTGGCCCAGCGTGAAGCTCGTGCGCACGTAATAGGGCGAGCGCGCCGTCACGACCGAGGTGCCCGAGATCATCACCACGGTTGGGACTTTGGCCTGCGCCGAGATCGGCGCCATCGACATTGAGCTTGGCGTCGAGCCAGCGCCGAGGAAATCGACGTGATTGTTGACGACAAGCTCCTGTGCGAGCCGCTTGGCGTTATCGGGAACGCTGCCGTCGTCGCGCACGATGAGCTGAATTTTCTTGCCCGCAACGGCGTCGCCGTGCTGGGCGATATAGAGCTTGACGGCATCGACGACTTCTCGGCCTGGTGCCGCCAATATGCCGGTCAGCGGCATGACGAGGCCGATCTTGACGGTGTCTTGCGCAGCTCCGCTGTCTATCGTGAGCGCTAACAGCGCGACAGACAGACAGCCCGCAGCGAAGTGGCTGTGACGCACGCGTTCCTCCCTGGATTTGTTATCTTGAAGGCGTGCAATTCAAGCACGAGGCCGTATTCCGGCGAAGCAAATTCGCTAGATGCGGCGTTGCCGCACACTCCGCCGAGCTATTGAGCGCCGTGGCACAGGTCCCGCGGTTGACCCGCCATGCGATCTAGCGCACGTTTGGCCGGCGCGGCCGCTTCGGTACGCGAAGATAATTCCGCATCTAACGGGAATCTCACGCAAATCGATGCTGACCAGGGACATCGCACAGGCCCTTTCCGGCCGGCTTTATGGGGATGGGACAATCGCTATCGACCGCCTGGTGCATCCGCAGCGGGCGGAGCGCCCGTCTGACCTTGCCATTGCCATGAGTGCCGAGGCAGCGGGTGCGCTGGTGGGCAGCAAAGCGCGGGCGGTCGTCGTTTCCGCCGCGCAGGCAGTCCCGACAGGCGCGTTTGCAGCCGTGATCGCGGTTGCCGAGACCCGCATGGCGCTTGCCAAGCTCACCGCCATGTTCGATCCCGGACCATCCCACGATGCCGGCGTCCATCCATCCGCAATCGTTGCCGGCGATGCGAAGTTAGGCGAGGGGATAAGCATCGGGCCGCTTGCAGTGGTCGGCCCGCGCAGCCAAATCGGTTCCGGTACCACGATCATGCCGCACGTGACGATCGGAGCCGACGTGACGGTCGGCGCGCACTGCCTGTTTCATTCCGGTGTCCGCGTCGGCCACGGTTGCCGCATCGGCGACCGCGTGATCCTGCATGCAAACGCCGTCATCGGTGCCGACGGCTTCAGCTACGCACCCGATCTGATGTCTGCGTCTGCGTTCACCGCAGGCGTTGCGATTACGCGGGTGCATTCCCTGGGCAATGTCGAAATCGGCGACGACGTTGAGGTCGGCGCTTGCACCACGATCGATCGCGCCACGTTGGAAAGCACGCGCGTCGGCCGCGCCAGCAAGATCGACGACCACGTGCATATCGGCCATAATGTCACTATTGGCGAAAGCTGCATTCTCTGCGGCATGGTGGGCATTTCCGGCAGCGTCATCCTCGGCGACCGGGTTCGGCTCGGCGGCGGGGTCGGGGTCGGCGATCACGTGCGTATCGGCGATCAGGCGGTGATCGCCGCCGGGTCCGGTGTTGCCACCGACGTTCCTGCCAATGCCTTTTTCTCAGGTTACCCGGCGCAACCGCATGACCGCTCGATCGAGCAACACCTTTATCAGCGGCGGGCGCGGCGGCTTCATGATAAGGTGGAAAAGATGGCGTCGCGTCTCGACGCTCTGGAACAGAGCATAAAGAAGTGATGGGGACTTTGGCTTCATGAGCGACGTAGCGACCGACGTAATTGCCATCATCGCCAAGAAGAAGCGGGTCGAAAAACCCACAGTCGAGATGACCGATCGGCTCCAGGATTTGGGACTGGAATCGCTCGACGCCGTCGAGATGATTTTTGACCTGGAAGAGAAATTCGATATCCAAATTCCCTACAACGCCAATACCAACAATCCACGTACCGAATTCGAGACCGTCGGCGACGTTGTCAAGGCCGTCGAGGATCTGGTCGCGCAGAAGAAATCGTGACCGTAGTGAGCCGTGTCGTCATCACGGGCCTGGGCGCGATTACGCCGCTAGGTCATACCGCCCCGGCTTATTGGAACAATCTCAAGGCGGGCGTCAGCGGCCTCGGCCCCGTTACATTGACGCCGGCGAATGAAGAGCTAACCCAAAAGGTCGTCGCCGAGGTCAAGGGCTTCGATCCGCTCCAGCACTTTGCCGAGCGGCAATTGTCGACGCTCGACCGCGTCTCGCAACTCGCCGTGGTGGCGGCGCGCGAGGCGATCGCCCAATCCGGCCTCGTTTTCGACATGTCACTGTCGGTGCGCACCGCCGCTATCATCGGTACCGGGGTCGGCGGCCAGACCACGCATGACGACAGCTTTCGCCGCGTTTACGTGGAAAAGCGGACGAGGGTCTTCCCGCTGACGATCCCAAAGCTGATGGTCAATGCGCCGGCAAGCCAGGTCTCCATGGCGTGCGGCCTGCGCGGGCCGGCCTTCGCGGTAGCGAGCGCCTGCGCCTCGGCGACTCATGCCATCGGCATCGCGTTTCATATGGTGCGCGCCGGGCAGGTCGAATGCGCCGTAACCGGCGGCGCGGAAGCTTGCATAACCTTCGGTACATTGCGCGGTTGGGAGGCCATGCGGGTGATGTCACCGGACGTCTGCCGGCCGTTCTCGAAAGACCGCATGGGCCTTATTCTTGGCGAAGGTGCCGCCATGATGGTGCTTGAGCCGCTTGAGCGCGCGCAGGCGCGCGGCGCCCAAATACTCGGCGAAATCGCAGGCTTTGGCATGAGCGCCGATGCGGCTGATCTGACCGCACCCGATCAGGGCGGTATGGTGCGGGCGATGCGCGACGCGCTCACCGACGCGCAACTCGCGCCCGCCGATATCCAGTACATCAACGCGCACGGCACCGGCACCGCCGCCAACGACGAGACCGAAACCAAGGCGCTGCATGAAGCGTTCGGGCCACACGCGCCAAAGCTCGCAATCTCCTCGACAAAATCCATGGTGGGTCACGCGCTTGGCGCGGCCGGCGCGCTCGAAATGGTGGCGACGGTTTTGGCCATGCGCGATGGCATCGTACCGCCGACCATCGGTTATCTGGCTCCCGATCCGGTCTGCGATCTCGACTATGTGCCAAATACCGCGCGCGCCGTCCCGATCGACGCGGCGCTGTCGAACTCGTTCGCGTTCGGTGGCCTTAATGCCGTACTGGCGGTGAAGAAGTTCGCGTGATGTGCAGAGTGGTCGTTACGCCGCGGTCGTCGTGCGGCCACTACCCTTGGTGCCCAGCCGCCTGTCGAGATAACCGCTGATCGAGCTCATCAGCGGCTCGATCTTGCCGTCGAAGAAATGGTTGGCGCCGGGGATGACCTTTTGCTCGATGACGATGCCTTTCTGCGTCTTGAGCTTCTCCACGAGCGTGGTGACATCGCGCTGCGGCACCACGGCATCCTTGTCGCCGTGAATGATCAGGCCCGAGGACGGGCAGGGTGCGAGGAAAGAGAAGTCGTACAGATTGGCGGGCGGCGCGATGGAAATGAAGCCCTCGATTTCGGGCCGGCGCATCAAAAGCTGCATACCGATCCAGGCGCCGAACGAGAAGCCCGCGATCCAGCAGCTACGCGCTTCCGGATTGACTGACTGCGCCCAGTCAAGCGCCGAGGCCGCATCCGAGAGTTCGCCAATACCGTGGTCGAAGCCACCCTGGCTGCGGCCGACACCCCGGAAGTTAAAGCGCAGTGCGGAGAAGTTCCGGTGCACGAATGCATAATAGAGCTGGTACACGATCTGGTGATTCATCGTGCCGCCGAACTGCGGATGGGGATGCAGCACAATGCCGATCGGCGCGTTCTTCTGTCGCGCGGGATGATAGCGGCCTTCGATGCGGCCTCCAGGTCCGGTGAAAATGACCTCGGGCATGATGTGATCTAACCTCGATCCGTATGTTCAAAGGGAGCGTTGCTTGACGGCGCCGGTGGGCACGCCTAAGCATTTATAACCACTTGAGATTTTTGCAACTGCCGACGCGCGACTGGCGTCAGTGCAAACGGTGTGGCCGCCTTCTAGCACAAGCCGGGGGACAAAAAGCAAGCACAACGAGCATGGCCGAGCGCAGCTATTTCGACTGGAATGCCACAGCCCCGCTGCGGCCGCAGGCTCGCGAAGCCTTGCTGGAGGCGCTGGCGACGTCCGGCAACCCATCGTCGGTGCATGCTGAAGGCCGCGCGGCCAGGCGTTTGGTGGAGCATGCGCGCGAACAGGTGGCCGGCCTGGTCGGCGCGGAGCCCGCGAACGTGTTTTTCACCTCGGGAGGGACCGAGGCCAATATGCTGGCCTTGACGCCCGTGATCGAGATTGCGGACGAGAAGCGCCCACGCGGCCAGCTGCTCATGTCGGCTATCGAGCACTCCTCGGTGCGGGCGGGCGGTCGGTTTCCCCGCGAAACGATTGAGGACGTCTCGGTCACACCCGACGGCCGGATTGATCTTGCGGCGCTGGGCAAGGCTGTGGCGCGGGAGTCCCGGCCCCTCGTTTCCCTTATGCTCGCCAATAATGAAACCGGCGTGGTCCAGCCGATAGCCGAGGCTGCCGCGATCGTCCACGCGGCCGGCGGGGTCCTACATGTCGACGCGATCCAGGCTGCTGGGCGAATCCATTGTGATATCGGCAAGTTGGGCGCCGATCTTGTCACGCTTTCTGCGCACAAAATCGGCGGCCCGAAGGGTGTCGGCGCACTGGTCCGGCGGAGCGAGGATATTCATCTGCCGCAGCCTCTGATCCGCGGCGGCGGGCAAGAGCGCGGTCTGCGCGCCGGGACTGAGAATGTGGTGGGGATCGCGGCGTTCGGAGCGGCTGCTGCCGCTGCTGCCAGGGGAGCTGCCACGGAAGCCGGGCGGATGGCCGCCCTGCGGGATCATCTGGAATCCGGTCTGAAGGCGATTTCTCCCTCGGCTGTGATCTTCGGCGAAACGGCCGAACGGCTGCCGAATTCGACCTTGTTCGCGGTCGAGGGCATGAAGGCCGAAACCGCCGTTATTGCCTTTGATTTGGAGGGTATTGCGGTGTCCTCCGGTGCGGCCTGTTCATCCGGGAAAGTGCAGCCATCGCATGTCCTTGCCGCCATGGGAGTTTCACCGGTGCTGCTGCGCGGCGCGGTTCGTGTCAGCCTCGGCTGGAGCACGGACGAAGCCGACGTTGCGCGCTTTCTTGCCGCTTGGAGAAAGCTCGCAGGTGCATTATCTAAAGGGCACAGCATTGCCGCTTAAACGGCTGTACGAACGGCCGTTTCGGCGGCCTTTGGAACGGTTCAAGCGGTTCCGATGGGGTCAACAGCCGTCAACGCACCGACCATAACCGACTAAATCCAACCCGCGGTCCTTGAAGCCGTGAGCGGAGGGACGAATGCCGGCCGTACAAGAGACCGTCGACCAGGTCCGCCGTATCGACGTTGATCAATACAAGTATGGGTTCGAGACGCTGATCGAATCGGACAAGGCTCCAAGGGGCCTGTCCGAAGATACTGTACGCTTCATTTCGGCGAAGAAGAACGAGCCCGAGTGGATGCTGGCGTGGCGTCTCGATGCCTACAAGCGCTGGCTCACGATGCGTGAGCCGAAATGGGCCAAGGTCGAGCACCCTCCGATCGACTACCAGAACATCTATTACTACTCCGCGCCGAAGAGGGCGCCGCAGTCCCTCGACGAGATCGACCCGGAGATTCTGCGCACCTACGAGAAGCTCGGCATTCCGCTGCGCGAGCGCGAGGCGCTGCTCGGCATCCAGAAGCCGGGTAGCAACGGCGCGGAAGGCGAAGAGACTGAAAATGCCGGCAACGGCTATAGCCGCGTCGCGGTGGACGCGGTGTTCGATTCCGTCTCGGTTGCGACCACCTTCAAGGCCGAGTTGGCCAAGGCCGGCGTGCTATTCATGCCGATCTCGGAGGCGCTCCAGAAGCATCCCGACCTGGTGAAGAAGTATCTCGGCACGGTGGTGCCGATCAGCGACAATTTCTTCGCCACGCTTAATGCGGCGGTGTTTTCCGACGGCTCGTTTGTCTATGTGCCGCCCGGCGTGCGCTGCCCCATGGAGCTGTCGACCTATTTCCGCATCAACGAGCGCGATACCGGTCAGTTCGAACGGACGCTCATCATCGCCGACAAGGGCTCGTACGTCAGCTATCTCGAAGGCTGCACGGCGCCGGTACGCGACGAGAACCAGCTGCATGCCGCCGTCGTCGAACTCATTGCGCTCGATGATGCTGAGATCAAATACTCGACTATCCAGAACTGGTATCCGGGCGACGCGAACGGCAAAGGCGGCATCTATAACTTTGTCACCAAACGCGGAGATTGCCGCGGCACGAACGCCAAGATCTCATGGACCCAGCTTGAAACCGGCTCAGCCATCACCTGGAAATATCCGAGCTGTATCCTGCGCGGCGATAATTCGCGCGGCGAGTTCTATTCAATCGCGATTTCCAACGGCTACCAGCAGGTCGATTCCGGCACCAAGATGCTGCATCTCGGCAAGAACACGACCAGCCGTATCATCTCCAAGGGCATTGCGGCCGGACACTCGAACAACACGTATCGCGGTCTTGTGACGGCGCACCGCCGTGCCACAGGCGCGCGCAACTTCACTAATTGCGATTCGCTCCTGATCGGCGATCAATGCGGCGCACACACGGTGCCTTATATCGAGGCGAAAAACTCGAAGGCCGTGTTCGAGCACGAAGCCACGACCTCGAAGATTTCCGAGGAAATGCTGTTCTACTGCAGGCAGCGTGGCCTGTCGGCCGAGGAGGCAACCGCGCTTGTCGTCAACGGCTTCGTCAAGGATGTGCTGCAGCAATTGCCGATGGAGTTTGCGGTCGAGGCGCAGAAGCTGATCTCGGTTTCGCTCGAAGGCTCGGTTGGCTAAGTGCGGACAAGTTCGATGACTGAATACTGGTTCAGGCCGAAACGCTACGGCTACGGCGCCACGCCGGTAACCTGGCAGGGTTGGGCGGTTACGCTCGCTGCAATCGTCGGCATTGTGGTCGCGACCATCCGGCTGACGACCTTGAGCGCGGGTAACCCCTGGTTCTGGGTCTCCGTGGCGATCGATGCGGCCGTCATCGCGGCGCTGTTGACCATCTGCCGCCGCAAGACTGAAGGCCAATGGCGCTGGCGCGATCGCTAGTTGCGCAGGACAGGTTGGAGCTTTTGATGGCTTTGTTGGAAATACAAAATTTGCACGCCGGGATCGAGGGCAAGGAAATCTTGCGTGGCCTCGATCTCACGGTGAATGCGGGCGAAGTGCACGCCATCATGGGCCCCAACGGTTCGGGCAAATCGACGCTTGCCTATGTGCTCGCCGGCAAGGCCGGCTATGAGCCCACTGCTGGGAAAGTGCTGTTCAACGGCAAGAACCTGTTCGACATGGCGCCCGACGAGCGTGCCGCTGCGGGCCTGTTTCTGGCGTTTCAATATCCGCTGGAAATTCCCGGTGTCGCCACCATGACGTTCCTTCGCACGGCGCTAAACGCGCAACGCAAAAAGCGCGGGGAAGGGGAGCTTTCAACCCCGGAGTTCATCAAAAAGGTGCGCGAGGTGGCGGGCAAGCTCGGCATCGAGCAGGACATGCTGCGCCGCGCCGTCAATGTCGGCTTTTCCGGCGGTGAGAAGAAGCGCAACGAGGTTCTGCAGATGGCGCTGCTTGAGCCGCTTTTGGCGGTGCTCGATGAGACCGATTCCGGGCTCGACATCGACGCGCTGAGAATCGTGTCCGAGGGCGTCAACCGGCTGCGCTCGCGTGAACGTGCCTTCATTGTGATCACGCACTATCAGCGGCTGCTCAACTACATTGTACCCGACTTGGTCCACGTCCTGTCCAAGGGCCGCATCGTCAAAACCGGCGGCAAGGAACTGGCGCTGGAACTGGAAGCGCGCGGCTACGTCGAGTATCAGGAAGAGGCGGTGGCGTGAACGCTTCGCTCACCACGGTCAAGACTGCGGCGGAGAGCGCGCTGGCAAATATCTTTGCCGAGGCGCGCGGCCGTCTTCCCGGCGACAAGGCTGTGGCCGCGCGGCGCACGGCCGCGTTCGACATATTCGCCAGCCAAGGCCTGCCGCATCGCCGCGTCGAGGAGTGGAAATACACGGACCTACGCGCACTGATGCGCGAGGCGAAGCCGCTGGCTAGCCCGCCGGATGCGACCGCGAAGGCGTACGCCAAAACCGCGGGCGCCATGCTTGGCGATGTCGAAGCGCGGCGGGTGGCATTTGTTGACGGCGCGTTCGTGCCTGAACTGTCCGATCTTAAGGGCTTGGAAGGCGGGCTTTCGATCGGCTCGCTCGCCGATGCTCTCGCCGACGGCGATCCGACGGTGCTCGCTCATCTCGGCAAGATCGCGCCTTCGAGCGACGTTGCGGTGGCGCTTAACACTGCGCTGATGGGCGATGGCGCCGTGATCCGTATTGCCGACGGAGCAACGATCGATCGGCCGCTGCATCTCAGCTTTATTGCGTCGCAGAAGCCCGCGGCGACATTCGTGCGGTCATTGGTGATCGCCAAACCCGGCGCTCGCGCGATGCTGATCGAAAGCCATGAGGGCCCTTCGGGCAGCGACTATCAGGTCAATGCGGCGCTCGAAATGTTCGTCGGCGAGCGCGCCCACATCGATCATGTCAAAATCATCGGCGAGGGGGCGGACGCGCTGCATGTCTCGACCCTGGCGGCGGCCATCGCGGCCCGGGCGCGTTTCAACACCTTTACCTTCACCACTGGCGGTGCCGTGGTGCGCAATCAGATGTTCCTGAATTTCGACGGTGAGGACACCGTCGCCGGCATCCGTGGCGCCACGCTCCTCGGCGGGCGCCAGCACGCCGACACGACGCTCCTGGTCAATCACATCGCTCGCGGCTGCCAGAGCCGCGAAATGTTCAAGTCCGTGCTGGACGATGAAGCCCATGGCGTGTTCCAGGGTCGCATCGTCGTGCGCCGCGGTGCGCAGAAGACCGACGCCAAGATGATGACACGGGCGCTGCTGCTCTCCGAGCGCGCCGAGGCCGATAACAAGCCGGAACTCGAGATTTATGCCGACGACGTGCAGTGCGGCCACGGCGCCACCGCCGGTGCGCTCGACGAAGAGCTGAAATTCTACCTCATGGCGCGCGGTATTTCGGGCGCGGAGGCGGAAGCGCTATTGATTCAAGCCTTTCTGGGCGAGGCGATTGAGGGCATTGAACACGCCGGTCTGCGCGAGGCGCTGATGGATTCAGTGGCGGTGTGGCTGAAAGCGCGAAAATAGAACGATGAACGACGCAACGACCATCGAAACCTACGACGTCGACCGCATCCGCGCGGATTTCCCGATCCTTGCCACCGAAGTTTATGGCAAGCCGCTTGTCTATCTCGACAATGCTGCGTCAGCGCAGAAGCCGCAGGCCGTGCTCGACCGCGTGAATGAAGCCTACACCACGCAATACGCCAACGTGCATCGCGGGCTGCATTATCTCGCCAACGAGGCGACCGAGGCCTATGAGCTGGCGCGCGAAAAAGTCGGGCGCTTTCTCAACGCCGGGCGCAAGGAAGAGATCGTCTTCACGCGCAACGCCACCGAGGCGATCAACCTTGTCGCCTATACGTTCGGGCACGAGCGTATCAAGGCCGGCGACGAGATCGTGCTCTCGATCATGGAGCACCACTCCAACATCGTGCCGTGGCATTTTCTGCGTGAGCGTCACGGCGCCGTGATCAAGTGGGCGCCCGTCGACGACGAGGGCAATTTCCTGCTCGATGAGTTTGAGAAACTGCTCGGTCCGCGCACCAAGATGGTCGCCGTCACCCACATGTCGAACATGCTCGGCACCGAAGTGCCAGTGAAAGAGGTGACGCGGTTGGCGCACGCTCGCGGCATCCCGGTGCTGGTCGATGGCGCACAGGCGGCCGTGCATCTTGACGTCGACGTCCAGAACATCGATTGCGATTTCTACGCTTGCACCGGCCACAAGATTTACGGTCCGACCGGTATCGGTGTGCTGTACGGCAAATATGCGCATCTCGATGCAATGCGGCCGTTCAACGGCGGCGGCGAGATGATTCGCGAAGTATTCGAGGACCGGGTCATTTATGGCGAGCCGCCGCACCGATTCGAAGCCGGCACGCCGCCGATCGTGCAGGCGATTGGGCTTGGCGCGGCGATTGACTACGTCACCGCGATCGGCAAGTCGCGTATCCGGGCGCATGAACAGAACCTCGTGCGCTATGCCCAAGATCGGCTGCGCGAAATCAATTCGCTGCGCATCATCGGCACCGCCAAGGGCAAAGGCCCGATCGTTTCATTTGAGATGAAGGGAGCGCATCCGCACGACGTCGCGACGGTGATCGACCGCTCCGGGGTCGCGGTCCGCGCCGGCACACATTGCGTCATGCCTCTATTGGCACGCTTTGGCGTAACGGCGACCTGTCGCGCTTCCTTTGCGATGTACAATACGCGCGCTGAGGTCGATGTGCTGGCCCGAGCGCTGCTGAAGGCGCAGGAGTTCTTCACATGACGGACGATGTGACCAGGCCCGAGGGCGAAACCTCCGCTGCGACGGCTGCTACAGGCGCGGATACTGAGCGGCCCTCGGCGATCCCGGCCGACGAGATGGCCCGCTTGACTGACGAGATCGTGACCGCGTTGAAAACCGTCTACGACCCGGAAATACCCGCCGATATCTACGAACTCGGCCTGATCTACAAGGTTGACGTGGACGACGACCGTCTGGTTACGATTGACATGACCTTGACGACACCGAACTGCCCGTCGGCAGCCGAGTTGCCGAGCCAAGTGGAAAACGCGGTATCCGGCGTGACCGGCGTGCGCGAAGCCAAAGTCAACATCGTCTGGGATCCGCCGTGGGATCCGAGCCGTATGTCGGACGAGGCACGCACCGTGCTCGATATGTGGTGATAGTGTGTGCGTTGCGCCGAACCGAGCGGCGCATTAGATGAAGTTGGTGCGATTGTTAGGAGTTTCGAGCTGTAACAATTCGCAACTGGAATGAGGATGCAAAAGAGCCATGGCAACTCTCCGGCCGAGACCTCAAGTGATGCGACTCACCGAAGCCGCGGCGCAACGCATCAAGGCGGTCATGGCTAAGGCCGACCATCCGATCGCAGCTGTTCGCGTCGGGGTCAAAAACGGCGGATGCGCCGGCATGAGCTACTACATGGAATACGCGGAGAAGGCTGATCCGCGCGACGAAGTGATCGAGGACAAAGGCGTGCGCATACTCGTCGATCCAAAGGCGGTGCTGTTCCTGCTCGGCACCGAGATGGACTACAAAGTGGAAAAGCTGGCGGCACAGTTTGTGTTCAATAATCCGAACCAGACCGCGGCTTGCGGCTGCGGCGAATCTGTCCAGATCGAACCGGCCACCGACGTTTCCGGAGCCGTCGTGCGCTGACCTTCGGCGCGTTCGTCCGGCGTTTTCCGCCCTGTTTCTGACTACGCGACCCTGGCCGACGCCGGCGCGTCGGTCGTGGCCTCCGGATCGTTTTCGCAGACAATGCGATTGCGGCCCTGGCGCTTGGCTGCGTAAAGGCAGGCGTCGGCGCGTTCGATCAGCGATTGGGCCGTGTCGCTGCCGTGCAGCTGTGCGATGCCGACGGAAATCGTCACGCGGCCGAGTCGCTCGCCGCTCGACCGCTTCATCAATTCCTTGGCCATGACTGCGCGGCGGATCTGGTCGGCGACGGCGGCCGCCGAGCGCAGCGTCGTATCCGGCAGGGCGATGACAAATTCCTCGCCGCCGTAGCGGGCGACGACATCCTGGCCCTTGACGTTATGTTTCATCGCGACGGCAACAAGACGCAGCACTTGGTCGCCCGTGAGGTGGCCGAACTTGTCGTTGAACTGTTTGAAATGGTCGACGTCGGCCATGATCAGCGACAATGGCTCGCTTCTCTGTTTCGCTGTGACAATCGCGTGGGCGAGCGAGAGATCGAAAGACTTCCGGTTTGACAGGGAGGTGAGCGGATCGGTAAGGCTTTCGCTGCGTACGACCGCAAGATTTTGCTGGAGCTGCTCGATCTCTTGCTTGGAGGCGAAAAGACTGGCCTCAAGTTTTTTGTTGTTCGTCTCCATTGCCCTGGCGCCGTCCATCAGGCGCTCGATCACAGCGCGTAGCGTGTCGCTGTCGTAGGCCCCGGCGAGCGTGGCGGACGCGTCGGCGAGATCTTCCGAATAGCTCGTCGCAGAACCGGAGGCGGCGTCGATCATCTCCAGCACTTGCTTGATTTCGTCGAGCACGCGCGCTCCGACCGTGTCGATCTGTTCGCCGACCCGGTTGGTGCTGATGTAGGTGTTATAGATATGCTCGAGATCGGCTTCGCCGAGGCTGCCTTTTTGCTCGATGACCTGGTTGATGGCGCGGTTAAGCGCTGAATTGTAGCCAGTGGCGTAATTGTACCAGATTTCGTAATTGCGCGGCGATGCTGGCTGCGACAGCGCGCGAATCTGGCCGAGCGCGATCTCGGCGAACGCCAGCGTGCGCTGGTATTCGTCGCGGGGCTCGCCCATCAACAATCTCCAATCGCAGGCAAAACATTTCCCCCGCGGCAGTCGATCTGTCGCGAATATAATAACGAAAGCTATGAGATAGCGGTGAAGGACCGGTAAACGTTTCGCGTCTCGGCGTGTAAATTTTTTCGACTAAGCTTTAAGTGGTACCGGACGCAGCAAGAACGCAGGCAGATGTGAGGTGTCGCCTTCATCGGAAAGCGCATGCGCCGGTGGGTTTCGGCGCGAACGTGCCTGATCGATACGCGTCACGGACGCTGCCTCCGGCCGGCGTGCGTGCCGGTTGCCATTGGGACGGCCACGTTGCGGTCGCTGATTCGGCTCGTCACTCTTTTGTGCCGGCGAGCGCTCCGGTAACGCCGTACCGCTTGGCGGCTCCATGTAGGGAATCTCGCGGCCGATCAGCTTCTCGATCGCGGCAACCGCCTTAACGTCGTTGGAGCCGGCGACGAGGGTGATAGCGGTGCCGGACCTGCCGGCCCGGCCGGTGCGGCCGATGCGGTGCACATAGTCATCGGCATGAAATGGCACGTCGAAGTTATAGATGTGGCTCACATCCGGAATATCGAGCCCGCGCGCCGCCACGTCGGAGGCAACCAGCAGGCTCACTTCGTTTTTGCGAAATTGTTCGAGCGCCGCCATTCGCGCTGGCTGATCCATGTCGCCGTGCAGCGCCTGGACCGAAAAGCGATGGCGCAGCAGCGAGCGGTGAAGCGTGGCGACGTCGCGTTTGCGATTGCAGAAAATGATTGCGTTCTTCAGACCTTCCGCCGAACGGATCAGGCCACGCAGCGTCTCGCGTTTTTCGAACGCCTCGCGGCCTGCTTTGGCTAAAAGCTGTGTCGTGGTGGCGAGAGTGGTGGCGGGACGCGCAACTTCAACGCGGACCGGATTATGCAGAAACTGCTCGGTGACCCGGCGGATTTCCGGCGGCATGGTCGCGGTGAAAAACAATGTCTGCCGCGTGAATGGAACGAGCTTGCAGATGCGTTCGATGTCGGGGATGAAGCCCATGTCGAGCATACGGTCGGCTTCGTCAATCACCAGAAGTTCGACGCCTGAGAGCAGAAGGCGTCCGCGCTCGAAATGGTCAAGCAGTCGGCCGGGAGTGGCGATGAGCACGTCGACGCCGCGTGTCAGTTTTGCATCCTGGTCGTCGAATGAGACGCCACCGATCAGCAAAGCGAGGGTCAGCTTATGGTTGGCGCCGTATTTTGCGAAACTTTCTTCGACCTGCGCCGCGAGTTCGCGCGTCGGTTCAAGAATGAGCGTGCGCGGCATGCGTGCACGGGCGCGGCCCTTTTCCAGCATCGTCAGCATCGGTAGCGTAAACGCGGCGGTCTTGCCGGTGCCGGTCTGCGCGATACCCAGCACGTCGCGCCGGGCGAGCACATGCGGGATTGCCTGTTCTTGGATGGGAGTGGGAATTTGATAACCGGCCGCCGCGGCGGCGGCGATAACTTTATCGGACAAGCCAAGATGCGAAAATGACATGAAACCTCGTAGGGGCGCCCCCGAGTGGCCTAAGCTTACAGCGATGGACAGGAAAAACGTGCCGGGCGCCCGAATCTTCCTAGCCTTCGGCTCGATGCAACATATGGTCGAATGGTCGAAAGTCAACGGCCAAAGCCGGTCCAAGGTGGCCTAAGCTAAACGGATTCCTTCACTTTTTGACGATGGAGCTATTCTCATGTCCGATTTGGCGGCAGAACCGTTGCCGGTCATCCTCATTCCAGGACTGAATTGCTCGGCACGCCTCTATGCCGAGCAAATTCCCGTCCTTTGGCAATTCGGCCCGGTCACGGTCGCCGATCACCGCCGCGACGACAGTATGGCGGCGATCGCGCGGCGAATATTGGCTGCCGCGCCGCCGCGTTTCGCGCTCGCCGGCCTGTCGATGGGAGGCTATATCGCGTTTGAGATCGTGCGCCTGGCGCCCGGCCGTGTTGCAAAACTGGCGCTGCTGGACACCGGCCCGGGTGCCGAGGTGCCCGAACGGACCGCACAGCGCAGGCCACTCATCGAACTGGCGCGGCAAGGCCGGTTTGGCGACGTCACTGAGGACCAGTTTCCCTGGCTGGTGCATCGCAACCGCCATGGCGACACCACGCTCAAGGCTGCGGTGCGTGCGATGAACGAGGAAACCGGCCCCGAGGCCTACATCCGCCAGCAGCAGGCCATCATGACACGTTCGGATTCGCGTCCCGGCCTGGCCGCCATGGCCTGTCCGACGCTGGTGCTCGTCGGTGATGACGATCGGCTCACCCCGCCGGAACTGTCGCGTGAGATGGCCAAGGCCATTCCCGGCGCGCGCCTCGTCGTTGTTACGGACAGCGGACATTTGTCGACCATGGAACAGCCGCAGGCCGTCAACCGCGCGCTGGTCGAGTGGATGAAGGCATGACAATCAAGCCCGCGTCATGACCTCGGTTCTCGACCTGATAGGTGAGACGCCGCTCGTCGAAGTCACGCAATTCGACCGCGGTCCATGCCGGCTGTTTCTCAAGCTCGAGAGCGCCAATCCGTCTGGTTCGATCAAGGATCGGCCGGCTCGCGCCATGATCGAGGCGGCGGAGGCCGATGGCCGGCTGACACCCGGCGGCACCATTGTCGAGGCGACGGCGGGCAATACCGGGCTCGGTCTCGCGCTGGTCGGCGTGCGCAAAGGCTACCGCATCGTGCTCGCTGTACCGGACAAAATGGCGCGCGAAAAAATCCTGCACTGCCGGGCGATGGGCGCCGAGGTGGTGCTGACGCGCTCGGATGTCGGGCGCGGTCATCCGGATTATTATCAGGATTTGGCTGAAGCAATCACTGCGCGCACGCCGGGCGCGCTGTTCATCAACCAGTTCGCCAACCCGGCCAATCCTGCGGCGCATGAGCAGTCAACGGGACCGGAAATTCTCCGCCAGATGCAAGGCAGCGTCGACGCCGTTGTGGTCGGTGTCGGTTCGGGCGGCACGCTGACCGGTATCGGACGTTTCATGGCCAAGACTTCGCCGCGCACCCAAATGATCCTCGCTGATCCCGTGGGGTCGGTTCTGGCGCCGGCGGTCGAGACCGGCCGGGTGCCGAAACAGGTGGGGACTTGGGCTGTTGAAGGTATCGGCGAGGATTTTGTGCCGCCGAATGCCGATCTTTCGTTGGTGCACAAAGCCTACGCGATTTCCGATCGCGAGAGCTTTGCGATAGCGCGCGACCTGCTGCGCAAGGAAGGCGTGCTCGCTGGATCGTCAAGCGGCACGTTGTTGGCAGCCGCACTGCGCTATTGCCGCGAGCAAACAGATCCGCAACGCGTCGTGTCGCTGGTGTGCGATTCCGGCGCCAAGTATCTGTCGAAGGTTTTCAATCCGGTCTATGCCGCGCAGGAGGGCTGGGATCACGAGCGCAGCGGCAAGGTGCGCGATGTCGTGTTCAGCCGTTTTCCCGAGGGCCAGGAGGTGACGGTGCAGCCCGACGACACGTTGCGCACGGCGTTCGTGCGCATGCGCGCCGCCGACGTGTCGCAGCTCCCGGTGGTCGATGGCGGTCGCATTGTCGGCCTGGTTGACGAAAGCGACATGCTTGGCGCCGTGCTCGAAGGCTCCGATCGCGCTTTCGAATTGGCGGTGAAAGAGGTGATGGCGACGCGGCTCGAAACCATCGCAGCGGACGCTCCGATCCGCGACCTCGTCCCGCTATTCCGCCGCGATCTGGTCGCCATTGTCATGGATGCCGGCCGTTTTCTCGGCATCGCTACGCGGCTCGACCTCATCAATTATTTCCGTATCGCGCAAACGAGATGAACAATGGAACGTCGTAACACGCTCGGCTTCGCCACTCGCTGCGTCCACGCCGGCCAGGACAACGATCCGACCACCGGCGCCGTGATGACGCCGATCTACGCGACCTCGACTTACGCGCAGTCGAGTCCCGGCGTGCACAAGGGCTACGAATATTCGCGCACGCAGAACCCGACCCGCATGGCGCTGGAGCGCTGCGTCGCGGATCTCGAAGGCGGCAGTGCCGGCTTCGCGTTCGCGTCCGGCATGGCGGCGACCGCAACCGTGCTCGATTGCCTGGAACAGGGCGCCCATGTTGTGATTGGCGATGATGTCTATGGCGGCACGCGGCGGCTGTTCGACCGGGTACGCAAGCAATCGGCCGGCCTTCAACCTAGCTACGTCGATTTGTCGGATGCCGAAACACTGCGAGCTGCGCTGCGGCCGGAAACACGGATGGTGTGGCTGGAGACTCCGACCAATCCGATGCTGAAGGTAATCGATCTGTCGCGGGTCGCGGAGATCGCGCGCGCAAACAACATCCTCACTGTTTGCGACAACACTTTCGCCAGCCCGTGGACCCAGCGGCCGCTGGAGCACGGATTCGATCTCGTGCTGCACTCGACCACAAAATATCTTAACGGTCATTCCGACATGGTCGGCGGCATCGTCATTGTGGGCGAGAATGCCGAGCTGCGCGAGCGGCTGGCGTTTCTGCAGAACGCGGTCGGTGGGATCCAGGGTCCGTTCGATTCATTCCTGGCGCTCCGCGGCGTCAAGACGCTGGCGCTGCGGCTTCAACAGCAGTGCGCATCTGCACTGCGGATCGCGCAGTGGCTCGAGCGGCATCCCAAGATCGTGCGCGTGCATTACCCGGGCCTCCCGTCGCATCCGCAGCACGCCCTGGCCAAGCGGCAGATGCACGCGTTCGGTGCGATGATCACGGTCGACGTCAAAGGCGGTGGCGACGAAGCGCGGCGCTGGCTCGAACGCTGCCGGCTGTTCACGCTCGCCGAAAGCCTGGGTGGCGTCGAAAGCCTGATCTCCCTGCCGGCGCTGATGACGCATGCATCCACGCCAGTGGAGATCCGCAAAGCGCTCGGCATCAGCGATGGCCTGGTGCGCATTTCGGTCGGCATCGAGGATACCGACGACCTCATCGCCGATTTGGCGGCGGCGCTGGTCTGAGAGTAGCCGGCGGCGCAATTGCCGCAGGGCAGGGCGCGGAAAGTCTGGATTGTGCAGACTGAATTTGCGGGGCAGGATAATGCGAATAAGAATGGAGGAAGTGTTCATGAGATTGGTTTCTGTCTTGCGCGTGCCGGCGCTTTCGGTCTTCGCCGTACTGCTGCTGGCGGTGTTGGCGATTACGCCCGCGGCCGCGCAGACCGATTACCCCAGCCGCCCGATTCACCTGGTCGTCGGCTTTGCAGCCGGTGGCGGGAATGACATTTTCGCCCGCCTGGTCGGCGGCAAGCTCTCGGAGATTCTGCACCAGTCCGTCGTCGTCGAAAATCGTCCGGGGGCCGGCGGCCGGATTGCGCCCGAATACGTCACTCACCAGCCAGCGGACGGCTATACGTTGTTTATTGGCCCGAGCGGAGCCATGGCGGTCGCGGCAGCGATCTATCCAGATCTCAAATATTCGCCGACCAAAAGCTTCGTGCCGCTGGCGATGATCGCGAATTTTCCGCTGATCATGGTGATAGGAGCCGACAATCCATCGAAAAACCTCAAGGACTTCGTGGCATGGATGAAGCAGCATCCCGATAAGGCGAATTATTCAAGCTCATCGCCCGCTTTCACGATCGTGGACGAGCTGTTGAAGCTGCAAACCGGTATGCCGGGCGTTGAAATTCCCTACAAGAGCAGTAACGAAATGATCCTGAGCGTGATGCAGCACCAGGCCGCGATGACCATCGCCGATGGTCCGCCGACCGTGCCGCAGGTGAAAGCCGGGAAGGTCACAGCCGTTGCGGTCACCGGATCGGAGCGTTCGCCGCTGCTGCCGGATGTTCCAAGCATGGTGGAGGCCGGATATCCGACCATGGATGTGCATTTGTGGAGCGGGGTTTTCGCGCCGTCAGGCACGCCGGCGCCCATCGTCGCCAAGCTGCAGAAGGCGCTCGATCAGGCGATCGCAGATCCAGGCGTTTCGGCAAAGCTCAAGGCACTCGCCGTCAATCCAGGCGGCGCGACGCCGGAGCAATTCGAGAAAATCATCGCAAGCGACACCGCCAAATTCAGCGATGTGGTCAAAAAAGCAAATCTGCATTTTGAGGAATAGCAGAGCGATGCGCCTCCGCCTTGCTGGCGCAGCGATTGCCGCGCTACTGCTTGCGGCAATCGTGCCCGCCGCGGCACAGAGCGATTATCCAGTGCGGCCGATCCGGCTGATCGTCGGCTACACCGCCGGCGGCGGCACTGATCTGATCGCGCGCGTCGTCGGCGCCAAGCTGTCGGAAATTCTGCACCAGTCGATCGTCGTCGAGAACCGGCCGGGCGCGTCGGCGCGTCTCGCCGCCGAATATGTGACGCGGCAGCCGGCCGATGGCTACACGCTGCTCGTCAGTCCGATTGGTCCCATCTCGATTGCGGCCGCGATCTATCCGGCTCTCAAATATGATCCACAGAAGTCGCTCGTGCCGTTGTCGATGATCTGCGGCATCCCGCTGTTCATGGTGATCCGGGCCGACAACCCGGCAAACAATTTGAAGGAATTCATCGCGTGGATGAAACAGCATCCCGACAAGGCAAACTATTCCAGTTCGTCGCCGGCGTTCACCATCGTGACCGAGCTCCTCAAGCTCAAATCGGGCATGCCCGGTACGATGATTCCGTACAAGGGCAGCGGGGAGATGAATCTCGCCGTCATCAGCGGTCAGGCTGCGATGACCATTGCCGACGGGCCGCCGACCGTGCCGCTGGTCAAGGCCGGCAAGGAGCGAGCGCTCGCAGTCACGACGGCACAACGCTCACCCGATCTGCCGGACGTGCCGACAATGACCGAGGCCGGTTATCCCGCAGTCACTGCGACGTTTTGGAATGGTGCTTTCGCGCCCGCCGGCACGCCGCCCGCCGTCATTGCCAAGCTACAAGAGGCCTGGCGCGAAGCCGTCCACGACCCGGGCGTGTCAAGTAAGCTCAAGGCGATGGCTCTTGTTCCCAGCAACGCGACGCCGCAGCAATTTGCGCACATCATCGACAGCGACATCGTGAAATTCCACGGCGTCGTACAGGCGGCTGGTCTCAAGTTCGAGGAGTAGGGCGCCTCAGGCGGCCGATGTTGAAAGTGCCGAAGAAGAAGAAAGATTAGAATTCGCGGCCGATGAGCCGGTCGAGCGAATAGCGTCCGCCGCCGTTGAGGAAGATACCGAGCGCCACCAAGCCCATCAGCACGGCGTATTCCATGCCGTGATGGCCCCATGACCAGTTGGGAGACAGCACGCCAAACGAGATCACCGCCATCTCGATGACGAAGGCTGCGGCAACAATGCGGGTGAATAGTCCGAGCGCCAGCATGAGCCCGCCGAAGAATTCGAGAACCCCGATCGCATAGGCCCAGACGAGCGGGTGACTCCAGCCGAAATGCACGAAATTCCGCGATGTCGGCACAGCATCGGCGAGAAAAAGCTTGGCGTAGCCGTGCGGCATCACAATGAGGCCGAGTGAGACGCGGATCAGCGTGAAACCGAACGGCCCCAGCGCCGCATGCAGCGTCGCCGCCGCGGGGACGAATAATTTCTTGCGCTCTTCAATGCCGAAATCGTGCGCTACGGGCATCGCTTCGTTCCTCCCTTTGCCGCGTTGCGGCGGTCCCTCACCGAACAAGATCGCCGTATTCGGGGTGCTTATCGAGATAGGCGCGCACGAACGGGCAGCGCGGCACCACTTTCAGCCCGCGTGCCCGGACGATCTGCAGTGCGCCTTCGACGAGCCGCGATGCAAGTCCGCGGCCGCGCGCAGCGAGCGGCGTCTCGGTGTGGTCGAGCGAGATGACATCGCCGGCGATCCGGTAGTTCATGAACGCCGTCACACCGTCGGCATTGAGCTCGAAGCGGGAGAGGGCGGTGTTGTCGCGAACGGCACTGGACATGCGCGGACAGATCAGCTCCCAGCTTTCGCAGCGCTCAAGCTGGGCTACGCTTGTTACAGTTTTACCGCGGGCTTCACTGTGCCGCATTTTTTGCAGGTTCGGAACGCCGCCGAGCCGTTGAACCGCTCGTAGGCGCGCGACACCGGATCGGCCTTGTAATCGTCAACCGTATAGGTCTCGACATGCAGCAGGTTATCGCAGCTATCGCAGTACCAGTGAAACCTGTCGATCTCGCCGGGCTGCCGCGCACGCTCGATGACGAGCTGGAACGATTCGGGCGAGAACCGCGGCGAATGCGGCACCATCGGCGGCTGGAACAGGCAGGACCCTTCGGGCACGAGGGCGATCTTTTCTTTATTTTGCGCATCCCGGTAGTGGAGCTTCAGATCGCCTTTGAGCGAGTACTGAATTTCATAACTTGGATTGAGATGAAATTCGTTGCGGTATTCGCGACCGCGCGCGATGAAGGCGAGCGACTCATCGTTTAACCAGAGCTGGTGGGTGCGCTTTCCCGACTTTTTGAGATGCTCCATGATCCCGCCGAGATCGACATTCGGCATGACGAACATGGCATCGTTTGCTTTGACGGCGAGCATGTCGGAGTTCTGGGTGCTTGGCTTCATGGCTGTCCCTACGCAGTGATGGCGGCCGTGCGTTATTCGGGGTCCACGTCTTTGCTGGGATCGGGATCGAGGCGGCGGTGAAGCTGCTCCGCGTCCGCGAGCGTATCGACCACGGCTTTGATTGCGCTGCCGATCCGGTGCGAAAGACTTTCGTGTGCCGGCACCGGCGCGCTCGCCGGGGTGGCCGGCTGTTGTTGTGCGGCCGGCGGGGTGGCTGCGATCGGATCGAGTTTTTTCGGCGCCACGGTCTTGCGGCTCGGCTTTGCCGCGCTGACTTTCTTCGCGCTCGGGGCTTTGGCCCGTTTTGCCGGCTTGGCGCTTACCTTTGCCTTTTTCGCCGCAGCCTTCTTTGCCGCGCTCTTCTTTGCGCCGGCCTTCTTTGCGACGACCTTCTTGGCCCCGGCTTTCTTCTTAGCGCCGGTCCTCTTTGCCTTTTTTGCCACTCTGGCTTTTTTCGCCATTGCCAGCCCCCATGTCGTGGTTGCAGCCGTCATCAGCATAGGCGGTGCGCGGCCGCCGCGCCAGTGAGGGCGAACTCCCATCAGTGCCTTCGACCCTGACGGACGTCGGTGTTCTGCGTGGCGACGATCCGCCAGCGGCCGCCAATCTTGCGCACGACCCGCGTGCCGACGCTCTCGCGCGAGGCCTGGCTGAGTTCGTCCTGCTGCACTTCGCCGTCGATCCAGAACCGCGAATGCAGGATGGCGATATCGGGCGCGAGGAACGTCACTTGCGTTTCCGGCGTCTTCCGCGTGCTCGTCCGGAACGGGCCGTTCGTGCCATGCAGCCGAGCCATCAGGTCGCGAAAGCCGTCCCGCGTCGTGGTCCAGGCGCCATTGACGGTGATGAACTGGGCGTCGTCGGCGAGCGAGGCCGCCATGGCTTCGGGATCGTGCGCGTCCCAGGCGGCGTTGAACTGGGTCTCGAGCTCGCGGATTAAGTCTTCGTCGGCATGGCTCATGGTCCATCCCCTGTGCGGTGCTTCGTCCCGACGCCGATTGTAACCTCAATTCGTCATTCCGGGGCCGAGCGCTCCGCTTCGCGGCGATCTGGAATGACTGGTCACCGCCAGCCCATCGCCGGCGCCACGTGCTTCAAGATCGCTTCGATGACATGGGCGTTGTAATCGACGCCGAGCTGGTTGGGCACGGTGAGCAGAAGCGTGTCGGCCTCGGCGATAGCCTCGTCTTTCTTAAGCTGCTCGACCAGAACGTCCGGCTCGGCGGCATAGCTCTTGCCGAACACGGCACGCCGGTTGTCGCCGAGGAAGCCGATCTGATCTTCGCTCCCGCTGTCGTGTCCGAAATAGCTTCGGTCGCGATCGTCGACCAGCGCAAAGATGCTGCGGCTGACCGAGACCCGCGGCTCGCGCGTGTGTCCCGCCGCCTTCCAGGCCTCGCGGAATTTTTTGATCTGCGCCGCCTGCTGGACGGCGAGCGACTGGCCGGTCTCGTCGTAAATGAGCGTCGAGCTTTGCAGGTTCATGCCGATCTTGGCGGCCCATTCGGCCGTCTCGCTTGAACCCGCGCCCCACCAGATGCGCTCGCGCAAGCCCTCCGAATACGGCTCGACTCGCAGCAGGCCAGGCGGATTCGAGAACATCGGCCGCGGATTGGGCTTGGCAAATCCCTGGCCGCGCAGCACGTCGAGAAAAACCTCGGTGTGGCGCCGCGCCATGTCGACGTCGGTCTTACCTTCCTCCGGCGCGTAGCCGAAATAGCGCCAGCCGTCGATGACCTGCTCGGGCGAGCCGCGGCTGATGCCGAGCTGCAGGCGGCCGCCGCTGATGATGTCGGCTGCGCCCGCGTCCTCCGCCATGTAGAGCGGGTTCTCGTAGCGCATGTCGATGACGGCGGTGCCGATTTCGATCCGCTTGGTGCGCGCGCCGATGGCGGCAAGCAGGGGGAACGGTGAGCCGAGCTGACGGGCATAATGATGCACGCGGTAGAAAGCGCCGTCGGCGCCGAGGTCTTCGGCCGCGACCGCAAGTTCGATCGATTGCAGTAGCGCGTCGGACGCGGTGCGCACCTGGGAGTGCGGCGACGGGGTCCAGTGGCCGAACGAGAGAAAGCCGATTTTTTTCATGGCACATTTCGTCATGGCGGGGCTCCGTCTTACTTACGCAGCGCCGTCATCCAAACAAGACGTCGATCGGCCATTGCGGGTCACGGCAACGCTTCGAGCCAGAGTGTGTGATCGGTGGCCACAATATAGACGCGCCGCGGATCGTCGGCATGGAAGGCGACCTTTCCCGCGACCACGAGCAGGTCCCGGTCGACCAGTACGGCTCCGCTGCGCCCGCCGTCGTCCCGCCATAGCCGGCCGTCGTTGCCGAGTACGAACGCCGTCCTGGAGTCGATCGCCTGGAACGCCGCGACCGATTGGTCGACTTGCTCGGCGTTGCCGTTGCCCGTCTGGCGCCAGAGAATCGAATCCGTGGTCAGGACATAGGTCGTGCCGTTCGCAACGTCCTGAAACGCCGCGATGCTGCCGGCGATCAGCGTACGCGTCTGCATGGTGCCGGTTTCGCGCCACAGCTTGCCGTCGGTGCCGAGCACGGTAACGATGCTCGCGTCGATCGCCTGAAAATCCTTCACGGTGCGATCGACGATGGCGCGCTTGCTCGGCGCGACGGTTTCGCGCCACAGCGTACGGTCGGCGCCGAGCACGTAGATCAGTCCGGCGGTGAGCGGCTGGAAGGCGACGACTCCCTGGTCGACCCGGGTGCGTTCGGTGCCGTCGGGCTTGAGCCGCCACAGCCCGCCGTCGCTGCCGCGGATAAACAGATGACCGTCGACGAAGCGAAAGCCGCCGACCTTCTCGTCGATCAGTCGGGCATTGTTGCCCTCGACGGCGCCACGCCAAAGCCGGCCGGCGCCGTCGAGCACATAGATGACGTTCGCCTCGCCGGTCTCAAAACCCTCGATATTGGCGGCGACCCGGCGGCGACTGTCGCGCCCGAAACCCCTTGGCGGCGCAGCGTCCGGCCGATCCGCGGGCGCCGCAATGTTGTTGTCGCGCCGGATCTCGTTGAGCGGATCGTGCGAGGTGAGACATCGCCGGAATGCGGCGATGCCGCCAGGATCGGTCAGGTCACCGCTGAGCTGCGCGCAGAGGAGCCGCAACTGCCTCATGCGCGCATCGTCCGCGGCAGCGGCAATGCCCGCGCTCATGACGACAATGCCGACTGACAGAAGAGCTATAAGACGTGGAACGCGGAGGGAAACGCGCATAACGGCAGCATAGCACTTTGCGCGTCAGTTAGGCGGGCGGCGCCTGCTCAGCGCTTGCCTTTTTTCTTTTTCGCCTTGCGCGCGGCATAGCGGGCGTCGCGGTCGGCTTTGGCTTCCGCCTCCGCGGCGCGTTCGCGTTCGGCGTTTTCGGCGGCCACGCGTTCGGCTTCGGCTGCAGCGCGTGCGGCGGCCTCGCGCTCGGCCGCGGCGGCCGCCTCGGCCTCGCGGATCTTGCGTTCGGCCTTCTCCGTCTCCCGGGCTTTCCGGGCTGCGCTGCGTTCAATGGCCTCGGCCGCCCGCGTTTTCGCCAGTTCGGCGGCGACCGGGTCGGCGGCTTTGGCGCGAAACTTCTCCAGCATGGCTTTTTTGGCATCGGCCGCAGCCTGCTGCCGATCGATGTAATCCGATTCTTTAGATCGTGGTTTGCCCATGGCCTTCCTTCGCAGGGCTTTTCGCCCGGATCGTCAGTTTACATGATCTTTGATCATGCCGAAAAGTGGGAATGGCAATTTGTCGATGCGTTTGTCGATGAATCTATGCCGCTCTAGACCCGCGGCCGCCACCCCAGCACGGTAGCCTCAATTCGCTGACCGGTTTCAACACTATGCCAACTCGCATCCGCGAAGCGGCAGAGGAACGGCAGGACATAGGTGCCGACATGGTCCTCGCACAAAAGCTCAAGCGGCTCGTGCAGCGGCGGCTCGCCGTCATGCGCAAAAGCGTCCAGTCGCTGCTGTCGTGTCGCCATAGGTCTTATCCAGCTCCGTCTTATCCAACTCTTGCGTTACGCCAAGGTTGCCTATGTAGCCTAAGTAGGTGGGCAAAGGCGCCAACGGGACCGGCCCGAAGTGGCCGGCCCGATGACAGGCTCCGCGCCGTCCCCACGCCACGTTTTGAAGGAAACCGCGTGGGCTTCGCTGCGCTTAGCCCCCTACGACTACGATTCGCTACGGCTCGCGGGCGCGCTTGCGAATCTCGGCGAACGCCTTGCCGGCAAGGCGGCCGAGTTTGACCGCCGCCGCCTCCGGCGCTTTTGGTGGCGCCATCCCGGCTTCGAACTCCGCGAACCAGCGGCGGAATTTCGCCAGTTCCGCCGGAGGGAGTTTCAGGATCGCCTCTTCGATGTCTTCGACCTTCATGGGCGAGTAATATCCCGGATTGGGTGAAAGCGAAATCCGAGAGCGATAAATCCGGTCGGCAGGGGAATCATGCCGGCGAGGGGAATCAGAGGTCGAAATGTTCGAGAAAGACGAAGTGCTCAAGGAATTGCACGCCCGGCTGGTGGCCGCGGGCATCAACCCGCTCGACCCGAAGGTGCAGGCAATCAGCGATGTCGTGAACGCGTTCTACGCTGAGAAGACC
>JBAQJL010000213.1:0-10568 GCA_049300295.1 Xanthobacteraceae bacterium
ACATCCTGCTGATCGCCGCGCAACACTTCTTCCGGCTGATCGCCGAAAGGGAGAACCGTCTGCGCTGCGGAATCACGAGGCATACAAAACCGTGCCGCTTCGCCTGCAAACGAACCAACGAATCAACGACTCAGGCAGATCAAGCTTACCTGGGCACGAGGGACATTCAAGCACGCCATAACGGCGCAGCAACGCGCGACTGCCCCGGATTTCCGAGAAGCCCTGACCTACCCGCATCCGTCATGGCCGCACTGGCCGCTATCATAGGGTGGACGCCAACCCACCCGTTGGTGGAATTTTTGACAAAGCGTTGCGCAGTCGGGGCGCGGCCGAGGATGCGGCGATTGTCGGCGATTTCGACTTTTCCAAATTTCGGCGGATCGCCGATCTCGGAGCCGGAGAAGGAGGGTTGCTTTCGGTGGCTCTACAGGCGGCGCCGCAGGCCAACGGAATACTGTTCGACCAACCGCGCGTGGTGGAAAACGCGCGCAGGCTGTTGGCAAATCGGGCTGTGTCGGATCGCATTGAATTCGTCGCGGGGGATTTATTCGATGCGGTCCGGATAGGTCCCGAACTCTATATCCTCAAACAAATCCTGCACGATTGGAGCGACGAGCAGGCACAAAAAATCCTGGCAATCTGCAGGCGCGCGATGCCGTCCGGCTCTCGACTGCTGGTGCTCGAAATGATCGTCGAACCGGAGGCTGAGTTTCCCAAGCGGCTAGACTTGATGATAATGGCATGGACAGTTGGGCGCGAGAGCGCTCAAGCGGAATTTGAACACCTTTTCACCGGAGCCGGTTTCAGGCTGGCCCGCACGAACCGAACTGCCATGCCAATCTGCGCCCTCGAAGCTGAACCGGCTTAGTTGGCGCATGCAAAACTTGATGTTCGCTTCTGACACTTCGAGACGCGACGGGTTGACGGTTCCTATCGACGCAATTGGCGGTATTGCGGACGTGCAGTCATTGAGCAGATTCGGTCGATCCTGACCCAACCTCGGGTCACCGCAAGTTTTCCGGTCCGAGCCCAAACCCGATGGTCACGCCATTCCTGCCGCAGCTCGGTCTTAATGCGCCTCGGTGGCTAGCGTGACAATCGGCTTCCATTTCTTCTGTTCGCCTTGGATGAACGCCAGTGTTTCTGCCGCTGACATTGGACGGATTTCGCGGACGAGTTGGTCAAACCGGCGCCGAACTGCCGGATCGCGGAGCGCTTTGTTGAGATCGGTGTTGGCCTGATCCACAATGCTGCTTGGGGTTCCCGCTGGAGCGAGCAGAACCTGCCAGCCCGCGGCCTCAAAACCAGGGAGCGTCTCAGCCACTGTCGGCAGGTTGGGGAAGCTGGCCAGACGTTTGGAAGATGCGACTGCGAGCGGGACGACCGTTCCTGCCTTGATAGCGCCCGCAAGACCGGAATATGCATCGATAGCGATCGGGATGCGCTTGCCCATAATGTCGTTTAATATCTTTGCGGTACCTCCCGAATAGGGAACCATCAACAGCTTGATGCCGGCGCGCTCTTGCAGCAATTCGCCGGTCAGGTTCGTCAGTCTGCCGGAGCCATTGGTTCCATAAGCAAGCTTCCCCGGCTCTTTCTTGGCGAGCGCGATCAACTCGGGCAGCGTTTTCACGCCGAGCCAGGCCGCTGCAGTTATGAACATCGCGCCCCCGGTGAGATAACCGACCGGCGTAAAGTCCCGCGGCACCTCAACCGGCAGATCGTCCGCCTTGCCGGGCGGCGCGATGAAGGCGGAGAAGGAGCCAAACCCACCCGGCTATCTCAAAGGACGACCGTTCTCCCGCTCCTCCCGCTCACGCTGCTCTTGCGCGTAATATCGAGCTACTCGCACAGCATCGGCCTTTTCCGCCCGAGTTCGAGCCCCCTGGTTGCGAAACCAGTCCGGTCCAGCGTGCGCGGCGGGCATCGACGCGGCCGTAGCTAATACCGCTAAAGATACCTGCGGGGGCGGCCACAGCGATTGGGAGCTATTTTCCCAACAAGGTAGCCGCAACTGTTTCGCAATTTCAGGGGCAGTCGTACTAAAGCTATCGAGCTGGCGGGCTTTTAGTTCGGCTCTGACGAGATGAAGCGGCACCCCAGAAGGGCGCGAATTTCTGCGGATAAGCGTCCGATGAACCTCGAACAGTTGGATGGTTTTTTCGCAGCATTGATTTCCGGTCCCGTAAACGTCCTCCCGAGTGAATATCTTCCGATGATTTTGGGAGACGATATGGTCCTTGAGGACACTGTCAACGCCCAGCCCGTATTGCAGGATTTTCTGTCTTTGATCATGCGGCATTGGAACGTCATCGTTGATACTTTACGTTCAGTGGAGGTATTTCTTCCGCTGCTTTTAGAAGATGAAGGCGGAATTAGTCGCGCGAACGATTGGGCAAATGGATTCGTCCGTGGGATGGAGCTACGCAGAGCAGATTGGGCCGTTCTCTTGGGTGACGAAGAGCACGGCGGTTGGCTTGTTCCGATCCTTGCCCTGGCGCACGAGCACGACCCCGATCCCGAAATGCGTCCCTCCAAGGGGCCACTCAGTGCCGAGGCACGCGAGAAACTGATTGTGGGCGCTGCCGCTGGGGTGACGGGAATCTACCGGTACTTCGAGGCACAGCGATTGGTGCAAAAGCATCTGGTTGATAATGCTTCTACTTTCCGCCGCTCAGTGCCAAAGGTCAGGCGCAACGATCCGTGCCCTTGCGGATCGGGAAAGAAGTTCAAGCAGTGCTGCGGCAGAGCCACGCTGCATTAGTCCGCCCAACAGGTGCACAGCCACGACAGAAGCTGCCGAAAAGTTGTCGCCGCCTAATCCTCGTCGCCATCGTCTGCCATCGCGGGACGTGTGCAAGCTTAATGTCAGGCGCGTGAGTTGCTGACGGCCTCGACCATCCGAACAATGGAACGTCGCACAAAAGGCTCCTTTATCCGTAGGAACGCCTTGATCAAGGTATGGCTATCCGCGGTTGCCAGAAATTCTGTGACAAAGTCGGTCGGCGGAGCTTCACCTGCCTTCTTTCGCGGCGAGAACCGCGGCGGCGATGCACCATCGAAGAAGAAACTTATCGAGACCTCCAGGATGGCCGATATTGCTTGCAACCGGCTGGCTCCCACACGGTTGATTCCTTTTTCATATTTCTGAACTTGCTGAAATGTTAGGCCCAGGCCATCGGCGAGCTTTTCCTGACTCATCCCGAGTGCCAGACGGCGCATGCGTATCCGGTTGCCAACATGCACGTCAGTCGGATTAGGGGATTTCTTGGTCATAATGACCACCCTCAGTCCAGATAATCTCCCAATTCTACCCTGAACCGTCTCCTGGACCATTTCAACGCGGCGGGTAATCCGCGCTGTGGATATTTTTCGACGGCGGAAGGCGACGGGTCCGCATTACGCCTTCCCGCCTAAACTATTGACATTGTCGAGACTGTTCATCTGTGTGCCGCCCACCGGTAGTTTCACTGACGACTTGCCTGTGCAGGCATCTGAAATCAATGGCGTGTTCCAGCACGTGGGTCGAGCATCAATATATCAATCGGCCCGTTCTGGGCACTCGTGGTTTGGAACCTGACCCAGAGTTTCGCGCAAGCGCAGCGGTTTGCTGCAGGGTAAATTAACCCTGACCATCAAAAAATACGATCCGGTTCGGGGGTGACGGTCCGGACCGAGTACGGAACCATCATGAATGACGCCATCGCCATCCGCGCGCTGCATGTGCTGGCCGTCGTGATCTGGATCGGCGGCGTCGCCATGGCGACGACGGTTGTGATTCCGGCGGTAAGGCGGGGCGATCTCGGGTCCGATAAGTTCCACGCCTTTCAGGCGATCGAGCATCGCTTCGCCTGGCAGGCGCGCACGGCGATCATCGTGGTCGGGTTGACCGGCTTCTACATGACCTGGCGGCTCGATCTCTAGGATCGGTTTGCCGCCGCCGCCTTTTGGTGGATGCACGCCATGGTCTGTCTATGGCTGCTGTTTACCGCTATCCTGTTCATCGCCGAGCCGTTCATTCTGCACCGCCATTTCCGACGCTGGGCGACAGCGCGGCCGGAGGTCACCTTCGCCTGGCTGCATCGGGCGCACTGGCTGCTGCTGGCGCTGAGCGTGGTGACGATCCCGGGCGCAGTCGCGGGAAGTCAGGGATGGTCGATCTTTTGAATAGGCCTGGACTCGATCACGAGCGTCGGCCGACAAATGCGCTGGGAGAACGGGCGATGGACGCTGAGCAAGGGCTGACGTCATGACGCTCACTGCGGCGCATATCGACCCGCCGGTCGAAGATTCCGTCAGCAACGTCCTCAAATGGGTGCTGCTGGTCGTCGCCATCGCCACGTTCGGTCTGCTTGCCTGGGCGACGGTGGAGACCTACCGCGCCGCGCCGCCGCAGCCGGATCGTTTCGTCATCGCAGACGGGACCGTGCTGATGACGGACGACGACATCGTCGCCGGCAAGGGCGGCTTCCAGAAAGCCGACCTGATGGATTACGGCAGCCTCTACGGGATGGGCTCCTATTACGGCGAGGATTTCACCGCGTCGACCCTGGTCCGGTTGGGCACCGAAACGCGGAACAATGTCGCCGTTGCTGCGAACGGCAGGCCCTTTGCCAGCCTCACCACGGACCAGCAGGCCGCGGCGACCGCGGTCATGCAGCACGCTCTGCAGAGCATTGATCTTACGAAGACAGAGGTAGTGCTGACGCCGCCCGTAGCGGCCGCCATCGTTAGTGTGCGCGATGATCTTGCCAAGTCGCTCAACGTCGCCAATCCACCGGCCGGCTGGACGCCGGCCTACAGCCTCAACCCGCAGCTCGCGCGTCAGACGGCGGATTTCCTGGTGTTCTCTGCATTGACGACGGTGGCGCGGCGGCCTGGCGTGACATGGTCATGGACCCAGAACTGGCCCTACGAGCCCTTGGTGGGTAACACGCCCACCACCAACACCTTCCGTTGGACCTGGATCAGCTTCTGCTTCACCTTCTTCGCCTTCGGCGTGGTGCTGTTCATCTACGAATTCTTCCTGAACAACCCCGACGACGCGCCGATGGATCCGGTGCTGGCGACGTTCCGACCGCTCACGCCAAGCCAGAGGCGCATCGGCAAGTATTTTCTCGTCGTCGCCGCGCTTCTGCTCGTGCAGATCGGCGCCGGCATCATCATGGCGCATTCCTATTACGACCGGACCAGCTTCTACGGCATCGCCATCAACGATTTCCTGCCCTTCAACTTTCTGCGCGACGTACATATCCAGGCGCCGATCGTCTGGATCGGGTTATCGTGGATCGGCGCGGCGCTATTCCTGGCGCCCGCCATCGCCGGCGGCCAGGAGGCCAAAGGCCAGCACTGGCTGGTGGATTTCCTGTTCTGGGTCACGTTGCTGGTCGTCGCCGGAGCGCTGATCGGCGACTATCTCGGCATCATGGGGGTAATCGACCAGAACTGGTTCTGGTTCGGCAACCAGGGTCTCTCTTATATTCAGCTCGGCCGCTTCTGGCAGATCGGCTTCTTCGTCGGGCTGGCGCTGTGGAGCCTGCTCGTGATGCGGGCGCTGTGGCCGAGCGCGGCGCTTTGGCGGCGAGCCGCTGGCCAGTTCTGGACCGGGCGCATCCGCCTGGAGCACCTGATCTGGGCGTCCACCATCAATATCGCCGTCCTCTACGTGTTCGGCATGATCCCGCTCACCGGCATCGAGAAGTCCTTCACGATCACCGACTTCTGGCGCTGGTGGGTGGTCCATCTCTGGGTCGAGCAGTCGTTCGAGTTCTTCGCCGCCACCATGAGCGCCTATCTCTTGATGTCGGTCGGCTTGGTCTCCCGCAAGCTCGCCGAGCGGGCGACCTATTTCGAGATCATCCTGATCTTCCTCGGCGGGGTCATCGGCACCGGCCACCATCTCTATTGGGCCGGCGGTCCCAGCATGTGGGTGCCGATGGGCAGCATGTTCTCCTTCATCGAAGTGCTGCCGTTGGTGCTGCTGATCATCGAGGCGATCAACCATTACCGTCTGATCAAGGCGCATCAGGAGTTCAAATACCGGCTGGCCTATACCTATGTCATCGGGGCACCGTTCTGGAATTTCGTCGGCGCGGGCGTGTTCGGCGGCGGCACGCTCAATGCGCCCCTAGTGAACTACTATGAGCACGGCACCTTCCTGACGCTCAACCATGCACACACCGCGCTGTTCGGCGCTTTCGGCGAACTGGCGATCGGGCTGATCTATTTCTGCCTGCGCTACATCGCCGCCGATCGGCATCGCTTCAGCGAGAAGCTCGGCCTTTGGGCCTTCTGGCTCTACAATGGCGGACTGGTTCTATGGATTCTGCTCAACTTCTTCCCGATCGGCTGGGCCCAACTCGACGCCGTCTATGAACACGGTCTGGCCTATGCCCGCAGCAGCGCCTTCTACAGCACGACGTTGTTCTGGCAGTGGATGCGGCTGCCCGGCGATGTGCTATTCGCGGCCGGCGCGTTGCTGATGGCCTGGGATTTCATCGTCAAGCTGCGGCCGCTCTATCCATTGGCGATCAGTCGCCTGTTCGTCCCAGGATTACAGCATGGAGTCGAACCTGCGGAATGACAACCAAACGCGGTGAATCAAACGTATTTAGCTTCGTTGCTTGGATCAACGGCCTGTCGTCTGCGATCGTGACCAGCCGTTCCCGTGCCCAGGCGGAGCTCTATCAGGGCGCAATCGAAGGCTTCAAACCCTATGCGGTGTAGACCGGCAGCGCCCCCGCAACCCAAAGCCGACTCGGATTTTAGCCAGAGGACACCGACCGTCGCGGCCCCTTCAGGTCTTCGCGCACCCCCTTGTATGACGGATGGCGCAACAACCCTTCGCCCGTCCTGCCGGGGAATTCCGCGTCGACCAGCACGGTTGGTTTGACCCACCGTGCCTTCGGAAAGCTTCCGGGCGCGGATCGCATCGGCTTCCGGCTGACGCGCAGCGGGTTAAGCCGTTTAAGAAGCACGCCGCTGTCCTCATCCGAAATCCCGCGCTTGAGCTTGCCCGCATAAACGAGCCCTTCCTTTTCGGCGCGTCCGAGATAGAGGCCATCGAACCTCCTGTTCTTCTCGGCCCAGCCAACCACAGCGAAGGTGTCACGGTGGCGAATTTCTTGACCATGGCCGGAGTGATCGCCTGCTGGCCGGCGCTATCGTGCATCGCTTGGGGCATTCGGCACAAAAGCCGAACCGACAGCGCCGCTTTCCCCTGACCGGATTATAGTTCTAGATGTCGAGACGGTTGACGAGTATTGCGAGTTCGACCTGACGGCGTGTCTGTGTCTTAACGAATATTGCCTTAATACGAGAAGATTCCAATGCGCACTGTCAGCACCGAAATATCGAGGTTGCAGCGCGATTTCCCAGCGGCTGCGCCTGGTCAAACCACGCTGAGCTGGGCCGCGCTCGCACTGCTGTCCTTACTCGAACGCGAATATGCGTTTCCAATCATTCTTCATGTCCGCCACGACCCAGTGATTGAGCGCGGCGGCGTCCAATGCCTTGTCGAGGCGGCCAAAGGATGTATCGCGGTCGTAGGCATATTCGCGCTTCGCATCGGTGTGATGGACAAGAAGGCCAAGACGTGCGCCCCCCCCGCCATCGTGGTCCATTGCAGCATTTGCAGATCGCCATCGGAGTTGCCGAAGGCGGCGATCGGGCGGCGGCCGATGAACTCATTGATGCCGACCGGCTTGCCAGGCCCGTCATCGATGAGATTCACCTCCGCCACACGGAAAAGCTCCGGCCGGCCGTCGCGTATCTGAAACTTGGTCTTGATCGAAGAGCCAATGACCTGTTCCGGCGGCACGCCATAGACCCGCTCGGTCCACGGCCGCATGAATTCGACCCCACCGCCCGAAACGATGTAGGTCTTGAATCCATTGGCGCGCAGATAGGCGAGCAGCTCGATCATCGGCTGGTATGAGAGCTCGGTGTAGGGGCGCTTCCATCTCGGGTGGCGCGCCGTTGCGAACCAATCCGTGACGATCTTCTGGAATTCCTGGGTGGTCATGCCGGCGTGGGTCACCATGGCCAACTCCGCTATTCCATGATCACCCGCCGCGGCGAGAGTTTTCATATCCCGCTCAAGGGCCGCCTTGAACGGCTGCTTATCCTGCCATTCCGGGTGCATTGGCGCCATGGCTTTCGCGCGATCGAGCGCGAAGCCAGTTGAACGTACATCGGATGCTCGACCCACAAGGTGCCGTCGTTGTCGAACGTGGCGATGCGTGTGTCCGGCGGTACGAAATCCGGCCCGCCTTGCCGCGTGACGCGGGCGACAAACTCGATGATGGCTCGTTTGGATGTGCCGTCGTTCCACGATGGAAGCGGATCGGTCTGCGCCCGCGCCTGCTTCAAGACAGAAAGCGCGGATGCAGACAGGATTGATAGCGTCGCCGCCGTCGTAAGCAGTACGCGGCGGGTGATGCCGAACGGGTCGTGCGTCGACTTGATATCACTGGTCTCCTTGTTCGCCCTTTCGTAGACCCGTTTCGAACCCGCTCGCACGGCACCATCCGACTACAGCAGCCCCCAGACGCCACCAAATAGACCGAAGACAATGACGCTGGCAGAAATGCAGATCAAAACCCAAAGATACAACCCACGCGGACGCACCGGCTCCGGCAGCGTTTTCATCGCCAACGCCAGCAGTAAACCCAGCACCAGCGGCAGCAGGAAGGCATTTAGAACCTGCGCCCCGATATTGAGCCACACAAGGTTAGGTACCAGCCAGACAAGGGCAGCAGCGCCGACAACGCTGGCTGTGTACACGCCATAAAACCATTTCACCTCGAATGGATGACTCTCCAGGGAGCGCCGGTAACCCGCAGCCTCTCCTATCCCCCAGGCCAGCGCTAAGGAAGATACGATTGCCGCCACCGCAGAGGCTCCGAGAACTCCTATGCTGAACACACAGCGTCCGAAGTCTTCCCCAAGAAGGTTCGATAGTGCAGCACTTATCTCGCCGATAGTACCTATGTTTGTAGAGCCGCCATTGGGGGCCAGGGTCGCTGCCGCCGCAATGAGCACGGCCCCCGTCAAGCACTGAGTGATTATTGCGCCGATCACGGTGTCCCAGCGAGAGGCCTTGAGGTCGCCAGGGTGAAGCTTCTTGTCGGCAACGGCCGACTGTTGATAGAAGATCATCCACGGATTAAAGACGGCTCCGATAATTGCAGCCGCCAGATACATGAATTCGCGGTTGCCGAGAGGCAGGTCGAGCGCGTCCTTTGCCATGATCGCAGGGTTTGGATGCGCCGCCCAGGCGACCGCGAAAAAGGCGAGTTCAAACAGGCCGATGAAGATCGCGATCCGCTCCACTCGCCGGTAGGAGCCAGTGGCAACGACGGCGAGCAGGGCCGCCGCAGCGATAGTCAAGGAGCCAGCGCGGGGCACGCCATAGAGTTCTCCGATTCCGGCTACGCCAGTGAATTCGGTGACCAGCGAGCCAATTGTCGCGGCAGCCAAGCCGGCTATCGACAGCCAGGCCCATCGGGCACC
Organism: Xanthobacteraceae bacterium; assembly: GCA_049300295.1. Taxonomy (GTDB): domain Bacteria; phylum Pseudomonadota; class Alphaproteobacteria; order Rhizobiales; family Xanthobacteraceae; genus BOG-931. The sequence goes on from JBAQJL010000213.1 coordinate 9,514, forward strand.
AAATCGTCGACGGATCAGTTCACCGTAGCCGCACTTCGCATAGATACCCAGGCGTACTGTTAATTCCTGCACCATGTAGAGCATCGGAATCAGGAGCAGCAGCAGGGGCAGTAATCGATAACCCCATTTGGCGCCTGCCTGGGCACCTGTCACCACATTGCCGGCATCAGTATCCGCCAGCATGACAAGAAGTCCTGGTCCCCCGACATAAATCCATCGGAGAGCGGCCATCACTCTCGTTCTCGGTTGGGCAAGGCCGTCCACGCTGCGGTTCTCCCCCTGTCTCACGCGTCGCTCATTATCCTAATCGCAAAGCACTTCTGGGATTCGGTCACGGCAAGCTGGTCGAACGCGAAGATGCGTTGCCGGTGTTCTTTGTGTCGGTCCTATATGTTTGCACGTATCAGGCGCTGGCGAGCAAGTTTTGCCAAACGCACGGCCGTGCATAGACATCGCGTCATCCTTTGGGTGGATAAACTTCCTGTTCTTTCTTAATTTCTCGCGCTTCGAGGATGTCGCGCTCGAGGAAATAGTTGAGGAACGTCCGGATGACGGCGATTGAGGCCAATCGCCCGATATCATCCCAGGTCGGGGCAATCGCCGTGTTGATAATGTCGGCGGCAAGCTGCAAGGTGAGGCCGGCAATCAGCCAGCGCGCAAAACGCAGATACCCATCTCGAAGCTCGCGGCCCGTCGACGACTGAGCGATTACGGCACGGAGGCACCGCAAAGATATCTCGCTCGTTCCGATCGCAATAATTACCAGAGCTATCGCATTGATGACGATGGCTGTGTCTTCGGTGATGAACGCCAGCCACTCCTTCATGGCATCCTCCCAGGCGACTTTTTTTCAGGCCGGAGTTCGGTCGCCTCGGCTCCTCTAGTCTGAAGTACCTTACTGCCTTGGAGGCTTGCCGCGGCGCGCGAGGCGTCAAAAACGACTTGATCGTATTGCCAGAGACGTTCGAAGAATCTCACAACTCGGCGCTCGTCGACGCCGCGCCGCGTTGCAGATTGGATAATCTCCGACAGGGTCCGCTTGCCGTCGATGGCTC
>JBAQJL010000214.1:0-1630 GCA_049300295.1 Xanthobacteraceae bacterium
ATCCAGCGCTGTTGCAGATGGCGCAAAAGCTGCGCGGCGTGTTTCGCTAAATCAGCGCGTAACCGCTTTTCAGGCCGCCACCACCCGCGGGCCGGGATCGACGGCATCCGACGCCAGCGACGGCTGGCTGAGCATGGTGACTTCGGAGAAGCCGACCGCCTTCAACTCATCGCACATCAGGTTACGCGCGTCCGCAGCCATCGAGGCATCCGGCACCACCACCGCGCGCGCCTGCGTGGTCAGGAGCTCCGCCGGCAGGTCGGAAGCCAGGCCCGCGTCCAGCAGCACGTGGTCATAGACCCGCAGCAGGGCATCGATCGCAAGCCCGAGCCGCGGCGATTGCAGCAAAGTGCGGTCCGACCCCGGACGTCCGGCGCTGACCAGATGCGCGCGCGACAGCCGGTCGCGGGTAATCACCTGCGAGAACGAGGCTTCGCCCAGCATCAGTTCCACCAATCCCGGCGCGGTGGGGTCGACCGAGATCGCCGAGATCGTCGGCGAAGTCGCCGACAGGTCCACCACCACGACGCGGGCCTCGCGCGCCAGTAGCCGCGCCAGCGTCAGCGCCGTCAAGGTGATGCTTTCGCTCGAGGCGGTGCCCAGGATGGTGACCTTGTGCGCAGCTTCGCCTGCGACGCGCAATTCTTCGGCCAACCGCTCGATCTCGGTAAGGTCGGTCGGCGATGAAGCTTCCGAAGGCATTGGTTCCGAAGCCACCGTGCCGCTGTCGGCGGGCACAAGATCGGGAGCGGCGATATCGGGTGGAGCGACCGTCGGCGCAGGCGTGCGGACCACCGGCCGAGCCGACGCAAGCACCGGTTCGGCGCGGGCCGGCATCAGCTGCGGCGCGGTGATGCGCAGCAACTCGCCGGTCGCGATGGTGCCGGCGCTGAGCAAGAGCGTCGCCAGGGTCGCGATCAGCACGATCGGCAGCTTCTTCGGATAGGCCGGCGCGTTGGAGACGCTGGCGCGCGAAATGATGCGGCCGTCGGCCGGCGCCGCGTCGATATTCTCGCGGGTGTTGGCCTCGCGGTATTTCGCCAGATAGGATTCCAGCAGATCGCGCTGCGCCTTGGCCTCGCGCTCCAGCGCCCGGAGATGAACGTCATCGCCGTTGGTCGACGTCGCCTGCTTCTTCAGCTGATCGAGACTGGCGCTCAGGCCGTCGACCCGGCCGGCGGCGATCCGTGCGTCGTTATCCAGCGAGCGCGATATCTTGCCGGCCTCGTCGCGGATCTGGGTGTCGAGCACCGCCAGTTGCGCCTTCAATTCCTTGATGCGCGGATGGTTGTCGAGCAAGGTCGCGGACTGCTCGGCGAGCTGCGCGCGCAGCGTAACCCGCTGCTCCGACAGCCTGCGGATCAGTTCGGAGTTGACGACATCGGAGGCCTCGATCGGCTTGCCGCTCTGCAGCATTTCGCGGATCAGTTTTGCCTTCGATTCCGCGTCTGCCTTCAGCGCCCGCGCGTTGTTCAATTGCGTATTGAGCTCGCCCATCTGCTGATTGGACAACGTGGTGTTGTTGGTGCCGACAAACAGGCTCGACTTGGAGCGGAAATCCTCGACGCGGGATTCGGCGTCGGCGACCTTCTTGCGCAGACTGTCGATCTCGCCGGACAGCCACTGGCTG
>JBAQJL010000215.1:0-3254 GCA_049300295.1 Xanthobacteraceae bacterium
ACCGCATCCGCTCTTCCATGGCGCAGGTCTCTTTCCAAACCATCGGCAAGGTCCTCCCCGCCGATCAGTTGACCTGTTACCCATGTCGCCAGTCTATTCTGTTACCCATGTAGCCGGGTTGGACCGACTGTTCCCCTCCCCCCTTGTGGGGAGGGGTTAGGGGTAGGGGTCGCAAGGTATCGCCGAAGAAACGACGCTGTTGGCAGCCTCAACTTTGATGGGTTACCTCCCGACCCCCACCCTACCCTCCCCACAAGGGGGAGGGTTTAGCGAGCCACTTCCTTGATCGCCTTGACGATGTTGGCGTAGCCGGTGCAGCGGCAGAGGTGGCCCGAAAGAACTTCGCGGATTTCGCCCTCGGTCGGGTGCGGATGGCGCGCGAGGAAATCGGTGAACGACATTAATATGCCGGGCGTGCAGAAGCCGCATTGCAGGGCGTGATTGTTGCGGAACGCGGCTTGCAGCGCGTTGAGCGTGCCGTCGGCGGCGGCGAGCGACTCCACGGTGCGCACGTCGCGGCCTTCGGCCTGTACAGCAAGCGTGAGACACGAACGTTGCGCCACGCCATCGATCAGCACGGTGCAGGAGCCGCACACGCCGTGCTCGCAGCCCACATGGGTGCCCGTGGCGCCGAGTGCATGGCGGATGAAATCGGTGAGCAGCATGCGCGGCTCCGCTTCGGCGGAGAGCTTGCGGCCGTTGAGGATAAGCGCGACGCGGACTTTCTCGTCGCGCTTCAGGCGGCGCATCGGACGGCCTCCTCGATCACGCGCGGGGCGAGTTTCTTGAAAATATCGCGCCGCATCGCCGCCGAGGCATGCAGGTCCTCGTAACCTTCGAGTTCGTCCGCCCATGCGGCGATGGATTCAGCAGCATCGCCGCTAAGCGCGCGCACCATCGGCCGCCCCGCCATGCCCCCTACCCCGACCTGCGCGGCGCCGCGGCTGTCGGCGATCGCGGCGACCGCGATCATGGCAAAGTCGCCATGGCGGCGCGCGACCTCCTCGAAGGCGACGCCCTTGCCCTCGATGACCGGAAAACGCACGGCGACGATCAGTTCATCGGCGCCGCGCGCGGTGGTGAGCATGTCCTGCTGAAACGCCTCGGCGGCAACGACGCGCTCGCCGCCTTTGCGGGCGCGCAGCACCACGGAACCAGCCAGCACCGCGAGCGACAACGGCAGCTCCGAACTCGGATCGGCATGGGCGATGGAGCCACAGACGGTGCCCTTGTTGCGGGTCTGGAAGTGACCGACGAACGGCAGCGCCGCGGCTAGCAGCGGCAGCTTTTGTTTGAGCTGCGGCCAATTCATCAACGTGTTCTGCGTCACGGCGGCGCCGATCTCGATCATGTCGCCGCGGTCGGCGATGCCGCCGAGCGCGGGAAGCCGCGAAATGTCGATCAGCACGCTGGCCTCGATCAGCCGCAGATTGAGCATCGGAATGAGCGACTGGCCGCCAGCCAAGATGCGGGCGTCGTCGCCGTATTCGGCGAGCAATTCCAGCACTTCGTCGACCGTGTCGGGCCGGACGTAGTCGAACGGGCGCGGCTTCATGGCAGCGGACTTCTTGTTTCGTCGTTGCGAGGAGCGAAGCGACGAAGCAATCCAGGGGCGGCTTGCATTAAGCGCTGGATTGCTTCGCTGCGCTCGCAATGACGATGGAGGGTCATTTCTCACTGCCTTCCAGCAGCGCGTGGATACGGCGCGGCGTGGCCGGCAGGGTCACGTCGGAAATGCCGAGCGCGTCGGCGATGGCGTTGGCGATGCAGGCGGGCGTCGACATGCAATTGCCTTCGGCCAGCCCCTTGGCGCCGAGCGGCGTGAACGGCGACGGCGATTCAAAATGCAGGATTTCGACCTCGGGAATTTCACTCACCGTCGGCACCAGATAGTCGGCAAACGTGCCGGACAAAAACGCGCCTTCCTCGTTATATGAAAACTCCTCATAGAGCGCGGCCGCCACCCCTTGGGCGAAGGCGCCGCGGATCTGGCCGTCGGCGATCGTTTCGTTGAGGATGCGGCCGGCGTCGTGCATTGACACGTAACGGTCGACGCGCACCTGATAGGTCACCGGATCGATCTCGACGCCGCACATGTCGAACACGAAACCGTAGGTGAACGAGGTGTTGATGCGGTCGTCGTGGGTCGGCGGCTCAAGCTCGGGCGGCGTCCACACGCCGGTTTCGGACAAGGCCGGCGCCATAGCCTCGGGCAGCATCACCGGCGACCAGTGCGAGGTGCCGGCGACACGGCCGAACGGCAGCGCGTTGTCGGGATTGGAGCGGCTGCGGATTTTTCCGCCCGCAAGCTCGACATCGTCAGGCAGCACGTTGAGCTGCTTGGCGCCGATGCCTTTGAGTTTGTCGCGCATCTGCACCGCGGCCATGTGGGCGGCGACCGCGGTGCCGGAGGCGAAACGGCTCGAATAGGTGCCGGCGGCGATCGACCACTGGTCCTTGGCGGTGTCGAGTTCGAGGACCACTTCAACGTCGTCGGGCGAAAGTCCGAGCTGCTCGGACACGATCTGCGCCAGCACCGTCTCGTGGCTCTGGCCCTGTACGGTGACATCGGCGGTGACGGTGACGGCGCCGAGCGGATCGATGTTCACGGTCGCCAGCGACACCGCGCCGTTCTTCGGCCCGGAGCGGTCGCGCGCCGACGCCGTCATCACCGTCGAGAGATAGCCCATGTTCGACATCGCGGGCTCGACGATGGCCGAGAAGCCGATGCCGTAGATGCGGCCCGCGGCACGCGCCGCATCGCGGCGGCGCTTGAGCTCCTCGATACGGCCGTCGCCGGCGGCGATTTCGACGGCGCGCAAATAATCGCCGGAATCGTAGAGCGCGCCGGCCGCGGTGCGGTACGGGAATTTCTGCGCCGGAATGAGATTGCGCCTGATGACGTCGAGCGGATCGAGATGCAGCTCGACCGCGATGTGCTGCATCAGCCGCTCCAGCGCCAGATAAAGCTGCGGGCCGCCGAAGCCGCGAATGAGGCTCGACGGCATCTTGTTGGTCAGCACGACGCGGTTTTTTACGTCGACATTGTCGATGTCATAGGCGCCAGTGACCGAGCCGTGCATGCGGTAGAGCGGACCCGGCATCGGCGCGCGCAGGAATGCGCCGTAGTCTTCGAGCTGATCGAGGCGCAGCCCGAGGATGCGGCCGTCTTTGGCCACCGCCGCTTCGAGCTTGGTGACGCGGTTCGGGCCGCAGCTCGCGGCGACCAGATGCTCGATGCGGTCCTCGACCCA
>JBAQJL010000216.1:0-17221 GCA_049300295.1 Xanthobacteraceae bacterium
TTGCTTGCCGCCAACTTCATGCTGAGCAAGGAGTGCGAGACGTTTTTGACCAAATTCGGCCGCATCCCGACGCGCCCCGATGTCGAGTCCAATCCACCCGGCATCGTCAAGCAGATGAACACCAAGAAGGTGCTCACCGTGCTGATCTCGCCGCAGGAAGAGTCCAAGTGGCAGCACAAGTTCAACGAGCTGTTCAAAGGGCAATAAGTTTCTCATTGTCATCATCCGCGAAGGCGGATGATCCAGTAGTCACGGCGCTGGTAGATTGAATTGCAGCATCTGCGATTACTGGATGCCCCGCCTTCGCGGGGCATGACAGGCTGGATGACCATGACCGGACATTGATTGACTGCAACGGAGAGTAGCGCGTGACCGCTGCGGAGTTTGTGCCTGACGTTCATCCGGCGGACGAGGCGGCGCCCCGCTGGCGGCGGCCGAATTTTTTGCTGATCGTTTGCGTCGCCATCGGGCTGTGGCTGGTGCTGGTGCCGCTTGCCGGTCTGCTGCTCACTGCATTCACCGAAGACACCGGGCTCGGCTTCGGCGCCTTCACGCTCGACAATTTCGTCGAGGCCTATTCGGGCGCGCGCCTGTTGCGGCTGATCGGCAATTCGGTGATCTACGCGGCCGGCACCGCGATCGTCACCTTTGTGATCGGCGGCTCCGTCGCCTGGGCGGTCGAGCGCACCGACGCGCCGGGCGCGATGCTGTTTCATAATCTGGCGCTGCTGTCGTTCGCCATTCCCGGCCTGCTGATGGCCATGGCGTGGATTTTCGTGCTCAGCCCCAACATCGGCTGGGTCAACGCCGTGCTGAAATCGACGCTCGGCCTGAAAAACGCACCGTTCAACATTTATTCCATGACCGGCATGATCTGGTCGCTGTCGAGCCATTATTTCCCCCTCGCCTATCTGGCGCTTGGGCCGGCGCTGCGCGCGCTCGACGTGCGCATGGAGGAGGCGGGACTCGTCTCCGGCGGCCGCTACTGGCAGGTGGTGCCGAAGATCACGCTGCCGCTGTTGCGCCCCGCCATTCTGTCCGGCCTTTTGCTGCTCTTTATCATGGGCCTGTCATCCTACGAGGTGCCGCGCGTCATCGGCTTGCCGGCGCGTATCGAGGTTTTCACCACCCGGATTCAGAACGCCGCCATCGAGACGCCACCGGAATTCGGCGTCGCCAGCGCGCTCAGCCTTTTGCTGCTCGTTGTCTGCCTGATCGCGGTGTACTTCTATCGGCGCGCAACGCGCAACGCCGAGGCATTCGCCACGATCACCGGCAAAGGCTACATGCCGACCCGCATCGAGCTCGGCCGCTGGCGCTGGCCGGTGTCAATAGCCATCCTGCTGATGTTTGCCATTACGCTCGGCCTGCCGCTGTTCACGCTCGCCTGGCAGTCGTTTTTCTCGAACCTGTCGCAGCCGTTCATGAACTCGCCGCCCAAGGCGACGCTGGCGAACTACGCCTACATCCTGCGTTACCCGATCTTTATCGACGCGGTGCGAACCAGCGTCGTGGTCTCGGCGATGGCCGCCACGGTCGTGGTGGCGCTGACCATGGTGATGGCCTGGGTGGCGCGACGTTCGGCGTCGCGCTTCGCGTGGCTGCTCGACGCGCTGGCGTCGGCGCCGATCGCCATACCGAGCGTCATCGTCGGCGCCAGCATCCTATTCACCTATCTGGTGATCCCGATCGGCGTTTACGGCACGATCTGGATCCTGCTCATCGCCTACGTGACACTGTCGCTGCCCTACGGCATGCGCTTTGCATCGAACGGCATCACGCAGATCCACCGCGAGCTTGAGGAAGTCGCCGAAGTGTCCGGCGCGCGCACCGGCCAAGTGCTGCGCCGCGTGCTGTTGCCGCTGTTGCTGCCGTTTTTGCTTGCCGCCTGGATTTACGTATTCGTGCTCTCGGTGCGCGAACTCGGCGCCTCGATCTTCCTGGTGGGCCCAGGCGTCAACGTGCTCGCCACCATCAGCCTGACGATGTGGGAGGAAGGCGGCAGCTACGGCGCGGTGGCGGCGCTCGGCGTCATTCAAATCCTGCCGCTGCTTGTCATTGTCGCTGGCTTGCGCTTTCTGGAAACGCGGGTGCAGCGGCACTCGCGCGGCGGCGCGGCGAAAGCGGCGGCGGGCTGAAACGATGTTCACCATCGAGAACTTGCAGAAATCCTATATCGCCAACGGCGCGGAAGTACGCGCCGTCGACGGCATCAGCCTCGACGTCGAGACCGGCAAGCTCATTACGCTGCTCGGCCCGTCCGGCTGCGGCAAAACCACGACCTTGCGCTGCCTCGCCGGGCTGGAGCGGCCGCAGGGCGGCCGCATCGTTATCGGCAATCGCACCGTGTTCGATTCGGCAAAACGCATTTTCGTGCCGGCGAGCGACCGCGGCATCGGCATGGTGTTCCAGTCCTACGCCATCTGGCCGCACATGACGGTGTTCGAGAATGTCGCGTTTCCGCTGCGGGTAGCGCGCAAAAAGAAATATTCCACCGCCCAGATCGCCGAGCGCGTGGCCCGCATGCTCGACATGGTCCAGCTCACCGGCTACGCGCGGCGGCCGGCGACGCAGCTCTCCGGCGGACAGCAACAGCGGCTCGCCTTTGCCCGCGGGCTGGTGCACGAGCCGGCGATCCTGTTGCTCGACGAGCCGTTGTCGAATCTCGACGCCAAGCTGCGCGAGCAGATGCGGCTGGAACTCAAACGCCTGCAGCGCACGCTCGGCATCACCACGGTCTATGTCACGCACGACCAATCCGAGGCGTTGGCTTTGTCCGACGAGATCGCGGTGTTCGATACCGGCCGCATCGTGCAGCGGGGCACACCGCAGCAGATTTATCGTCAGCCGAAAACGCCGTTCGTCGCCGATTTCGTCGGCTCGGCGAATTTCTTGCCCGGCACGGTACGCGGCAGCGACGGCAACCTCACCGCGGTCGATACCGCGCATGGCGTGATGCGCTGCACCTTCGCCGAGCCGATCGGTGCCGGCATGAAGGCATTCGTCACCGCCCGGCCGGAAGACATTACTCTCTACGACGGCACTCTATACGGCGGCGCGGGGGCGCCGGCCGGCGCCAACACGCTCAAGGGCAAGATCGTCAACCGCGTGTTTCTCGGCGAGGTCGTCGACTACATCGTCGACCTCGGCGATCGCGAGCTGCGCGCCCGCGTGCGCAGCGACGACTTTCAGATCGGACAATCGGTGACGCTGGGCGTCCCGCCACAGAAATGCGTGGGGCTGGCCGGCTGAACGTTTCGCCCGCGAGCCACAACAGCTTACCGGCGAATATCGAGCCGAACGCGCGGCGTGCGCGCTTTCCGATCAGGGCCGCACGCAATATGCTTCGATTGCGCCCTTCGACGCACGATGCGCCCGGTGCATCGCATTTCCGACTGCCAGCCAGGACGATGCCATGAGAACAGCTTTGCGAAAATTGTTTGGTCTTGCAGCGGTGATCGCTGCGCTCAGTTACGGGACGCCGGCCGCAATCGCCGCCGAAACGATCACCATGGTGACAACCGGCAAGGGATCGGCGCAGCAATGGCCGATATTCATCGCAATCGCCAAGGGCTACATGGCGGCGAACGGCGTTACGCTCGATCTGATCGCCGCGCCGTCGACGGCGGCGGCCGTGCAGCAGGCTGCGGCCGGGTCAACCAATATCGAGTCCGGCGGCCTGACCGATCCCCTGCTCGCCATCGACAAGGGCGCCAAGATCGCGGTGCTGCGCGTCGAAACCCAGGTGGCGCCGTATTCGCTGTGGGCAAAGCCCGCCATCAAGTCGATCCCGGAACTGCGCGGCAAGCTCATCAGCATCGGCGGCGCCAAGGACATTACCCGCATCTATCTGGAGCGCACGCTGATACCGAACGGCGTCAAGCCGGGCCAATACGACATGATTTTTGCGGGCACGACGGGTGCGCGTTTTGCCGCAATATCGTCGGGCGCAGTCGATGCCACGCTGCTGATACCGCCATTCAGCTTCAAGGCGAAGAGCATCGGCCTAACGCATCTGGCGGACGTTGCCGACTACACGCATGGCCTGCCATTCACCGGGTACGCGACCAATATCGCCTGGGCCGAGCAGCACAAACCGCTTCTGCTCGGTTTCCTCACCGCCATGGCCAAAGGCGTCGACTGGTTCAATGACGACGCCCATCGCAGCGAAGCCATCGACATCCTGGTCAAGCGCTCGGGCATGAGCCCCGCCGACGTCGGCGCGACGTACGACTATTATCGGCAGCTCCACGTGTTCGATCACAAGGGCTCGATCGAGTCGGACGTCGTCGGCAATCTCATCAAGGCGATGCAGCAAATGGACGACTTCGATGGACCGCGCGACATCAGCCGGTTCGTCGATCCAGACATCATCGGGCTCGCGGGCCAAGTTAAATAGTACGAATGCGTGAAATAGCACAATGGCGTGAAATAGCGTAAGGCGGCGCAAAACCGGCGAATGTACAACACGGCGCAACGCTGTATCCTGCCCGGAATGCCGCGTTGCAAATAACGGATACGAGACAATGCCAATCCACCGGCTGGATGCCGCCACCGACACCGTGCATTGGGGCTTCTTCGATGCCGCGCTCAAGCCGCTCATGACCGTCGAGCCAGGTGACACGGTCACGATCTCGACGGTGTCGGGAACGCCTGGCCAACTGCCGCCACCTGGCTCCGGGCTGACCGTCCCTGCGGTGCTCCCGGCCATCCTCAAGAACGTGCAGCAGCGGCTTAACGGTCCCCACATCCTCACCGGCCCGGTCGCGGTCCGCGGCGCCAAGGCCGGTCAAGTACTCGAGGTCCGCATCAAGTCGATCGAGCTTAATTTCGATTGGGGCTACAACGTCATCCGGCCATTGGCCGGCGCCCTGCCCGATGATTTCGACACCGCGCGGGTGATTCATATTCCGCTTGATCGCGCCCGCATGGTTGGCACTTTACCGTGGGGTCTCGAACTGCCACTCAAGCCGTTCTTCGGCATCATGGCGGTGGCGCCACCGGCGAATTGGGGTGCGATCGCATCGCCGCCGCCGCGGCGCAATGGCGGCAACATGGACAACAAGGAACTGGTGGCCGGGGCCACGCTCTATCTGCCGATCCATACCGACGGCGCGTTGTTCTCCGTCGGCGACGGACACGGCGCCCAGGGCGACGGTGAGGTCTGCATCACCGCCATCGAGACCGGCCTGATCGGTACCTTCGAACTGCATGTGCGAGACGACATGACGCTCGAGTGGCCGATGGCCGAGACGCCGACCCACATCATCACCATGGCGTTCGATCCCGATCTCGACGATGCGGTGGTGATCGCGCTCCGCAACATGATCAAGCTGATTTGCGCACGCACCAACCTGTCGCGCGAGGATGCTTATACGCTTTGCAGCTTGGCGGCCGATCTGCGTGTCACTCAAGTGGTCAACGGCTCGAAGGGCATTCACGTCATGCTGGAGAAGACGCTCCTGCGGATGTCTTGAACCGCGGCCCCTATTTCTTATCCGCAATCGGCTGGCCGGCCGCGGCCATCCGCGCCGCAATGGTCTGCTGCGACCAGCCGGTCAGGTCAGCAAGGTGCTCCGCTTCGTGCTTATAGCGCTCCGGCAGTGAGGCTGCGTAACTCTTGCCGGCCTCACAGCTCGCGGGCCCGGCATAGGGATGGTGGAGAACGTAGCGGGCCTGAAAATTTTCCCGGTCGCTCGTCTCGATGAAATTGAGGTCCTCCGGGAACGATTGCGAATCGTAGCGCACGTGCAGGCGGGTCACGAAGGCATTCGGCGGGTTCGACGTCGGCAACCGGTCGGCGACCGCGTTGCCGCCATCGCCAGCTGCCCAGCCCAGCTCCGCGAGTTCGGGTTTGCCGAGCGGCTGCGCCGCGCACGGATCGCACCAGCCTGTGTCCCAGGCGTATTCGATGAACACCCCGTGCATGTTTTCGTGCCCCACTGCGCGGTCGAACAGCGCCTTGTACATGTTCGGAAAATCGTGTGCGACAAACAGCGGCACATTGATGTTGGAGGGCACCTTCACGGTGCGATAATTGGTGGCTTCGACGCGACCCTGACGTGTCAACGCATAAATCGTCAGATCCTGCGACCCGTTTGCATTCACCGTTCCGAGCCGCAGCGGCAGCATGAACTTCTTGGTCTCGTAGCGTACCTGCAGCGGCTTGAGATACGCGCGCCCCAGCGCGTCAAACCGCTTGATGTTCACCTTGGCGATGAAAAAATGCATTTTCTGTTTGATGTAGCTGCCGATCACGGGCTCGGCTCCGGCCGGAATCTTGTAACCGTTGTCTGTCAGCCATCGGATCAGGCCGTCGCTCTGCTCGGCCGAAAGAATCGAAATATCGTACTCGGCCACATCGTAGCGCGCCTCGACCTTGACGCCCGGATAGGCGGCCTTCTGCATGGGCGCGGCCGGGACGGCAGCCGTCCGCGCCATGCCATTTGCCGTCGCCATAACCGGATAGTCGTGCTGGCAGGGGTCGGGATCGAAATACTCGACCAGCCGCGGCGCGGTGAAAGCATCGAGGTGATCGATCGTCTTAGTGTCGACGACGCTGATCTGCTCTTTTTTGATGAAAGTCGGCACCGGCACCACGAGCGCGAATTCGCTGGGTTTGCCCTCGTAGTCGCTCGCCATGGTAATGGCGGTCTGCTGGCCGATGCGGGCGAGCACGACCTTCGATGACTTGTTGAACATCTTGGCGTCCGCCTTGGCGACATAGAAGCCGCAGAACGCGCTGGCCGGCCCCGCTGTCAGCGCGAGCTGAGAACAGATGGCCGTAAGCGCAACACCCGCCCTCAATCGCGAACGCAATGTCTTGATCGTGAAGGCTTTGGTCATGACGATGTTTCCTGGATGATTGGAGTCCACTCAAATTTCTTCGCTGGGATGATTCGGTTCAGGAGCGGCGTGGCCGGCGACAGCACAATCAGCGCCACATACAGCGCCGGCCGCATTTGCATGAAGAAGGCGAGATAATATCCGAGCGCCGCGACCGCCAGCGCAAATAGAAAGCGCGCCAGGCGCGAATCCGGCGTCGTTTTCGGATCGGAGATCATGAAGAACGCGAAGATCAAAAGCGAACCGCTCTGCATCTGATGCAGCGGAATGGCGAGCGGATCGCCGAGCCAATAGGCGCGCGCCACCAGCAATGCGCCATGGGCGCCGAGAAAGAACAGCGCGATGTCCGAGCGCTGCGCGGCTTGCAGTACGAGAAGCGCGAGAAACACCGACAATGACGCCAGCCAGATGCTGGTGCCCCATTGTCCCGGCGAAATCCAGACACCGCTCGTCAGCGACAAAAGCAGAACGATGGCAAATCCGGCCGGATTGAAAACGTGGCGGCCGTCGACCCGCAGGGCGAATTTCGAGGCGATGGCGGCGATCCCGGCAAGCGCCGGCAGCCAAGCTGAATTCGCCCGCAACAGCAGACTGAGCGACAAGCCGGTGATGAGCGGCGAGCGTAAATCAATCAGCGTCGATCCGGACAGACGAGCGCAAACGACCTGCGTCAGTAACGCAGCCGCGATCGCCAACGCGCTGTAGAGCGGCTTGGCACCAAAATCGACCCAGAAGCAATTGATCAACAATAACGACGACAGCGCGGCAATCTGAAAATGACGCGCATCGGACCAAAAGGTTCGCATGGCGTTACCCCTCGAACGAAGCGATGCCGAAAAACCGAGTCGGGCGCATGACGGCGCAATGGCCGGATTCCGGCTTTCCTGAGAAACATTCGGCGGCGGATGGGCCTCCGCGCCCACCTTTCCGGCGCCGGTGGAGGTCGGGCCAACACGCTGCTTTCAACTGGCGGCGGATGGACGATCGGCGAAGTACGTGCGATGTTTGTTGCCACAATCAGGGTGGCGACTATGGCATCTGTTGCCGAACTGGACACGCGCAACGCCGTCGACATCGACCTGGGCGACAGCGCGTTCAAGCAGAACGCGCGCAGCATTTTGGCCGACTGGGCACAGCGGCCGCCGTTTTATGTGCTCGGGCGCGGTCCGCCGCAGGTTGTGTGTGGGCGCTACGCCGACGTGCAGGAGGTATTTTCCGACACCGAGCGATTTTCCTCGGAAATGCCGCGCGGGCCGGGTTTCGAGCAGTTCGATAAATTCATGGGCGTGCAGTTCATCACCCAGATGGATGGCGAACGGCATGCGCGAATTCGCCGCCTGCTGCTGCCGGCGTTTTCGGCCCGCAGCCTGAGCCGGCTCGAGACCCGCATCACCGAAATCATCGAGGACATGCTCGACCGCATCGAGACAGGCGGCAACGCGTTCGACGGCATGGCCGACTACGGCGCGCATCTCGTGGTCGGCGCGCTGTTGACCGCGATGGCCGACCTCGACAAACGCCGCAAGCAGATTTTCGTGGCGTTTCACGAAGTGCTGCCACGCACCACCTACACCAAGCCGGGCGAGCCGTTCGCGCCCGAATGCGTCGCGGCCTTTGCGCGCGCGGCCGACGCCGTCAACGAACTCATCGCCGAACGGCGCGCCAATCCGCACCCCGATTTTATCAACGACCTCGTCACCGCGCGCGATCAGGGCGACAAACTCAGCGACCGCGAGTTGTTCGATCAGATTTTCACGATCTGCGGCGCCGCACTCTCCGCCACCAGCCGCGCGGCGGGCGGCGCGCTCTACACGCTCTATTCACACCCGGATCAGCTTGCCGAACTGATTGCCGATCCCGGCCTGATCCCGGAGGCGATCGAGGAGTGCCTGCGCATCGCCAGCAACGGCTATTTCACTTTCCCGCGCATCGCCACGCGCGATACCGAAATCGGCGGCACGCGCATCCTTAAAGGCATGGTGGTGCGGCCCTCGCCGCTGGCGGCAAACTACGATCCCGCCGTTTTTCCCGATCCCTTGCGCTTCGACATTCACCGCCATCCGAAACGCATTCTCGCCTTCGGCGCCGGCCCGCACCATTGCATCGGCAATATTTTGGGCCGCACCGCGATCACCATCGCGATCCGGCGCCTGCTGGCGCGATTTCCCAAGGCGCATCTCGCCGATCCGAGCTTTGTTCCGACTTATGGTGGCGCGGTCGGCGAGTTGCGGCTCGTGTCGCTGCCGATGCGCATTCAATAAAAGCGAATGGGCTTCAGCTTTTCTTCGAATACTCGCGCACGAGGTTGACGATCGCGGAAAAGTCCAGCGCGCTGTGGCCCTGCCCTGCGAACTGCTCGTAAATCTCGCCAGCATGCGCACCAAGTGCAGCGTCGACGCCGGCCGATTGCGCCGCCTGCCGCGCAAGGTTCAGATCCTTGAGCATCAGCGCCGCCGTGAAGCCCGGCTTGTAGCCGTTGTTGGCTGGGCTTGCCGGCACCGGCCCCGGCACCGGGCAGTAGCTGGTCAGCGACCAGCATTGGCCCGACGAGCCTGAAACAACATCGAACAGCGCCTGATGCGACAGCCCGAGCTTCTCGCCGAGCACAAAGCCTTCGCTGACCGCGATCATCGAGGCGCCGAGAATGAGGTTGTTGCAGATCTTTGCCACCTGCCCGTTGCCGGCTTCGCCGCAATGCACGATGCGCTTGCCCATGCGCTCCAGCACCGGCTTGCCGCGCGCGAACGCGTGCTCCGAGCCGCCGACCATGAAGGTCAGCGTCGCCGCCTTCGCCCCGCCGACGCCGCCGGAGACCGGCGCGTCAAGCGTGGCGATGCCGCGTGCGGCGGCCAACGCATGCGCCTTGCGGGCGCTGGTAACGTCGATGGTCGAGCAATCGATGAACAGCGTGCCCTGGCGCGCGCGCGGCACGATGTCGTCCCACACCGACAGCACGTGCTCGCCGCTCGGTAGCATGGTGATGACGATCTCCGCATCGTCCGTGGCCGATCGCGCGGTGTCGACAATTTGCACGCCGTCGCGCGCGGATGCCTCGCGCGCCACCGGCACGACATCGAAGCCGAGCACATGCTCGCCGGATTTCACCAGATTGGCGGCCATCGGCGCGCCCATATTGCCCAGCCCGATGAATCCGACTTTTGACATGCGCCAACCCTCCTACTCGAATTTCAGTTCTCGCTCGCCGATGGTCTCGAAATGCCGATCGACAACGGCCTCGGTCACATCTTCAAGTTTGTCCGGACGCCAGACCGGTTTGCGATCCTTGTCGACGACGGCGGCGCGGATACCTTCGATGAAATCATGCTCCGCGATGCAGGCGAGCGAAAGCCGGTAGTCTTGCTGGAAACTCTGCTCGACTTGATCGAATGATAGCGCCGAGCGGATGTTGCGCAATGTTATCTTGAGCGACGTTGGCGACATTTTCTTCAGCGTTGCGAGCGTTGCCCGTGCATCGGCCGCCTCATTCGCCCGAAGCAGCCTGAAAATCTCCTCGACTCGGTCCGCCCCATAGCAAGCCTCGGCCCACGGGCGCGCCGCGGCCAGCCTGCCCGCCGCGGGTCGACTGGAGATGCGGCTCAGACACGTCTGCACTTCCTGCGCGGCGCGGCAGCCCGCCAGCCCGGCCGGAAGCTCGGCAAGCTTCTCGGCAGGGATGTGAATGTCGGCGAGCCCGGCATAAAGCGCGTCGGCCGCGCCGACGCGCTCGCCGGTCAGCGCCAGATGAAATCCGACGCGGCCAGGGGCACGTGCTAACAGGAACGAGGCGCCGACGTCGGGAAAATAGCCGATGCCGACTTCAGGCATGGCGATCGTGGAACGCTCGGTTACGACGCGATGCGAGGCATGCGCCGAAATACCGACGCCGCCGCCCATCACCATTCCGTCCATGATGGCGATGACGGGCTTGCGATAGCGCGCGATCAAGAGGTCGAGCCGATACTCGGTCGACCAGAACCGCGCCGGCAGGTCATCGCCGGATTTCGCCGCATCATAAAGTGCACGCAAATCGCCGCCGGCGCACAACGCGCGCTCGCCGGCGCCGTCGATCAGCACGGCGCCGACCGCCGCGTCGTCCTGCCAAGCGCGCAGCTGCGCCAGCATGGTCGCCGCCATGTCGAGCGTGAGCGCGTTGAGCGCCTTCGGCCGGTTCAGCGTGAGGCGGCGCAGCGTGCCGCGCTCGCGAACCACGATGTCACCATCGCGGACGAGCCTTTCGGCGCTGCCGATCATCGGCCGACAAGACTGCGGGCGACGATGAGACGCATGATCTCGTTCGTGCCTTCCAGAATCTGATGCACGCGCAGATCGCGCACGATCTTTTCGATGCCGAACTCGGCGAGATAGCCGTAGCCGCCGTGGAGCTGCAGCGCCTGATTGGCGACATCGAAGCACGCATCGGTCACGAACCTTTTGGCCATGGCGCACAGCACCGTGGCGTTCGCTTCCTTGCGGTCGAGCGCCGCCGCCGCCCGCCACAGGAAAGAGCGCGACGCTTCCAGTTCGGTCGCCATGTCGGCGAGGCGGAATTGCAGCGCCTGAAATTCGTCAAGCCGTTTGCCGAAGGCGCGCCGCTCATGCATGTAGGCGAGCGATTTCTCCAGCGCCGCCTGCGCGCCGCCGAGCGAACAGGCGGCGATATTGAGCCGGCCGCCATCGAGCCCGGCCATGGCGATCTTGAATCCCTCGCCTTCCGCGCCGAGCCGATTGGCGAGCGGCACCCGCACGTTGTCGAACATCACGGCGCGTGTCGGCTGCGCATTCCAACCCATCTTGCGCTCGGTGGCGCCAAACGAGAGGCCAGCCGCGTCGCCCGGCACCATCAGCGACGAAACCCCGTTCGCACCTTCGCCGCCGGTTCGCGCCATCACGATATAAACGCCGCTCGCACCGGCGCCAGAGATGAAAAGCTTCTGGCCGTTGAGTACGTAACAATCGCCGTCACGCACCGCGCGCGTCTGCAGCGCCGCCGCGTCCGAGCCCGCAGCCGGTTCGGTCAGGCAGTAGCTCGCGAACAGCTCCATTTTGCATAAGGCCGGCAACCATTTCCGACGCTGTTCGTCCGAACCATAGGTATCGATCATCCACGCGACCATGTTGTGGATCGAAATGTAGGCCGCGACTGTCGGGCATCCCGTAGCCAGCGCCTCGAAAATCAGCACTGCGTCGAACCGCGATAGGCCCGATCCGCCGGCATCGTCGGCGACGTAAATGCCGGCCATACCGAGCTCGGCCGCCTTACGCATTTCGGCGACGGGAAAGTGTTTGGCTTCGTCCCAGGCGAGCGCGTTCGGTGCGAACACCTCGTCGGCGAACGCGCGCGCCATGTCGCGGACCGCGACCTGGTCTTCATTCAACGCGAACTGAGCCGACGCGCCAGACGACGTATCGAGCATGTCGATGCCGATGGGCTGTTACCGATAGTACCTGTGGTGATGCCGATAACGCGGCGCGGGCGCATAGCCTCTTTCCGCAGCGAAATAAGGATTGAGGTTACAGAAGCCGCGATTACCGCCGGTCACATTTGGCGCACAGGCGGCGGCCGATGCGTATCGGCAGTCCCATTCCACTTCGCCCATGCCGAGGTTTTGCACCGCGCACCACGGCGCGTTGCCGGTTTGGCCGGCTTGGCTGGACGGCATACCAAAGCAGACGGCCGCGGCGAATGCAGCGATGGCGAGGGCGATGCGCGTCATGATTCCACCTGTTTGAGTATTCGAGGGTGACAGTTGCGGCTCAGGCAATAAAGCGAACACCAGATGTCCGAGTCTATTCTAGAAAGCTATGGCCAAGCGATGAAAAATCAATCGCAATTGCCCGGTTTTTCGCAGTCGCCTGATGGGGTATGGATGACAGTGCCGCACTCGAAAAAGCCGCTTGCGGGGCGGGATCAGGAAGGGGCGCCGGGATGGATTTCAGCCTTTCTCCCGAAATCGAGGATTTGAGACGGCGCACGCGCGCTTTCGTCGATGAACACGTACTGCCGCTCGAAGCAGACGCGAAGAATTTTTCCGACCACGAAAACATCCCGCACGATCGCCTCGAGCCGGTGCGCGACCAGGCCAGGAAGGCCGGCCTGTGGGCGCCGCAATCGCCCAAGGAATACGGCGGCATGGACCTGCCGATCGTGGCCTGGGCGGTGATGTACGAGGAAGCCGCGCGCTCGCTGTTCGGGCCGCTGGCGATGAACTGCATGGCGCCGGACGACGGCAACATGAACGTGCTGAAAAAGCTCGGCACACCGCGGCAGAAGGACAAGTGGCTCAAACCCATCGTCGAAGGCAAGGTGCGTTCGTCGTTCGCCATGACCGAGCCCGCGCCCGGCGGCGGCTCCGATCCGAGCATGATCAAGACCTACGCCGAGAAGCACGGCGACACTTGGAAAATTTACGGCCGCAAGTGGTTCATTACGGGCGCCGACGGCGCCGCGCATTTCATCCTCGCGGCGCGGACCTCCGACGACAAGCGCAAGGGCATCACCACATTCCTGTTCCACAAGGATCAGCCCGGCTGGCGCATCGTCCGCCGCATCGAAATCATGGGGCCGGAGGAACACGGCGGCCATTGCGAACTCGAATTCGACGGACTTGAAGTGCATGACGACGATGTGTTCGGTGGCCTCGGCAACGGGCTGAAGGTGGTGCAAGTACGGCTCGGCCCGGCGCGGCTGACGCACTGCATGCGCTGGCTTGGCTGGTCGAAGCGCTGCGTCGAGATCGCCCAGGAATATGTCAACCGCCGCGAAGGTTTCGGGGTCAAGCTCGCCGACCGCGAGAGCGTGCAGATGAAACTCGGCGAGGTCGGCCACAACATCCACATCGGGCGGCTCCTCACCATGCACGCAGCCTGGAAGCTCGATCAGGGCGATTACGCGCGCAAGGAAGTGTCGATGGCGAAGCTGCATTGCGCCAACATGCTGCACCAGGCCGCCGACGTTGCCATCCAGCTCAACGGCGCCCGCGGCTATTCAAAAGACACGATCGCCGAATGGGTCTATCGCGCCGCCCGCGCCGCGCGTCTGGTCGACGGCGCCGACGAGGTGCACAAAATGGTCTTAGCGAAATTCATGCGCGACGAAGGCCGCGATTTCTGGAGCTGGAGCGCGGGGAATAAGGTCTAGCTAATGACAACCACATCCAGTAATTTTCACATCCAGTAATTTTGTGACGATTCCTGCGGCCATTCTCACAGTGCTCGAAAGTGGAACTCGGCGAGCCTACGCTGGTTCCATCGCCAAGGGCGCCGCATCAGCAGTAGCGACATCATAGCGCGACAGCAGGAAATGCCTAAAACCCTCGAAGCCGGAATCCCACCCCTCGGATAGGCTGAAAGCCAACCGGGCGGTCGATTATTTTCTGCAAAATAATTCCATCGATGACAAAACCGGACGGCTTTCTGTCCGTACCTCAAGATGTAGACCGCATCGGCGGCGGGGGTCGCGCGGTCCAGCCTCAGGAGGTTAACCCTATGACGAAGACAAAATTGCTGACCGCGGCCGCCATCCTGGCTTGTGGTTTCGCCGGTTCCGCCCTTGCCGCTGACCCCATGGTCGGCGGCGCTCCAATGTACGCCAGCAAGAACATCGTTCAAAATGCCATGAACTCGAAGGATCACACCACCCTTGTGGCCGCGGTCAAGGCCGGAGGCTTGGTGAAAACCCTGGAAGGCAAGGGACCCTTCACGGTATTCGCGCCAACGAATGAAGCCTTCGCCGCCCTGCCGGCGGGGACCGTGGACGGTCTGCTCAAACCCGACAACAAGAAGGAACTTGACAAGATTCTGACCTACCACGTGGTTCCTGGCCGTCTCGACTCCGCAAAGCTCGACGAGGCTATCCAGAAGGGGGGCGGCAAGGCGACGCTTAAGACGGTCGAGGGCGATCCGCTGACCATTACCGGCAGCGGTACGGACCTGACGGTGACGGATTCCAAAGGCAACACCGCCAAGGTGACGATTGCCAATGTGATGCAAAGCAACGGCGTCATCATGGTGATCGACAAGGTGCTGATGCCGAGCTGAGACGCGCTCCCCAAGCTCGTCGCCGGGTGGGACCCCATCCCGCCCGGCCGCGTCACAGAATGCAACCGTCATTCCAGCTGAAACGTACCGCGATTAGACATCAAAGCGTCACGCCGCCAGCGAGAATTCAACACGCTTTAGCGCACATCGCAGAGCGGCAAAGTATGTCTTGGCGGCACGATTCGATGAAGGACGAACAGCTTATAATATTAGCAGTGATTTGACAAAGGCGTGGCCGAAAACAGCGTTTACAATTGAAATTACTCGCCGTACCAAAAAAGAGCAGCCAAACCGTCGGTGAATGAGGCGGCAATCACCACCACGAGCAGAAGGAGCAGACGGGCTTGGTTGCTCATGGGCTCTCTCCGGCTTTCATCGGAGGCGCTATATGCGAGTTTAGACTTCGTAATCATGGCGTATCTCCTTTGGCAACGAACAAACAAGAACACATGCTCCTGCCGTCCGATGGCGCTAAGCTACGCGGCGCTGACCGATTCTCGTATGTTGGAGATCACCGAACGAGCGTGCCGCGCGGCACAGTCCTGAGCCCAGGATGAGAATAGGTTTTCTCCGGAACATGGAGAGAAGCCATGGGCAAGGTGAACCTCGTAACCGTTCGTTCACGTCGCGGGCATTGGAGCCAAGTGAAACAAACCTTTGCCCGGTGGCGGCAGGCCACACGTTCCCGCACCGAGCTTAGGCAGCTCAGCGACAGGGTCTTGAAAGACATCGGCGTTGTCCGGTGTACGGACGCATCTGATGCGTCCAAGCCGTTTTGGATGCGTTGATCGCGACGGCTTGACAGTGCGCTTAGCGCGAAGGTGCCCCCGACCTGTGAGCCAAGAATCCAGGGGCCATCCAGGCGCCTCGTGGATCAGGCACTAGCGTGCAAAAAGCACATCGCGCCGCGCGACCAAGAAGGTCGCTCATAAGGCATCGGAGTTCGCTTCGCGGGGACGCCATATCCTTGCCGAACGAGGAGCGGAACCGCCCGAAACGCCGACTCATTCAAGGCCCTACCCAGCTTCCGCTGTGATGCGTGGCACAGACGCGCAATTCTTGTCTGCTAGTTTCAGCGCCAGAACCCAAGGAGCTCATCCGATGTGCCCGTGACGAAAGGAGTTACCCATGACTCAATCGCCCTCCATCCATCAACTCGAACCGCCCGGAAGATTCACTCCTCCTCGGAGTACGAAGACGAGGGACGAAGTGCGTGTTGCCGGAGCCCTAATGCAACGGCCGCTCACTCCACCGAAGTCAATCCTCCAAAATGCGACTGCCGAGCGAGTGCGGAAGCTGCTGGAGAAAGCCCCTCTTTTCAGGGTGTTGGATGAGCAGGGGCGGGACGACCTCGCCACGCATGCTCAATCTCGTACCTTCGCGGCCAACCAGTCGATATTTCGCGTCGGAGAACCGGGACACTGCATGATGGGCGTGGTAGTCGGGATCGTGCGAATCTCGCTGCCCACCCGGAAAGGCAGAGACCTCATCCTCGCCGACCTGCCGGCCGGTGAATTTTTCGGAGAGATCGCGCTCCTGGACGGCGAGCCGCGCTCGGCAAGTGCCACTGCGCTCACCAACTGCGAATTGCTTGTTCTAGATCGCCGGGACATGTTGGCATTTCTGGAACGCAGTCCCACTGCTTGTCTGAATCTCATGCAGCTCCTCTCCGGCCGGATTCGCCGCTCCGACGAGCGCATGGCCGAAATCGCTTTCTTCGATCTACCGGCGCGCCTCGCCAGGGCGCTATTGCGTTGCCGGGTGCAAGGACATGGCCCGCTGAAGCTGTCGCTCTCGCAGCGCGAATTGGCTGAGATGTCCGGCGCGACACGGGAGAACGTCAACCGTTGCCTCCGTGAATGGCAGCGGCGTGGCATTTTAGAGCTCAAAAATCGTTGGACCATCATCCTCAAGCCTGAGGCTCTAGGCGTGCTCTATGAAAATTACTGACTTACTCGCCAATTTTCCAACATCGAACGGCTGCTCCGCCGGCCGCGCGGATTGCAGGTCACAATCGGTGACTGCCGATAAGTCCTCCTGTTTGCTCTCATGCTGCGGGGCAGGAGTCTCTTCATGGGCACAAAACGTCCGTCAGGGCCGCTCCCACGGCAGCTATGAGAGGCTAAACCGGCATGGCGCAGACCCCGCTCAAACGCCGAAAGTGACCCACAGCGTAGCTTGGCCCGGGTTTCGGACGGCTTAGGAACTTGCGCGCTTGTCCTGTTTGATGACAGATTTCGCGATACTTCGCGTACATTCGATGAAACGCTCAACCACCGGGCTCAGCGTCCGATTCTTGAACGTCACGAGCATGACAGGCCAGGGCCGAACGGGCAAA
>JBAQJL010000217.1:0-4910 GCA_049300295.1 Xanthobacteraceae bacterium
GCTTGATGACGTTAGTGTCGGTCACGGCGTATCACTCCTTTGGTCGAGAAGTGGAGGCGTCGAACACCCCCACGATACGTCGCCTTACCCCTTCATGCCGTCACCAACTTCCGCTCATAGCTCCGGCGCGAGGCCGGGCATCGGGATTTCAAAAATCGAACGGGCCGACAAGATTGAGCGCCGCGGCATGAACGCCGCGGCGTGCGCTCCGATCAGGCCGCAACTGCGGTGAGATTGCCGAACTTCTTCAGGTTCTCTTTCTGCTTCTCGTTGCGCGGCGGCAGCTTGAACAGCCGCGCGGCAGTGCCGCCGAGAATGTTGTGTTTGGCCTTCTCCGCCAGGAACGGCAGATCCCAGATCGTCGACGGCAGATCGAAATCCCAGTGCGGATAATCGGACGAGTACAACAACTGCGTCTCCGCGTTGATCATGCGGAACGTCGTCTCCATCGCGCCGTAGTCCTGAATTTCCATCGGCTGCGTCGAGTAGAACATGTCGCGCATGTAGTCCGATGGCTTCTTCTTCAGGATTGGCGCTTCCGACGGCCGCAGCATGTATTCGTGATCGAGGCGCTGCATCAGGAACGGGATCCAGGCGAGCCCGGCCTCGATCCAGACTACCGGCAGTTTGGGGAACCGCTCGCCCATGCCGTTGACGACCCAGTTCGTGCAGTGCAGCACGTTGTACCAGGAGAAACCGAGCGCATGCGCCGACATGAAGCGGTTGCAGCTCCGGTAAATCGGCTCGCCCCAGTTCGGGCCTGAATGGAACGACAGCACCAAGCCGCGCTCTTCCATCGCCCGGTACATCTTCATGTAGGCGTTGTCGTAGACCGCCATGTTCGGGCGCACGGTCGTAACCATGAAACCGCCGACGTGCTTGCGGTCGCCGAACGTCTCGACTTGGCGCAGCGCGGCCTCCGGATCGGAGAACGGCAGACACAGCATCGAAAAGAAGCGGCCGCCAGCCTCCGGCATCACCTTCTCGGTGAGCCAGCGGTTATAGGCCCAGCACAGATCAACCTCCATTTCCTTCTGCGGATGCATACCGATATTGAGCATGCCGGTCGGAAACAGGCAGGAGTAATCGACGCTCATGGCGTCCATCCAGCGGTGGCCGAGCTGAATGTCGCGCTGCGCGCCGCCCGCCGCGTCAGTTTTCTCCGAACCACGCATCGGATAGCGGGTGACACGGCCGCCCATGTCCTGATAGCCGACACCCGTCGGCATGATGCCGGTGCGGTTGCGCTTGCTGCCGGCCGACAGGCTCAACTGGCGCAGCACGTCATTTTCCATGAACGGCAGCCATTCGTTCTGGTTCTCGTTCTCGTAATGGTGCGCGTCGACGTCGACGATCACCATGTCGTCGAAGTTGCGCTGGTGCGCCTGTTTGCGCGCATGCGCCAGCAACCGGCCGGTATTAAGTTCCTCGACTGTTACGCGCCGACCGCGATCAGCGATGAGATCCATGGTGTTTCTCCTGACGTTCCATTCCTGAAAGAACGAGCCTTACCGGCCCGTCCAGCTCTGCCACATGCCGAGCTCGAAAACTGCGAGATCGGCGGCCTTTAACAATCCGCTCGCCGTGACCATCACGTCGGTGGCGGAAATCGAATTTTTGGGCACCGGCGTGATCTGATCGCCGGCCTCAAGCCGCGCTGTGTAAACGCGGCAAGCCGCAGCCATCAGTTTCTGCAGCGCTTCGGTACTCACCAGATCGAGCTTGCCGTCGACGATACTTTGTTCGAGTACGGATGCGAGCCGCTTAGCGTCGGCGGACGCGCCCTCTACCACCTCGACCTTCGGCTTCGCAGCCGGCCGCAGCGCGACCGGCCGATGCGCAGTTTTTGCCGCCGGCTTCGCGACGGATTTAGCGATTCCCTTTGCCGCGCGCCTAGGCGACGACATAAAGTTCGTCCCCCTTTTGCACGGTCTTGTATTTTTTCAGCTTCATCTTGCGGTCCGACACGCACTCGCCGGTCCTCATGTCGTATTCCATGCCGTGCCAGGGGCAGACGAAGTGCATCTCGTCCTCGGCGAAGAACAGGCCCATCGAGGTCTTGTCCGGGCGCAGGCGCTCCTCGACCTTCGCGATAGTCAGTCCTTCGCAGGCCGGGCCACCCTGATGGAGGCAAAAATTGCTGTAGGCGTAAAACTCGCCCTCGTGCTTGAAGACGCCGATTTCGTTGTCGCCGACGAACACGATCCGCCGATCGCCATCCTCGAATTCCGTAAGTTTTGCGACGAATTTTTCCGCCATATGCGCTACTGCCCTCGTGCTGCGCCCATCGTTGGGCTGACTTTTTCCTTTTTTGGCCCGGCCGCCCCGGACTTGCGCCGCCCATCGTTGTTGGCGCGCGCCTTGCGAGCCATGCATTTAGCACAAACTGCGCCGGAGCGCGACCGCGGCTCTGCCGTCTAGTTATCTAATCTCATTCTAAGGTGGGACAAAGCAAAATCATGCCAAAAGCCCAGCGGAAGCGGCATAACTGCCAGCACAGCCATGCCGGTCGCGAAGGATTTGCCGGAGCTCGAAGCGGCACTCTTCCCGAAGCCCACACAACCATGGCGTCACTACGTTCCGGTCTCGTGCAACGAGTTGTAGATGGCCTCCGCCTGACCCCGCGCATTAAATTAGGATAGCGGTTGATCCCAGCCGGGCGGGGCGGCGCATCAAGCCATCCGGTTTTCGATCTCGCCGATCTTCTCGATCCAGAGCTTCACAACGTCGCCAGCCTTGAGGAAGGTGCCGCTTTCGGCGCCCGTGCCCGACGGCGTACCGGTAAGGATGAGATCGCCCGGGTGTAGCGTCATATTGATCGACAGCTGCTCGATTTGCTCCGCGAGCGAGAACAGCATCTTGCTGCTGTTGGAATCCTGCTTCAGCTCGCCGTTGATCCAAAGCTTGAGGCCCAGGTTTTGCGGGTCACCGATGTCGCTCGCCGGAACGATCCACGGTCCGATCGGGCACGAACCGTCGAAAGACTTGTGCTTGGTCCAGTCCATTTTGAACGGCGAGGTCGCCGGAACCGGCGGCCGGCGGCCGCGATCGCGCGCCGAAAGATCGTTCGACACCATGTAACCGGCGACGTAGCTAAGCGCCTTGTCGAGCGTCACATCCTTGGCAGGCCGGCCGATGACGGCGGCAAGCTCGATCTCCCAATCCATGCTCTTCGCATAATGGGAGATCTTCACCGTAGCGCCCGGATCGGTAATAGTGCGCGCAGCCTTGATGAAGTGCCAGGCCTTGAGCCCCTGTTCGTGGGGGTCGGCGGGCGGCGGATTGCCTTCGCGCGCGGCCATGGCGGCAGCGTGGTCGGCATAATTGGCGCCGGCGCAGAAGATCGTGGTGGGATTGGGGAGCGGGGCAAGGAGCTTGGTCTTTTTCAGCGGCTGACGCTTGGCCCGGCTCTTCGCAGCGCCTGCCGTGGCCTTTCGCAGCACGCCCTCGGCGGCTTTCCAGTCTTGCAGGATGCCTAGCACGGTCGCGTAGCCCGGCTTGCCGGTCAGCTTGACGGCATCGAACACCTCATCGCCGATCACGATCCCGGCGCGCGGACCCTCGGCCGATTTGTAGGTTGCGATCTTGTAACCCGCCGGTTTTGCCCCAGCCATGTGCGTTGACTCCCTGAATGGCAATGAAACCCTGCCTG
Source organism: Xanthobacteraceae bacterium (assembly GCA_049300295.1). Lineage (GTDB taxonomy): Bacteria > Pseudomonadota > Alphaproteobacteria > Rhizobiales > Xanthobacteraceae > BOG-931. The sequence goes on from JBAQJL010000217.1 coordinate 3,653, forward strand.
CGACAAAACCGCGATCCCAGCCGGTTGGCAAGGCCGGATTGCCAAGCCGCCCTGCACGCAAAGCAGTCCCGCACCCTTGAGTTGGCGCAAGCGCGGTGCTTGATTCACCCCACCAGAGCACCCACGCCCAAAGGTTAGAGAAGGTTGGAGACACCCCATGATTAAGCTGAGACGCATCGGGCATGCCACATTCGAGACGCCCGACCTGCAAAAGATGATCGACTACTACACCGAGGTGATGGGGCTCGTGCTTGCCGAGCGAGAAAAGGATCGCGCCTTTCTCACCACGCAAGTCGGGCTGCTGGCTATCCAGCTCAACAGGGGCGAGACCGAACGCTGTACCACCCTGTCATTCGAGGTCGCCCCTAATTCAGACTTCGGCGCCTTGGCGCGCGATCTGGAGAAAGACGGCATCAAGAGCGAACTGCGCAACGACTCGATTCCCGGCATCGGGCCGGTGCTGACGTTCGATGACAACAAGGGCACCACGATCGCTCTGTTCAAAGAGTGGAGCTACCTCGGCAAGCACTTGGCGCACCATGGCGTCGGCGCGCTCAAGCTCGGCCACATCGCCTGGGTCGTTAACGACCCGCAAAAGACCTGTGAGTTCTATCAAAAGGTCCTGGGCTTCCGGGTCTCCGACTGGATCGACGACTTCTTCGTATTCATGCGCTGCAACACCGATCATCACACGGTGAATTTCATCCGCGGCAAGAACGTCAAGATGCATCACATGGCGTTCGAACTGAAGGATTTCATCCATCTGCAGAATTCATGCGATCTGTTCGGACAGAAGAAAATTCCGATCATCTGGGGGCCGCTGCGCCACGGTCCCGGGCACAACATCGCCACCTATCATCGCAACCCGGATGATCAGGTCATCGAGTTCTTCTGCGAACTCGACCAGATGGTCGACGAGGAGCTCGGTTATTTCGAGCCGCGACCGTGGCATCAGGACACGCCGCAGCGGCCGAAGTCCTGGAAGGCCGGCATGAACAACGTCTGGGGACCGCCGCCGCTGCCGGATTTCCATCGCGGAAGGGATTAGTCATTGCGAGGAGCGAAGCGACGAAGCAATCCAGGGCCGCTCGCGTTGCGCTGGATTGCTTCGCGGAGCGTGTCATCGGACCGCGTCGACCGTGAAATATGCTGAAGCGGCTGATTGGTGGGGGAAATCGAGCGGTTTTTGGCGATAGGATTTGCCGGAAATTGGGGCTTTGGGACCGATTTTCTTGCGAATTCGAATTGGGGATTCCCA
>JBAQJL010000218.1:0-4749 GCA_049300295.1 Xanthobacteraceae bacterium
ATGATGGATCGCGTCGTGCCCGGCGGCGTCACCGTCGATCTTGATGCTGCCGGCACAGCCGGCATCTGGGAGGGCCTGCACGAAATTTACCAGCGCTTTACGCGCCACGTTGAACTTTAAGACAAAACCGCCTCGCTGCAGGACCGCACCGTCGGCTCTGGAATCGTGACCGCCGAGCTGGCACGCCAATTCGGCGCGGGCGGCTATGTCGGACGCGCCAGCGGACGCCATTTCGATGCGCGCAAGACACCCGGTTATGCCCCCTACGATCAACTGGACTTTTCTGTTCCCGAATTCGCGGCGGGCGATGTCGATGCCCGCGTCTGGGTGCGCATCCGTGAAGTCGAGCAATCTCTGGCGTTGATCGAGCAAATTCTTACGCGGCTGCCGAGTGGGCCCATCCGGACGCCAATCGCGGTTGGGAACGGCGAGGGCCTGGGATTTGTTGAAGGCTTTCGCGGCGACATTCTGGCCTGGGTGCGCGTGGACGGCATGCATGTCGAGCGCTGCCATCTGCGCGATCCGTCGTGGTTTCAATGGCCGCTGCTCGAAGCCGCGATCGAGGGCAACATCGTTGCCGATTTCCCGCTCTGTAATAAGTCGTTCAACTGCTCCTATTCGGGCCACGATCTCTAGGAACCGCGATGCGCCGGACACTGTTTGAAAGCCTTACGCACGGCCCGTTGACGGAGGCGCCACCGAACCCCGACGATGCGGTGCTTGCCGAACTGGCCGCAAGTGTCGACCGGGCAGCCCGCCGCCGGCTCGGCCGCAGCCTTGCGATTCGCGCGGTCGATGCCGGCTCCTGTAACGGCTGCGAGCTGGAAATCCACGCGCTCAATAACGCGTTCTACGACCTCGAACGTTTCGGGCTTCGCTTCGTCGCTTCCCCGCGGCACGCCGATGTTCTCACGGTGACGGGACCCGTGACCAAGAACATGCGCGAAGCGCTGGAGCGCACTTATAATGCCACGCCTGATCCAAAGTGGGTTGTCGCGATCGGAGACTGTGCCGTGGATGGCGGCTTGTTCTCAGGAAGTTACGCGGTGGTCGGCGGCGTCGCTCACGTTGTGCCGGTTGATCTGCATATCCGGGGCTGTCCGCCACGGCCCCTCCAATTGCTCGCGGGGCTGCTTACGCTCCTCAAATAGACGGCCGCTCGCGGCGGCCCCGCGAAATGAGCGCTTGCAGTGCGACCAGGGGGGTGAAAAATGCCGAAGAGAACTGGCGAGGGAGGCTCGGATGGCAATTGAGCGGATCGATTATCAAGCCGGCAGCGTGGCCGGTAAAGGCGCGCTGGTGTGGAACGAGAAGATCAGCGCCAAACGTCCGCTGCTCCTCGTGATGCCGAATTGGCTTGGGGTCACCGACAACGCCATCCAGCGGGCGCAGAAGATGGCGGGCGACAAGTATGTCGCCTTCGTCGGCTGCATGTACGGCGGCGGTCAGACCTGCGAAGGCCCGCCGACCTCGCAGGAATGGATGATGGCCGTGCGCGCCGATCGCGTCGAGGGAAGAAAGCGCGTTAACGCTGCTCTCGCCACCCTGGTGGCTGAAGCCGACAAGCGCGGGATCGGCGACCGCAGCAAAAAGGCTGCCGTTGGATTCTGCTTCGGTGGTGGCAATGTCCTGGAATTGGCGCGGAGCGGGGCCGACCTTAATGCCGTGGTTTGCCTCCATGGCGACCTGCAGACCACCATGCCGGCGACGAAGGGCGACATCAAAGCCGCGGTGTTCGTGATGCATGGCTCCAAGGACCCGGTCGCGCCGAAGGCCGACCGTGACGCGCTTGAGGCCGAAATGGACGGAGCCGGCGCCAATTGGCAACTACTGGACTTCGGCGGCCGCCTGCATTCGTTCGCTGAAGAAGAAACCATGATGAAGGGCATCGCGGAGTTTAACGCCGCCGCTGCCCGTCAGGCCTATCGAATGCTCGACGGCTTCATCCAGGACGGCTTCGAGGGGAGGCTCTGACCGACCCGGCTCCTATCGGAAGCAGTTTCTAAAAGGGAGTGAGTCGCGCGGCCCTCCATCAGGCTAATACGACGAAGCGTTCGGAAACTGGCAGCGCAGCGTGGAACAACGCTTCGACAACCTTGATCTAGTGGATCAATTCTGACATTTGGATCCCGGATCGGATTCCCGAGAGGCTCGACCTGTGCGAGTGTGGCGCATGCGAACCGGAATATCCATCACCCTCAAGCCCGCTGATCGTCGCCGTCTGGCTGCGCTCGCGAGAGATCGCAACGCGCCGCATAAGCATGTCTGGCGTGCCGAGATCGTGCTGTTGAGCGCGGCCGGCGTCGGCACCAACGAGATCATGCGCCAGACCGGCAAATCGAAGACCTGTGTCTGGCGCTGGCAGGAACGCTTCATGCAGCAAGGTTACGACGGCTTGCTGCGTGACAAGACGCGCCCCTCGCGTATCCCGCCCCTTGGACCGGACATCGCTGAGCGTGTCGTGATGCTCACCCAAACCGAGCCGCCCACCGAGACGACCCACTGGACCGCGGTCTTGATGGCGAAAGCAGCCGGCATCAGCACAAGTTCCGTCCAACGCATCTGGCGCGCGCACGGTCTCCAGCCGCACCGAGTTCGGCAGTTCAAGCTCTCCAAAGACCCGAAGTTCATCGATAAACTGCGTGATGTCGTGGGGCTTTATGTCGATCCGCCCGCCCATGCCATCGTCCTCGCGGTCGACGAAAAGTCGCAAATCCAGGCCCTCGACCGCACCCAGCCCGGCCTGCCGATGAAGCGGGGCCGAGCCGGCACAATGACCCATGACTACAAGCGCCACGGCACAACGACGCTGTTCGCAGCACTCGACGTGCTGGAAGGCAACGTCATTGGCCGATGTATGCAGCGCCATCGTCACCAGGAGTTCATTCGCTTCCTCAATGCCATTGAGGCGCAGGTGCCGTCTAGAAAGACCGTGCACGTGATCCTCGACAATTATGCGGCCCACAAGCATCCGAGGGTATCTCAATGGCTCGAACGCCACCCGCGTTTCGCTTTCCACTTCACACCGACCTCGTGTTCGTGGCTCAATGCAGTCGAGGGGTTCTTCGCAAAACTTGCCAGGCAGCGACTGAAGCGTGGTGTCTTCCGAGGCGTGGTCGATCTTCAAGCCGCCATTAACCGCTTCGTCGCAGAGACCAACCATGATCCCAAATCCTTCACCTGGACGCAGACCCAGACAAAATTATCGCCGCTGTCAGGAGAGGGCACCACGTGTTAGATTCAATCCACTAGCGCAAAGCGCCTTCCACGCAATCGACGCATATGTCTCCGTCATGAGCGAAGACAACGCCATGAGCAGCTTGCGGCCCAGGGGAACAAAGCCTTAAGGCGTGCCTTTGCAACTCGCTGTGATCGAACGCGGCGAAGTCAACGCCCTTGCCTTTCCTTGCCGTCACACCGAGCACGGTTGGGAAAATGTCTTGACAGGGGCTCAGGTATTCGTATCGCCGACGCATTGGCGGCCGTGGTCAGGATGAAGCCGGCCCGCTCTTGTTCGTGTCTCGGCGCTCTTGCTCTCGTGCGCTCAATGTCGCGAGCTTCGACTCTTCTTCCGCGAGCAACATGGCGATTGTCTGCCGCTTTTTCGGATCGGTCTCGGTCTTGAGGAGGTTTTGGTAGTGCTTGATGTTTAATTCGGCGATCTCGCGGGCGGAAGTACTCATAAGCCTTCCCGGGTTGGCATTGCCCCCGACAAAAGATATCCGGCGCAGCCTCTCAATGCCCAGACGCAGGAACGGCGAGAGTTTGATCCGAATCAAACTATTGGCCACTCATGCGGTATATGCATCCCCAGGCTTTTGGTAAGGATTGAAAATGATGGCTTTCGCAGAACCGCTCGACCGCAAGGGTCCTTCGATCCTCGGGGTCGATCCGTGGGTGTCGGGTAATCCCAAGAGCGGCGTAAAGCGTCAGCTCCTCAGCGAGGAGGAGCGATCACGATTAGCGGTGATCGCTTCGATCGTTCGGTTCAAGAAAGGCGAGGACATCTACCAGGCTGGCGACCACGCCGGCGCGATCTTCAATATTATGAGCGGCGTGGTGAAGTCCTATTCGGGCAAGGGCGGCGACCGCATTGTCGCGTTCCTGTTTCCCAACGATCTCTTCGGCCTGTCTGAAGAGGGCTTCTACACCAACGCTGCGCAGGCGCTGACCCCTGTAACAGCCTATCGTATGCCGATTTCTGCACTACGGAGTCGGCTCTCAAAGGACGCGCTCCTCGAATATCACGTCATCTGCAAGCTCTGCGAAGAACTGCGGCAGGCGCAGCGACACGCCTTCCTGCTCAGCGAGCGGCGCGCCGATGCGCGGCTCGCGACTTTTCTGCAAATGCTTGAGCAGCTCCAGGTGGCGAAGGACGACACACCGAACGAGATTTACGTTCCAATGGACCGCTCGGACATCGGCGAATATGTCGGGTTGACGCTCGCCGCCGTGAGCCGGACCTTTGGCGGCCTGATTCGGCGCAAAGTCATCAAGTTCCTGGACCGCCGGCACGTTAAGATTACCGATCGTGCCGCCTTCGACCGGATCGTGGCTCACGGCATCGTGCGGCGTGCCGGCCGACGAAGGCCGCGAGATCTTTAGGGCGGCCGGCGTCTGCGGCGTGCTCTCGCTCCGACATTTCCGGCTGGCGAGATTCTGTTCTTTATCCCTTGGCGGGGGTCGCCGAAGACTCTGGCGCGGCGCATCTCGAGCGGCTCGGGCCGCCTGGTTGGTGCAGCGGCTGCT
>JBAQJL010000219.1:0-6255 GCA_049300295.1 Xanthobacteraceae bacterium
ATGATATCCGGCTCACGGGAAAGACATTCTGGGCATTCCAATCCGAAGCCGCGCCGCTCCCATTAGTGCAAGAGCTTGCAAAAAATAATAATGTTCCTGTCCTGTTGATCGGACTGGCTAAGCCGGGAATGAGCAGTCAGGAACAAACACCATACCCCGTCGCCGAAAAGTTTTCCGCTGACGGCAAATCTTGGAAACGCCTTTCGAGCAAGCTCAATGACGTGACGGGGCGGTTAGCGCCTTGGGGGACCGCGCTAGTCTTTCGGCGCCTGGAGTTGGTACAAGAAAGGAAACTCGATTTGTGCAATTACTCTGACTTCTATCGAAAGCGCCCTGTTAACATCAAGCGGGGCACCTCAACGTTTTGTGCCCGGCTTAAGCGTGCAGGTTGTCCATGCCTTGCTGTAAAGAGTAACATGCGTGATCTCATTGCTATTGGGTGGCTTGGTGATCCCTACGTGGTTTGGTTAAAATGAGCGCTTTCATCTCAATGCGTGCCGCCCGCGACCTGAGCAGTTGCTTTTTGCTACAAGTGCACACTGTCGAATATGGCCCCACAACGACAGATATTGCGGCGCAGCAGTCTGGTAGCGATCGGGGCATAGCGGACGCGGCCGGTCGGTGGGGGAAAGCCCGGCGCGATCGTGGGCCGTGGTACAATTGAACTGTCCCGCTTTGGACTATTGTTTGTACAGTGTCTTTCAGAGAGCCTCGGGAAACCATGGCCAAACCGAACCCGCGCATTGTCGCTCCAGCTACTGAAAATCGAACAGTCATTACGCGTCGGCGAAAGAATGCCGACTTGCGGACCCGCGAACATCTGACTGCGGATGAAGTCGAGTGCTTGATCGAGGCAGCGAAGGACAACCGCCACGGCCATCGCGACGAGTTGATGGTTCTCCTAACCTTCCGCCACCGGTTGCGCGCGGTCGAGGTCTGCGATCTGCGCTGGGAGCAGGTCGACTTCAAGACGGCGATACTACATGTCCGTCGCGTCAAGAACGGCACGCCGGCCAGCCATCCCCTGACCGGCCGAGAGATGCGGGCGCTCCGCCGGCACCAGCGCGAAAGTCGACCGTCGCCGTTCGTGTTCGTTTCTGAGCGCGGCGCGCCGCTGACAGCGCCCGGGTTCTCCCGCATGGTCGAGCGCGCAGCAGTCGCAGCCGGCCTGGGCATAAAAGCCCACGCTCACATGCTCCGCCATGCGTGCGGCTATAAGCTAGCAAATGACGGCGTCGATACGCGCTCGTTGCAGGCTTATCTGGGGCACCGCAATATCCAGAACACGACGCGCTACACTGCACTCGCGTTGGACCGGTTCAAGACGTTCTGGAAAGATTAGGCGGTGTACTCACAAAATCGGGCGATTCGCATCGCCATGTCTCATGTCCGCTTATTGTTAGAGCTGCCATGATGACGGACATGTGGTTTCGGCAGCGATTGCCAGGAACGGACTTCACTGCTTTCCGGGTACCAGTGGAGATCTGTGAGTTTTGGCAAACTTCTGCACGGCCGCGATGCCGGGAGTCACTGCACGCGAATCGGAAGTTTTGCCGAACGCCTGACCGAATCCAGAAACAGCTTGGCAACAGGGCTGAGCGACCGGCCCTTTAAGGTTATGATTTCGACCAACTGCATCTTCGCCGGCAGCGCGACCGGCAATATCTTCAGAGACGCTCGGACGTCGCTCGGATAGAGGCTCGAGGACGGCAGGATCGTCAGAAAATGTCCGCGGCTCGCCATCGTCTCCCGAACACGGAGTGAATTCGCAACGATTTGAGCTGCGGGTTGAGGCAGCCCGTTGGATCGAAAGCACTCGGCAATCAAAGGCGCGATGACGTTTGCCGAGTCCGGCAGGACCCAAGGTTCATCGATCAAGTCCGCCAATTCGATCTTGCGCCGGTTCGCCCATCGGCTCTTCCGTCCGGAAACGACGAAGAGATGCTGCTCGAAAAACGGCTCACAGGCGAAATCGGTCTCATTCGATCCGATCCGGCGCGAAAAGACTACATCGGCTTGCCGGCCGCGCAGCATGTCGTGCAGCGGCTTCGCCTCCGCCATTATGAGATTGATGATAATCCGTGGGTACTTCCTCGTAACTTGCTCGACAATCGAGGACAGCAAATCCCTCATCGGCTCAGCAGCGCCCACGCGCAGCTCTCCTGCGAATGGCTCAGTCAGATTCTGGATGTTCTGGAGGCCACGTCGCAGTTCGTCAAAGACAGCCAAACCGCAGTCCAAACAGGCCCGGCCATAAACGGTCGGTTCGACGCCGCGGGGGCCGCGCTCCAGCAGCTTCACTCCCAGAACGTGTTCTAGATCGGAAATCGTCTTGGACACCACTGGATGAGATATCGACAGTAGCGCGGCGGCCTTGGCGATGCTGCCGCGGTCGGCCACGGCCATGAAGATGTGGAGGTGGCGCAGACTGACGCGACGTCCGGCACGATCGATCCAGCGCATGGCGTGCGCACTCCCGACGAGTGAGACGTACTCTAAGAGCTACGGCAACGTCGCCAAATAGAACTATCTCGGTACGCCAGTTCGTGGCATGTGGGCAATAGTGTCAGCCCGGGACACCACTTACGGATTTCCCCCCGGCTCGTCGCTCACCACTGAATCGGCTCAGCCCATCTGGAGGGTCCGATGCCGCGTCAAAACCGTCTTGGCCGATTGATCGCAGGTGCCGTGGTCGCTTCGTTCGGAGCCGCTGGCGTCATTGCTGCCTGCGGCGGGACCCCGTCGTACGGCGAGACGCCGATCAAACTCGTACTGCCGACGCCGCCTGGCAGCGCCAACGATGTGCTGGCTCGCGTGCTCGCCGACCAGATCGGCCGCACGCAGAAGCGCACGTTTGTTACCGAATACCGTCCGGGAGCCGGCACCATCATCGGGACGGAATTTGTCGCGCACGCAGCCGCGGACGGTCACATTCTTTTGGTCAATTCGCCGCCGGCTTTCACCATCGTCCCCCATTTGCGGAAACTGAACTTCGATCCGCTGACGAGTCTCGATCCGATCTGCGAACTGGCGACCTTTCCGACTGTCATCGTGGTCAGCGCGTCGTCACCATACCACACGCTCGCGGATTTTCTGGATGCCTCACGCCGTACGCCGGGAACCGCGACGCTGGCCGGCATTGGTCCGGGGTCTCTGGTGCAAGTCGCCTTTGAAATGCTCAAACGCGATGTCCATTCCGACATGGTGTTTGTGCCGTATCCCGGTCCGGCCGGCGCCGTAAACGCGCTGTTAGGAAACCAAGTCACGTCGTACTTCGGTAACTACACCGATGTTTCGGCCCATATCGCGAGCGGTCAGCTGCGCGCGCTCGCAGTCGCCACGCCGGAGCGGATCGCGTCGTTGCCCGGCGTGCCGACAGTCGCAGAATCGATCCACAAGAGCTACGCTGTGAACGGCTGGTTTGGATTGTTTGCACCCGCCAAGACTCCCAGCGCGACCGGTGGACAAATCGGCGATTGGTTCAAACAAGCCATGCAGGATAATGAAGTCCGGGAGAAGCTGCAGGCCGCAGGTCTTTACCCGGCGAATTCATGTGGAGCAAACTTTGCCGCGCTGATTCATCGGCAGTCTGATCTGTATGGCCAGGTTATTCAGGAAAGGCACATCACCCTGAATTAAAGACATCCGTCGCATCGGATTGATGAGGGTACAGACTAGGCATCGGCTCCCTTCTCGGACGTGCCCTTGCACGAGTGCAGCAGCGCCTGCTTCTGGGTCAAAGAACCTACATCGGCATTGTCACGATCCGACGGCGCGGATTAGTGTCGGGTGATTAAATTGCAGCATGATATAGAGGGGATGCGATGAGCGACCCCGGTCAAATGTTCTCCGACGGCAAGGTCTACGAGCGGATGATGGGCCGGTGGAGCAAGCTTGTCGGCCGCATTTTCCTCGACTGGCTCGCTGCGCCGAAAGGCCTGCACTGGATCGAAGTCGGCTGCGGCACGGCGCGTTCACCGAGGAATTAATCGCGCACTGCGCGCCGCGCACGGTAGATGCTATCGATCCCTCGGAGGGACAACTTACCTTTGCGCGCACGCGGTCCAGCGCGAAGCTTGCGCACTTCCGCCAGGCTGATGCGCAGGCGCTGCCGTTTGCCGACAAAAGCTTTGATGCTGCCGCGATGGCGCTGGTCATCACCTTCGTGCCCGAGCCGGCCAAAGCGATCGCTGAAATGGCCCGGGTGGTGCGGCCTGGCGGGCTCATTGCGACGTATATGTGGGACGTCGCCGGCGGCGGCCTTCCGCTGGCGCCGGTCGGTCGTGCGTTGAAAGCCATGGGTAAGGACTATGCACGCGTGAGCGAGAACGCGGCGCGACGCGAAACTATGCAGACGTTGTGGCAGCAAGCCGGACTGCAAAACAGTCGAAATCCAGGCCTGCATTGCACGAGGCGTTCGAGATTGTCGCAGACGCCGCCAGGCGAACACACCAGACGCCGAGCTAGCGATTAAGGCCGTTACTTATCCGTTTTCCCGCCGTAAGTCCGATGGGGTCTTGCCAAAACGCCGCCGGAACACACGGTTGAAATGCGACAGTTCGTTGAATCCTGCGGCGAAGGCAATCCTACTAATCGTGAATTCCGTCATACGCGGATCCAGGAGCATCCGACAGGAGCGCTCCAATCGCTGGTCGATCATGAATTGGGTAAGTGAAAACCCCTCCGTCTCGAAGAGCATGTGAACGTAGCGTGGCGTGATACCCAGATACGACGCAACGCTCCTGGCGGACAAATCCGGGCGGCGAATGTTGTGCAAGATAAACGCCTTCGCGGCGCGCAAGTGGGCCGCGCGCAAGCCGCGGCCATGCGCGACTTCGCTCGCTTCCCGCGTGGCGCCGAGCGCCACGGCCATCAGGTCATATATGTGTGCGACCACGGCATGCTGGAGCTCCGGCGCGGTCAGAGCATGCGTATTGCGGGCAGATTCAAGATAACCGACCAGCAACTTGAGCGCGGCGTTGTCGGCCGGAATGCGCCGCGCCACCGCGGCGTCGAGATCAGTGACGAGTGGCGCAATCGCCGCACGCGGTACTCGGAAGGTTATGAAGCGCGAGGATGAAGCGAGCCGTATGCTACCTACCTCCGCATTGTTCATTAGGACGCCAGCGCCGGCCTCAAGCTCGGCAGTTCGACCGAGCTGAGAGGCTATGGAACGGCACGTAGGTGCGGCCATGAAGGAGATATCGTCATCGACGATCAATTCTCGGGTATGACGCAGGTTCATGGCGCCGCCGGTCGCGAACAGAACCCCCAATTCCGGCAACTGACAAACCGTCGCGTCTGAGAAAAATGATTCTGGTTCGTCGGGCTCGATGTCGAGGTTGCAGACTGTGCGGCCAAAAACCTCCTGCCAGGCAGCCAATCGCTCACGGCTGGCAAATGCCTGTGTCGAAAACTGAAAAACCGACTTCGGGGCTGGGGACCCAGACATCACGAATATGGACGTGGTCTGCCTATGTGAAAGGTCAGCGACCGACAAGGTATCTTGATAACTCAACCGAAACAACCTGATTTCCCTCCTATCCCATAAACCGTTCTCCCTCGTCCAAGCCTGCAAGGTCCTTGCGGACTAGAGTTGCGTGCGGTGAAGGGCGCGAACTTCATCGCGCAAACTTCTCGGCAGACAATTTTGCATCAAGCGGGCTGTCAGGCTTCTGGCCGTCTCTTACGGTGCAAGCACAGATACCTAACCGAAATTAGCATCGGGAGGTCGACCATGAAAATCGACAGGCGGTGCAACTGCCAACGCCCAAACAGCCATGAGCAGCCGTCTCGTCGACGCCATGTCGAAAGCTTCTCCGGGGCGTTGCCTTGAAACTTCCCCGCAGACATTTTCTGCATCTCGCAGTGGGCGCAGCGTCCCTCCCGTCCTTGTCGCAGAACGCGAGTGCAGAAACCTATCCAGCGCGGCCGGTGCATATTGTCGTCGGCTTTGCGCCGGGCGGCGCACCCGATATTCTGGCGCGGGTGACAGGTCAGTGGCTGTCGGAACGGCTTGGGCAGCCATTTGTCATCGAAAATCGGCCGGGGGCAGGCAGCAATGTCGGTACCGAGGCGGTCGTCCGTGCGCGCGCTGACGGCTATACATTGCTCCTGGCTAGTCCCCCCAACGCAATCAACGCGACGCTCTATGCCGAGCTCAATTACAATTTCATCCGCGACATCGTTCCCATCGCAAGCCTAGTCAGCCTGCCGAGCCTGGTGATTATCAATCCGAAGGTTCCAGCCAAGACC
>JBAQJL010000220.1:0-5017 GCA_049300295.1 Xanthobacteraceae bacterium
GGGCTCGCCCTCGACGACGACCCCTTGCTCGACCAGGCGCGCGGCATAAATCTGCCGGGTCGTCGGATGGGCCGCGATCGTGCGGTACATCAAGGGCTGGGTGAACGCCGGCTCGTCGCCTTCGTTGTGCCCATGCCGCCGGTAGCAGAACAGGTCGACGACGACATCCTTGTTGAATTCGCGGCGGTATTCGGCGGCGATGCGGGCCACCGCGACGACCGCTTCGGGATCGTCGCCATTGACGTGAAAAATCGGCGCCTCGATCATCTTGGCGACGTCGGAGGGATACGGCGACGAGCGCGAATAGCGCGGGTTGGTGGTGAAGCCGATCTGGTTGTTGAGGATGAAATGCACCGAGCCGCCGGTGCGGTGGCCGCGCAGGCCGGACAGACCGAAGCATTCCGCGATCACCCCCTGGCCGGCAAACGACGCGTCGCCGTGGATCAGAAGCGGCATCACCATGGTTCGGTCTTCCGGCGTGGCGCCGTGCTGATCCTGCTTGGCGCGCACCTTGCCGAGCACCACAGGGTCGACGATTTCCAGATGTGACGGATTGGCGGTGAGCGACAGATGCACCTTGTTGCTGTCGAATTCGCGATCCGAAGACGCGCCGAGATGGTATTTGACGTCGCCCGAGCCCTCGATTTCATTGGGCAATGACGAACCGCCCTTGAATTCGTTGAAGATGGCGCGGTGCGGCTTGGCCATGACCTGCGCCAAAACGTTGAGACGGCCGCGGTGCGGCATACCAATGATGATTTCGCGCACACCGAGCGCGCCGCCGCGCTTGATGATCTGCTCGAGCGCCGGAATCATCGCTTCGCCGCCGTCGAGCCCGAAGCGCTTGGTGCCGGTGAATTTCACATCGCAGAATTTCTCGAAACCTTCGGCCTCGACCAGCTTGTTGAGGATGGCGCGCTTGCCCTCGCGGGTGAACGTGATCTCCTTGTCGGGCCCCTCGATGCGCTCCTGAATCCAGCGCTTCTGGGTGCCGTCGGAGAGATGCAAAAATTCGACGCCAAGTGTCTGGCAATAGGTGCGCCGCAGGATCGCGATAATCTGGCGGATGGTGCCGAACTCAAGCCCCAGAACATTGTCGAGGAAGATGCGTCGGTCGAAATCGGCCTCGCCGAAGCCGTAAGAGCGGGGCTCAAGCTCTTCTTCGCTCTTCGGCGGTTCGAGGCCGAGCGGATCGAGCTTGGCGTAAAAATGACCGCGCGCCCGATAGGCGCGGATCAGCATCAGGGCCCGGATCGAGTCCCGGGTCGCGCGTTCGACCTCCGGGGCGGACAGGTCGACGCCGCGCGCCTGTGCCTTCTCCTTAATCTTGGCGCCGACCGCCTTGCCGGCTTCGGCCCAATCGCCGTCGAGCGCCCCGATCAGTTCGCCGCTCGGCAGCGGCGGCCATCCGGGCCGTTGCCAGGACGGGCCATGGGCATTTTCAGCGATATCGCGTGGCGCGTCCTTCAGGCCGGCAAAGAATGACTGCCATTGCGCGTCGACCGTCTGCGGATCGGCCTCGTAACGCGCGTAGAGATCGTCAATGTAGGTGGCGTTGCCGCCGTACAGAAAAGAGCTGGTGGCGAAAGCTGCGTTCGCATCCTGACGTGACATTGGCGTTCCTTGCGCAAATCTAGGCCGGCGACCGCGCCCCAGGAGGTGGGACAGCGCGCGACGAGAGAAAACCAGGAAATCCTGACCAACGCGTTTGCAAAAACCCGAATCGGCCCGGCCCGGCGCAGGCGGCTTCTCTTGTACTCTATGTAAGGGCTGGATGCGGCAGCCAAAAGACAGATGGCCGACAAATCAGCCCTTCCAGACTTCCGTAAGGGTTTTCCCCAAGCGCGCGGGCGAGGGCGACACCTTGATCCCGGCCGCCTCCATGGCGGCGATCTTCGATTCCGCGTCGCCTTTGCCGCCGGCGATGATGGCGCCCGCATGCCCCATGCGGCGGCCAGGCGGTGCGGTACGCCCGGCGATAAAGCCAACCATCGGCTTTTTGCGGCCGCGTTTGGCCTCGTCCGTGAGGAAGACAGCCGCATCCTCCTCCGATGCGCCGCCGATCTCGCCGATCATGACGATCGCCTCGGTCGCTTTGTCGGCCAACAGCATCTCCAGCACCTCGATGAAATCGGTGCCTTTGACTGGATCGCCGCCGATGCCGACCGCGGTGGTCTGGCCGAGGCCTTCCTGGGTGGTCTGAAATACCGCCTCGTAAGTCAGCGTGCCCGACCGCGACACGATGCCGACCTTGCCGGGGCGGAAGATGTTGCCCGGCATGATGCCGATCTTGCATTCGCCGGCAGTCATGACGCCCGGGCAGTTCGGCCCGATCAGCCGCGATTTCGAGGCGGACAGCGCGCGCTTGACCTTGACCATGTCGAGCACGGGAATGCCTTCGGTGATGCAGATGATGAGCGGGATTTCGGCATCGATCGCCTCGCAGATCGCATCCGCCGCGCCGGGCGGCGGCACGTAGATGACGCTGGCGTCACAGCCGGTTTTTTCCTTCGCTTCGGTCACCGTATCGAACACCGGCAAGCCGAGATGGGTGGAGCCGCCTTTACCCGGCGAGGTCCCGCCGACCATCTTGGTGCCGTAGGCGATCGCCTGCTCCGAATGGAATGTACCGTTCTTGCCGGTGAAACCCTGGCAGATAACCTTAGTGTTCTTGTCGATCAGGATGGACATCACGCCGCCTCTTTCACCGCTTTGACGATCTTCTGCGCCGCGTCGTCGAGATCGTCGCCCGAGGTGACGTCGAGATTCGATTTGGCGATGATCTCCTTGCCGAGCGCGACATTGGTGCCTTCGAGGCGAACCACCAGAGGCACACGCAGGCCGACGTCCCGCACTGCGGCGACCACGCCCTCGGCGATGACATCGCACTTCATGATGCCGCCGAAGATGTTGACCAGGATGCCTTTGACGTTGGGATCAGACGTGATGATCTTGAATGCCGCCGCAACCTTCTCCTTCGTGGCGCTGCCGCCGACATCGAGGAAGTTGGCCGGCGCCATGCCGTAGAGCTTGATGATGTCCATGGTCGCCATGGCGAGGCCCGCGCCGTTGACCATGCAGCCGATGGTGCCGTCGAGCGCCACGTAATTAAGATCGTATTTCGACGCTTCGATCTCCTTCTCGTCCTCTTCGTGCAGATCGCGCAGCGCCGCGATATCTGGGTGGCGATAGAGCGCGTTGTCGTCGAAGCCGATCTTGGCATCGAGACAGATCAGTTGGCCGGATTTGGTGACAACCAGTGGATTGATCTCGAGCAGACTCATGTCCTTGGCGAGAAACGCCGCATAAAGCTTCGGCAGCACGCTTCCGGCCTGTTTGGTGAGATCGGCGCTCAAACCGAGGGCCTGCGCGACGCGGCGCGCATGGTACGGCATGAACCCGGTCGCCGGGTCGATCGAAAAACTCAGGATTTTTTCCGGATGGGCGTGGGCGACTTCTTCGATCTCCATGCCGCCTTCGGTCGAGGCAACGAACGCCACGCGCGACGTGGCGCGGTCGATAAGCGCCGACAGATAATACTCGCGATCGATGGCGGAACCGTCCTCGATGTAGAGCCGGCGCACCTGCTTGCCGTGCGGCCCGGTCTGATGCGTCACCAAGGTCGAGCCGAGAAGCCGCGCCGCCTCGCGCTTCACGTCGTCGATCGATTTGACGACCTTGACGCCGCCGGCCTTGCCGCGGCCGCCCGCATGAATCTGCGCCTTCACGACCCAAACGGGCCCGCCGAGATCCTTGGCGGCCTTTTCGGCTTCCTCGACGGAAAACGCCGCAATGCCCCGCGGCGTCGGCACGCCAAATTCACGCAGCACCGCTTTGGCCTGGTATTCGTGGATGTTCATGTTCCGCTCTTGTCATTGCCCGCGCAGGCGGGCAATCCAGTAATCTCTAAGTTCCTGATTTAACACTCGAGCCGCGACGTATACTGGATGCTCCGCCTTCGCGGAGCATGACAGCGCAAGGAACTACTTCCCCAGATCCGGGGCGATCTTCTTGCAGGCGTCGACCAGCCCTTGCACGGACTGTACCGATTTCTCGAACATGCCGCGCTCGGCGCTGTTGAGCTCGATCTCGACGATACGCTCCACACCTTTCGCACCAATGACTATCGGCACGCCGACGTAGAGGTCTTTGATGCCATATTCGCCGTTGAGCCACGCCGCCGCCGGAAGCACGCGCTTCTTGTCGCGCAGATAGCTCTCCGCCATCGAGATGGCGGACGCCGCGGGCGCGTAGAAAGCGGAGCCGGTCTTGAGCAGGCTCACGATCTCGCCGCCACCGTTGCGCGTACGGTCGACGATTTCGTCAATGCGTGCCGCGCTGGTCCAGCCCATCTTGACGAGATCGGGCAGCGGGATACCGGCGATGGCCGAGTAGCGCACCAGCGGCACCATGGTGTCGCCGTGGCCGCCGAGCACGAACGCGGTGACGTCCTCGACCGAGACGTTGAATTCATCGGCGAGGAAATACCGAAAGCGAGCCGAATCGAGCACGCCCGCCATGCCGACCACCATATGCTTGGGCAACCCGCAGCATTTCTGCAGCGCCCACACCATGGCATCGAGCGGATTGGTGATGCAGATGATGAAGGCGTTGGGCGCGTATTTCTTGATGCCGGCGCCGACCTGCTCCATGACCTTGAGATTGATGCCGAGCAGATCGTCGCGGCTCATGCCGGGCTTGCGCGCCACACCCGCGGTGACGATGCATACCGCCGCGCCCTCGATCGCCTCATAGGAATTGGCGCCGACCATGCGGGCGTCGAAACCCTCGACCGGCGAGGCCTGAACGAGATCGAGCGCTTTGCCCTGCGGCACGCCCTCCATGACATCGAACAGGACGACATCGCCGAGTTCTTTCAACCCGATCAGCAGCGCCAGCGTCCCGCCGATCTGACCCGCACCGATCAGTGCAATCTTGTTTCGCGCCATGCGACAATTTTCCTCGATGGACAAAGCAGGAAAGGACTGCGGCGGTGCTTAAACCTTTCGGCAAGGCC
>JBAQJL010000221.1:0-4912 GCA_049300295.1 Xanthobacteraceae bacterium
TGAACCTTGGACGCCGGACGGGGAGCACGTTCGCTGGGCCGTTGCAGCCACCGCGAATGTGACGATCGCCATGCCGCTTTTGATGCAGCCGTGGAAATTGGCCCCACGAGCGTTTCACGCTGCGCAACGGCATCCTCGTTATTCGGGAACACGTCCCATCCATGGAAAAATGAGGGGCCTCAGCGACAAGACGCGCCCGCGCTATTGGACGGATGATGGTCAAGTCTCGTTCGGCGCCCGGTCGGGCAGAAACGACAAGATGATCAGAACAACTGGGTTGAACATCAGTCCGAGGATAATCCACCCCACCAGGGAACGGTTCTTACGGGACGCGATCATGCCGGTCGCCACTGTCATGCCGAGTACAACGGCAAGCAATAGCCAATGCCAGATGGATAGGCCGAGCATACAAAACCTTACTCGCGAACCCAACGCGACTTTCGTTTGATTTTCCCTTCAAATAATAGAGTCTGTTCACATCGTCCGCAAGCCGGGCAACAAGCGATTTAGTCGACCCCAGCTCATTCACGTCGATCTTGCGTTGTCGGGGTCACGTCCGCTTTGCACCCGGTAGCGACCAAATAGCGGACATCGCAGCAGGTCGGTTCGGGCCATGGACGTTGATCGCCAGGAGCCCATTCGCAATCAGCCCATAAAGCACAAACGCTGCGGCGAGCCACCGAGCTTTCAGTTGTTCGGCGTCGAGGCGGCTATTATGATCGGCCGAACCCATACGTCTCTCACTGTGCATCTTTGAAATGCCACATTCGCGCTCTGCCTCGCGGCGATAGTGTGGCGCCTCTTTCTGGCCTATCAGATCGTCAAATGGATTGCATTGGTTTCGTCGCGAGCCTGTCAGCTTGCAATCGCGGTTTCGCAAACGCGGAGCCGAGCTTGTGCAGCCATCTCAGCATCGGTCGCTCGAAGAAGACATGTACCATAGCGCCGGCCAAATTGGCCGCGATTACGCCGCTCACGGCAAAAATCACGCTTGGGCCAACTCCGCCGGCCGGTGCAATCAGCAACAGTGCTTTCGCGACTATCGGGATCACTATCCAATGCATCAGATAAGTCGCGTAGGACCAGTCGCCAAGCTTCACTATCAACGTCGGTAAAGGTAGTGGACTCTTCCGTAACTCTGTTCCAGCTAATCCGCACAGGATCAGCGCCGCCGGAATTCCGAACAGCACAACGCGCCACGCGTCGAAGTTGGGGTTAGTCTCAAGTGAAAGCGCAGGCCCAAGGTACCCAATTGAGACGGCCATTACCCCGAGGCCGGTGACGCCTGCGACCCAGTGTCCGGGCAGAAATCGATGTTGCCACAGTATGCCGATAATGCTGCCCATCATAAATTCGGCTGTCA
The DNA here is from genome assembly GCA_049300295.1 of Xanthobacteraceae bacterium. GTDB lineage: Bacteria > Pseudomonadota > Alphaproteobacteria > Rhizobiales > Xanthobacteraceae > BOG-931. Next base: position 1,364 of record JBAQJL010000221.1, read on the forward strand.
TTGGATTTGCTACTACATGCAAAACCGCTGAACTCGCGACATGATCCGGCGTCACTATTGCCAGGATACAAACCACGACAGCCCAGGCTGCGAGACCGGCGACGAGAGGAACTCGCGTTGCGAGGAAAATTGTGAAAATCAGATAAAAATACATTTCGAAGACGAGAGTCCAACTGACTGGAAGTAATGGAGTGGATTGCTGCGGTATCAGTAAGAACGTGCGCCAAAGCGAATCAGGGATTTGGAGTTCGTACGAATGGATCACCGCATGCGTGACCATTAGTGAAAGCAGTACAAACAATGCCAACCAATACGTGGGATAAATTCTGGCAGCTCGCCGCCAGATAAACTCCAGGGGACCAACGTCGCGTCCGGCGACAGCTACCATTACAAAGCCAGACAAGACAAAAAAAAGGTCAACCCCTGCCGTACCGAAGTACCAAAAGGCGGGCAAACTTCTAGCCCCAGTCCAAACCGGGTCGGCAGCATGGAGATGTGCAAGCACGACAAGGTTTGCGGCAACACCTCGCGCCACCTGCAGTGTCAGTAGTTTTGGCAACTTCCGGTCCCTCAACCCAACTTTAGCGCGCACACCCGTGGGATGTCGAGGTCACGGACAAGAGCCAAATTGGTCAAAGCTGGCGGGCGTTTTTGTCGTCGCGGCAATCCACGAAAACCGATCGAAACTGCCGGAGATATCGCATATGCGTCCATTATCGACATTTCGGCGACGTGCCCGGCATGTCGGCTCATGCCCCCGATAACGGACATCCCGGGGTGCAAGTGAGACGCCGACGAGCGCTACCAAAAGCGCCAGCAGCCTCCGCCAATGACGTGCCAGTCGCGGATCGCGCGCTGAGATTAGCCCCAGTGGCCGGCGATCGTCGCCGGCCAGCTAACGAGGGGAAAATCTCCATGGCTGAAAAGAAGGGAATACCGGAGGAAGTCCGTCAATACCTTGCCGTCGAACTCGGCAAACCTGTGGTAACGATCTGCACCGGAAAGCCGAATGCCCCGAAGCTGGAAGTGGTCGATGTCGAATGCTTCGCTTCCCGGCCGAGCGCGAAAGCGACGAGCCGACGTGGCAGTTGAGTAATCCGGAGGACGGGAAGCCCTGGCTGATAGTGAACCAGCCCTTTGTCGAGCTGATGGCGAAACTGCCGAAACTGGAAGCGCCGTATTTACCGACCTCGGTGGATCGGCTGCCGGACTAAAGAACTAGCCTGCCGTCGCTCAAACGAACGCTGGCGGAATACTGAGCAAGACGGCACAAATCGCAATTCCCAGCGCACTTTTGCGCACACAACCCTCCTCACCGTACGTGGCCCGCATTGCAGGGGCCATTCGAATCGCGTTGTTGCCGTACTCAGTCGTCCCGGGAAGTACCGGATCAGCCTGCCGCCGTAGCGTCGTAAGTGCTCGTATCGAAGGACGTTGGTGATACGATGGCAGGCCATGGCTGGCTCGGGCAGGTCCATCTTTCATCCCACAAAGGGCTGTCAGATCTCCCGACTAGAGCAGCCCTTTCCCCGGATGGTCCTTGAAGATTTCAGCGTCGCCCACGTATCCGCGCAACGTGTCCATGCACGTATGCCCACAGCGAGCGCTTGGGTGCGGCGGCTCGTAACCGCATGTGCGCTATGCCCGCAATAACGTGGATTGGCCGTCCATCGGTCCGCCGAGATTTCCTATCAGCGACATCGGGCCTACACAGATCGACGGCGCCAATGTAATCTTTTCTAAGAGCTGCCATCGGGACATGCCGACGTTCCGTGGATTTAAAGGCAGCGACAGTGCCTCCGGCGGGCGAGCAATCAGAAATTGGATTGATCTGGGTTTGGTCTTCTGCGTTTGCGGAAGGCCCCGACCGCTCGTGTAAGACGGCTTCTGATTGACCGCCAGAACAAATAAATTCGTTAAGGGAGAGTCACTGTGAACTGGGTTAAATGTGGGGCGGTACTAATCGGTGGCGCCTCGGGAGCGGCCTTTGCAATTTTATCCATCGAATTGTTCGACTCAAACGACCAACAACTCGGGTATGCAGCTGCATGTGCGATATTTGGCGGTATCATGTGCGCTGTCATCTCCGATGGGATACCACGGAATGCGCGTAAGTCCGCGCAATCTGATCTATCGGCGAATTCGACCGATGACGGGCGGCCGAAACGCCAATTAGCCCACCCCCCAGATTCACCACCGCTATCTCCACGGTGAGTTGTACGACTTGTGCCGGTGCGATCGGTCGCTTAGCGCGGACGCAAGGGGCTGATAGCCACCACGCTCCGCTATCCATACGAGACCCGGGACGCGAAGGAGTATTTCGACGACATCCCGGACGTAAAGGTCGAGCCGGACATGCTCAAGCTGGCCCACCACATCCTCTCAGAGCAAGGCGACGGATTTCGACCCCTCGCAGTTTGTGGACCCCTATAAGGAAGCCGTTGTCGCTATGCTCAAGAAGAAGCAGGCTGGCCTGCCGGTATCGCGCGTGTAACGCCGCGGCCGCCAGGAATGTGGCGAACCTCATGGATGTGCTCCGCCGTAGCATTGCAGAGAAAAAAGCCGCATCAACTCCTCCGCCGAAAGAAAGGGCGTCAGCGGATTGAGGGGCAAAGCGAGATGCTGCTTCCCATCGCGGACAAGAAGGGCAAGCAAGCCGCAGCAAAGCCAGCCGAGCGAGCAAGCGGCCGTCAGGAAAGGGCAGGCTAACTCGTTCGGAAATTTCTAAGACCCGGCAGCGATGTCGATCGGAGTGATGCCGAGTGCGACGATCGGAGCAAAACCTCCGCCCCTCTGGCGGCGGATGACACAGCACCGATCCTGGTGGGCTCTACGCCGCGGTCGATCGAGCCGGGGTGGCTTTGGCATCGACCCGCTACCTCACCACGCAGCAGGTCCGCCCCGTCGCCGATCTGATAATCGCGAAATAGAAATCCGCCGCCGCCGAATCCGTCACTGCCCTCGCGCGCGCGTGAGGCCAACCAATTAAGTAAACCGGGGGTTTCCTCCCGGCCCGTGCGCTGGCGGCCGGCGCCGATGTGCAGCGACCCGGTAGCTGCGAACAGCTCGACCGTCCGAGGCCGACCTCGGAGGACCCTCCTCCATCGCACGTGCAGTTACGTACCGTCGTACTCAGACGGCGCTCGTGACACACGACCTTTCAGCGACATCGGCTGCGAGATTTCGTTGCAACGCAGCGGGCGCGGTGCTGCTGTCCGAATTATGGCTTGCCTTATCGAGCCATCACGCAGAGTGCCGGGACCGGCAACAGGAAGACCAGTCCAGATTGGGCAGCGGCCTGACCTACTCCCCGTTTTTGGCTGCAATGCGAAAGTGACTGGCACGGGCTCGAAACGATGCTGATGATCTCTGAGCGCCGGGCTCCAGACGCCGGTCGCTGCCGAGTGGTGACCCATTTTAACACCCGCCCGAGAGGCCGCCTGCTATGTTACCGCCATGCCGTGGTACTCTAGGGCTTGCTAGGCTTGAAGGTGGCATAATGACTGAGGCCCCATCAGAGATACTACGGCATGCGCGCGAGCATTTTCG
>JBAQJL010000222.1:0-8307 GCA_049300295.1 Xanthobacteraceae bacterium
CGCCGCCATGATGCGAAAGCCGACCGGCCCGCCATAGTCATGAACGAAGAACGCGTATTTGTTGATTTCGAGTTGTTCGAGAAGACCGTTGATCGTGTTGGCGAGATTATCAAAGGTGTACGCATACGACGACGGTGGCGGAGCATCACTCTGACCGAATCCCGTAAAGTCCGGCGCTATCAGATGATAGCGAGTGGCGAGCAAGGGAATGAGCGTATCGAACTCGCGCGAGGAAGAGGGGAACCCATGCAGCAGCACGATCGTCGGCGCGTCCTTGGGGCCTGCTTGGCGATAGAAAACTCCGACGTCATCAACCGTCATACGGTGATAGGTTGTTGCCGCTGACGTCGACTGTAGCAAGACGGTCCGTGTGGCATCACCGGCGATCGATGCCGGCACCGATGCTAGAGAAGTTGCCGCCATAATAATTCCCTCCGTACGGCCGGGCGCCACTGGCGTCGGCGCGGGCGGCCGAAGTGCACTGATGGAGACGTCAATCGTAGAATGCGGGGATCAGCTTTAGAGCGTCAGATTCCGCTTTGTCGTGATTGATAAACAGCTTCGCCTCGTATGTTGCGATTATGCTCCTGACCCTCTCCATGGAGGCGATCGACGCGGCCTTATCCGTGTTCAAGGACGGCACCCTGTCTTTCTCAAAATTCTCTTCCAGATGCACCACGTCGCCGGACAAAATGATGAATCCTGAATTCTTCAGATGCACCAACAATGATTCACTGCCGGGAGTGTGTCCTGGCGTGGAAACCAGGGTGACACTCCCGTCGCCAAATACGTCGGTATCGCCGTCGAGCAGCTTAAGATGCTTTGGGGCGCCCAAAAGCTTACGTGCGAGAGCCTTCAATTGATTCACGTTGTCGTTAGGGCCATCGGGAGTACTGATCCATTCATACTCGGCCCGTTGCATCAGAACCGTCGAATTCGAAAACAAGCGAACATTGCCGATGTGGTCGCCGTGAGTATGCGATAGCGCGACATGAGTGACATCGTTCGGCTCAAGTCCAATCGTGGTAAGTTGCTCAGTGAGCGTCTTATCCAAATGGTAGACGATCAATTTGGGCAGTGTCGACCAGCCTTTGGGGTCGTTCAGCGCGGATTCAGGAACACCCGTATCCCAGAGTAACCATTGGTTTCCCCGGTGTATCAGCCAGCAAGTCGACGAGAATTCGATGTTGCGTCCGACATTTTCGCCGGGGGTCCAGACCGACTCGTCGTTTGCGAGGGAGCGACCGCCATCCAGCCGATAAAGCTTATCGGCGAAGCCGGCCGCGGTCGGGTCCGGCAGCCGCGAGTGAGCGGTTGCAGTCAACGTGCTGTCTAGCGACATATCCGAGCCTCCGGTCAGAAACCTAAATACTTGTTGGGGCTTCGCGCTCGTCCGCGGATCCTCTTCAAATGCCGAGACCACGCGGGGATTTTGGAAGGTTACGCTTCGTCGTGATGGCTGTCGATGAGATCGTCGATCACATGCCTGGCACCGCACGGGCACATGCCCGGCACTGGACATACGCGACATGAGGCTGCATCGTTTACCCAATAGCTATGGCGAGGCGATGCCCAACAATGCATCAATCGAATATTTTCCCGCACCCGTAATCGACAACAGCAAAAAGCCTCCGATGATGCTAAAATTCTTGTAAAAGCTGTCCATGCTGTCGATTTTTTCCGTACCTGTCATAGTCCAGTAGCGATGCCCGATCAGCGCGGTCCCAAGTGTGTACAGGACAAATAACAAAGCCGAAGGACGTGTGAACGCGCCGATAGCGACCGCGAACGCTACCGGCAGCTCCGTGAAGGTCGCCGCGCCGGCAGCCAGCACCGGCACCGGAACGCCAAGCTCCCTCATCTGGCTTACCGTGCCCGAAAAATCCCTGAGCTTTCTCCAACCGAAAATCAAAAACAGCGTCACGAGAAGAAGGCGGGCGGCCAGAATGAGCTCATCGTTGATGCCGTTTATCATAAGAAATCTCGAGGAATGGAGCGATCCCAGTCGCGACGGCACACTTCCTTAGCGCCCTCGAAGGCGCGCAAATTTCCCTGGAGCAGAAATGTATCGCGCGTACACGACAGCCGCAGCTGCGTCTCGACCCGGATTTGCCACTCGTTTCGCGACAGCGTCTGAGTATTGCTCAGTTCGGCAACGGCGCTGAGCGGGTCGTTCTCCTCCACGTGATATTGCGTCTTCCACTGCGTGCCTAATTCCAGGCCGATGCGGTCGATGCGCTCAATCCGCACGCCATCGCGATGAATGATGGTTGGCTTCTCGGGTGGCGCCGTCTCGGGTTCGGGAAAAGGCGCGAGCCCCGCGTCTGCGGCGTTGGGCGGGCGCTGCGGCAGATCGAGCATGCCGGCAAAGATCTGCATGGTGGCCGTCTCCGGGCTGGGCCAGATCATCGGCCAGTAAGCCGTCGATATCGCGAGCCTCACCTTGTGGCCGGCCGGAAACACAGAGCCGGCATCGTTGAGTTTCATGCGCACGCGGTAGCGCTCACCTGGCGCCAGCAGCGCGGGGCGTTCGTGGCCGTCGCGATGCGTGAGGTTGAGCACACCATAGCTGACGCGCAGCGATTCACCGGTCGGATGCACGTCGCATAACCGAACGACCAGATTCGCAATCGGCCGATCGGACGCGACGTCGAGCGTGACGATCGGCGCGCCAAGGATTTCGATGGGCGCATCGAGCGGCGCCGTCTCGAAAATCAGCGAGCGCGCGTCATCCTCTTGCTGATCGCCAGCCTGATCGCGGCCACGGCCGAAGGGCACCCACTCGCCTGAACACTGACCGATCGTCTGCGGCGAGCACACGGCGCGAGCCGTCAAGATCGCCGCGGCGTCTCGCAATCCTTCATTGGTCAAGAACAGCCGGCGCGGCGTTACTCCTGGCGGTGGCCACGACGATTCCGCGATCCACCGGCCCGGCAACGTGTCGTGGTGGGTCGCCGGCTTCACGCTTTCCGTCATCCACGCACGCAGCATGGGTTCATCCATCACGCCGGTATCGACGCCCTTCAGCCAGTGGTCCCACCACCGCAGCATGTCCTGGAGGAATCCGATCTGCGGGCCGGGAAGCCCGAAGTGTGGATAGGCGTGGGCCCATGGCCCGATGAGGCCCTTGCGTGGCCCCTTCAGTCCCTCGAGCAGGCGCGGAATGGCATTCTTATAACCGTCGGTCCAACCCCCGACGGCATAGACCGCACATTGGATCGCTGCGTAGTCCTCGCATACCGAACCGTGCTTCCAATACGCATCGCGTCGTTGGTGCTGAAACCAATTGTCCTGGAACGGCGGTACGTTCTGCAGGCGCCCCAGCCACATCGTCCGCCAGCTATCGCCGACCAGCGTTGGATCGGGCGGGAGGCACATCAAGCTGAAAAAGAAAAAGGCCCACTCAAGGCCAGCCTTGGTAAGAAACGTGCCGCCCATGTAGTGGGCGTCGTCGGCGTAGCGATCGTCGGTCGAACAGATGGTTACGATTGCTTTGAGCGCCGCAGGACGGCGCGCCGCGATCTGCAGTCCATTGAACCCGCCCCAGGAAATTCCCATCATCCCAACCGAACCACTGCACCAAGGCTGCGCTGCCAGCCAGGCGATTACCTCAACGCCGTCGTCTTGTTCCTGCTTGGCGTACTCGTCGAACAGTAAGCCCGTCGATTCGCCGCTGCCGCGAAGATCGACGCGAACGCCGGCGTAGCCGTGACCAGCCAGATAGGGGTGGGTGAGCGCGTCCCGCTCGTACGTGCCGTCGCGCTTGCGATACGGGAGATACTCCAGGATCGCGGGGACCGGGCTTTTCTCGGCATCCTCCGGCAACCAGATGCGGGCAGCGAGCTGCGTCCCGTCTTTCAGCGGTATCAAAGTGTGCTCGATGACGCGCACGGCTCTTGGGAAAGTCGTAACAATCATGGCGGACCACTCATGATGGCGGCTGTCTACTGGCGCGCCGCGGCATGGAAAGAAGACAACCGATGAGGACGCGGATTACACGGCATGTTTATTCATCAGGCTCAGAATCAGGGCATCGAGGCTGTAAGGCCCGGCCCCGGCCGAAACGATTACGATCAACATGAAGGCATACAGCGTCTCAGGCAGATAGAGCCAATCGTCGATACGATCGGCTCTATCGATCGGCTTGTAGAGTTTGATCCGCTGCCGTCCGGACGTAGCGAGAGCAATAAGGATGATGACAAGCAGGCCAAGCGCGGCGAGTGGCGCCAAGAGCCCGATAAGGACGGCGCCGCCGGCGCTGAACTCGACCGACGGTACCCACCATTGATTGAAGCCCAGTGCTGGAACGCCGAGCGCCTGCAATTCATCCACAAATGTACGGTGCCGCTCCGCGTTGAACAGCTTGTGATATCCCGAATGCATAAAGAATGCCCCAACCGCGATGCGGTTCAGGGTGAGCGCGATGCCGGTCCATCCGACACCATTGAACAGTAAATCCATCATGGTCTACCCCCGCCGCAATTTCGCATTTGAAGTCCTCAATGTCTTTGTGTGCGTCGCACGGACGCCAATCGCCGACTTAACGGCCCAGCCGAGTCACGTCCGCTTATGCCAATAACAGACATGGGGCTGGGCGATTAAAATCGACTGTCAGCGCCATTGGCGGGAGTAGCGCCGTGACGAGAACAACGTCGAGAGATCATTTGACCGGATTGTGAGCCGCTCAATTTACGTCCACCGCCTGCACCGCACCAACCGCGGTGCAGAGTCGCAACGCTCTAGTCGATCAAACCGTCAACCCGTTTACCGCCTGGGATATTGCGTGAAGATATAATCTTTCGCCGCTACTGTCGTGTGACACGCGTAGCCGCAATTGGGCTCAGTCCCCTCAGGCGCAAAAGTGTCAGACGCGGCATCATGGATGAAATTGGCGTATGCCCATCCGTGCGTATCCGGGAATCTCTTGGTATCCTTTTCGATTACGTCAACCGCTTTCAAAGTGTCCGGCACCTGCACGAAATACGGGGACACAGGGTTCTTTTTGAAGGACCACTCGATCTTCACAATCTTGGAACCCTCAGGAAAAAGCTTGCCATCGGCGGGAAGGCCTTGCCTATACGCCTTCATCATCACGTCGTTCGCGACAATCACTTTCAACTGAGCTTCGGTCTGGCTGACTGGAGCTAAGCCGGAATCTGGGTGACGACGATTGATTGAAGGCGGCGTATCGAGGCGGATGTCCAAGCCTGCCAGAACCTCCCCGAAAGGAGCGATACGCCATGTCGAGAGATACTACTGTCGTTGCCTTGCGTCAGCCTGACGTCGTTGACGATCCACTGACCGAACTTGCCCGCGAAGGGGCGCGCCGAATGTTGGCACAGGTGCTGATCGCCGAAGCCGACGCCTTCGTCGCGCAGTGGAAGGATTTGCAGTTACCTGACGGTCGCGACCGGATCGTGCGTCACGGCCATGGGCCGCATCGTGCGATCCAGACGGGGGTCGGACCTGTTGAGGTTCGTCGCGCCAAGGTGCGCGACCGGGGCGAGGTGGGCACGGAAGAGAAGATCCGCTTCACCTCGTCGATCCTGCCGAAGTGGGCACGGCGGACGAAGAGTCTCGATGCGTTGTTGCCGGTTCTCTACCTGCGCGGAGTGTCGGGCGGCGATTTCCAGGAGGCACTCGCCGCCCTCTTGGGCAAGGACGCGCCGAACCTGTCGCCGGCGGTGATCTCGCGGCTGACGGCGGAGTGGCAGGCAGATTACGACGCCTGGCAGAAGCGCGACCTCTCGGCGCGGCGATACGTGTACGTGTGGGCGGACGGGGTCTACCTGCAGGCTCGGATGGAAGACAATGCCGAATGCATGCTGGTGCTGATCGGCGCGACACCCGAAGGCAAGAAGGAACTTGTCGGCTTCCAGACTGGAATCCGCGAGAGCGCGCAGAGCTGGCGTGAACTCCTCATTGACATCAAGCAGCGGGGGCTCGAGATCGCGCCGGACCTCGCGGTCGGCGACGGCGCGCTCGGCTTCTGGAAGGCGATCGAGGAGGTCTTTCCGAGCACCAGGCACCAGCGCTGTTGGGTTCACAAGACCGCCAACGTGCTGAACAAGGTTGCCCTCTCGGTCCAGGTCAACATGAAGGCAGACCTTCGTGAGATTTACGGTGCGCCGACCCGCGCGACAGCCGAGACGGCGATCAACGTGTTCGCCGAAAAATACGGCGCCAAGTACGACAAGGCGGTTGTTTGCCTGATGAAGGATCGGGAAGCTTTGCTCGCCTTCTTCGACTTCCCTGCCGAGCACTGGGACCATCTGCGCACATCAAATCCGATCGAGAGTGTGTTCGCCACGGTGCGTCATCGAACCGTGCGGACAAAAGGCGCGCTATCGGCGAAGACCGCCAAGCTCATGGTGTTCAAACTCGTCAACGCCGCCGCGAAAACATGGCGGCGATTGAACGGCGAGAACCAGTTGCCAAAGGTCGTTCAAGGCGTCAAATTCAAAAACGGAATTGAGGTCATTGAAATGCCGGCTCACCACGCCGCCTGATCAGCCTCGTCACCCAAAATCCCGCATAGCTCGGCTGACTGCGACATCCTCCCAGTTTTCGTATCCCCTGAAATCAGAGAACGCGAGTTTGCCCAATTTCAGCGTGTACCGGTCCTGCGCGGCAATGGCCATGCCGTCAAAAACGGCGAGCATGACCGCAACGATTAAAATCATCGATGATGGTGTTCTCGTCACGACCACTCCTGCTCTTGCTGTTTGCAAGTCAAATACAGAGATGTCCGCTCAAACTGAGCTGGTGCAAGTGCAAAGGCGACGGCTCGGCTTCCTGACTAAAAATGTTCTTGGCTAAAAGTCGCGTGCGCCTGGGCAGCTGTCGTTTAACGGCGGCATCCACAGCCACGATTGTTGCACCCCTGACTGACACAATCCATAGGGTAGTCGCTCATTCTTTTGGCGGCGCTGAGCCAAACTTCTGACCAGCCAATGTCCGGGGTTGCAAGCAGCCGCGGGGCGGTCGAATAGTGGGTCGCCAGCCGTTGCGCCCGCTAAGGGCCCATAAACGACATCCCGGATTTTTATTCGATCACTTGTCGGGGTTCGCCGCTGCTACCATAGCCGCGCAGCGGGCTTCCGAAGCTTCACCTGTGGGCGAACTCGGTGAAAACGTAATCGCGGTTCTTCACCAGTGTGTGGCACGCAAACCCGCACTTCGCGTCGTGGCCCTGTGGCGGATTGGCCGCCTCAGTGGCGGGGCTGAACGTATCGGACACCGCGTCGTAGTCGAATGAGCCCCATCCCCATCCACCGCTGTCGGCGAACCTCTTGCTGTCCTTCACCATGAAATCGGCGTTGGACTGAGTACCCGGCACCTTTGGCGGACCGGGATACGTCTCTTGTGTTCTCTGGTTCCAATGGATTTTCGCCATCTTGGCGCCGTTTGGGAAAGGCTTGCCATTGCCGGGCACGCCTGCACGAAGGGCGTCCATCATGACTGGATTCCCCAAAATCGCGGCGAACTTGCCGCCGTTGTCGCTGATCGAGATGACCGGCCAGTTTTCGTAGCCTCTGAACTCGGAGAACCCGAGCCCTCCCGGAACCTGCACGGTGTACTTGTCCGCGGAACTAGCGCTGCCGCCCAATATGGCTAGCCCTGCCGCAATGATGGTGACAATCGTTTTCGGTGAAATTCTCGTCATTGCTCGCTCCTAACCGTTGAAGCCGCAAGCCTATCAATATTCGCTCACACTGTGTACCCGCCCCACGAACGAGATGTCAGAGTCGGGTCCAAAAGCCGAGCTCAGACCGGCGGTGTGGTCCGCGGATCAGAACATCGTGTTGTTGTTGGCAGCCGTCTCCGGGATCGGCTGGATGACATCCCAGTGCTCGACCACCTCGCCGTTTTCCGAACGGTAAATGTCAACGACTGCTCCGCCGCGCGGATTGTCGGACAAGCCGTGCCATTGGCTGTGGAGGATGACGTAATCCCCGTCCCTGAAAACGCGTTTGATCTCGCCGTGCGCGTCCGGGTGGCTGGCCATGAGCCGGGCGACGAACGTGTGGAGTCCTTCCATGCCGTCCCCGATGAGAGGATTGTGTTGGCGATAGATAGATAGCTCCGGCATACATGCGGAACGCATACTCAACATCGCCTTCGAAGACTGCCTTCTTGTGGAAGGCCACTGTGTTTGCCTTGTTCGTTTCGGACGTGGTCCTTACCTTGCGGGTGGATCACAGGGGTTGCTATGCGCGCGCCGCGAGCGACTCTGCTACTGCGCGTCCTTCCAGGTCAAGGCGGCTCACCGGCGACGATCTCCGGCTTCGCGGCCCTACTGAGCCT
>JBAQJL010000223.1:0-1555 GCA_049300295.1 Xanthobacteraceae bacterium
GGGCTCACTCCGTATCTGGATTTCGTGGCCGGCTTGCGTTTCGATCACTTCTCGGCCGACTACATTCAATACACCTGGACTACCGGCGCGGTCCTCAATCTCGACCATGCCGATAACGTCACGAGTCCGCGCACCGCGTTGATCTTCAAACCGACGCCGCAGCAAAGTTATTATTTATCCTACGGTACCTCGTTCGACCCCTCCGCCGAGGCTTTGACCCTGACTACGAAGACGGCCGATCTTGGCCCGGTCAAGGCAAAAACCTACGAAGCCGGTGCAAAAACCAGCTGGCTCGAGGGCAAGTTTGCAACCACGGCCGCCGTTTTTCGCACCGAAGTGGACAACGCGCAGACCAACGATCCGGAAAACCCGACGCTCACCATTCTGAATGGCGACCAGCGGGTCGATGGCGTGGAACTCGGTGCCAGCGGCTATGTGACCGAACACTGGGAAATCGTCGCGGGCTACACCTATCTCGATGGGAAAACCCTTTCGTCCGGAATGGCCGCCTATGTTGGCAAAGCGCTGCCCAATGTCGCCCGCAACGCGGTCAATCTTTGGACGGAATATGAATTGACCGAGAAGTGGGAAATCGGCGCCGGCGGCAACTGGCTCGGCGCGAGATTTGCTGATTCGGGTGAAACGGCAACGATTCCCGGCTACGTCGTTTGGAATGCGATGGCTTCGTACAAATTGAGCGAGAACGTGTCCTTGCAGTTAAATGTTTTGAATCTTACGAACAAGTTGTATTACGAAAATTCCTATTACACATCGCCCGCCGAAAATCATGTTTATCCGGGCGCCGGCCGAACCGCGAAACTGAGTATTCGAGCAGCGTTCTAAGTCAACGCGCGAAACAGCTTAAAAAGACGTTCCCAATGGCGCTCCGCCGCCGGCTTGTCGTACGCGGGACGGGACGGAAAGGCAAACCCATGCGCAGTGCCGGGGTATATTTCGACTTCCGCATTGCCGCCTTTGGCGGCAATTTCGGCACGCAAGCGATCGATCATCTCCAGAGGCGCATAAGTATCGTTTTCCGCGCATCCAAAATACAGGCGGGCGTCGGTGCGTTGCGGAGCTAGATGCGGGCTGTCGGGCTTATCGCCAACCAGAGCCACGCCGTAAATCGACGCCGCCGCTCGAATGCGCTCAGGGTGCCGTACGGCGGCATTCACAGCATATTGTCCGCTCATGCAGTAGCCGACGCATCCCATCGGGCCGCGCGATGCGGCCTTGTCCTGTTGGGCGTAGGCCAGCAGCGCATCGAGGTCCTGCATAACCATGGGAATGTTAATGGTGGTCATGAGCTGCAGTGCCTTCTGGCGCGTGGCGACATTTGCCTCGCCCACCACTGAACCGAGTTCCTCGACATTGGAGCGGTAGTACAAATTCGGCAGCATGACGTAGTAGCCCACTGTGCCGAGGCGGCGCGCCATATCGCGCAACTCTTCGCGAATGCCCGGTGCGTCCATTAAGAAGATGATTGCGGGATGCGGCGAATCGCGCTCCGGATGGCAAATGAAGGTGTTCATCCGCCCGTCCGGCGTAACGATTT
>JBAQJL010000224.1:0-9849 GCA_049300295.1 Xanthobacteraceae bacterium
GTCTGGATTTGCAGCCCGGTATAATCCGGCGTTGTGGTCGTCTGATTGCCGCCGAACAGAGATTTAAGAGCGCCGCTCATGGCTTCCTCGCCCAAGGGCTGAAGAAGCGAGGCTGCCGCGCCGGCTCTGACAGTGCGCTGTCGCGGCCGACAACGTCTTCGATCACGCGCCGGGCGGGAAAGTATGCGTGCACAATCGTCAACGGTGCGGCGGCGCTCACGATGCCGCCATGCGCGTAGCAGCGGCCGACGCGGAACACGACAACGTCGCCGGGCTGCGGCCCGGTCACTTCCGCGGTGCGGTCGAAGACGAAGCCGAGATAGCGTTCCTCACTGCGGTGCAGATGCCAGTCGAACGGGTAAGGTCGAGGATCGAACGCCTCACATAGCCCAGTGTCGACGAACACCCGGACGATCAGCATGCCGCAATCGACGCCGGCGCCGCGCACGTCCGCGCAATTGTGGTACGGCGTACCGATCCACTTGCGTGCTTCGGCGACCACGGCCGCGCGCTGGCTTGTCTCGTCGAAGATGCTCACCACCGGCTCCCCCATTATCTTCCCCTCAGATCGCCATCTGCGGTGGCGGCACGTAGGGGAAACCGCGGAAATTCGCCAGATTGTTGAACTTGCTTTGGCAGCTCCCAGGCGTGTGGTCGCAGCCGAAATAAACGGTGAAGCCATCGCCCACCGCCGGCACGCTTTCGAGCGGATAGAGCAGTGTGAGCGAGGTGCCGGCGACAGCCGAGCCCACCGTCGCTGTCACCCCGGCGTTGACGCCGGACGTGAACGTGATCGAACCTTGCGGGAAATTCAGCGATGCTCCCGACCAGTTGATCGTCGAGGCGGTCGATCCCGAGCCGGCTGTACCGCTGATGCCGAAGGCATTTTTGACCAGCGTGCAGCCGGAATCGTAGAGCGTGTGCAGGCACGTCGGCTGATAGACGTTGTGCGGCATGTCGATGTCGAGCAGCACCAGGTCCGAGTTGGTATTGAGCTTCGCGCTGGTCCGGCCGACTTCGTCGATCACGCCAAGCCGGCCCTTGAACAGGGTGACGGCGCCGATCGCCGTACCGCCGATCCTGTCGGAGAAGAAAACGCGCTGCCGCAGAATCTGGCAAAAATCGAACGCGCCGTCGCGCAGCGCTTGCAGGAATGGCGCACCGGCGGTGATGGTATCGGTTGCCCGCGCCGCAATCGTGATCTGCTGCTGGTCGACTTCGAGTCCGATCGCGGCCTTGTATTTGAGGCCATCGACCAGAATAGAATTGCCCAGATACGTGTTGCCGTTGTACGTGAACGTCACGTCAGCGTTGGTGTAACAGAGAACCAGGCCGGTTGCGAGCGTGAATGTAAACGTGTCTGTCATCAACAGCGGCACATCCGGATTGGTGCGCGCGTTGTTGAGATAGGTGATGAGAGCTGTTGACGCCGGCTTCATGGCTTCACGCTGCGAAATTTCATGCTGTCGAGCTTCCAGAGGTTCGACATGAATTCTTCGAAGTCCATCTGGTCGTCGAGGAAACGGCAGTTGAACGCATACGCAAAGTCGGCCGAGACGATGACGCCGGAGCCCGGCGCCGACGTGAAGGTCAGTATGTTCGGCGCGGTCAGCGTGTAGCCGCTCGCCTGCGGCGCACCGTTCAAGTAGACCTTCGACAACGTCGTCACCCAACCGACCGGTTCGAGAAATCCACCCAGCGAGCGCTCGATCGTGAATGCCGTCGTCGTGCCATTGCCGGTTGCGAACGCCTGCCCGGTGACGGCGGTGTCGTCAGGATCCGTGTAGAGGAAGGTTCCGAACTGGCCCTGCAGCTGCAGAAAAAAGCCCATCAGGCTTTGCAGGCTCGCAGCGCCGAGTCCGGTGAAACTTGGCGTCGCCGACGAGGCGAGCCCGTTATAGACAGCCTCGAACTCGTACAGCGGATAACTCATCAAGGCGACGCGCACTTCACGGCCGGAGACGTGCGAGGCGACACGTGTGGAAAAGCCCGGCTTCTTGTGCCGCGACCACGACAATCCGGCGAGACTCGGCAGCGACGGCGGGGTCGTCATACGGCGTTCTCCTCGCCTCTCCAGCGAGGAGAGACTTCATCACCATCGAACTGTCCGGAGCCGCAGCGACTGCAGCGCGTAAAGCTGCGCCAGGAACTCATCGACGTCGGCGCTGTCATCGTCGAAGCGGCACAGAAAGTACCAGTGAAAGTCCGCGCTAACAGCAACACCCGATGCCGGCGCGGTAGCGAAAGTCACAGTCGGCGCCAGCGGGTTCGCCGCGACCGTGTAGCCACCAGATTGCAGCACGCCGTCGAGATAGATATTCGGCGGCATGCCGATGTTGGCCGGCGCGATCGCCCCGCCGCCCATCGTCACAGTGAAAGAGAACGTCGTGATCGTGTCGTCGCCGGTGCCGAGCGTTTGCGTGGATGCGGGCGACAACGTCGGAGGCTCGAAATAGAACGACGCGCTTTCACCTTGGCACGCTTCGAAAAAGCCCAGGATCGTTTGCAGCTCGTCGTCAGGCGCGGCCATGCGCAACAGATCGTAATTCAGCTCGATCGCCCATAGCGGGCTCGCGTATCTTGCAGCGCGCAGTTCCCGGCCTGACGCATGCAGCGCTGTGCCGGTCGCAAACTTCGGCGCGAGCTTGACCGACCAACCGAATATCGGCAGCGCCGGAAACGTCACATACGATCCCGCCGCCGGCGGGTCGCTTGGCACGAGCGGCGCCAGGAACGGCCCCTTGCCGCCGACCCAGTTGCCGGCCGGCCAGTCGCCGGCGTCGCCCCAGACTCCGCTCAACTGTGGAAATATCGGAAACGGCCGCGCGTCCCAATTCCATACCGACATGAACGCGGTCTGGATCATTGGCACGCCGGCCGCCGACGTTTCGTTGTGCCCGTCGGTCACCCAGTATTCGTAGACGGCCTGGAGCGCCAAAAGCTGCAGCATGTCGTCGCGGCGCGGCCAATACTGACCCGCGGCACTCTCGCTCGGATTCCAAATCGACCAGAACGGCGTCGCGCTTTCGACTGACGCCGCACTGTAGAACACGTTGGGCTGATTGGTGCCGCGGTCGCACGCCGGGAAACCGTATTCGGCAAATGCGATCGATTTCGACTGCGCCACCCATTCGGTATAAGGGCCGTGCGGTGACCAGCCGGTGCCATCGCCGTCGTCATAGATCGCCTGGTGCGCGTTGTTCCACCACCAGCGCAGCTGTTTGTTCGCCAACAACTGCTGATTTGGAAAATAGGGATTACGCGCCTGGGTGAGCCGATCTCCTGCCGGCAGTGAGACGTACAAGCCGGTGCCATTCGGATCGAGCCCGACGCCGAGATTACTACTGTCGTTGTAGAACCAGTTGTATTTTTCACCGCCTTCGATGTTGGCTTTCAAATAAGCGATGCTGTAGATCGACGGCTGCCCGGTCAGGCCGAGGCCACTGAAGGTTGCCGTCGATGGCGGCCATGCCCCGGTTGGCGCCGGCATGAGCCAGTTTTGCGCATCGAGGCCACCTTCGGCGGTCGTCCAATCCGATAGCGGCAGGTAATCATCGAAAGCGACAATGTCGATATTGTCATGGCCGTAAAGCTGGTCGAGATGCGGCCATTGTCCGTTCTCGCCCGGGTGCTGATAGCCCATCCACACCGACCAGTCGGCCGAATAGGCAATCAGACTGTGCAGGTTCGCCGTGTCCTTGGTGAGGCTCGCGCTGTCAAACACGCTGCGCACGTCGTCGGCGAGCTGAATGAGGCCAGCGACGAACGGATAGTCCCACGTCACCTTGCCGTCGCTGCCGGTGGTACCCGCCTTTGTCCAGGCCGGCCCGCGAATGATTTCCAGCCCGCGAAACTCCGAGCCGAGCAGGAAGAGGTCGACGCCGCCGGCGATCACGCACAGATTGGCGTAATGCAGAATCATGCGGCGGTAGGTGTAGTCGGTGGCCGAGCCCGTATACGTCACGGTCAGATTGATGGTATCGCGCGTGAACTGCGAAGTCGCGGCGGGACCGAGGAAGTTGTTGATCGCCGTGGTCGCGGCGCTGGAAACATCCGTTCCGTCGTACGTGATGCGCCCGCGCCAGGGCTCGCCGCTCGCCGTCATCAGCACGAACGGGTAGAACACCACTCGCAGGCCGCGCGATTTCAGATCGCCGATACAACGTACCAAAGACTGGTCCGACGGCGTACCGCCGTAGATGAAAGCGCCGCCACTCTGCGGGATCGGAATGAGACCTGAAGACGACTGCACCAGCCCCGAGCAGCGCCAAACATCGGATGCCCCCGATGCCTGCCGAAAACCGCCGTTGATGTAGGTGGTCGACGGATAGACCTGGCAGGCGGTGACATCGGTCGAATTGCCAAACCACGAAACGACAAGCGATACCGTGGTGCACCCAGGAAATTGCGCCTGCAGATTATCGATCGCGATCGAATAATCCGTGACGGTCCCCGTGCCCGCATTCGGGCCGCCGTTGGCATAGCGATTGATCGAGGTCAGCGTGGACTCGGTGACGCGCTGGCCCAGATACGGAATCGTGTCGTAAGTGAACTCACCCGTCGACGGCAGCAGATTGACGCCGAGGATGTAGGACATGATTTGCTGCTCTCACCGGACGAGCGAGCGATCGGGCGCGGTCAGGACCGCGCCCCGCGCAGCCCCAGATGCGCGCCGCGTTTCACCGCGTCGTTAATCGCGCGCAGCATGTGGCTCGAATTGTCGGTGAAGAACCGCTTGACGCTCTGCGCGTCGAGCGCCGCCACGTTAATGCTCACCGGCGCATGCACCTGTGCGCCAAGACCGGAGCCCGAGAACGGTCCGGAGCCGCGCGCGGCGGGAATGATGGTTTCGCCGGGATGGATCAAAGCAAGCCCACCGCGCACGACGTAATCGGTGCCGACATCGAAGATGGCCGCCGCCGACACCGAGGCCTGCGCGGCCGCGGCTGGCCCCGCCGCGGCCGGCCCCATGGTGGGCGCCAGAAAGGCAAACACGCCAGCGAACGCCTGGCCGGCATCGGTCATGATCGCCTTGATGGCGGTCGCGGCGTTGGCGAGAACGCCGGCGTTGGCAGCCCCCTGCTCGGCCGTCGCGCGCGCTGCCGCCCCGGTGGTCGCCGCCGTGGTCTGTGCCAGTTGCGCCGCGGCCCACTTTACCACCATGGTTTCACACATCTCGATGATCTTAATGATCAGGTCGCCGAGGATCTTCTGAAACGCCTGCGACCAGGTCGTGGTACCGGCGAGAAGGCCGCGCAATTGTGAATTGAACGCCGTCTCGATCGAGCCGAACGCCGAGGTCCACATGCGCTGCTGCGCCGCGATCGCCTGCTCGTCGAGGCGGAGCATGTCGGTGTTGTACTTGATCTCCAGCTCTGCTTTTTTATCCAGAATTTTTGCCTGCTGCGCCAAGTCCAAGCTACCCAATGCGAGTTTTTGATTGAGAATCGCCAGTTCGGCTTCGTATTCTTTCCGCGCTTCCGCCTCGAGCAGCGCAAACTTCTGGTTCTGTGTAATCTGAAATTGACTGACCTCGGCGTTGAGTAGGACTTTTTGCTCGGCAAGCGTCTGACGCAGGACCTTGATCGGCGCCGCGAGGTCGCTCAGCGCCTGGTTGACGCGGGCGATCCCGGCGAAAAAATCACCGGTATCTGCACCAAACCGGATCTCGACCTGATTGTCGTTGGCCATGCAGGAACGCTCCGATCTTTACTTGAGGGCGCCGCCCGGGAACATAGCGAGCAGTTCGCGATAATCGTTCGACGGCCGCGGCTTCGGCTTAAATCCCAGCGAGGCGGCCAACAGCCGGCGCGACGGTGGGCACTCGCTCCACGCCCGGCGCAGCTCTTCGAGAAACGGCAGATCGACCTGATCGAGCACCTGGTCGCGCGTCCAATTCAGGTCGAGAACCAGGTCGGCGACGAGCGCGCCCCACGCGGCCGTCTCAAAACGCTCGTCGCCTAGATTTCCCCCGCGACAGCCTCGACTCTTTTGCCACCGGCTTGCTCGATCACCATCGGCAGCGCGGCGACGAGCTCGCCGAGCGGGATCGGCAAATCGAGGAACTCGTCGCGTGTGAGTTTGGGATGCGCGCGGCGTAGGCCCTGCCAGAGCACCTCGGCGAGCGGCGTGAGCCGCTCACCGCTCATAGTCTCCGCCGTGATGCCGGAGAGCTTCGGCACGTGATCGGCAATGGCCAGAATCTGCCGTAGCGACAGCGGCGCTATATAGAAGTCGCGGCCGGCGAGCCGGACTAGGCGCGCTGCCGAAATATCAACGGTTTGGTCGATGTCCAGGCTCAATTTCAGCCTCCCTTGAGCTGCACTCGAATGCCGGTTTCCACAGTCTTTGCCGATTTTATACTTAACTGTGGAACATATTGATTTTTAATAATTAAATGCTATTTTCCACACTTGGAAGGCCTAACGGACAAAATTGTGGAAAACGTTGTTTTTCAAGAGCTTAACGGCGATCAGCGGCGCGAGGCGATCAACACGCAGCAGCGCTACGCCGCTTTTCGCGAGGCTGTTCAACGAAATGATGACCACCGCGGCTCCATGGGTTGGAAAAACATCCACGGGCGCGATTACTTGGTCCGCAGCTACTACGGCAAATCCGGCATCCGCCGCCAGACGTCGCTGGGGCATAAATCGAAGGAAACCGAGGCGATAAAGCTCGCATACGATCGCGGCCGGCTGGATGCACGGCAACGTTTGAAGGACCTGAAAACGGTCATGGCCCGGCAAGCCGCAGTAAATCGCGCGCTAGGTCTCGGTCGTGTGCCGCTCGCCGGGGCGAAGATCCTGCGAGCGATCGATGAAGCCGGTTTGCTGGGATCGGGAATCAGAGTTCTCGGCACAAACGCAATCTACGCCTACGAGGCGGTTGCCGGCGTTCGCATCGACCCCGGACTGACCGCAACGGAAGATATCGATTTGCTGTTCGACGCCCGCCAACGATTAAGCTTCGTGGCGACCAAAGATGTCAGCCAGCCCTCGCTGCTCCGCCTGCTGCAAAAGGTCGATTCCAGTTTCCGCCGTTCATCGCAACGCTTCCAAGCTGCGAACCGGGAAGGCTACTTTGTCGACCTCATCAAACCGCTACGCAACCCGCCTTGGACGAAAGAAAAGGAGCGCATTGGCGTTGACGAGGACGATCTCACGGCGGCCGAAATCGAAGGCCTGGCCTGGCAAGAAAGCGCCCCTTCATTCAAAGCTGTTGTCATCGACGAACGAGGTGAGCCATGCCGCCTGGTGACGACCGATCCTCGCGCATGGGCGGCACACAAGCTATGGCTGTCGAAACGAAGGGACCGCGAACCGGCAAAGCGACGCAACGACGCCGCACAGGCACGTGCTGTGGCCCGACTTGTTGTGCAATATATGCAAAATTTGCCTTATGTGGCGGATGAGTTACGCATGCTGCCGAAACCCGTCTTTGACGCAGCGAAGAGCCTTTTTGCCGAATCGTAACATCGGGCGGCCGTCTTACTCGCTCAGGCTGATCGTGCCGATATTGTTTGACGCATCGGCAATCGCCTGAAAATCGAACTCGGCGACCGTGAATTTCTGGTTGGAAAACGGCAGCGACAGTTTTGGCGCCACGCAGGCGTTGAGCTTCACCACCAGATCCTTGGCTGTGCCGAAATAGTTGAAGGTTTCCTTCAGCGATACTTCGAACATCGGCAGCGGGCCGGTGAGCTGATTGGCAAGGCTGATTTTGTTGCCTGACGCGATCGTATAACTGTAATAGATCAACACGGCGGCGCTGTTGTCGGCGGAATTGAACGTATAGGTACCCGGACTACCGGACGGCGCGATGTACTGCCCTTGCGTCGGCGAGGCGGCGACCGGGGTGAGCTGCGCGCCGGTCGTGGCGTAGAACACGCCGAGATCCTCGACGAAATTCGCACCATTGGCCACTGTCACCGCCGCCGACGCGACGGTATCGGTCTCGCCGGTCGTCATCTCGACCATGCTGCTGGCGGTGAGCGTCTGGCCGAGAAACAGATTGTTGATCTGCGTCGACTGCAGGCGGGCGAACTTGGCCTTGCCGGTGATCTTGAACTCGCCGCCGCCGGCGGCGACCGCCATGTTGTACTGGCCGAGCAGCGTCTCGATCTTGCGGTCGAAATCGAGCGATACGTCCTGCAAGGTGCCGAGCAACGCTGGCGGCTGGCCGCTCACGTCGGTTCGTTTGCCGATCAGCGTACCGCTGCCGAAGGCGAATTGGGTCATGAGTGGTTCTCCGTGGTGAGAGCGTGGCAAAGGCGCGAATAGCGGTCGTGAGTAGCGAATGGGAGGAAGCACCTTCCTATTCGCCGCTCGTCGCTCGCTATTCGCGGTAGAGGCTGCGCGCAGGCGCGCTAAGGCACCAGAATCTGGAACGGAATCGCGGCCACCGCCTTGCCGTCGGTATCGCCGGTATCGACGAATACCGGCCCGAGCGGGTAGCAGTGCGACACTAGGCCACCGAGCGTTTGCCGGTTACGGGCGAGCGCATCGGCACCGCTCGGCAGGACCGCGGTGTCGACCGCGTCCAGCAGCGCGTTCATCGCGGTATCGGGTACGTCCTCAGGATCCATCCCGGCCGACATATATATAAAGACATGCGCGTTGATGGTCAGCGTCGGCAGCCCCTCGGCCTGCCGGCCGCGCACTTCGCCGGTTTTGAGCATGGTCAGAAACGGCATCTGCGTTTCGTTGACTTGATCCCAATGCACGAAACGCCGGCTCGTGGCGGTGAAGTCGGCTGCGCCGGCGATGAGATCGAAGAAGGCAACGGAAATTTGTTCACGGGTGATGGCGGGCATGGCGAGGCTCTATTGTCACTTTGCACACGACAAGCGCTGCCAAGGCTTGCTTGCCGCCGACTAGGGAGGCCGGCGCCCCCCCTGGCGGGCACGATCTGGTGTGGCGAGATGGGGCCGCCGAATTTCGCGAATTACGGTTGCTCAGGCTTTCAGATTGAAGTCGACGAGAGAGGTCTCAGCTGTGATGACGATCTATGAATCGGACGGCCGCTCAATATCTTCCTTGACTGCTTTTGGATTTAGTATCTGCCATGACACAACGTTGCTCCGCCCGCCGGCTTTGAGAAAGTCAATGGCGACCGCCTTTACTTCGTCGAAACTGATGATGTAGCGCGCTGCGATTGGTGTAGGCGTATTGGCCGTTAGAAATTCAACACAACCGCGCTTCATGACCGGGCGAGATGAAACAGCCATGAGACAGGGAGGCGATCCGTCGCTCCGACTGTATTGAACACAGCCAACATTTTCCCCGATACCAGTCATGATTTCAAATCCGTTGTCGCCGGAAAGTCTAACGAAAAAAGGCGCGTTGTTTCTTCGACCGTCGAGTAGTTCTGAGAGCTGCGCGCTGGAACCAATGACTGTTCGGTTCATAGGGTCGAGGTCGTCCTGCTCATTATCGTAGCGAACTATCATGGTCCTATGCCCATACATTGAATCACAGTGCTGTCCGGAAGCACTACGTTCAAGATCGCTCCTGAAGGCAGCATCGTCGGCAGTAAGCGCGTGCAGCTTCCACATATCTTTGGATTATTGATGTATAGCGTCCCCTCCATAATCCCCTCCTCTCGCATCAGCGCTGCTGCGTGGCCCTCCACATGCGACAGAGTCAGACCATTAAAGCCGGGGCTTCCTGGAGGCATTTGTTCGGCTGGGCCGTCATACCCGCTCTGCAGCGGGACGGGCGAGCCTGAGCTATCGCCGAATCTTGGTGACGGACGGGGTCAGGCGGCAGCGGTTTGAGCGTGCAATCTGACGATCTCGATTCCGTCCTTGAACTTTACACCCATGATGATCTTGGACAACTGGTTGTATCC
>JBAQJL010000225.1:0-77211 GCA_049300295.1 Xanthobacteraceae bacterium
CCAGCTTGATGACGTTAGTGTCGGTCACGGCGTATCACTCCTTTGGTGGAGAAGTGGAGGCGTCGAACACCCCCACGATACGTCGCCTTACCCCTTCATGCCGTCACCAACTTCCGCTCATAGCTCAGAGGCGCGCTTGAAGACTTCGTCCGTCTTCAGTCCGAATTGGCTGCCAAGGACGCATCGGCCGCGTCGCTACGCGAACGATTTAAGGCAGCCGAAGCGCTCGAAGGCGATTCCACGCAGCTTGAAATTGACCGGACGAATCTCAAGCGAAGGTTGCAAGAAGACTATAAGGAGCGCAAAGACATTCTCGATCGGGCAATCCTGATCATCGCCGACACAATCAAGGAACTTTACGACGATCGGTCGGGGCGTTTTGTCGTTGAGGCCACCGAGAACGGTCCCGACTTCAAGATTTCCATTGAAGGTGATCGCGGCGGCGGCATTTCGAGCATGGAGATCTTTTGTCTCGATTTGACGCTGTATCGGATGACGACAGAGCGTCTGGGTGGACCGGGATTCCTCATCCACGATAGTCATCTGTTCGACGGCGTGGATGAACGGCAGATCGCTCGCGCGTTACTGTTAGGGCAGCGCGCGGCCGGTTCGGCAGGCCAATACATCGTCACCATGAACTCCGACATCTTCAACCGTTTGCCGCTTTCAGACGAGATTGATGTGGACAAAGTGGTGCTTACGACGCGGCTGTCTGACGAGACCGAGATCGGCGGCCTGTTTGGCTTCCGGTTTGACTGAGCGCAGCAGAGGTCACATCGAAGTCAGAGACCCGGCCCATTGAGGATCGCCATTCCTTCGTTGCCTTCCGCCAATAGCTGAAGGAGGCTTTTATAATTCATGCGGGCGATCGGCAGTTCCATCGATGGCGTCAGCATTGACCCAAACGAGAGCCGTTCCGGACCGGAAGCTCCTTCCAACCCCTAAGCTGTCCACGCCATGCACATAGATGCCTCACGATCGAAAATCGGCGCGCCGCTCATTCCGCCCGGAATTCTTGCGTCGAATGAGAAGCACGGACCCGGCGTTGAGACAGACTTCGTTTTCGCGTTGTCGGGCAGCCATTCCAAGACATTACCCTTCGACGCGAATAGGTTGAAGGAGCCTTGAATGCGAGACTGCCGCTCTCACTATGCGTCAACTCAGAATGACTGTCGTGCACGAATCAGTTTTTATCAGATGTCTTTTCGGGGAACAG
The DNA here is from genome assembly GCA_049300295.1 of Xanthobacteraceae bacterium. Classification (GTDB taxonomy): domain Bacteria; phylum Pseudomonadota; class Alphaproteobacteria; order Rhizobiales; family Xanthobacteraceae; genus BOG-931. Next base: position 1,217 of record JBAQJL010000225.1, read on the forward strand.
ACCGGGCATCCAGCGCGAGGCGAGGGCGGCGGGAAAGGCGAGCCGCAACGGATCGCGCGGCCCCTTCGAGTGGAGCGCTCCTGATTCAAGCAGAGCCGACACGATCCGGCGCGTATGGCGCGGCGTCAGGCCGAGCAAACCCGCGACATCGCCACGCGGCAGTTCGCCCCGGTACAGCACGGCCTCCAAAACGCTGCCGACCTTGGGCGGAAGCTTGTTCAGCCGCGTTTCTTCTTCGGCCCACATGAGGATGCGCGTTCGCAGCCGCTCGGGCTGCATCAAGCCTTCCATGAAGGCGACCTGATCCAGACAGGTTTCGAGGAAGAAACGTGTAAAGGAGGCAAGCGCTTCCTCGCTCAGATTGCCGCGCCCGTCGAGATCGTTGCGCCGAGGCAAGTCGCATTCCGCAAGGTGAGCTTTATAAGCGCCGTCGCTGCGCGCTAATCCGCGCGCCACGGACCACACTGCGCCGGTGTCGAGGCTTTCGAGCAGCATGGCGTGCGACATGAGACGCGTCACGCGTCCATTGCCGTCGAGAAACGGGTGAATCCAGAGAAGCCGATGATGCGCCGCCGCGGCCGCGAGAATGGCATCGGTTTTTCCGAGGCGTTGATAGACGGCCTCGAATTCGCCGAGAAAGCGTGGGACGGCTCCGGGGCTGACCGGGATATGTCGGCCCACGCGGACACCGCGTTGGCGGAATTCTCCGGGAACAACGTTCAAGCGCTCATGCGTATCGGGCTCTTCCACCCAAAGCATATCGGGAGGTAACAGTTCGCAGAAGCGGCGGTGAATCTCTCGGATGCCATCCGTCGTCACCGCGCGGCCCTGAAAATTCCCTTCGTCGATCCATCGCTGAACGGCGATATGTGCCTTCGCTTCCAGTTGTAGGTCGCGCTTTTTCGGATCGCGGCTATAGTCATCTTTAAGCGCGCGCTCGATGTCGACCGGATGCGTGTCGTGCCCTTCGATGAGATTGCTGTAGTAGCAGTTCATCGAACGGACGAGTTCGGCGAGCGCGGCCGAGACCCCCGCCGGAAGACTCCGCCGGAAGCCTGTGGATCTAGCCGCGAGATCGAGCGCAAGGTCCGTCAGGGCAATGCGATGGCGGGAGTCCTGCCCCAGCACCATGGGCGACATCGTCGTGATCGCTTCGTGCCGATCTGCGACCTCTGAAATGTCCGTATCGTTGTCTACTGACGTATTCATAATAATTTATATATATCACATACTTAAGAAAAGATCGCGAGAATTATTTGAGCTAGAATGTCCGCTTCTAAGTCCTTATTTCGCGCGCATCAAACTTCCTCACAGCGCCGCGCCAGTGGTACGGTTCCGAGTCCTGAATCATTCTACCGACCAGGAGCGACTAGCTGGAAACTGTCTATGCGGGTTTCGAGCGCCTTCTTGTTTGCGCCCTTTTCGACGAGCGCCAGGTACCGGACGAGACGCTGCTGGAGGGGATGCTGTCAGCCGCGCCCGTTACTGAATGTGGATATTCCGCGCCTTGATGACACGCGCCCATAAGGTGGTTTCGCGCGCGATCCGCGCTGCGAATTGGTTAGGCGCCTCGATGGTGACTGTCAGCCCCTGGGTCAGCAGCTTGTCTTTGATGGCCTGAGTGCCGAGGGCGTCGCGTGTGACGGTAAAGATGGCATCGCGGGTCGATGCGGGAATGCCGTGCGGCGCCAGCATGCCGTACCACGACGTGACGTCGATGCCTTTGACCCCGGCTTCCGCGAGAGTCGGCACTTCGGGCACCAGCGGACTCCTCTCGGCTGTCGTCATCGCGAGCGGCACGACGAGTTTGCTCTTGATGGCGGGAAGCACGGACGGAAGGTTGCTGGACAGCACGTCGATGTGACCGCCGAGCAAATCTTCCAGCGCCTGCGGCGAGCCGCGATAGGGCACGTGGACGATGTTCACTCCCGCGGTCTCGTTGAACAGCTCCATGGCGAGATGCAGCTGGCTGCCGACGCCGGGCGAGCCATAGCTTAGTTTCGTCGTCTTGGCCTTGGCGATGAGCTGCTGGATCGAGGTGACGCCAAGCTTTGGCGCGACAACGATGATGTTCGGCGCGCTTGCCAGCATGCAGACCGGCGCAAAGTCGCGTTCCACCTTGAACGGCAGGTCCGGCATCAGCGTCGGATTAATGGTGAGATTGCCGGCCGGTATCAGCAGCAAGGTGCCACCGTCCGCGGCGGCATGCTGGACCGCCTCGATGCCTATATTGCCGGCGCCCCCGGTCTTGTTTTCGACGATCGCTGCACGGCCGGAACGGACCTGATAATCCTGCGCTAGCAACCGGCCGAGAATATCGACGGGGCCGCCCGGACTGAACGGCACCACCAGGGTCAGCGGCCGCTTCGGGAAGGCATCCGGGACTGCGTCGGCGCGAGCGAACCTGGCGCCAAAAATGGGCGCTGCAGCCATCAAGGCGAGCGCGGTGCGACGAGTCAGAATTCGTCGTTCACTCTGCATGTGTTTGTTCCCATTTTACGGCAGTGGCGTCGTAGCCATAAACCCAATCGGCATTGCCGCCTTCACGCAGCCATTCGTTGCCGCGCGATCCGATCTGTACGCGCGCGGTTCGTTCCTTGCGCGCGCCTTCGTAGTGTTTGAGCGCCAGGCCGATGTCGGAACGCCCGATGCCGGCCATCGCTTTGCCGAGTACGACGGCATCCTCGATCGCCATGCATGCGCCCTGCGCCATGAACGGAACCATGGGATGGCAGGCATCGCCGAGCAAAGTCACCGCGCCGCGCGACCACGCGGGCAGTGGGTCGCGCACGTAAAGAGCGGATTTGGTGACACTGTCACAAGCCTCGAGCAGGGCATGCGCCTCGGGATGAAAGTCGGCGTAAGCCCGGCGCAGTTCCTCGACGTCGCCGGGCATCGTCCAGGATTCATGACGCCAGTCCGGCTGCGCGGTCGTCGCGAACACGAATGTCTCGCGTCCGCGATTGAGCGGAAAGGTGACGATCTGACGATCCGGAGTAGGGCCCCACCACTTGGTGAAAGCATCGAGGTTCGGCAACGACAGCTTGGTGCGGTCGACCACGCAACGATACGAGACGAGACCGGTAAATTGTGGATGTTCGGGGCCGAACAACGCGGTGCGGGTCGGCGAATGAATGCCGTCGGCGCCGACCAAAAGCTCAACCTCGCGTTCCGCTCCATTGGCAAAACGGATCCGGGGATTAGCCGTTTCGGCTTCAATGGTCTCGATCCGACGGCCGAGCTTGACGACCGTTTCGGGGAGTTGCCGCCGCAAGGCATCGAGCAGGTCGGCGCGATGAATGGTGAGCTGTGGTGCGCCGTATTTTCGGACGGCTTCGTCCGCCATTTCAAGCCGGGACGTTTCTTTGCCAGTGTCCCACATGCGGCTGATGCGGTGCGTCGGCCGCGCTGCGGTTTCCTTGATCGCAGCGACAACGCCCAGCCCATCGAGCGCATGGACCGCATTCGGCGTCAGGTTGATGTCGGCGCCGACTCGCCTGTAATCGGTTGCCTGTTCGAAAACTTCGACCTCGTGTCCGGCCTTGATCAGCGCGATCGCCGCGGCCATTCCGCCAACGCCGCCGCCGGCTATTCCGATCTGCAGTTTCGCCATGCTTTTTGTCCGCCTCGAGCGTTTGGGCCTTCTGTCAATGCAGAGAAAAGCCGCCGTCGACGGCAAGCGTTTGTCCGGTGACGTATTTGGCATCATCTGAAAGGAGAAATGCCACAACACCGTCGAGGTCGTCCGGCTGCTGTTTGCGTTTGAGGATGGTGCGTTCGGCGTAATCGCTCCACCGCGTCTCCGGGATATCCTTGGTCGCCTCGACCACGGTGAGGCCGGGCAGCAGGCAATTCACCCGGATCATCCGTGACCCCAGTTCCCGGGCGAGCGATCGGGTCATGCCCACCAGCGCCGATTTGCTGGTCACGTAATGCAGCAGGTTGGGCGCACCCCAATAGATGCTGTCTGACGACACGGTGACGATCGCGCCGCCGTTCGTCATTCGCGGTCCGACCGCGCGGACCGTGAGCCAGGTGCCGCGCACGTTGATCGCCATCATGCGATCCCAGACGTCGGGCGCGATCTCGTGATAGGCCTTGCCGCCGACATTGTTGGCCCAGCCGGCGTTGGCGACGAGGCCGTGAATGCCGTCGCAATTTTTTGCGGCTTCCCGCGCCATTGCTTCGACAGACGCCTCGGAGGAAATGTCGGTTTCGACGAAGCGCGCTTCGATACCGGATTTGGTGAGCTGGCGTTCCGCCTCGGCGCCGAGAGCGCTATCGATGTCGGCAATGACGACGCTGGCGCCTTCGCGCCCCAGCCGCTCGGCGAATGCAAATCCGAGGCCCCGCGCTGCGCCGGTCACAATGATGCGTTTGCCGGCAAATCTCTTCGTCATGCTATGGGCCCGCTTTCTTTCACACGTGATCGCCCGGAGCGACGACGGCATATTGAAAGAAGTCGCGCTGGTCCCCGCTATACAGCGTGACGGAGCTCCCGCCGCCGGCGCGACCGGAAAACGGCTCATCGCTCGAATGGTCGTAGCCGCGAAACCCGATGTCGCCGACCAGCGCCAGATCGATAGTTGCCTGCAACGACGGCACGACGATCTGATCGCCGTCGATGCGCACTTTCAGTCCGGATACTACGTCGAAGAAGCCATCGTTGCCGGGCTCGATCGCAAAGGTTTCTCCGGTGCCGAGAGAGTGCACGCACACCGGACACCGGCCGGTGCGCCGCCGATGCGCCTCGACGGCGACGATGCGTCTGATTTCAGGTTTCATGGTGTGAGACGTGCGAAGGCGCACCGCAACACAGAGCAGCGCGCCATCTTCGCCTAGCGCTTCACTTTCGTCAGCGGATGATCGGGCGGATACGTCGGTGTGACCGGCTTTGGCGAACCGATCATGACCATCATGATCGCTTCCTCTTCGCCGACGTTCATCTCGCCCCGATAGACGCCCGGCGGCACCGACACGCAATCGCGCTCGCCCAGGATGGCTTCCCAGCGCTCACCATCCTTTTCAGTCATGACTTTGATCTTGCCACGGAGCACGAAGAACACCTCTTCGGCATCGACGTGAAGGTGCATCGGCCCTTCGGCGCCGGGCGGCAGGATCATGTTGGACAGCGTAAAACTCTCCGCCGGAACGACGGAAGAATCGCTCGCCACGCCGGTGCCGCCGGTGCCGATGAAGCGCTTTTGGGCCCTGCGGTATTTCGGATCGAAGTCGGCCTGAAACTTGAGTGCGTTCCAGTCGTACTGGCGGTCGGCCACGCGCGCCACGCGGCCGTTCATCCACGCGGCGTAGCTTGCGCCCTCCGGGCGATCCCAGGATCGCTTGGGCTGTTTGCGGGTGATGTCGTCCATCGTCGTTCTCCTGTTTGATCGGTTGTCTTATTGATCGGGCATCTTGGCAGCATTGCCCGGCGTGCGCCGGCCTTCCAGTTCAGTTTCATTGCGGACTGCGTTGCCCCAGGTCGCGCGAGATCATCGCCGCAGCAGCGACAACTTCATCTTTCAGCGGTCCGTTCAGTTCCGCCTCGGACAGCTGCAAGGCCACCGCCGACACGTTGATTGCCGCGACGAGTCGATCGGTGACGTCGCGGACCGGCGCGGCCACGCTGGCAACGCCCGGTTCATAACCGGAGTTCTGCACGACAACGCCGTTCGCGCGGTCGAAGGCGATCTGCTCAAGCAATTGCGTAGTACCGGCGAACGGACTGAGATCAAATGATCCCGCCATGTCCGCCTGATACCGCTCTTGGATGTCATCGTCCGCTAGTCCGGATAGCAGGATCCGCCCCATCGTTGTGGCATGCGCGGGCAAGCGCGTCCCGACATGAACTGTACTTGATACCAGGCGGCGGGTCGGTACCCGGGCGAGATACACCACTTCGCGGCCATGCAATTCGCCGAGATGCGCAGAACATCCGGTGCGGTCGCGCAGCCGTTCGAGGTGCGGCGTCGCCACCTCGGTAATATCGCGTGACGCCAGGTAGCCGTAGCCGAGCGCGAGTACCTGCGGTCCGAGAGCGTAGGTTTTCGCTCGCGCGTCGTAGTCCACGAAGCCGAGGTGACCGAGCGTGTAAAGCAACCGATAGGCTGACGAACGCGTCACCCCGAGTGAAGCAGCCACCTCCGAGAGTGTCGGATTGCCAGGACCGCTCGACAGCGAGCTGAGAATGTTGAGCCCGCGAATCAGGGCCGGAACGAGATAGCGTTCGTCCGGTGACGTTTGGCTGCCGGTGGCGAGGGGAGTGGCCGCGTTGCTGTCCGGCAGGTAGTTCATCTGCGGCGCCTGTATGTTTTATATACTAAACACTGTATACTATGCGAAACAATTATCGGCAAGAGCGATGGGTTTGTAGCGCCATTTCCAGCAGTCTAGCCCAGTGTTCAAAGCCGTATCGGCTCAACCCCGTGAATTTTAACGACTTATTTACAATCTTGACTCGGTTTGCAGATTGTCTATAGATAGAACATATTGTTCATATAAGAACATACCAGACATGCGACTGGCGCATTCGTGACGGGGCAGGACACAGTCGCTGGATTAAGCCGCGAAGTTGCCGGCGGCATCGCTTTTTTGCGCCGCGCCGGCGAGGCGCGGGCCCGGACGGTATTGCTGCTGCATGGCATCGGCAGCAACGCTTCGAGTTTCGCCGCTTTGGCAACAGCGATGCCGGCATCGATCAATGTCATCGCATGGGACGCGCCGGGCTACGGTGATTCAGCGCCGCTTGCCGACGTGATGCCGACGCCGCGGGCATATGCGGATGCGCTGGCCAAGTTTCTCGACGCGCTTGAGTTACGGCGGATCGCGCTTGCCGGTCATTCACTTGGCGCGCTGTTTGCTGGAAGCTTTGCCGTTCATTATCAAGATCGTGTCAGCGCGCTCGCACTGATTTCGCCGGCGCTGGGCTATGGCATTCAGCCGGGCGGCACGCTGCCGGCCGGGGTGCAATCGCGTATCGATGAGATCAACGAACTTGGTCCGGCCGCCTTTGCCAAAAAGCGTGCGGCTCGGCTGGTCGGCGATGCGAATGCGCGGCCGGACATCGTCGCTGCGGTCGAGCGGGGGATGGCTGCAGTTCATCCTCCCGGATATGTCCAGGCTGTCCACGCGCTTGGCGCCGGACAATTGCTGCTTGACGCAAGGTCGATCGGCGTGCCGACCATGGTGGCCGTCGGTGCGCGCGATGTGATCACGCCGCCGGCCAACGCGAGTGAACTGCATGCGGCGCTGCCGCGTGCCGTGGGTCTTCATCAGATACCCAACGCCGGGCACGCGCTGCCGCAAGAAGAGCCGGCGGTTCTTGCAGCCCTTCTGGCACGAACCGCGGAGGAGATGGCCCATGCCTGAAAGCGACGTCTCCGCGGTGAAGGACGATCTTTACGCGTCGCCGCCAGTGCAGCGCGCGGCGCGGTTGTTGCGCCGGATCGCCGAAGGCGATGCGGTGACGAACATGTCGCGCACCGCTCGTGAACTCGGCATCAACAGAACCACACTGCTGCGGCTGTTGCATGCGCTTGAAAGCGAACGATTCATCGAGCCGCGAAGCGAGGGGGAGGGGTGGCGGATCGGCGTCGGCCTGATCACGCTCACGGCGCAGGCATTTTTTTCCGAGGATTTGGTGCAGACGGCTGTCCCAGTGCTGACACGGCTGGCCGCTGCGACGACGTTGTCAGCGCATTTGGCCGTGCTCGACGGTCACGAAATCGTCTACCTCGTCCGGCGGGTGCCGAACCACGCCTTCGCCAGCAATATCAGGATCGGCAGCCGCCTTCCGGCTCACGCCACGAATATGGGGCGTAGCATCTTGGCGAATCTGCCGCGTGATCGCGTCGATCGCCTTTACTCCGACTTCGATCTGCGGCCGGTAACGCCGCACACGCCGGTTACGCCGCTGCAGTTGCGCACCCAGCTTGATGCGGATCGTGCGCTGGGTCTGGCTTGGAGCGACGGCAACTACGAGGCCGGCATCAGCTCCGTGGCGTCGGCGATCTTCGATGTGTCCAATACGCCGGTCGCTGCCATTAACGTGACTGGGCAGACCGCGCAGTTCGAAGGCGCCGAGCGGCGGGCACAGATCAGCGGCGCGGTCAGAGAAGCCGCGCGGGAGATATCGATGCGACTTGGCTGGCATGACGCCTTGCAGGCCAACGGATCGGCCCAGCCCGACGGCCGGCCAGCGGACGCAGCCGGTAGCAATGCGAGAGAGCAATCGTGGACCTTGGCCTGACCAACAGTGTTGCGGTCGTGACAGGCGGCAGCTCGGGCATCGGCCTCGCCACCGCGAAGTTGCTGCTCGCCGACGGTGCGAAAGTGGCGATCTGCGGCCGTGATGCGTCTCGTCTCGCCGCCGCGGTCGCCCACCTGGGCACGCCAAACACCGAGGCGCTGCTGGCGCAACCTTGTGACGTGCTTGATAGCGATCAGGTCGAAGCATTTGCGCACAAAGTCGCACAATGGGGCGGGGGCCGCGTCGACCTTCTCGTCAACAATGCCGGTCAGGGCCGCGTCTCGACGTTTGCCAATACGACCGACGCGCAATGGCGCGACGAGCTTGAACTGAAGTTCTTCAGCCAGATTTTGCCGATCAGGGCATTTCTGCCGCTGCTGGAGAAGAGCGAGCGGGCGGCGATCGTGGCAGTCAATTCGCTGCTGTCGGTGCAGCCCGAGCCGCACATGGTGTGTACCTCGGCCGCGCGGGCTGGCGTCCACAACCTGTTGAAATCCTTGGCAAGCGAGTTCGCGCCCCGGATCAGGGTCAATTCGGTGCTTCTCGGTTTGATCGATTCCGGGCAGTGGCAGCGCCGCTTCGAGGCCAGGCCAAACCGTTCGCAGTCGCGCGCGGAATGGATGAGCGAGCTTGCGGCCGAGAAGAAGATTCCGCTCGGCCGGCTTGGCGATCCCGATGAGCCGGCGCGCGCCATCGTGTTTCTCGGCTCGCGGGCCGCGAGCTACATCACCGGCGCAAGCCTCGAAATATCCGGCGGAGTGTCGCGCTCTATCTGAAGAGGAATGCAGGCGATGAACCAGGACATCAGCACCCGCACAGGCAGCCGAGGTGCGGCGTCGGCGGTGACCGAGCACCCGGTTGGCGATGCCATTGCGGCGGCGCTGGCCGATATGGGCGTTACGACGGTGTTTGGCGTCATCTCGATCCACAATATGCCGATCCTCGATGCGATTGGGCGACAGGGTCGGATTCGCTTTGTGCCGGCGCGCGGCGAGGCGGGCGCTATGAACATGGCGGACGCCTTTGCACGCGTGTCGCGGTCGCTTGGCGTCGTCATTACCAGCACCGGAACCGCGGCCGGAAACGCGGCCGGGTCGCAGGTCGAGGCGCTTACCGCCGGTTCGCCGGTGCTGCACATCACCACGCAGGTCGATCGTGAATTCATGGACCTCGACCGTGCCGCGATCCACGATGTGCCGCGACAACCTGATATGCTGAAAGCCGTGAGCAAACACTATGTGCGCGTGCGTGAGGCGGTCGGCTCAGTTGATGCGCTGCTTGAAGCCGCGACCGTGGCGCTGACCGCGCCCTCTGGTCCGGTCACCTTGGAGATCCCGGTCGACGTGCAGCGCCTCAAAGTCACGGCGCGAAAGATCAACGGGATGCCGGCTATTCCGCTGCGGATGCCTGACTCGGTGCGTCTCGATGCGCTTGCCGATCTCGTCCAGTGCGCCAAACGGCCAATGCTTTGGCTGGGCGGCGGCGCGCGCGGCGCAGCCGCTGCGGCGACCGCCCTGGCCGAGCGCGGCTTCGGCATCGTGACCAGCACCAACGGTCGTGCCGTGGTCCCGGAAGATCACGCCCACAGTCTCGGCGCCTTCAACATGACGAAAGAAGCCGAACAGATTTACGGCAAGTCGGATTTGATGATTGTCGTCGGATCGCGGCTGCGCGGCAACGAAACACAGAACAATAAGATGCGGCTGCCGCGCCTGGCACAGATCGACGCCGATCCCGCGCAGGCTGGCCGCAACTATCCGGCCGAACTCTTCATCACCGGTGACGCGCGGCTGGCACTCGAAGGCTTGTTGGCGCGGCTGCCGGAGAAGCTTGCCAGCGACCCGTCGTTCCTCGCCGACATTGGTGCTGCCCGGAAGAGTGGCGAACTGGCATTGGGCAAGGCGCTTGGTCCGTACGCGCCGCTGGCGGATGCTCTCAGCCGCCGGGTCGAGCGAGATGGGCACCCGTGGGTGCGCGATGTGACGGTCTCCAACAGCACATTCGGCAATCGCTACGTCCGTTTGGCCGAACCGCGTCTCGGCGTTCACGCGCTCGGCGGCGGGATCGGGCAGGGCATAGCAATGGGCATCGGCGCCGCCGCGGCGCGTGTTGCGGCAAAGACCATCACGCTCCTTGGCGACGGCGGCGCGCAGTTGATGATGGGCGAATTGGCGACTGCCGTGGAAGCGCGCGCCAATGTCGTCTACCTCATGATGAATGACCGCGGCTACGGCGTCATCCGCAATATCCAGGACGCGCAATACGATGGCCGCCGGATGTATGCCGATATTTTGACGCCGGACTTTGGCCTGGTTTGCCAGTCAGTCGGACTGCCGCACGAGCGCATCGTTCGCATCGCGGACTTCGAGGCAGCGCTCGACCGCGCCATCGCCGCGCCCGGTCCGCAGATGATCGAGATCGACATGACCGCCATTGGGTCCTTCGGACAGAAATTTGCCGGGCCGCCGGCCGGTGCAGCGGGACAACCGTCGTGAGCGCCATAGACACGGCGCAGATCGAGGCCATGAAAGCCGTGGCCGCAAACAAATCTCCTGCAACCTTGCAGGTGCGCGTGAGATCGATGCGATGGGAAGCGCCGGGCGTGCTTTCGCTCGATCTCACCGCGCCGGATCTGTCGCCGCTGGCTGGCTTTGAGCCGGGGGCCCACATCGATCTGCACCTACCCAACGGTGTAATGCGGCAATACTCGCTGTGTGGAGATCACGGCGACACGTCGCGCTATCGCATTGCCATCCGCTCGGTCAGCGGCGGGCTGTCGTCGCAATTCATTCATCGCAAGCTGCGTCCCGGTGAACTTCTGACCGTTAGCGCGCCGCGCAACAACTTTGAATTCGCCGACGCTGAAAATTATGTTTTCATTGCCGGCGGCATCGGCATCACACCACTGCTTCCGATGATGCGCAGGGCGGCCGCGGCGCGGAAACCATGGACCCTGTTGTTCTGCAACCGCAGCGACGATGAAGCGCCGTTTCTCGATGAGATCAGAGCGCTTGGCGGAACGATCGAGTTGCACAGCACGGCGGCAGGAACCCGGCTCGACGTCGCGGCGCGGCTTACCAATGTCGAAGCCAATACGCTGGTTTATTGCTGCGGACCCGAGCAACTCATGCTGGCCGTCGAGGCGGCGACCGCTGCCTGGCCGGAGGGCAGCGTTCGCTTCGAATGGTTCGCGCCGCGAAGCCGTCCCGCCGACGAAGCATCCGGCAGCTTCGAGGTCGTGTGCCAGGCGTCCGGCGTGACGCTCACCGTCCCGCCTGACAAGACCGTGCTGGCAACACTGAACGATGCCGGCATTTTCGTTCCCTGCTCCTGCCAGCAGGGCATTTGCGGCACCTGCGAAGTGCGGGTGCTGGGAGGCGAGGTCGACCACCGCGACAGCATTCAGTCGCAGGCCGAGCGTGCCGCCAATCAGTCGATGATGGTCTGCGTTTCGCGCGCGCGCAGCCCGCAACTGCTGCTCGACATTTAGGAATACACGATGGACAATCTCGCTGCATTTCGCGACGCACAATCGATGCTATCGCCGGCAGCTCAAATCCGGAGGATCAGATGACTTATCAGTTTCCGTATCTCGATCCGCACCAGACGCGGACGCAGGAGCCGACCGCCTGGCAGCAGGAGTTGGCCAACACGATCGAGTCCATCTTCGCCAAAGGCGCGCATGAAATCGACGAACTGATCGCCGGGTTGAACGCGTCGCGTGTGCGCCCTCCCGACGGCGCCAAGTGGACCGAACAGAATTTTACCGCCGTCATGCACGAGCTCGGAGCCTGACATGTCAACCGTGACACTCGATCGCCCCCGCACCAACACACCCGGACCGACCGATCAGCAGGTGCAAGCCTATCTGCGCACCGGGCTGCGCAATCGCTGGTGGCCGGTGTTGCCCTCACGCTTCGTTGAGGCCTCGGGAAAGCCGCTTGGGCTGACGCGGCTCGGCGAACGTATGGTGCTCTGGCGCGATGCCCAGGGCGTCATTCACGTTCATAATGACCGCTGCCCGCACCGCGCCGTACCGCTGTCACGCGGCGTCAACGAAGGCGACCGATTGCGCTGCAACTATCACGGCGTCGAAGTTGGTCCCGATGGCAGGGTGCTTAACGTGCCCGGCCAGCCTGGCTGTCCGCTCGAAGGTAAGAAGGCGGTGATGACCTATCCGTCATGCGAGGTCGCCGGCGCCATCTTCGTGTGGTTCGGCGATGCGCTGCACGAAGATGCGCCGGATTTCGAGCCGCCGGAGCAGCTCGCCGCGCCGGATTATTCCCAGTTCCTGTGTTACGCCGATTGGCAGATGCCATGGCGGTACGCGTTCGATAACCTGATGGATCCGATGCACGGCACGTTCCTGCATGCCAACTCGCACACGATGTATCAGGGCGAGACCGAAGCCCATTTTGTCACGCGCGACACGCCGCACGGTTTTTTCTTCGAAAAAACCGGGCAGCGTGACGTGAATTTCGACTGGAGCGAGCTGGTTGACGACGGTGCGCTCTATGTCCGGCTGGAAATTCCGTATCCGCCGTCAGGCGGCCCAGGCGGCAACTTCGGGATCATCGGCTTCGGCCCGCCGATCGATGAGGACACGATGTGCGTGTTCTTTTGGCGTACCCGCAAGGTGAGCGGTTGGCAACGCGACGCCTGGCGCTTCCTCTACAAGACGAACATCGAGGCGCGACACTGGGTGGTGCTCGAGCAGGATCGTGAAATTCTCGCGGGGCTTCGGCCGGGCCTGGAAAAGTTTGAAATGCTCTACCAGCACGACGCCGGGGTGATCCGGATGCGCCGCTATCTGGCGCAGCAGGCGCGCAATCAGCTCATCGATCTCGAAGCCGCCGGCAAGATAGATTTGGCAAGGTAACATCATGTCCACGCTGGAACGCGAACACGGTGCGGCCGGTCATGCCGACGCCGGGGAATTGGCGCCACAGGCACGCCGTGCCGTATGGGGCGCTTTCGTCGGCTTTTTCGTCGACAATTACGACATCTTCCTGCCGATCATCGCGCTGGCGCCCGCGATCGGATATTTCATTCCAAAGAGCATCCCGCCGGCGACAGCCGCGGTCGCCTCGGCGATGATCTTTGCAACGACGCTGATCGGACGGCCGATCGGCGCCTTCATTTTCGGCCACTTCGCCGACACGATCGGCCGGAAGCGCACCACGATCATTTCGGTCACCGGTTTCGCAATCGTAACGCTGCTGATTGCCATTCTGCCAGGGTATGAGCAGTGGGGCTCGGCCGTCATCTTTATCTTCATCGGCCTGCGCCTGATTGACGGCATCTTTCTCGGTGGCGAGTACACCTCCGCAAGTCCGCTGGCGATGGAGTACTGTCCGAAGCCGAAGCGCGGCTTTTATGGCGCGGTCATCCAAAGCGCCGCCTCACTCGGCACCGCGGCTATCTCGCTCGTCACTTTGGCGGTGCTTGTCGTTTTGCCCGCTGCCGGAGCGGATGCGCCCTATCTGCGCTGGGGCTGGCGGATACCGTTCCTCGTTGGCGCTGCGATGGCGTTCTGGCTCGCGTTCTATTACCACCGCTCGGTCGATGAATCGCAGCTTTGGCGCAAGGCGGCCCATAACAAGGCGCCGCTCAAGTCGCTGTTCCAGGGCGAAAACTTGAGAAGCTTCCTCCAGGTGTTCACCGTGATGACGGGCTTCTGGTTGTCGCTCAATGCCTCGTTGGCGGTCATGCCGGGGCTGTTGGTGACGCAGATGGGCGTTAGAGGGATCAATCTCACGATTGTGCTGGTCGTTGCCTATGTGGTTCTTGCCGGCGTCTATATCGTCGGCGGCGCCATCAGTCAGCGCATCGGCCGTCGGCCATATCTGATAGTATCGAGCGCCTTGAGCGCCGTCTTCGGCACGTATTTCTATTATCGCTTGATCAATACGGCGCCAGGCAGCTTCTCAACGGTCCTCTGGCTGACGACGCTCACGACGGTTCTGGTGGTGGCGCCCGGAGCACTCAGTACGGTTTACATCAACGAGCGGTTCCGGACCGGAGTGCGCGCGTCAGGCTTCGGCCTGGGTTACAGCCTGGCGATCATTTTGCCGGCGTTTTATGTCTTCTATCAGACAGCGCTCGCGCACTTCATGCCGTTTAAGTACACCGTATTGGTCTTGGTCGCCGTCGGCGCGTTGTTGATTCTTGCCGGCGCCGCCTGGGGGCCGGAGACGAAGGACGCCGACTTTTCAGCCGCGGCCGACGGCTGAAGAAGGGCCATGACGGCGAAAATCAACGAACTGCCGATTGCTGAGCGAATTGACGGGCAACCGAGGCATGGCGCCGCCAGCCCCAGCGCGTGAAAAGAGTGCTAAAGACCCTAATTTCTCGAGATGGGGCTGTGTAATCGATTCAACGGGAAGCGGGTTAGCGAGGCAAATCCCGCCGCCCGCGCCAATGTTCACCCTTTGTTAACGGTAAGGCAACGTCCCGCCTCTAGAATGACCGGAACCGGCAAAAATATTCGCGAGAGTGCGCCAATCGGGCGGGGATGGCTTGCCGAAACGCCCCGAAACGGAGGAAACTGGCCTCCTCCAAGGGGATAGGGCGATATTTTGCCAAACTTTCTTCGTTGCGGCTTGAACCTAGACCCTGCCACCCGCGACTTACCTACGAGCCGACGGTCCTGACGATGCAAACCACTTCCGACGACGTTCTGATCGGAAGAATTGCCAGCGGCGATCGGCTTGCGATGCAGGTGTTGTTCGCCCGGCATCACGTAAAGGTCTACCGGTTCGTGCTTCGGTTGGTGCGTAACGAATCGGCGGCGGAGGACTTGATCAGTGAAGTGTTCTTTGACGTTTGGCGCCAAGCCGGAAAGTTCGAAGGACGGTCGGCGGTCTCGACGTGGCTGCTGAGCATTGCCAGGTTCAAAGCGCTCTCGGCATTGCGGCGAAGGAGTGAGGCAGAGCTGGATGACGAGACGGCCAGTGCGATCGAGGATCAAAGCGACGATCCGGAGGTGGTGCTGGCGAAGAAAGACAAGGGTGCCGTGTTACGGCAATGCTTATCCGGGCTCTCGGCGGAACATCGAGAGATTATCGACCTCGTATACTACCACGAGAAGTCGGTTGCGGAGGTGGCAAGCATTGTCGGCATCCCGGAAGCAACAGTCAAAACGCGTATGTTTTACGCGCGAAAAAAGTTGTCAGAGCTCTTAAAAGAGCGGGGAATTGATCGAGGTTGGCCATGAATGCGGTAAACGAAACCCCTGTAAGCGATATCGAGCTGCTGCTGCCCTGGCATGCCGCCGGAACGCTCAGCAATCGCGACTCGCAGCGTGTCGAAACCGCGCTCGCCAACGATCCCGAGCTCGCCCGCCAGTTCGAATTGGTGCGCGAAGAGCTCAGTGAAGACATTCATCTCAACGAAACGCTCGGCGCGCCTTCGGCTCGCGCTATGGAATCGCTGTTCGCCAGGATCGAGGCCGAGCCGGCACGCATGCCAGCGGTGTCGTTCAATCTCGGCGCGCGGGTTCGCGATTTCTTCGCCAGTCTGTCGCCGCGCACTTTGGCGTGGTCGGCGAGCGCCGCGGCGATTGCCATCCTGCTGCAGGCCGGTCTGATCGCCGGCATCGTGTTCAAGGAAAATGGCGCCAGTTCGGTGAGCGGCGGCGACTATCAGACAGCGTCGGTTCCGAGCCCGTTTGCTGGCGATGGCTCTTTTGCGCTGATCCGCTTCCAGCCGCAGGCCAATGCCGCCGATATCGCCAAATTCCTGGAAGTCAACAATCTCAGCGTAACGGGCGGCCCGATCACGGGCGCGCTGTTCCGGGTTCAGGTCGCGGCGACCAAGCTGCCGACCACGGATCTCGCCAACATCGTCAAGAAGCTGCAGTCGGACAAGATGATCGTCGGCTTCGTCGCCGCGACGCAGTAAGGCGCCTTTGCCCTGGCGTCCGATTGCGGTCGGCGCCGTTTGACACGATCTGATTCGGACGAATTCGGCGTCACTGGCCGCGTGTTTGCGCGTGCCGTGGTGCGGTTTGGTTCGACTGAGAGGCTCTGCGATGCGGCGCAAGGCTATCACACTGCGAACGGCTTTTGTCGTGACACTGGCGGTGGCGCTGGCCGGCGTATGCTGGGTTGGCAGTACGCAGCAAGCCGCCGCATTTTTTAGGATGGGCGGACATTTCGGCGGTGCACGCATGGGCGCGCGCGTGCAGGGGCACGCGTTCGGCGGCCGGCATAGCGTTCGCGAACATGGATCGGGCCGCATTTCGAATGGCAGCCGACGCGCTGACCTGCCTACTCGTGGCCGCGAAGGCCACAGCGGCAGGGGCGTCAGGTATTTTCCGCATCGTCGGGTTGTCGGTAACGGTGTTGGTCACGGTCTTGCACGCGGGTTTGGTCCGCTGGGCCTGGGCGGTAACGGAGGTGCTGGGGGCGGCGGAGGCGGAGGCGGAGGCGGCGGCGGTCGCCGCGTCGGTGGCGTTCCGCCGGCCGGTGAAAGCCGGTTCGTGCCCGACGAGGTGCTGGTCGAATTCCAACCGCGCATCTCGCCGCAAACGATCGCCCGGTTCGCCCGTACATTCAGTCTGACGCAGCTCGATTCGCAGAGCTTCTCTCTGCTCGGGGGCGCCACCTTCTATCGCTGGCGCATCGCTGCCGGAAATTCGGTGCCGGGCCTCGTGGCGACGCTGCAGAATCAAGTCATCGTCGCCAACGCGCAGCCCAATTACCTGTTCGCCGTGCAGGACGAGACGAGCCAGCCCCGCCCCAGTCCTGCCCGCCCCAGTCCTGGCGACGATGCGCAGTACGCGTTGCGCACATTGCATGTCGAACAGGCGCAGCAAATCGCCACCGGCAAAGATGTAACAGTCGCGGTGATCGATTCCGAAGTCGAGGCCTCGCATCCGGACCTCGCCGGTTCGATCAAAAAAAAATTCGACGCACTGGGGGGCGCTGGCAGTCCGCAGTCGCACGGAACCGCCATGGCGGGCGCGATCGCAGCCCACGGTAAACTCCGTGGCATCGCCCCCGGCACAATCGTTATTGCCGCACGCGCGTTCGATGACTCTCACGGCGAGGCCAAGGGCACGTCGTATGCCATCTACAAGAGCCTGCAATGGGCCGCCGACAGTGGCGCGCGGATTGTGAACATGAGTTTTGTGGGGCCGTTCGATCCGGACCTGCACCGGATGCTGGCGGGGACCGCTGCCAAGGCCATCGTGCTGATCGCAGCGGGCGGCAACGGCGGACCAGACTCGGCTCCGCAATATCCGGCGTCGGATGCCAACGTCATCGCGGTCGCGGCGACCGATGATAAGGACGGCCTGTTCAGTCTCGATAACCGCAATCCATATATTGCGGTCGCGGCTCCGGGCGTGGAGATTCTCTCGCTGGCGCCGGACGACTCCTATCAGGTTTCCACCGGCAGCTCGATTGCGGCCGCGCATGTGAGCGGGATCGTGGCGCTGATGCTGCAAATACAACCTTCGCTCAAACCCCGCGACGTCCGCGCGATCTTGGCTGACACGGCGAAGCCGCTTGTCGAGGGGCAAGATACAGGCTTTGCGCCTCGGTTGGTGAATGCCTATTTGGCGGTGAAATCGGCGGGAGCCGTCGTGGTGAGCGGTGGCACCGGGCGCGAGCAAGCCAAGCGCTGACGTTCGGCGGCGCGGCCGCCTTTATAGGATGTGCGAAGCAGCGATAGCCGCCGGGCCGCGCGGCAACTGCGTGGGTGAATGCGCCCGATAGCGCGGCAAGCGATGCCGGATCAGACCGAAGCTGCCCAGCGCCAGACTCGCCCACACCGCGAGGCTGAAATAGAGCGTCATCCACGGAATTTCATGGCGCCAACGTGCGATGTCGTGGTTCACGATCCAGCGCGTTGCGAGATCGTGCAGACCCGCGGCGAGGCCGAGGAAGTGATACCCGGATGCGATTTGTGCCTGCCAGCGCACGAAATACATCGGCACGTCGACCGTCACCATGAACATCAGATATCCCGCAGCGCCAAGCGCAGTGGCCGCAATCGCCCACTGCGCGATGCCGCGAAAATGCGGTAACAGCCGCACCAGTGCCACAGCGATGAGCAGGAAACTTGCGGTCCACAGCGAGTTTTCAAGGACGTTGCCGAGAAAATTCGTGGTAATCACCGCATACCAGGAGCAGCACTCGGCCAGCACGATGAGCGGCACGATAGTTCTCGACACATTCCTTGCCGTGTCCGAGCCAACGGATTTGACAAGTTTGCGCAGCACTATGGCCCACTGGATGATGAAGCACAGCTCGGCGATAGTCGCGACCGAACGGCCGACCAGGACGCTCGAAAGCGGCGTGTCGAACAGACAGATGCGTTGAACGTCGGCGCGCGGTAACACCGAGCGGAACGCGCAGACGAAGACGTAGACGGCACTCAAAAATAAGAGAGGCTCGGCCGCGACCAGGCTCATTCGCCGTTCGGCGAAAAACCTCCGATAAAGCGCGCGCAAGCCGAGCAAGAGCGCCACGTTGACGGCGCTGACGGCGAGCAGAAACATCCACCAGATTGCGACCGGGTTTGACCAGGTAAGCCAGCTCATCCGCTCGTCCGCACGCGTCACCAAACGCTCGCTGAAACGTAATGATATTGTCACGCGGCGCAACGGAATTTCGCGGCGGGGACGGCGGCCGATTGGCGCGCCGGGTTGTGCCGCGGCCGCAAAGTTTACCGCTCCTTAATGGCGGTTATGGTCAATTCTGACGTTGGGCAGCGCGGGGCGGGGGCGCACGAATGGTCGCCGTAGGCAACGATTATCGGTCGCAAGCCGAGCTCCGCAAGAAGCCGCGCCGTCCATTCCACTATGGCGCGCGAATCCTTACCAGTAAGAAGGGACAACCGCATCCCTGCAGCATCGAGGACATTTCGGAAACTGGCGCACGCATCGTCCTGCCGAACGACGAGGACCTGCCCAAACGCTTCCTGCTGCTGTTGACATCCCGCGGCGTCGCCCGGGTTTGTCGCGAGGTTTGGCGCAACGAACTGACTGTCGGTGTCGAGTTCATCGAAAACGACGGTTTGTAGCCGGCCGACGCTACCACATGAGGCGTCAGAATGGGCCGCGCCCGGCTGCATGCGTGCCACATTTATGGCGCAAGGCATCGGCAGTCCAAGGGGAATTCGGGCGCGGCACGGACGGGGTGGAGCTATTTTCATGAGCCGGATGAGCGGCATCCGACGCGCCGCAGTGCTGATGCTGGCCGCATGCGCGCTCGCTGGCTGCACGACCACGGACGGTCTCGACAGCACGCTGGTCGATCCGTCGAAATATGAAGGATACAACTGCAAGGAACTTGGCAATCAACTCCAGAGCCTCGACAAGCGCCAGAAGGACCTGCGCAATCTGATCGACCGCGCGGGCGAGAGCACCAGCGGCGTCGTGATTGGAGCACTCACGTATCGCACCGACTATGAGATGGTTATCGCGGATAGGAAGGCGCTGCAGCGCACGATGGCGGAAAAGAAGTGCCAGCTCACGCCGGCATTAACAAGCGATCAAATTATTCGCTGAAAACGGTCCCGCCGCCGCGGGCGCTATATCGAGCCCATCGCCAACAAGATAGCGAGGCCGACACCGGCAATGGCAAGCACAATGAGGGCCGCGGCGCTGGTCGCGGTCGCCCGCCCGCCGGCAAATGAGACCGCGTAAAACGCCTTGAGCACATTGTTCGATGAGGCGGCTATCAGGATTGCCGCGGCGAGCGCCGAGTTCGACAGGCTCGCGGCTCCGCCCTGGGCGAGGTTGAGCACGAACGGATCGATGTCGGAGACGCCGATGATTGCTGCCAGCGCATAAATGCCGGACGTGCCAAATTGCGTCGTAGCAAAGCTCGAGGCCAGCGACACGGCGACGAACAACAGCGCAAAGATTGCGGCCGGCCCGAGTTCAAGCGGATTTCTTCCGGTGGAAGTCTGGATCGCCGTTTGCGGCTCGGTGTGTTCGGCGCCTCGCCCGGGCCCCCAATACTGCACTACGCATATGATGAACGCGACCACCGCCAGACCGCACAGGAACGGCGCCAAAAGCCGCGCCAGCGTCAAATTGAAGATCGCGATGACCGCCGCGATCCGCAAATACATGATGCCGGTGGCAAGCGTGATCCCGGCGCGGGCTTGGCGCCCAAGTGCCGGATCGGCCATCGCCTGTCGCGCCAGCACGACGGTTGCCGCCGTCGACGAATAAAGGCCGCCGAGCGCCGCCGTCCACAGTCCGCGCGCCGCGGCCGCCCAGTAGCGCTGCGCCAGATAGCTCACATAGGAAAAAGTGCAGACCACGACCAGAGCGAGCCAGACCTGGCGCGGCGTGATCTTGGTCAGTGTGGTCACCGGTGTATTGGGCAGCAAGGGCAGAATGATTCCGGTCAGAATCAGAAACTCGCCCGCGGTGATGATTTCCTTGAGCTCGATGCGCCGTGCCAGCGCATGCAATTGTTCACGCCCCGTGAGCAGCAAAACGGCGGTCACGGTGGTGGCGACTGCGACCCAATGGGGCAGGGCGAGCGCCAATGGACCCAACACATAGGCCTTGACGTTGAGCACCGGGACGACAAGCCCGACATTGGGCTCACCTTCTTCGTCCTTTTCGCTCACATGCCGCTGGTAATAGACGTAGAGCCAGGCGCCGAGCACCAATAGACCGCCGGTGAATGGGATAAGGCGAACCGGATCGAACAGGTAGAGCGCGCCGCCCCCCAGCGCCAGCATTGGAAAAGTGCGCACCCCGCCGGGGCGCCTGGTATTGTCGCGGCTGAAAAAGTCCTCGTATGCGAGTCCGAGAAAGAAACTCAGGCCCAGAAGCAGCGCAAGGCTCGCCGGCGAGGGTGCTTGGATCATCACTGCGAACCGAGGTGGCTGGAGAGCGACGCGAGGAGCGCCAATGTCGAACGGCGGCAAATCTAGCGGCGATTGCGAGCCTCGACAATTGTCGTACGCCGCGCGGACGAGTGCAGGTGCCGAGGCGGGGCAAAAGCCACGGTCGTGAACCTCCAAAAAAGAGAATTGGCAGGGGTGTCAGGATTCGAACCCGAACTGCAAGGTTTTGGAGGCCCGCCGACTGCCGTTATCTTACACCCCTGTAACTGAAACTGGCTCGTGGATGTTGGCAGCCCCTCCCGGAATTGAACCGGGCTGATTCGGATTCAAAGTCCGGCGCCTCACCGATCGGCCAAGGGGCGGCAGAAAAGCAGACCGCGCTGAGAAATGGCAGGGCGTGCGGGTGCTGACCCCGCGTCTTCGGTTTGAAGGACCGAAATGTTAGCCGTTACACTAACGCCCCAGATATTTGGGTTGCCGCGAGGAACGATCTCGCCCGACCGGTCTAGAGGGCTACGCACATCCATGTATTCAACGTCAGCTATACCAACGCTCTGAATGTTTGGAGCGGGCCGCGAGTAACGATCTCGCCTGTCCGGTTTGGAAGACCGGTGCACATCCATCTATGCCAGACCCGCAAACTTCATTTGCGCGACGCATGCAAACTGGCGGAGAGCTGAGAGCACGATTCTCATGCCCGTGAGGCACCGAGCGCTTAGCAGGCGTCGCCGGCCCCCGGCCGGTTAGCTCTCCAAATTTTCTGAATTTTGGGGCGCTCGGGAGGATTTGAACCCCCGACCTGACGGTTAGAAGCCGCCGGCTCTGGTCCGCTGAGCTACGAGCGCATTCTTCGCATCGCTTATTTGGACGAGTGGGCGGGAATCGAACCCGCTCGTGATGAGGTTGCAACTCATGGCGTTCCCAATTCGCCACCACTCGAGTTTTTGGCACCCCTTGATGGAGTCGAACCACCGTCTGCGCGTTCAGAGCGCGCCGTGCTGCCATTGAACCAAAGGGGTAGGGGCGCGGCGGGGCTTTTGTCTCGCCGCGTTCTTATTGCGCCGTCTCGACGGCCTGGATGTGCCGGACAACGGCTTCCGAGAAGCCATCGATGTGGGCCCAACGGCCATAACCGATGCCGTTCTTGTAGGACGCGACATTGATCAGATAATTGCTGCGGGTGCCGAGCGGTTTCGCGTCGAGCGGACTTTCGCCGCAAGCGATGCCGCAGTCCTGCTCGTCGGTAATGACGATCGTGCGATCGACAGGCACTGATTTGACGCCATGTCAAAGAGATGGGCGTCAATTCCGTAGGTTATTTGGTCAGGGTGCGGTGTTCTGCCCACCGGCCTCGGCGTTCCAAGCGCCGAACTCTTCTAGCACGAGCTTCACCCTGGTATTGGCGATCCACCGAGGAGTCGAACCCCGAACCTCCTGATCCGTAGTCAGGTGCTCTCATTCCAATTGAGCTAGTGGACCGTAGAGCGACGGAGACTTGAACTCCGATTGCGCGATTGAGGGCCGCGGTTCTGACCACTTGGAAGAGCGCCCCGTGAATGGCTCCATCGCGGCAGCAAACTTATTCGTCACCTTGTCCCGCCGTGCGAACGGTGGGCTTTCTTCTGCGCTTCGGCGTTGATGCATGTTGCGCAGAGCTGGCAAGCGCCGCTCGCGCTTACGCGGTCGTAATGCTCGCTGTTTTGCGAGCTGCGGCCGGATCGCTGACAAGTCATTCCGATTTAGTTGCGATGCAGTATTTCGCAGTAAATCCGAGATTAAAAAACTCATCAATGCATTGAATAGGCTGAAATTATTGTAATTTTTGCGTCGCAAAATTTCTTGATACGTGGTGGCAAGGGCACAGCAACTTTTCACTATGGGAAGAATGATGATCAATACGTCGAGACTCGCTTTAATCGCTGCCATCGCACTGGCAAGCGTATCGCCATATGCAGTTGCCCATGCGGACACGTCCCATTGGCAGCGCCACGCGCATCGGCCAGTTCACCATTACCGATACGAGACAGCGGACCCGCCGGCCCTTAATTCAGTGGACGATCCGGCAACCACCGGCGGCGGAAGTGTGGGTTATAATGAGTGCGCGGGGCATCCACGATGTTGATCCCTGTCAGGGGTTTTTGAAGAGCGCGTCTGGCGCAGCAATTCACCGCCGCGACCAACATCGCGAAGCCCGGTCATGGTGCCGGGCTTCTTTTGCTCAACCTCGGTGCCTAATGTCGATTGGCTCCCATCGCAGGAATCGAACCTGCCTGACGTCCGGTTAACAGCCGGCCGCGTGCACCTTGCTCGCCTGATGGGAATAGTTTTCCCGCACGGCACTCAGTCCGCCTGCGCTAAGGCTCCGGCGCGATAAGCTTTGCCTGAAACGGCTCGCCAAGCCGAAGCTGCTGAGCAGCGGAGGCTGGTGGAGAATCCGGGAGTCGAACCCGGCGCGCCGATCTTGCAAGGATCGGCTGCAGCCCGCTGCCTTCCCCGTGCCTGGTCGTGGTTTAGAGCCACGCTCTCCGCGTTTTCGGCGCGGCGCTTTCACCAGATTAGCTTACCAGGCGGATTGGTGCGGATGCCGGTAATCGAAACCGGGCCTGATGACTGGCGCTCATCTGCTCGACCTTCAAGCTACACCCGCAGGAGCGTCTCCGGAAAATCCGACGGGGTTTTCCAAAACACGCGACAAGTCAAATGCGAATTGGTGGGAAGCGGACGGAATCGAACCTCTTGCCCGAAGGGACTGCGTTTACAGCGCAGCGACGGCACCAGCCTGTCCTTACCTGCACTTCCCGATCGTTCTCCGTGTGGTCGCAGGGATCGGAGTCGAACCGATCTTGAGCAGCTTATGAGACTGCCTAGGTCCCGGACCGCCCTGCAAAAAATTGGCGGAAGGCTGAGCGGACGATGCCCATACGCTTGCGCGTACCAATCGCTCTCCAGGCGATGCCGGCGCCTCGCCGGTTAGCCTTCCGGAAATGGCGGAGCGGTGAGGTGTCGATCCCCACACGTTGCCGTGCCGCGAGCTTTCGAAACTCGTTGCCGAGCCGTCGGCTACCGCTCCAGGTTGCGAAGTTGGCGTTCCCTCGGAGAGTCGAACTCCGCACCTTCCGCTTCGGAGGCGGATGCTCTTTCCAATGAGCTAAGGGAACGGCAACGATAACCGCAGGACGCTTGCCGTGATGCGACAACGCCTCTATAGCGGCTGAACCTTAAGCTTGGCCGCCGATACTAAACGAAGGGCGCTCGGCCTTGCCGGAGCGCCCTCTGCCGTATTGTGTGCTTCCGATCCAGCGGGGCCCCATTCGGGGCGTGAGGAGATCGACATGGGCATTATTGGCTCGACCTTTTTCTTCGTTTTATTCGTTATCGTGCTTTTTGCCTGTCTCGGCAGCTTCTTTACGGTCAAGACCGCCGAAGTCGCCGTTATCACAAGGTTCGGCCGCTTTCTGCGCGCCGCCGACCCGGGCCTGAACTGGAAAACGCCGTTTATTGATACCGTGGCGGGTCGGGTCAGCCTGCGGGTCAATCAGATCAATTTGACGATGGAAACGAAGACGAAGGACAACGTTTTCGTCACCATTCCGATTTCGGTGCAGAACCGCGTGCGGCCCGAAAAGGTGTACGACGCCTTCTACAAGCTCTCCAATCCCGCGCAGCAGATCCAGTCTTATGTCGAGCAGGTCATTCTCGGCCATGTGCCCGGGATGACGCTCGACGAAGTGTTCGCCAGCCAGTCCGGCATCGCGGCCGCCGTGAAGCAGGAACTCGATGCCGACATGGCGACGTTCGGCTTCGAGATCGTCAACGTGCTCGTGACCGATATCGTGCCGGACGCAAAAGTGAAATCGGCCATGAACGACATCAATGCGGCGCAGCGCGAGCAGGTCGCCGCCAATGCGCGAGGCGAGGCCGAGAAGATTTTGGTGGTGAAGAAGGCCGAAGCCGAAGCCGAGAGCAAGGCGTTGCAAGGCCAGGGCATCGCTAATCAGCGCAATGCCATCATCGAAGGGCTGCGCGGCTCGATCGAGCAGTTTCGCAGCACTGTCACGGACGCCACGACCGCGGAAGTCATGCAGCTCGTCTTGGTCACGCAATATTTCGACACTATCAAATCCATCGGTGAACTGGACAAGACCAATACGCTGTTCCTGTCGCATTCACCCGGGGCCGTCCGCGACATTTCCGATCAGATCATGCAATCGATGCTGACGGCGGAGCGGGCGAAGGTGTCTTAGCCGATATCCGATGGCGCGCCGTGCGGGGAACGATCCCGCCTCACCGGTTAGACAGACCGGCCGCTTCACCTGATGCGTAACGGCGCGTAGACCGGGTGGGGAACGATCCCACTTCCTTTCGCTTAAGAGGCGACTGCACGACCATTGTGCTTCCGGTCTGGATTGGCGAACCCCGGAGGTTACGATCCTCTTGCGGGGAGATTAAAAGTCTCCTGCCGATCCAATCGGCTAGACGCTCGGGGTCCGAAGACCCCGCGTTTGTGCGGGTCTGGCATCTTGATCTCCTGATGTAGTCCTCCCGCACGTAACGATCCGCGGTCTGCCGGTTATCGGCCGGTTGCTCTGCCATTGAGCTACAGGAGGATGGCGTTGACGACTTTGTTTGGTAGGCGCTGAGAATTACGATATCTCGACCTTCGGTTTGTAGGACCGACGCTCTTCCTCTGAGCTAAGCGCCTGCGGCACGACTAGGAAAAGCAGCCAAGGGCTTTCCAAGACCGTCATGCTACGCTTGATGGTGCCGCAGGCAGGCTACGATCCCGCACTAAACGGGTTTTAAGCCCGCTGCCTCTACCGGTTGGGCTACTGCGGCCTATGCAAAAAAAAGTGGTGTGGTGTCCCGAGGAGGATTCGAACCTCCATCGCCTTCCTTCTGAGGGAAGCGCCTCTGCCGATTGGGCTACCGGGACAGCAAACGATCATGTGGAGCCAGCAGGAGGAATCAAACCTCCGTCTCATCCTTACGAGGGGCGTGTTCTGTCACTGAACTATGCCGGCGCCTATTCCGAAAATGGACAAATGGACGGGCGCTCTGCTTCGCATCCTAAAAAAGGAGGCAGTTGCACAATGCCGCGTCCAATATTTTGGACGTTCACGATGTCTTACAGCTCGATCCTCGCGGATCGCAGTTCCAAATTTCAAGCAAAGCTTCGCCATCGGGCAAAGCTCCGCCGTGCCTCGCGCGCGTACGTACGCGGATCGTTTGACGACGCGGATCGCGCACACGCAGATCATGCGCGCGGTACGAATGCCATCTCAGCTAGCGTGGTATTTCTTGCGATAATCTGGGGCGTTCTTGCCCTCCTGCCTGTTTGGCGGAGGGGTTTCGGCCCTGCCGCCGGTTAGTCCGGTCTTCCTAACTCCGATTTTTCGGAGTTTTTCAGCTCACTGCCGAAGCCGAGCGCGCACATGCACCGCCAATCGCTCGGTCGGGAGCCCGACCGGGCGGCGGTGACTGGTGCAATGAATGATCGTAGCGAACGCATCGGTTTCTCTGTTCGGCTTTTGGCCATCAGGAGCGGCGCGTGTGCCACACCTGAGCGCAGGTTGCAAGGCCAAAGTGGTGACAACAAGGCCGCGGTGCAAGAGGTGCGCGCAAAATTTCAACAAACGAGCTTAGAGTTGTTTGGTGCCGATCGTCAAATTTAATCTCCCGTAAAGGTCTGATGGGGCGGTGGAGATCAGACTATGGTACGCCGCAGCCGTAGCGCATTGGCAACAACGGTCACTGACGACAGCGCCATGGCCGCGGCGCCGATGGCCGGCGTCAGCAGCAAACCAAAGACCGGATAGAGGGCGCCGGCCGCGATCGGGACGCCAGCCGCGTTGTAGAAGAATGCGAAGAACAGATTTTGCCGGATGTTGCGCATCGTCGCGGCAGACAGCTTGCGCGCCCGCAAAATGCCGCCGAGGTCACCTTTGACCAGCGTCATGCCGGCGCTCTCCATCGCGACATCGGTGCCGTTGCCCATGGCGATCCCGACATCGGCGGCGGCGAGGGCCGGCGCATCGTTGACGCCGTCGCCTGCCATCGCGACAACATGTCCCTGGCGTTGCAGCTTTTGGACCACGTTACTTTTGTGCTCGGGCAACACCTCGGCTTCGACTGCGTCGATGCCAAGCGTCTTGGCGACGGCGCGTGCGGTGACCAGATTGTCGCCGGTCAGCATCACGACCGCGATGCCTCGCGCCTTCAATTCCTCGAGCGCCGCCGGCGTGGTTGGTTTCATCGGGTCGGCGATGGCGAGGAGGCCGGCAAGCTTTTGGTCGACCGCAACAAACACAACGGTTGCGCCGCCAGCGCGGAGCGTTTCGGCGTCGCCTTTCAGCGCGTCAGCTGCGATGCCGAGTTCGGCCAAGAAATTTTCGTTGCCGAGCGCCACCCGTTTCCCCGCCACTGTGCCGAGGACGCCTTTTCCAGCGGGCGCATCGAAGTCGGCCGCCGGGAGCGTGGCGATATTGCGCTCGGCCGCCGCAGCCACTATTGCCGCCGCCAAAGGATGCTCGCTCGCGCGCTCGATGCTGGCAGCGAACTGAAGGACGCCGCCGCCATCGAACCCACCTATCGGGGTGATGGCGATGACTTTCGGCTTGCCCTCGGTCAGCGTGCCGGTCTTGTCGACAACGAGCGTGTCGATTTTTTCCATGCGCTCCAGGGCCTCGGCGTCTTTGATCAAGATGCCAAACGAGGCCGCGCGGCCGACGCCGACCATGATCGACATCGGTGTCGCCAAACCGAGCGCGCAAGGGCAGGCAATGATCAGAACGCTGACGGCGGCGACGAGCGCGTAGGCAAAACGCGGCTGCGGCCCGAACGCCGCCCAGGACGCGAATGCGAAGAGCGCGACCGCAATCACCGCCGGCACAAACCAGGACGCAACCTGGTCGGCTAGCCGGGCAATCGGGGCGCGCGAGCGTTGCGCGGCGGCCACCATGTCGACGATGCGCGACAGCATTGTGTCGCGGCCGACCTTTTCGGCGCGCATTACGAAGCCGCCGCTGCTGTTGAGCGTGCCGCCGATCACACGGTCGCCGGCCGCTTTTGCGACCGGCATCGATTCTCCCGTCACCATCGACTCGTCGATCGAGGAGCGGCCGTCAAGCACAACACCGTCGACTGGAACCTTCTCGCCTGGCCGAACGCGAAGCTGGTCGCCGACGAAAACCGCATCAAGCGGTACGTCTTCGTCATTGCCGTCGACGCGGACACGCCGCGCATTGGCCGGCGCAAGGCTTATCAACGCACGGATGGCGCCGGATGTCGAAGCGCGGGCGGAGAGTTCCAGTACCTGACCCAGCAGCACCAAAACTGTAATGACGGCCGCGGCTTCGAAGTAAAGCGCGAGTCTGCCGTGTGCGTCGCGGAATCCTGCGGGGAACAGCCCGGGCGCCAGCAGGGCGATGACGCTGTAGAGGTAGGCGACGCCGGTGCCCATCGCGATCAACGTGAACATGTTGAGATGGCGCGTGACGACGGACTGCGCGCCGCGCATGAAGAACGGCCAGCCGCCCCACAGCACGACCGGCGTGGCGAGAGCAAATTGCACATAGTCCGGCCATGGGCCGGAGAAATGCCAGGCGCCGAAATGCGCACCCATGTCGAGTGCCACGACCGGAAACGCGAGCGCCGCCGAGACCCACAGGCGCCGCGTCATCGCAACACGTTCGCCGTTGTCTGCCTCGCCGCCCGCTTCGGGTTCAAGCGCCATCCCGCAGATCGGACAATGGCCCGGCCCGTGCTGGCGGATCTCCGGATGCATCGGGCAGGTGTAGACCGCGTCCTTTGAAGGCGCTGGCTCTGGGAGTAGGCGCAGATAGCGTTCGGAATCGGCCGCAAACTTTTCGCGGCACCCGGCGCTGCAGAAAAAATAATCACGGTCGCGATAGCTGTGTCGATGCTTGGCCGTAGCCGGATCGACGCGCATTCCGCAGACTGGATCGGTGGCGGACGTCTCCGTGACAGGGGTGCGATGCGAACAGGTTGAATGCTGCACGATTATCCTCTTGAAACGGGTACCCGGTAGGGGTATATAGCGGGCATGCAAACGCTTGCCAAGTCGTCGGTGCTCAAACGCCTGAAACGGATCGAAGGTCAGGTGCGCGGTCTTGCGCGGATGGTCGAGGATGACCGTTATTGCATCGACGTCGTCACCCAGCTTTCGGCGGTGCGTGCCGCCTTGCGTCGAGCCGAGGAAGAAATCCTCGCCGACCACGTCTCGCATTGCGTCGAGCACGCGATCGCGTCAGGCAACAAGGTCGAGCAACGCCGCAAGGTCAGCGAACTGATGGACGTTCTGTCGCGTAGCGACAGATGAAACGGGCAAAGGCCGGGAAGTCCGTTGCGTACAAACCGGTGGCGGGCCGCGGACAGCCGTCGTCGCATATTGCGATTAAACGGATCTACGATCAGCCCGAGGCTGGCGACGGTCTGCGGATTCTGATCGACCGGCTGTGGCCGCGTGGGCTGTCAAAGGCGTCGCTCAAACTCGACGCGTGGCCCAAGGAGCTTTCACCGTCGAACGAACTGCGGAAATGGCACGGACATGATCCGAAGCGCTATGCCGAGTTCGTCCGCCGTTATCGCGGCGAGATTTCCGCACACAAGGATGAACTGGCGGCGTTGCGCGCCATGATCAAGGGCCGCATTGCGACGCTTCTAACCGCGACGCGCGAACTCAACTTGAGCCACGCCGGCGTATTGCGCGACCTGCTGAGTAAAGCTTAGGCCAATCTCTCTCGCGCCAGCGCTGCGCCCTTGCCCAACGCCACGAGCTTTTTCTCCGCAATGTCGCGGCGCATCGGTGCCATGCCGCAATTGGTCGACGGAATGATCTTGTCCTTGGCCACGTGCTTACTGACATCGGCAATCACGCCGGCAACCTCTTCGGGTGTCTCGATCTGGTTGGTCGCGATGTCGATGACGCCGATCTGCAGCTCTTTGCCGTCGAGCAATTGGAGGATACTCATCGGCACGCGCGAATGGATGCATTCGATGGAAACCTGATCGATGCGGCTCCTGGCAAGCGCGGGAAAAAACTTCTCGTACTGACGCCACTCGTCGCCCAGGCCGGCCTTCCAGGCGATGTTGGCCGGAATGCCGTAGCCGTAACAGATGTGCACCGCGCTCTTCGACGAAACGCCGTCGATGGCGCGATGCAGCGCTTCGATGCCCCAGCCCGCGGCCTGCTCCATGTAGACATTGAAGGCCGGCTCGTCGAACTGAATGACATCGACGCCGTCGGCGGCGAGCCCAAGCGCTTCCTCGTTGAGAAGTTTCGCGAAAGCGAGCGCCATCTTTATGCGGTCGCCGTAATGGGCATCTGCGATGGTGTCGACGATGGTCATCGGGCCGGGCAAGGTGAATTTCAGCTTCTTGTTGGTATGAGCACGAGCCAGACGGGCTTCGCGCGCGTGCACGCGGCTGCGCAGCCGTAATTCGCCGGTCACGGTCGGGCACATCGCCTTATAGCGGTCGTTGCGGATACCCATTTCGATTTTCTTGTCGAAATCGATGCCTTCGACCGCTTCGAGAAAGCCGTGGACGAAATGCTGGCGCGACTGTTCGCCGTCGCTCACAATATCGAGGCCGGCATCTTCTTGCAGTTTGATCGCAACCAGCGTTGCGTCATCGATAGCGGCCGCAAGATCGTCGCCCTTGAGCCGCCACTGCGGCCAAAGTTTATTTGGTTCGGCAAGCCACGCCGGTTTCGGCAGGCTGCCGGCGGTCGTCGCGGGAAACAACGAATGGTTTTCGGCTTTTGTGGGCATGGCGCTTTTCTGCCGGTGTGCAATCGGTCAGGGGGACGGCAGCGCGGGCGGCTGCCAGCGATAGAGCCAGTCATAGTGATGCAGCAACCGCGTGCCGCCAAGCGCGCGCATTGCCGCGTTGCGCAACATAGCCCGCACGCCGCTCAAGTGATAGCGCGCACCGTTGCGGGTGGCGAGGCGCTGGACCTTCCAGGCGCGTGCTCGCCGCATCCGCCAATAGCTGCGCAATGCCCCCGTAGGGTCATTTGGCGCTTGCGCCAGGCAGTGTGCGACCACGGCGGCATCTTCGATCGCCATCGCGGCGCCTTGCGCCAGATAAGGTAGCATCGGGTGGGCAGCATCCCCAAGAAGCGCCACCGGGCCTGCCGCGGCGCGCAGGATCGGCCGCCGGTCGAACAGCGCCCATTTCAGCCAGGCTTCCG
This sequence comes from Xanthobacteraceae bacterium, assembly GCA_049300295.1. Lineage (GTDB taxonomy): Bacteria > Pseudomonadota > Alphaproteobacteria > Rhizobiales > Xanthobacteraceae > BOG-931. The sequence goes on from JBAQJL010000225.1 coordinate 32,497, forward strand.
GTGCGCTTAACAAAGATAAAGCTTGCGGCGTCCAATCGCGTGTCGAAAATCGCTGCAGCAGATCGGTCCGCGTCGCCGGTTCGCTCCACCCAGGCGCGTTCCAGCTATCGTCCATAATGACGACGACGTTGATGAGTCTGCCGCCCTTGACCGGATAGTGCACGATGTGGGCATCGCTGCCGAGCCAAAGCTGAACGAGCGGCTCGGACAGTTGTGGCGAAACATCTCTGGCGCGCACGAGTGCACGCCAGGCGACGCGGCCGGCAAAGCGCGGCGGCCCGCCATAGCCGAAGCGCGCGCGCGCCGTCGACCACAGCCCATCGGCGGCGATCAAGGCGGTGCCGTGTTCGTCGGAAACGCCGGTGCGACCGTGCGACATGACGGTAATGCCGTTGGGATGCGCCGCAACGTCATCGACATGCAGGCCGAGTTTTATGGAAATATCGAGTTGTTGCGCTGCTGCGCCGACAAGCGCGGCCTGCAGGTCGCCGCGGTGGATGACCCAGTAGGGCGCGCCGTAACGCGCCGCGGCCGCCTGCCCGAGTGGCACGCGCGCGATTTCGCGGCCGCTCTTGCCGTCGAGAACGCGCAGCCCCGCGGGCTCGATCACCTGCGGCCGCAGTCGCTCCTCGAGTCCGAGATCGATCAGCGTGCGGGATGCATTCGGCGACAGCTGAATTCCGGCGCCGGTTTCCTCAAGCCGATCGGCCTGTTCCAGCACGACAACGCGAAAACCGCGGCGCGCCAGTGACAATGCGGCGGTTAATCCGCCGATCCCGGCGCCTGCGACAATGACGATGCGCGACGGCGTGAGGATGTTGGCTCCGTGACAGGGTCAAGCGGCGTTACGCCAGGCGCATTGCGCCGGCCGCGCCTCATTCGGCGCAAGCGCCGGATCGTGACGGTAAAGTGTCGAGCAGTACGGACACACATAGTCGGCATCGTCGCCCATGTCGCAATAGACGTGCGGGTGATCGAACGGCGGCAACGCGCCCATGCACATGAATTTCTTGGCGCCGATGTCGATTGCGGCGACGCCCGGATCGTTGTGAAAATGCGGAACGATTTCGTCCGACATCGTCTGTCTTGTCCTTAAGAAGTCACGGCGCGGATCGGTCGCGCCGACGTTCCGGGCGGCACCATAGCGGCGCGATGGCGCGATTCCTAGGGCGAGCTTCGGCCGATTGCCGGCTCGGAAAAGCCGCCCGCTCTGGTAATAAGATGCATCGGTGCGCCCTGGAGGTCGAATGCCGCAATTTACCCATGACGGAGTGGAGATCGCCTTTTTCGATCAGGGCGAGGGTGAGCCGATCGTGCTCGTGCACGGCTTTGCCTCGACCAAGGAAGTCAATTGGATCATGCCGGGCTGGGTGGCGACGCTGACCGGGGCAGGGCGGCGGGTCATCGCGCTCGACAACCGCGGCCACGGTGCATCGGCGAAGCTTTACGATCCGCCGGCGTATCGTTCGACCATCATGGCCGAGGACGTGCGTGCGCTGATCGATCATCTCGATCTGCCCCGCGCCGACGTGATGGGTTATTCGATGGGGGCGCGTATTTCGGCATTCCTAGCGCTCGCTCACCCGGATCGGGTCCGCTCGGTGGTACTCGGCGGCCTCGGTATGGGCCTCATCAACGGCGTGGGCGACCCGGAGCGGATCGCGGCGGGGCTTGAGGCGCCGAGCCTGGCCGACGTAGCTGATCCGGGCGCCCGGCAGTTTCGCAGTTTCGCCGAACAGACCCGCTGCGATCTGCGCGCTTTGGCGGCGTGCATGAGAGGCTCGCGCCAGACCCTGACTCGGGAGGAGGCGGGCCGGATCGCCATACCGCTGTTGGTTGCGGTTGGCAGCCAAGACACGATCGCCGGGCCGCTAGAAGAACTGGCCGCCCTCGTGCCGAATGCGCAAGCGCTGATCATTCCTAACCGCGATCATATGCTGGCGGTCGGCGATAAGACGTATAAAGCCGGGGTCCTGGAATTCCTCAACAAAAGGGCTTAGTCGGCCAAAGAACCATCATGATCCGTCAATGGCCGAGGCCTTTGGCTCAGCGGGCCGCGGCCCTTGGTTTTACCTACAGCGATGCCGATCTTATGCTAGAACGCGACCGTAGCGTTCGCCATTTTCCGGGAGTGAGCCGCATGGCGCAGTACCAGACAAAGCCGGCACTCGACACGGTCGATCCGGTATGGGCGCGGGTGCGCCGCGAGGCTGAGGAGGCGGCGCGCCGTGAGCCGGAGCTTGCCACCTTCATTTACTCGACCATTTTACATCACGACAGCCTCGAGGCTGCGGTGGTGTATCGGCTGGCCGAGCGTCTGAACCACGGCGCGGTCTCGAGCGGGCTCATCCGTCAGGCTTACATGGACGCGCTCAAGGACGACCCGTCGATCGGCGAAAGCTTTCGCGCCGACATCATGGCGATCTGTGATCGCGATCCGGCAACGCGCCGGCTGATCGAACCTGTGCTCTATTATAAAGGCTTCCACGCCATAGAGACGCATCGCTTGGCGCATTGGCTTTGGGGCAAGGGCCGGCGCGACTTCGCGCTTTATCTGCAAAGCCGTGCATCGGCGGCGTTTCAATGCGACATTCATCCGGCTGCCGAGGTCGGACGCGGCATTTTCCTCGACCACGCCACCGGGCTTGTGGTGGGCGAAACTGCGGTCATCGAAGACGACGTCTCGCTGTTGCACGACGTCACCCTTGGCGGCACCGGCAAGGAAGCCGGCGACCGGCATCCTAAGATTCGCTATGGCGTCATGATCGGGGCCGGCGCCAAAATTCTCGGCAATATCGAAGTCGGCCATTGTGCGCGTATTGCCGCTGGCTCGGTCGTGATCAAGCCGGTGCCCAATAACGTCACGGTCGCGGGTGTGCCCGCCAAGGTCATCGGCGTGGCCGGCTGTCCGGAGCCGGCGCGCAGCATGGATCAGATGTTTCAGGACGAGCCGTAACGCAACAGCGGCATTCGCCGTTGTTATTGAAATTGCTGCTCAGGGGCGGCGCGGGAGCTACGCGGTGGATGTACAAGAAGTCAGGAAGCTCGACGGCTATCTGAAAAAGCTCTTTGGTAATGCGCGCATCCGTGTGGTGCCGCAGCAGGCCAAAGCCGCCGATGTCTTTATCGGCGAGGAGCGATTAGGCGAACTGAACGTCGACGACGAAGACGACGATCTTTCCTATAATTTTCGCATGGAAATCAGCCTCGGCGAAGTGAGCGAGGTTGACCAGCTCAAGCGCCTGGACGCTTATCTGAAGAAAAAATTCGACAACGAGCAGATTCGCGTCGTACCGCGCGCCAAAAAGCGGGATTCGCTGGAAGCCTACCTCGGCAGTGAATTCATCGGCGTATTGTTCGTGGACGACGAGAAGCGGCGCGGCTCTTATATCCTTGAGATGCCGATCCTCGATATGGATCTGAACTGAGACGGCGTTACGCAGCGTCCGCGAGTCGCGCCGTCATTGTTCCGCCGGATGCAATTGCGCGATGAGGCGGTCGAACCCGGCGGCGACGTTGCGCCAATCCTTCTCGGCCCAGTCACGCGGAAAGCGCAGCGTGACATCGGCAGCGCCAACGAGCCGTTCGTGGATACACGTCCCGGGCATCACATCGCTGGGGCGCGAGCAGCGCGCATAGAATCGGTCGGGCTGGTCGGCGATGTAGATGAGGTCCTCGGCTTCGTAGGGCGTACCGCTGCGGAACGGCAGAATGGCAAGACCGTTGTTGCCCCCTCTCGCCTCCGCCTCGACGTAGTGCGGGTAGATGCTGCGCAGCCGCTCAAGCGGTGGCAGCAATGAGCCGAGAGCGGCGATAGTAACGAACAATCGTCCCGTCGTGTCGGCGCTCGCGGTCTTCGGGCTCGGCGCGGTCGCGCCGTTCGTCTCGGCATCGGCGACGGACGGATCATCGGCATCGCCTTGAGCATGTGGCGGCGTCAGAGCGGGCCACTCAAACGCGAGGTCGACGCGCTCGTGCGGGCCGGGATGGCGCTGCACTGCCGCGCGGATCGCCGCGGGCGGAATTTCGAACAGCACGCCGGCAACGGTCACGGGAAATACGGGAGCATCCGGTGCGCCCGGCGCGCTTGGCCAGCTTGGCCACAGCACGTAAGCGACGAAGCACCCCGCCACGATCAGCGGTACGATCAGGAAAGACAACGGCAGCACGGTTAAGCCTTGGGCCCTGCGGCGCAGTCTGTTTGAGAAAGTCGTTTGCGCTGTCATGCGTCGTACTGCTTTTCCGCGAATCAACCGTCAGTATCGCATGGTCGAGCGCGCGAAGTGGGACGTGGCAAGGCTCGCGCTATTAACCTTTCCTTAAGCATTCCGTGGCGCGGCGCGCGATCCTCTGCAATTGGTTCGGGCGAGGAGGCGCCCGACATGTTCGATTTTGCTTGGCCGGCAATTTCGCTGGACACGATTGAATCTTTTTTCTCGCTGGCGATCGGATTTGGAGTCGCCGGTCTGTGCGCCACCGGATATCGGCTGTTCTCCGAGCATTTTCCGAGCTTCCGGCTCCTCGAGATGGGACCGACGGCGGCGCGTTTCGCCTCCATTCCGCTTTTGATGTTCTCCGCGCCTTTCATCATCATGCGTAACACGCTGCGCGGCCGCCGCATCGAGGGCCGCCGCGCCGAGTTCGTGATGGTGGCGACCGTGATCGCCGGCTTATGGAGCCTGATGTCGGGAACGGTCGTGGTAATGGCGCTGCAAATGCTGCTGTCGGCCTAACGGCAGATCATTCGCGCTTAGCGTTGGCCGGTCGTGACAGGCACTTTTGCGGTGGTCGCCTCATCCGCCGAACGGGCGATGCGGACAAGATCGCCGGAGGCGATGCCTTCAGGCGGGCTCTCGATCACGCGGTCGTCGACACCGAGTCCTGACCCGATCTCGACTTCCTTGCCTAGGTCGCGCGAGATCGTCACCGATTTGAGGCGGACGCGGCCGTCGCCGGACACAATGGCGACGAACAGTCCGCTTTGATTGAAGATCAACGCGCTTGCCGGCACGTTGATCGCGATTTCGGGATGCGGCAATTCAAAACTGACATTGGCAAAATCTCCGGTCATCAATTGGCTGTCGGCATTGTTGACGATGAGCAGCATCCGCGTCGTTCCGGACGCGATATCGACGGCTTGCGCCGACGCCTGCAAGATCGCCGGAAAGGTTTTTCCCGGATATTCGGGAACCGAGAGTCTCGCCTTCGTGCCGATTTGTATGCTGGGCACATAGTTCTGTGGGACGTTGACGTAGAGGCGCAGTCTCTTCGTGTCCGAGACAATGAACAGCGGCGGCCCGGCCGCGCCGGCGTTGATCAGCGCCCCGATGTCGGTGCTGCGCGCGGTGACGAGCCCGTCGAACGGCGCCGTGATGCGCTTGTATTGCTCAAGGACGCGCAGGCGATCGAGATTGGCCTGCGCCGCCTTTACCAGCCCATCCTTGTTGGCCGCATCGGCCGCGCGCTGATCGAGATCGGCCTTCGAGATGGCGCCCGAATGAATCAATGTCTGGCCGCGCTGCAGCGTCGCCTGCGCCAGGTTCAGATTGGCCGTAGCGCTCGCCAGTGCCGCTTTGCCCTCCATGATCTGCTGATCGAGGTCGGGCGCATCGATCTCGGCGAGCAGTTGCCCGGCCTTTACCGGAGTGCCGATATCGGCCTTCCAGTCCTTCAGGTAGCCGCTCACGCGCGCGTAGATCTGCGCCTGCGTGTACGCCTCGAGCCGCCCGGGAAGGTCCAAAGTCGCGCGCTGACCGTGCGTGTCCGGCAGCGCGGCGGCAACCACGGGCACCGCCTGCGTCTCGGTCCAATCACCGAGTTTCGCATCGGCCGCGTGGCGCGACGTAATACCCATGACGACAACCGTCGCGGCCACCGCGGCCGCGATCAGGCCGGCGAAAGCCAGTTTGCGCCGCGACAGAGCTGGCGGAGCTGGATCAGACGGCATGTGGTTCCCCCGCGACCTGGCCCCTCTCGCCATGGTCGTGAAAAAGACTGAAAACGACTGGGACGAACAACAGCGTCGCTACTGTAGCGAAAACCAGGCCGCCGACAACGGCGCGGCCGAGCGGCGCGTTCTGTTCGCCACCTTCGCCGAGCCCAAGCGCCATCGGCGCCATCCCGATGATCATGGCGAGCGCCGTCATCAGCACCGGACGGAAACGGACGAAGCCCGCTTCGAGCGCGGCCGCAACGGCGTCGCCACGCTGTTCGAGCTGCTCGCGGGCGAAGCTGATGACAAGAACGCTGTTGGCTGTGGCCACGCCCATGCACATGATGGCGCCGGTCAGCGCTGGAACCGACAGCGTGGTGTGCGTCGTGAACAGCGTCCACACGATGCCGGCCAGCGCCGCGGGCAGCGCCGTGACGATCACGAACGGATCGCTCCACGATTGAAAATTGACGACAATCAGGAGGTAGATCAGAACGATCGCGCCCAACAACCCGAGAAGCAGCCCGCTGAATGCGTTATTCATGGTTACGACTTGGCCGAGCAGCACGGCCTGCGCGCCTTTCGGCGTCTCCTTCGCGTTTGCGGCCATGACACGGCGAATGTCGGCGGCGACCGCGCCGAGGTCGCGGTCCTGGGTTGTGCCGTAGATCTGGACCATGGGCGTGATGTTGTACTGGGAATAAACCGCGGGCGTAGCCGCACGCTTGATGCTGGCGATGGCGCCGAGCGTTTGCGATGGCGCACCGGCCGCCGTTATGGAAAGATTTTGCAGCGCGTTAAGCGAGTCGATCTGATATTGGGGCGTTTGCATCACGATCGCGTAGTTCACGCCGTTGGCCGGATTTAGCCAGAAGGTCGGAGCGACTTGGCCACTGCCGGCCAGGTTGACCACTAGGCTGTTGGTGACATCCCGTTCGGTCAGACCGACATATTGCGCGCGCGTGCGATCGACGTCGACATCGAACGCCGGATAGTTGAGCGCCTGCTGAATGCGCGCATCGACAAGGCCCGGGACATGGCGCACCGCGCGCAGCAGCCTTTCGGCATAGGCGAAGTCGTCCGGCAGCGAAGGGCCGCGTATCTGCAGATCGATCGGAGCGGGCGCGCCGAAATTGAGAATCTGGCTGATGATATCGGCGGGCAGGAATGAGAACGTCACGCCCGGAAAGCGCAGCGGCAATTGCTCGCGCAGCACGCGCACGTAGTCCGCGGTCGGCCGATGATCCTCGTTCAACTTGATCTGAATATCGCCGTCTTGTGCGCCAAACGTGCCGCTGGTGTTGTAGGTCATGTTGATACCGCTGCCGGGCAGGCCGATATTGTCGACGACCGTCCCCAAGTCTTCCGGCGGGATGATACGGCGGATCGCCTTCTCGATCTCGGCGAATTGTCGCGCGGTTTCCTCGACTCGCGTTCCGACATGGGTGCGCGCATGCATCAGTATCTGCCCGGCATCGACCGTCGGGAAGAAGTCGCGGCCGAGATACGGCGTCAACGCGAAGGAACCGAAAATGAAAGCGAGAAAGCCGATGATGAATACGGCGCGATGAGCGAGCGCCATGACGAGAAGCGCACGATAAAGCAGGCGCAGTCGCTCAAAGCCGCATTCGAAGCTGCGTTGCAGCCGTATCAATGGATTGCGCGAGTGCGGCAGCGGGCCGTCGAGTCCATGCATATCCGTGTGCGGAGCATGCGGGCGAAGCAGATAATTCGCCAGTGTAGGCACCAAAGTCCGCGAGAGAATGAATGAGCAGGTCATGGCCGACATCACGGCTTCGGCCATTGGCACGAACAGGAAACGTGCCACACCGGGCAGGAAAAACATCGGAACGAAGACGATGCAGATGCACAGCAGCGAGACGAACGCCGGTGTGACGATCTGGGCGGCCCCGTCCATGATCGCTGTTTCGACCGCCTTGCCCTGTTCGAGATGATAATTGATGTTTTCGATCGTCACCGTGGCGTCGTCGACGAGAATGCCCACAGCGAGCGCCAGGCCGCCCAGCGTCATGATGTTGAGAGTCTCGCCGAGCGCCGACAGCGTGGCGATCGAACCGAGCACCGACAGCGGGATGGAGGTCGCGATAATCAGCGTCGAGCGCCAGCTGCCGAGAAAGATGAGAATCATCAGCGCCGTCAGCGAGGCGGCGATGACGCCTTCGCGGATGACGCCGTTCACCGCGGCCTTGATGAAGATCGATTGATCGCCGATCTGCGCAATTTTCAAATTTGGCGGTAGGATATCCTTGATTTCGGCGAGCTTCTGCTTGATGCCGTCGATGATGGCGAGTGTCGAGACCGAGCCGTTTTTCAGGATCTGCATCAGCACCGAGCGACTGCCGTCGACGTGCACAATATTGGTCTGCGGCGGGTTACCGTCGCGCACGTGCCCGACGTCGCGGATGTAGACCATCGCTCCGTTGACGCTCTTGATCGGCAAGTCGGCGAGGTCGGCGATTACCGACGGGGCATTGTTGAGCTCGATGGCGTATTCGAACGAGCCGATTTTTTCGTTTCCCGCCGGCGTGATGAGATTCTGCGCAGCGAGAGCGTTGGCCACGTCCTGACCGGACAGTCCGCGTGCCTGCAACGCCCGCGCATCGAGGTCGATCTGTACCTGCCGCAATTTGCCGCCATAGGGCAGGGGGATGCCGGCGCCCGGAACGGTGACGAGGGGCGTGCGGAGCGTGTTGAGTCCGATGTCGGCCAACGCCTGCTCGGACAGGCCCGAGCCGGAAAGCCCGAGTTGAATGATCGGGACCGTCGAGGCGCTGTAATTGAGAATGAGCGGCGGCGTCGTGTTCGCCGGCATCTGCTTGAGCTGGGTCTGCGAAATCGCCGTGATCTGGGCGTTTGCCAGCCGGATGTCGGCGCCGGGCTGGAAGAACACCTTGATGATGCCGAGGCCGTTGTAGGATGTTGCCTCGATGTGTTCGATGTCGTTGACCGTCGTCGTCAGTGCGCGCTGCGATTGGGAGGTGATGCGCCCGGCCATCAGCTCCGGCGCAAGGCCGGTGTACTGCCACACGATCGCGACCACCGGAATGCGAATGTCCGGAAAGATGTCGACCGGGGTGCGCAGCGCCGCCAGCGGGCCAATGATCAGAATGGCGAGGGCGAGGACGACGAACGTGTACGGCCGCTGCAACGCGATGCGCACGAGCGCGATCATGTGATGACGACTTCCCCGCCGGCAACGGCGCGCGAGTGCGCCGTGAATCGCACGTTCCTCGAACGCGCGTTGCAATCTAGCACACGATAAAACTGGCTGTCGCGGCGAACAACAAATATTGCGTTTACGCGCTGTTTACGCCGCGAATCCGCAACTGCCCGCGCGCGAAACGTTGCTGAGTTCTAGTGTCGCACCGTTGTGCACCGGGAACTTTTGCTTTGTGGCCTGACCAGTTGCAACGATGCGTGCCGAACTGGCGGCGGGGGCTTCTGAAAAAGGTGCGGGCGGCTCTTGGGGGAGAGCCGCCCGCGCGCGAACCCGGTCTGGGGACGGGGAGGGGTGGGGACGTGACCGAGCTCGCGTAGCTCCTTTTGCTCGTTGGGTTCAGCGCGACGAAGAAGTGAGCGGTGCGGACCGCGGTTCGCCGAGCGAGACCCAAACGTTGGGATCGGATTGCGACTGCCGCTTCACGAAGCGGTAGCCGGTGTCGGACCAGAGCAGAATTTCGTCGCGCTGATTGTCCAGGATGTACTCGCCCTTGTCGGTTTTGACAGTGAGTATCGCGTGACCTTCGCCGTTTTGATCGCGCACAACGGTGATCAGCAGCGCTTCGCGCGGCCAGCCTGCGTCCATCAGCATACGGCGCTTCGCCAGCGCGTAGTCTTCACAGTCGCCATAACCGTCGTCGGGGTAGTTCCAGCGCTCGACCACGCCCCAATGTTCGAGGTCGGTGATCGGCCGGACGCTGGTGTTGACCCAGTGGTTCACGCGCACCAGATCTTTCCAGGCCTGCCCGGCGAGCACGATATCGCGCGGCATCGAGGGCCTGGTCTTGCATTCTGGATCGTACTCGACGCAGAACTGGACCCAGCCGATCGGCGGTGAGGTCTTGGCTCCGACGCCTACGAAAAGTGAGCGACTCTGCGCGGTGCCCGCGCTCGGAGAGCCGAGCACTGCAAGCGCAATCACGCTCGCAGCCGCACAGCGCTTGAGGATCGCTTTGGCACCCGCACTCATCGTGACCCCTTCCCGTCTTGTTGAGGTCACGTTTCGCACAAAGCTTTTGCGGGGCCGCTAAGTTGGTCCGTTCAATTTGAAGTAAAGGCAAGTCAACAGCGCGGAAATACTGCGGAACGTTTGCACGAATATTAGATAAAATTCGATCCATTTGAATTTGAATAAAATTGTCTACATTCGAACTTTAGCGCCGTCAGCAGCGAATTTTGCGCGGAAATCTGTGGGGTCACGCGGGCTTCGTCGTGCCCACACGAGCGGCTACGTAGAGCGCCACAGTTGAATCTGAACAAACACCGACTGCGCAATTAGCCGCTGGGAGTTTACCGACTGGTGACCTTCACGCCGGCCTGCATGGCGCACATGCACAAATGCTCGCACAAATGCTTGGCGGCCCGTTCGCGTTTTCTGCGGCGCTCGCTAGGCTGCGGGTGATGACGAGACGGCGGGGTCGCCATGCGAAACGCGCCGTCGCCCGGTCAACCAGTCGCTCAGGCGGTCTAGATAAAGGTAAATGATCGGCGTCGTGTAAAGCGTCAATGACTGCGATACCAACAAGCCGCCGACAATGGCGATGCCGAGCGGTCGACGCAAATCCGAGCCGGCGCCTTGGCCTACTGCCAGCGGCAGCCCGGCGACGAGCGCGCACATCGTCGTCATCATAATCGGCCGGAACCGCAGCAGGCAGGCTTGATGGATCGCATCGAGGGGGCTTTTGCCCTCGACGCGCTCAGCCTCAAGTGCGAAGTCGATCATCATGATCGCATTCTTCTTGACGATGCCGATGAGCAGAATGATGCCGATGAAGGCGATGAGGGATAGCTCGTAGCCGAACAACATCAGCATCAAGAGGGCACCGACGCCGGCGGACGGAAGCGAGGACAGAATGGTGATGGGGTGAATGAAGCTTTCGTAGAGCATGCCCAGCACGACGTAGATCACAATAATGGCGGCAAGAGCCAGCAATGGCGTCGAAGTGAGCGAGGCCTGGAAGGCCTGCGCTGTGCCCTGAAATGAACCGTGCAGCCCGGCCGGCGCTCCGAGCTGGGTTTCGAGCGCCGTAATGGCATCGACCGCCTGGCTCAGCGAAACTCCCGGCGCGAGGTTGAATGAAAGGGTCACGGCCGGAAAAACGCCTTGGTGATTGACGGTGAGCGGCTGTACCCCGCTGACAAAATGCGCCACCGCTGAAAGTGGCACCTGAATTCCGTTTGCGCCTGGTACATAAACGCGCGACAAGGCCGTGGGCCCGATCTGGTATTTCGGCTGAACCTCGAGAATGACTTTGGTTTGCTGCGTCGGCTGGTAGATCGTCGTGACCTGCTGCTGCCCGAATGCGGAGTAGAGCGACGCATCAACCGCCGCTGCCGTCACCCCATAGGTGGAAGCGGCGTCGCGGTCGACCTGCGCGACAAGCTCCGGAGAGGCGATCTGCTGATCGGAAGCCGCATCTGTCAGGATCTTCATCGACTGCATTTTGGACAACAGTAACGGCGCCCAATGGTTGAGCTCGTACGCGTTCGTGTCGGTGAGGGTATACTGATATTGCGCTTGCTCGAGGCGCCCGCCGATCGTGATGTCCTGCGGGACCTGCATGAAGAATTTCGAACCGATCACCTGGGCAATCTTCGGCCGCAGCTTCTGGATGACCTGTGCGACGCCGGGACGAGTCCCAAATGGCTTGAGCTGAATGAAGATCCGGGCGGTATTCTCGCTGGCGTTGCCCCCGGTCGCGCCGGCAAAGCTCACAAGACCCGACACGGCCGGGTTCTGCAGGATGATCTTTGAAATCTGTTCTTGCAGCCGCGAAATTTCGGCGAATGAGGCGTCCTGCCTCGTTTCGATTTCGCCGAACAGAAATCCAGTGTCTTCTTGTGGCAGAAATCCTTTCGGTATGACGACGTACAAGTAGCCGGTCACGAATACCAGCGCGATGGTGGACAACAGTGTTATGAACTGATGGCGGAACACCCAGTTCAGCCCGCGGTCGTATCCAGCCAGCATACAGTCGAAGAAACCCTCGAAAGCGCGGCTGATCCGTCCGGGCGGGCTGTCATGCTCGCGCGCCAAAAATAGCGAACACATCATCGGCGTAAGCGTCAGAGCAATAAAGGCGGAAGCAACGACCGCAATGCTGACCGTCATCGCAAATTCGTGAAACAAACGCCCGATAATGCCGGACATGAACAGCAGAGGAATGAACACCGCGATCAGCGAAAACGTGATGGAGACGATGGTGAAGCCGATCTGGCCCGCACCTTCGAGTGCCGCTTCGAAAGCGGATTTGCCGGCCTCAAGATAACGCACAATGTTTTCGATCATCACGATCGCGTCGTCGACGACGAAGCCGACCGCAATACTCATCCCCATCAGGGACAGGTTATCGAGGCTGTAACCGAACAGATACATCGCGCCGAAGGTGGCGACGATTGAGAGCGGTACGGTCACGCTCGGAATGGCCGTCGCCCATGGTTTGCGCAGGAACGCGAAGATGATCAGCACGACCAGAACAATCGTGACAATCAAGGTGTTGCGGACATCCGACACCGAAGCGCGGATATCTTGCGATCGGTCGCTGAGCAGATCGACATGGACCGACGGCGGGATGGATTTTTCGAGCTGCGGCAGCATGGATTTAACCCGATCCACGACCTGCACGGTGTTGGCGCCGGCGATGCGGAAGACGAGCAGCAGTTCGGCCCGCTTACCGTCGAACCACGCGCCGGTGCGCGGATTGACCGAGGAATTAATGACATCGCCGAGGTCGCTGAGCTTCACGGGTGCGCCGTTCTGATAGGCAACGATGACATTGTCGAACTGATTCGCGTCGGAAAGCTGGTCGTTGGTGTCGAGGGTAAACTCCTGCTGTGGGCCCTCAAGGTTGCCTTTGGCGGAATCGAGCGTCGCGTTGGACAGCGCAGTCTGGACCTGTGACATGCTCAATCCGCGCGATGCCAGCGCGCCCGGATTGATCTGCACAGTCACGGCCGGTGGTTGCTGTCCGGCAATCAGCACCTGGCCCACGCCGGGAACAGATGACAGCGATTCCGCAAGTACCGTGTTGGCATAGGTATCGAGTTGATATTCCGGCATGGCGTCGGAATGGACGGCATAGATGAGGACCGGCCGATCCGCCGGGTTGGTCTCGCGATAGGTCGGAGGCGTCGGCAGGTTCTTCGGCAATAGACCGCTGGCGGCATTGATCTCCTGCTGCACTTGGCCTGCTGCGGCATTGATGTCGACGCTCAAATCGAACTGCAAGGTGATCGAGGTCGTGCCAAGCCCGCTTGTGGAGGTCATCTGGGCCAAGCCGGGAATTTGCGTGAAGTCGTCTTCCAGCGGGGTCGCGACGGTGTTCGCCATGATGGTGGGACTGGCGCCGGGCAATTGCGCCGTGACCACGATGGTTGGAAACTCGACGTTCGGCAGTGCGGCGACAGGCAGAAATTCGTAACTCACCAGTCCGACCAGCAGGATGCCGGCCATGAGCAGCGCAGTCGCGATCGGGCGCCGGATAAAAATTTCCGACACATTCATGGCGGCGGATCGGGTGTTGTCGGTGCGGGATTGGCTGCTGTTTGCCCGTCCTGTGCCGGTGTTGTGGTTTGTTGGACCGCGACCTGGGTCCCATTATCGAGCCGGTATTGCCCGGTCGATACGACCTTTTGGCCGACCGAAATGCCTTTGCTGATGACCGAAATCCCGCCTTGCCGCGCGGCCTGTTGGACGTCGACCCGTTCGACCTTGTTGCCGGCGCCGATGACGTAAACATAGTCGCCGTTTGGGCCGACCATCACGGCGGATGCCGGTACGGTCACGACATTGCTGCGGGTCGCAACGTTCAGTTGGACCGAGACATATTCGCCCGGCCAAAGCATATTGTTAGGATTGGCGAATGTTGCTTGCAGCGTGACGGTTCCAGTCGCCGAGCTCACTTGATTGTTGATGACGGCGAGCTTGCCTTTCTCGATGAGCTTGCCGGCCTGGGAATAAGCGTCCACCTCGAGCGCAGCTTTCGCCTGGTTCTGTACGATTTGATTCAGCGCGGTCTGCGGCACGCTGAAGCTCACATAGATGGGCTGCAACTGCGCGATCGATACCAGCGCGCCGCTTGACACCGCGGTGCTGGAGCTCGTTGAGGCGGCCGTGCTCGATGTCGAGCTGGTGGCGCTGCCCGCTTGCCCGGCGGCAGGCCCTATTAAATTGCCGAGGTCGACCTGCAATACGCCGGCGCGGCCAGTGATCGGCGCAGTGATGTGACAAAAGTCGAGATTAAGCTGCGCCGTCTCTACGTTGGCCTGATCGAGTTGGACCGTGCCCTCGTCCTGCTGCACGACATATACCTGATCCTGCGCGGTCTGGCCGGCGATTGATTTTTGCTGTTGGAGAGCCTGGTATCGATTGAGATCCATCTTTGCTTCGGCAAGCACGCCTTGGTCGTGTGCGAGTTGCGCCTTGGTTTGATCGAGCGCCGCCTGATAGGGGCGGGGGTCAATCAGGAAGAGCTCCTGGCCTTTTTTGACGCCCTGACCTGGCGTGAACTCGATCTTTTCAATGGCCCCGGTGACCCTTGGAAGCACCGAGACGCTGTCGATCGACTGAACATTGCCGACGGCATTTACGATCTCGGGAACATCTTTGCGCGCGGCGACCGCGGCGGTCACCGGCACTGCGGGCGGCGGAGGGGCGGTGGACGGCCGCGAAGTTCGATCGCTCAGCCCGCGTATGCCGATCCCGACGAGGATGATCACTGCCAGGCCGGAAATGATTGCCAGGCTGCGGCGCGGCAGAAGCCGTTTGAAAAATGACATGAAAGACCAAGCCGAATATCGGTCCGAGCCAGCTCTGCAATCCAAATTGAACCGCAAGGCCACCGCGAAAGTTCCACACTCCGCACGCATTGCGGCATGCGGCGCAGGCTCAGTCCAATTAAGAATATTTAATTCTGCATAGCGGGGGCGCGGCGTATTCTGTTCCGCGCTCAGAGCCGCGATTTGGCCTTGCTGGCTGCTTGCGGGTTCCGCGGACGCTCGCCCAGGCGGCTGCGTCATAACGTGCAGTGTAGGGGGCTTGCGCCTGAAGCGCTGCTAGCCGCCGGTCACGTTCTCTTCGAGGGAATCGGGATGCTGGAGGCGAGTGAATTCGACGGCGAAACCGTCCTCGAGATAGCGGACGACGCGGCCCTGCACCTTGCCAAGGGTGACCAGCGCGCCGACCGGCGGCCGCTGATCGGTAGCAACGCCAGCGCCCGACTCAGACACGTCGACGATGCGGCAGCTGACGTTCAGGCCGTTCGGCATGATGAGCCGCGCAATCGGGTTGCGCGGCGTAACGCGGCCGTGGCGGCGATCTTCGGGCAGACTGAGGACTTGGCGGTTGGCAAGCCAAGTAAGCTGGGCGGCAAGCTTGTCGCGTTTGCGCGCTGTGGCCGAAATCGTCATCGCAAAGCCGTTCTGGAACACGCGTGCGATGTGTCCCTCGAGCCGGCCAAGGTGATCCACATAGGCGATGATGCGCTCGCCCGGCGCACCCGTAACAGGAGCGATCACAGCTATGCCGCCCGGCGACATATTCACCACCTGGCAGGGAAACTCCCGCCTGTCGGCCATCATGTAACGGCCAAGCAGGTTGACTTTGACGCGCTGGAAACGGCGGCGTTCAGCGCTCAGTGTCCGCAAACTCGGGAGTCGTTCGGCCAGTGACATGTGATCGGTGCGCCCGCGAGGTTGACCGCAAACCTAGGCGCGCCGTGTTAATGTCTCGTTAGTTGGCGCCCGCAGACGAATGTATCAGGATTGGCGGCGCAAAGCGGCTTAGGAGCGCCCGCCGTTATAAACGACCAAGCCCCGGCGGCTGCGCGGCGCCAGGAACCGCGGCAGTAGCCGTTTTTCCACGGCCGCGCCAATGTGGCGGTGGCTACCGAGCGTCAGGGGACCAATCGGGTTCACACCGATCCACGGTGGGATCGACACCGGCGCCAGTACGCCAATAGCTCGGGCGAAGCTGGGTCGCGTCGCGGAGAGCGGCAGCAGCAGAAGTTCAAGCTCCGTCGCCTCGCCGCTGGCAGTGGAGGCACTGACGCCGGCAACGGTTCCGATCCATTCGTCGGTGAGAATGCCGAAGAGGTCGCGTATCGACCTCTTGCTTGCTTCATCCCATAGCGACAGGAACGACTCCCCTTTGAGTTCGCGGCAGAACAGCGCGCAGACTCGGGTTCCTGCGAGGCGAAATGAGTATCCCGCGGCAGGGTCGAGAGCCACGATGAAGGCTTCGCTGAGGATTTGCCGTATGGCACCCGGCTCGATCTCGGCCCGCTCGGGGGCGGGACGCTTGCCGCGCAATTCTTCCCAATAGGCAAACAGCCGGCGACTGGCTGGGTGTTTCATAAATCCCGACTCCCACACGCCCAGTGACCCAAAACTGTCTCCATTCGGGACAGGCCAATGGCCATTCGGCTCGTTTGCACGTGTTGCGAGCAGATCGCGTGCCGGGACAGCGGGCCGTAGTGGGATGAAGGCTGCCGGGTGGGAATTAGCGTTAATCGAATGTTGACGTTGGCGCGGCGCAGCGGCCCCCCTAGGCTGTGCGCATGTCATGCGGCCGCACCCAACGGCTGCCGATCTCGGAATTCGGAATAATGGGAGGCGAGGGGAATCCGCCCGCCGTAGCGATCTGAGGATCGCGAATTGCGGACGTGTAAACCCCCGCACAGGGTGCAAGAGGGAGGGTTTCGGCCCTCCCTTTTGTTTTTCTCGCCTTTTGTTTTTCGCGCCGTAATGCGGTGCGCCCGCTTGTCGCCGCGTTTGCGGCGGTCTATCTCCGGCAAGGACGCCGCCATTGGAGCGGATCGCTATCCACCAAGCGGCGAGCCTCTGGAGCAGGGGCAAATCCAAGGTCCCGCTGGGACTTACAGTCGCCGGTGGTCCTCCGATCTTAGGATTCGCAAGACAGCCTCCGAAACCGGACGGGAATCGGACCACTCGTGACCGAACCTCCAGAGCCAAAATCGTCAGAGCCGATCTTCAACATTCCGCGGGTTGTGCTTGCAACAGTGGCCGCCCTGGTCGGCGTGCACTTGTTCCGGATGTTTGCCTTGAATGGCGCTGAGGACGAGCGGTTCGTCCTCACCTTTGCGTTTATTCCGGCGCGTTACAGCACTGACCCCGCCGTCAGCGCGCAGTTTCCGGGCGGCTTTGGCGCCGATCTATGGACGGTCTTCACCTACGCCTTCCTGCACGCCGATATTTTTCATATCGGGCTCAATCTTGCCTGGCTTATTCCGTTCGGCACTGCGCTCGCCCGGCGTTTTGGGGCGCTGCGCTACGTCCTGTTTATGCTGGTCACTGCGGCGGCGGGAGCGCTGGCGCAGCTTGTCAGTTCTCCCGGCTCAGCCGCGCCCATGATCGGCGCTTCAGCGGCGGTATCTGGGGCCATGGCAGCCGCCATGCGGTTTATCTTTCAGCCGCACGGTCCGCTCGACACTTGGCGGGACGGCGCCCGCGATGACGAAGCTTATCGGGTGCCGGCCGCCCAGCTGACTGCTGTGCTGCGCGACGTGCGCTTTCTGATGTTCCTTGGCGTCTGGATGGGGCTGAACGCATTGTTCGGACTCGGTGCGGTATCTTTTGCAGCCGAACCCGGGCAGCAGATTGCGTGGCAAGCACATATCGGTGGCTTCTTCGCCGGATTGCTGCTGTTCACTGCGTTCGATCCTGTCGCTCGCCACGGTAAGAAATTAGATACCGAACCGCCGCCCGAGGTGACCTAACGGCAGCTTGCTCCACGCAAACGCCGCATTCGGGACTGACAATTGTCGTAGGAGTAGGCGTCGATCGAGCGTAATGCCCGCCGCCAGGCTCGATGCTGCACTGCAAAGCGTAATGCAGCCCCGCCGGACGGAACTCGGCGCCGACCCTGACATTAGCGATGAAGCCTTTCACCGCCGCTGGTCATGTGCCCGCGGCACAAACAGTGAAAGCGAGGGAGGCGATCATGACTGTCAGCACCATTTTGGGTGAGAAAGGCCGTGAGGTCGTTACCATTGAGCCGGGCGCCAGCTTGGCGGCGGTGGCAAAGCTGCTTGCCGAAAAGCGCATCGGGACGGTGCTCATCCTTGGCGCCGATCGGCATCTTATTGGCATCATCTCAGAGCGCGACATTGTGCAGGCATTGGCGGCGCGCGGGGCCGCTGCGCTCGACGAACCGGTCAGTCGGACGATGACCCGCCGGGTTGAGACCTGCAACGAGAGCGAGACGATCGGCAGCATCATGGAACGCATGACCAAGGGCAAGTTCCGCCATGTCCCGGTCGTCGAGCAAGGCCGGCTGGTCGGGATCATTTCGATCGGCGACGTGGTCAAGCACCGGCTCCAGGAGATGGAGCGCGAATCTGCGGCCATGCGCGACTACATCCTCACCGCATAGCGCAATGCCCTGCAGAGCGCGGCGCCTCATTCAGGGGCGCGCCCGCCCTCATGTGAAATCCGCCGCGGTGTAGTGCGCACGGTTTGGCGCATTTCGCCGCCGCGATGAGTGCGTTATGCTGCCTCGCGCGCGTGCAACAGTGGAGATAAATGTGCGGGGTTTCCTTATTCTTCTGACGGCATTGACCATCGCTGCGTCCGCCGCGAGCCCACTTGCTGCCGCCGGCGAAAAATCGATGCGGCTGGCGCAAAGTTCGACCACAACCAGTTGCATGATGGCCTGTAATTCTCAGGCGGCGACCTGCCAATCATCCTGCGTGGCGCCGTCTTCGAGCAGCACGTCCGGCGGCAACACCACGGCCAGCGGGTCATGCCTGAGTAACTGTTCGAGCCAACAGTTGGCCTGCCAGACGACCTGCGCGCGCATTTCGCCGTCCCAGTGAACGGATCTGCATGTACGGCGCCGCGCCGCCGTTCAGCGTAGCGCAGCGACCATTTCAGAGATCGAATCCAGTGCCTTCGCGGCGGCGGAGCGGCCGACCTCAATTGCTTCGGCGGCACGATGAAAGTCGAGCCAGCCGATATGGCCGATGCGCGGCGTGATGTGCACGTCGGGTGGGTCACCGGCAAGCCGCATGCGGGTGAGGCGGTCCTGCATAATATTGAATGATTCGACCATCACAGTTGAAAAGCTCGGCCGGGCAGTATTGCCGATCATCTCACGCTTCAGAGCACGCTCGGCGCCAAACATGTTTCGCAGACGGGCGAAGCCTTTGAACGTATTGCCCGTCTCATCGGCGGGTTCGCCATCTCCCGGATCGGCGCCATGGCTGGCAATCGTGGCGCCGCGGCCGAAGCGGTCGGCGTCGAGATTGACCGCGATGACCACGCGTGCGCCGAACGCGCGAGCGGTCGAAACCGCAACGGGGTTGACCAGCGCGCCGTCGACCAGCCAGCGCCGGCCGACCTGGACCGGGGGAAAAATGCCGGGCAGCGCATAGGAGGCGCGAAGCGCCAGTGCGAGCGAGCCCCGCGTCAGCCAGATTTCGTGCCCGGTGCCGACTTCGGTCGCAATGGCCGCAAATCGCATCGGCAGATCCTCGATCAAGGTGCTGCCGATGGAGTCGTGCAGATAACTGGCGAGTCGTCCGCCGCTAATCAGACCGGAGCCGCCGAGACGAACATCGAGATAGCCGAGAATGCGCCGCATCGTCAGCGATCGTGCCCAGCCTTCAAGTTCGTCGAGGTGATTGGTGGCATAGCAGCCGCCGACCAACGCGCCCATCGACGTTCCGACGACGATGTCAGGCACAATGCCATGCGCCATCAAAACCTGCAGTACGCCGATATGGGCGAAACCGCGCGCCGCGCCACTGCCGAGCACCAATCCGATCGAGGGGCGCGCGTCTTCCGGGCCAACCGGTGCTGTCGCGAGATCTACCGTAGTCACCTGTGTCCCTTGGATGTTGTTACATAACGCGACGCGACCGAAATGGCTCCCAACGCCTTTGCGCGCCGAGATGATCGGACGCTCGGTACGCCCGAACAAGCCGCAAGCGGCGATATGGTGAAAGCGCGTGCGACGCCAGTCCCGGCTTGAAATTGCCGCGATTGATATCGAAAAAAGTCGCATGTCGGGACGGGGCTTATGTCTTATCTTGCGCTGCGCCATCGTTGCGGCGGCGCTCAGCGCTTTGTGCGCGCCGCTTCCGGCCGGCGCGCAGGGGCTATTGGCGCCGCAATCGACCGCGCCGGTCCAGTTCGCGCCAGGACCGGGTTCGCCCGGCACCAGCATTGAATTTCCTGCACCGTCAGTGCGCTCGGCGGGACCCCTTGCCCAGGCTAATCCGGCGGTGCCAGCCGGTCGCGTCGCGCTCATGGTGACCGCGCGTTACGGGCCCAATTCGCCGCCGATCGGCGGGGGCCTGATCTGGCGGGTCTATACGGCTAATCCCGATGCCAACGGCATGTTTCGCCTGGTGAAGGAAGATCGGACGGCCACCGCGACCTTTGTGTTGCCGCCGGGCGATTATGTCGTGGATGCGAGCTTCGGCCTTGCCAGCGCGGCAAAGGCGGTGCGACTGCGCGCCGAGACAGTCCGGGACGTGCTCGACATCCCAGCCGGTGGCGTACGTCTGCAAGGCCGGGTCAACGACGTGCACATTCCGCCGAGCCAGATCAGTTTCGATGTCTACCCGGGCAGTCAGTTCGATACCGCGCAACGCCGGCCGATCGCGCAGAACGTAGTGACCGGCGATGTCGTGTTTTTGCCCGAGGGCACCTATTACGTCGTCTCGACCTATGGCGATGTGAACTCGGTGGTGCGTTCCGATGTCCAGGTGCAGCCGGGCAAGCTCACCGATGTCACGGTGACGCACCGGGCAGCGGTCATCACGCTCAAGCTCGTCAACCAGCACGGTGGCGAGGCGCTGGCCAATACGCAGTGGACGGTGTCGACGCCCGACGGCGACGTCATCAAGGAATCGATCGGCGCATTTCCCCGCCTCGTCTTGGCCGAGGGCGATTATCATCTGATCGCGCGCAATGAAGGCCGCACTTATGCGCGCGATTTCAAGGTGATCAACGGCGTCGACGGCGAAATCGAACTGTCAGCGCAGTAATTTTGGCACCGCCTGGCATGAAGCCCCGGCGCGAGTGCCTGCGGGGTATTGCGATCTTCCGAAACCGCTGTGACGTCCATCACTCCCATTGCCGATGCTGCTTGCGATAGTAGCGCTGCTCATGCTGCCCGATCGCGTTCGGCCACAGCATGTTCAATCCTGAGAGATTGCGGCAACACGCAATCGGCAAACGATGGAGACGGAAGATGGCTATCCTAAATCTGGACAACAACGTCAAAATCACGACTTTCACTCCGCCCGCAGGATTCGATCCACTGACTGCCTCGCCGGAAGCGGCTGTGCAGGCAGGCTTTCCAGCACGGCCAACCGATCCGATCCTACTGCAGCGATATCAGCGTTTCTTTGGCCGGACGAAAGGCAAGTTCCAGTACATCCAGCCGACATTCAGGGTGGATCCGACAAAATCGACCCACACTAACAAAGGCGCTTCAAACGCCGGCACCGAGACGTACGATAACTGGTCGGGTGGCGTCGTCTATGCCCCGAAGGGCCAGTCGTTCAAGTGGGTTCAAGGCGACTGGACGGTGCCGAACGTATATCCGCCGAGCCAGAACAAATGGTACTATTGCGCCAACTGGATTGGCCTCGATGGTGACGGCTCCGGCGACGTGTGCCAGGCCGGAATGATCTGCTCGGTCTATCAGAGTGGCAGCTCCATCACGCGAAGCATCTATCCCTGGCACGAGTGGTATCCATCGAGTTGGGTGGAAATCACCAACTTGACCATCAACCCAGGCGATCTGGTGACAATGCTGATCTGCACGGCGCAAGGTGCCGGCTCGACCAGCGCTACGATCTACTTCGGCAATCAGACCAGCGGCATCTCGACGTCCTACACGATCACTGCGCCGGCGGGCACCAAGCTGGCAGGCAACAGCGCCGAATGGATCGTCGAAACTCCGGTCGTCAACGGCGTCCTGACGCAGATGCCGGACTACGGCGAGGTGTTCTTTTCGACATGCGACGCCGGATTGACCAACGGCACCACGGTCAGCGGTGGGACCGGAAACAACATCAACCTCGTGCAAGGCGGCGCGACGGTTTCGACAGGAGCTTTGATCACGCCAAATGTCATTCAGTGCCAGTACGCGGCCTGAAGCAACGGAAACCATCAAGTAATTACGTGCGAGGGCGAGGGGCAGCGCAAGCCCGTCGCCTTCGTGCGAAGGCAGCAATCCGTCCGATCGCTTACGCGGCCTTCTGCACGTGCCGCACGTCCGGCGGCACGGCTTCCTGCGCGAGTGCGGCCAGTGCCGCATCGAGCGGCATGGTCTGCTGCTTGTCGCTGCCGAGACGGCGGATCGAGACGGTTCGCTCCGCAGCCTCCTTCTTGCCGACGACGAGCAGCACTGGAACCTTGGCTAAGGAATGCTCGCGGACCTTGTAATTGATCTTTTCGTTGCGCAGATCGCCTTCGGCGCGAAGCCCCAAGCGCTGTGCCGCGGCGATCGCCTCGCGGGCGTAATCGTCGGCGTCAGAGGTGATGGTGGCGGCCACCGCCTGCAGCGGCGACAGCCAGAGCGGCAAATGGCCGGCATAGTGCTCGATCATGATGCCGGTGAAACGTTCCAGCGAGCCAAACATCGCGCGATGCAGCATCACCGGCGTCACCTTGTTGGAATGCTCGTCGATGTAGAACGCGCCCAGCCGGCCCGGCATGTTGAGGTCGACTTGCACGGTGCCGCATTGCCAGTCGCGGCCGATGGCGTCGCGCAGCACGTATTCAAGCTTGGGACCGTAGAAGGCGCCTTCACCCTTGTTCAGGGTCCACGGCCGGCTTGACGCTTCGAGTGCCTTTTTCAACGCCGCTTCGGCCTTGTCCCAAACCGCGTCATCACCGATGCGATTGTCGGGGCGGTCGGAGAATTTGATGCGCACGTCGTCGAAGCCGAAATCGGTGTAGATCGACAGGATCAGATCGTTGACCTTCAGCACTTCCTCGGCGATCTGCTCCTCGGTAATAAAAACGTGCGCGTCGTCCTGGGTGAAGGCGCGCACGCGCATCAACCCGTGCAGTGCGCCGGATGGCTCGAAGCGGTGCACTTTGCCGAATTCCGCAATCTTGAACGGCAGATCGCGGTAAGACTTCAGGCCGTTCTTGAAGATCTGGATATGGCCGGGGCAGTTCATCGGCTTGACCACGAAGGTACGCTCATCCTCCTCGCGCGGCTGCACCAGGAACATGGCGTCGCGGAACGTCGCCATGTGGCCGGACGCGACCCAGAGCGATGAATCGATCAACTGCGGCGCGTTGACCTCGGCATAGCCCGCCGCCTGCTGGCGGCGTCGAATGTAATTCTCCAGCGTCTGGAACAGGGTCCAGCCTTTCGGGTGCCAAAACACCGAGCCCGGTGCTTCTTCCTGGAAGTGAAACAGATCCATCTCGCGGCCGAGCCGGCGATGGTCGCGCTTTTCGGCTTCCTCGATCTGCTTCAGATAGGCGTCGAGTTCGTCCTGCTTGACGAATGCGGTGCCGTAGATGCGCGAGAGCATCTCGCGGTTCGAGTCGCCACGCCAATAAGCGCCTGCGACTTTCATCAGCTTGAACGCGTTGCCGATCTTGCCGGTCGAGGTCATGTGCGGACCGCGGCACAGATCGAACCAGTCGCCCTGTTTGTAGATATTGATCTTCTGATCTTCCGGAATGGCGTCGACCAGTTCGACTTTGAAACTCTCACCCATGTCGGCGAAGACGCGCTTGGCGTCGGCGCGCGACCACAATTCTTTGGTGAATGGCTTGTCGCGCGCGATGATCTCGCGCATCTTTTTCTCGATCGCCGCGAAGTCCTCCGGTGTGAATGGCTGGTTGCGAAAAAAGTCGTAGTAGAAGCCGTTGTCGATCACCGGGCCGATGGTGACTTGCGTGCCCGGCCACAGCGTCTGCACGGCTTCGGCGAGCACATGCGCCGCGTCATGGCGGATGAGTTCGAGGGCGCGTGGGTCGTCGCGGGTGACAAACTCGATCTTGGCGTCATGCTCGATCGGGTCGGCCAAGTCCGCGAGCTTGCCGTCAAGCGCCATGGCGACCGTGCGCTTGGCGAGCGACGGCGAAATGCCCTTGGCTATGTCGAGACCGGTTGTGTGGGGCGGATAGTCCCGGCGCGCGCCGTCGGGAAAGGTCAAGGCGACCATCATTCACTCCTGTTGCTCACTCGCTGCCTACGAACGCAGGTAAGCGTTTGACGGATATAGCAGGTCGCTTTCGCCGTGCAAGGCGGCCCCGGAGCTCGCCAAACGCGGGAGCGGCCGCACCAAAGTCGAGAGCTGGCCGCTAGTTCGCAACGGACAACGTGCGCCGAGCATTGGCTCGATGCCGAATACGCATTCCATCGCACTTGCGCGCGATCGCGCCACAATTGCACAGCGGCGTCTGAATTTTTTCGAACGTGCGTTCGGAATTGCGGCAGGCGGCGGCAAGCGAGCCATGGAATCATCCCGCCGCGATCATACGGCTGCCCCAATATCTAACGACGGTTAAGGCGGGTACCGCGCTGGGTACGCGTACGGCAATCAAACGCGTGCATCTCTTGGACGGCGCGGTGAGGGTGGTGTCTCTAAACGTTGCGGATCCGCGGCGCGCGTGTGTGTGTGTTGCGTAACTGTGTGGGTCCGCCGCACGGGTGAGTAGACATGAGGGGGGGCTTGCGGTGGCTTACTCGGCCATTCCAGGTAATTTGCGTACTGGTCGCGGTCTTGCTGACCGCAGCCTTTTCCCTTCACTCAAGCTTTGCCGGTCACTCCGGCGCCAATGCACCGATCCCCGACAAGCCCGGCCTCGGCAGCCTTGGCGAGCGGCTCAACGCCAACACGGTCGCGCTCGTTTCCGGCAATCCGAACGCCACCTATCTGACGATCGCCTACGATCTGTCGGACGTGCTCGACGACGGCGATAATTTCCGGCTCTTGCCGGTGGTCGGCAAGGGCGGCGGCCAGAACATCAACGACGTGCGCTTTCTCAAGGGCATCGATCTCGGCATCACGCAGTCGATTATTCTCAACGAATATCGCGCCAGCAACACGATCGGCAAAATCGACGACAAGATCGACTACATCGCCAAACTGTTCAACGAAGAGATGCACGTCGTGGTCCGGGCCGATTCCGGAATCGCCTCGCTCGAACAGCTCGATGGCAAAAAGGTCAATTTCAGCGATGTCGGCAGCGGCAGCCAATTATCCAGCCGCGATATTTTTCGGCGGCTCGGCGTTCACCCGATCGAAGTTAATATGGGACAGGGCGACGCCGTCCAAAAGCTCAAGACGGGTGAGTTGGCGGCGACGATCCTGATCGCGGGCAAACCGACCGGCCTGATGGGCAAGCTACGTGCGGACCAGGGTTTGCGCTTTTTGCCAGTGGCGTTCGCCAAGTCGCTGCAAGCCGACTACTTGCCCGCCGTGCTCAGCCATACCGATTATCCGGGCATGGTCGAGGAGCGGCACGACGTCAACACCATCGCGGTCAGCGCGGTGCTGATCTGCTTCAACTGGCCGCGCGATTCAGATCGTTATCGGCGCATCGCCGAA
Organism: Xanthobacteraceae bacterium; assembly: GCA_049300295.1. Taxonomy (GTDB): domain Bacteria; phylum Pseudomonadota; class Alphaproteobacteria; order Rhizobiales; family Xanthobacteraceae; genus BOG-931. The sequence goes on from JBAQJL010000225.1 coordinate 58,222, forward strand.
TTCGTCGGACGGTTCTTTCCGAAACTGGCCGATCTGCAAAAATCGCCGCATCATCCGAAATGGCGCGAGACCAATCTCGCGGCCGTTTTGCCGGGCTGGAACAGATTCCCGGCCGCGACGGAATGGCTCAAGCAGCATGAGCAGGCGAAGCCGGTACTCGCGGGCACGCGGCAGCGTTTCAATCAATTTCTGGCACAGGGCGGCGGCAACGCGGCGACCGACGCAGATCGCGATCGCCTGTTCCAACAATTTCTCAACTGGCAGGAGCGCGAGCGCCCGTAAGCAGGGAGTGCAATTCTCGATCAGTGAGCGTGGCCGGTTAGTAGGGGAGGCGTAAATGAGTTCTCCGGTTCACCATCCAGAAGACCTCGATGCGGCTTTGAGGTACGCGCCGCCATGGGCGCGCAACACCAACACGCCGGGCGATCCGGCCGCGGAAATCCCTCCGATAATTCCGAGCGATGACGATTTCGAGCCGTCGTTCGACGGCGATCGGGCGATGCTGGACTTGCAGCACCGGCTTTCGCTCGACCCCGATGAACTGCCGGAGCCGCCGGTGCGGATCGACGACCGGCCGACTTTGGATCGCATCGCGTTGCGGCTTTGCGCGGTGGCCGGTCTCGCCGCGCTTGTCGCCTGGCTGACAATCTCGCTGCCTATCAATTTCTCGCTGCCTATCAATATGTCGCTGCCCTTCAAGCCTCATATTGACGAGATCGTGCATGCCGCGGTCGCTCCGGCGATGACTGCCACGCCGATCAAGGTCGTGCATATCCACACTCCGATCGCGCCGTTGGCTTTGGTAGCCCCGCAGCCCGTTGCGCCTGCGGCTGCCCCTGTGCGCCTCGCCGAGGCAACGCCGCAAGCAACGCGAGCAACGCAAGACCCGCCCGAAGGTGCGGTGGCGGCCGATCCGCCGCGGCCGGCAGCGAAAACCGTGACGCTCGCGCCCGACGAGATTGCGATGCTCGTCAAACGCGGCAAGGACCTGCTGACGACCGGCGATGTTGCTTCGGCGCGCCTTTTGCTGCGGCGCGCCGCCGAGGCCGGAGATGCCGACGCCGCGCTGGCGTTCGGCTCAACGTTCGATCCCGCGGTCATTGCTCGGCTCGGTGCCATCGGCGTCGAAGCCGACACCGCAAGAGCGCGCAAATGGTACGAAAAAGCTGCGGCGCTCGGTTCGAACCTCGCGTCGGACAAAATCGCGAAACTCGCCGAGGCTGGGCGATAAGCGGCTGACTGGCCCAGCCCAGTTCGCGTACCAAGCGGCTGCGGTCGGATCAGACGGTGGCGGGGTGATCGTTAACGCCCCGCCACCGGCCATAACGCCAGGGCAGATACCAGCGCGCGCCTACCGGCAACGTGCCGGGCACCACATCAAGCCCACAGGTGCCCCAGGGCTGACAGCGCAACAGCCGCGCCAGTGTCATCCAGCCGCCGGCCCAAAGGCCGAAGCGTTCGATAGCATGGTCGGCATATTCGGAGCAGGTCGGCAGATGCCGGCATTCGAAGCCGATGAAGCCGGACAGCGTGTAGCGGTAGAGTTTGACGAGGCCGCGCCCCAACAGGCGAGGGGCGTTGCCGCAGGATTTGACGATGGCGAGCAATCTACTCCGCCGCAGGCTTGGGCAGGTCTGCCGCTCGCTTGGCTTCGATCTGGCCGATAGCATCGACCACGGCGTCGAACGTCAGCAGGGTAGAAGCGTGCCGTGCCTTGTAGTCGCGTACCGGCTCCAGCACAGCGATGTCGGCCCACTTGCCCTCGCGTGGCGGTTCGCCGTTCTCCTTGAGCATCTTGCGCACGGTTTCACGAAGCTGCCGCAACTCCGCGGCCTTCGAGCCGATGACGTGCCGGGCCATTATCGACGATGACGCCTGGCCGAGCGCGCAGGCCTTCACATCGTGGGCGAAGTCGGTCACCGTGTCGCCGTCCATCTTCAGGTCGACGGTTACGGTCGAGCCGCATAGGCGGGAATGCGCTGTCGCGCTGGCGCCGGGGTCCGGGAGCCGCCCGATGCGCGGAATCGTGCCCGCAAGTTCGATAATCCGCTTGTTGTAGACTTCGTCGAGCATTGCAACGACTATATAGTCATCAATGCGCTGGCGGGAGAGTCCGCAGCGTCGCCATTGAGCCATGCAGCCACTGTATAGGGCGAGTCCGGCGCGCTTACCATGTCTCATCCCTTGACGAATGATACGCCTTTTCCATCCCCCGGGCCGGTGGCCGAGCTCGAAGAGGGGCTGCGGCTGACGCCGAAATTCGACGCCAACGGACTCGTCACCTGCGTGACGACCGATGCGGCTTCGGGCGACGTGCTGATGGTTGCGCACATGAACGCCGAGGCGTTGGCGAAGACGGTCGCAACCGGGGAGGCTTGGTATTTCAGCCGATCGCGAGGCGCGCTGTGGCGCAAGGGCGAGAGTTCGGGCCACACTCAGCGCGTGATCGAGCTGCGCGTCGACTGCGATCAGGATGCGGTCTGGCTCAAGGTCGAGCAGGTGGCGGGCGCTTGCCACACCGGCCGACATTCCTGTTTTTACCGGGCCGTACCGCTCGGGCAAACGGGCGGCGCGCTGAAGCTCGAATTCCGCGACGAGCGGGTGTTCGATCCGAAAGCCGTTTACAAACAGCCGTAGATCAGGTCGCTATTGCGTGCGCCTTGCGGCCGCCGCGTTCGATCGACGATGGCGCTTCGTCGCTGGCGACGAGATGAGCCGCCAGATCGAGGCAGCGCTTGGTCAGCATCGCCGCGCCCTCGGCCAATTCCTTCGACGCGCGCACGATCTCAACGTTGCATTCCATGTCCTCATGCGACCAGCCGCGCGAATGGGCGATATAGGGGAACTGCGGAAAGATGAATCCAAGCTCCGCGAAGAAGCCCAGCATCTGGCCGGCAACCGACTGGATGTTATCTTGGCCGCCAACGACGATGAATCCGGCCACCTTGTTGCGAATGAGCACTCGGTTGCGGATCGTGACGGCGTTTTGCACGCAGTTGAGTCGCTCGGCCATCTTGAAATAAAGCGACGACGCCGCGCCCCAACGGATCGGCGTCGCGACGATAATGACGTCGGCCCAATGCACCAGCGCCTCGTAAACTTGGTCCATTTGATCGCCCGCGTCCATTTGGGTGATGGAGCAGGGCCATGTGCAGGCTTGCGCGGATTTTGAATAATAGCCCTCGCAGTTGCGGAATTTCAGGGCATTCAGCTTGATCAGCCGGGTATCGGCATCGAGATCGCGTGCCGCGTTCAAAGCATGATCCAGCAGATGGTCCGATCCGGAGAAGCGCGGATTGGCGCCGTCCATCGCTGTCGTCGAAATGCCGGCGATGCGCAGCCGGCCGGGTGCGCGCTTGACCTCGCGCGCCAGCGGATGCGGCGGGTGCGGCTTTTTCTGGCGCTTGCTGGCGCCGTCGAGATTGACGAACACGCGGCCATCTTCAACTTTGACCGGAAACGCAGGAATCCGATCTTCCTCAAAGCCAGGTTCGCCGAGGCCGTTGCAGCGGTGAAATTTCCAATTGTGCCAGGGACAGACGATGTAGTTGCCGTCAAGCCGCCCTTCGCCGAGCGGACCGCCGACGTGATTACAGATGTTTGAGATCGCGCCGAACGCGCCATCTTTGCAGGATACCGCAAGCTCGACATTCATGGCCGAGACGCGTTTGACAGGCGTCGCGGAAAAGTCGTCGGCGTGGCCGACATCGACCCAATTTTCGTCGTTTGCCATAAAACGCCTGCCCCAATTTTTTGGTGCGCGTGCGCGCTTGCTCGGGCGACAATATCGCTTCGCCCTGTTAAGGGGTATCAATTCGAGGTGTGAGGGCGGCGAACGTGGCTGAAGCAATCAGCAAGCCACATCGTAGGCAGGCCTATTCTTTGCTCGATGCTGCGCGCGCCAGCAGTCCTTGGGCGCGCGCCAGATGCGGGCGGTCGTACATGACGCCGCCGATGCCGACCACGCCGACACCCGGACTCTTGGCAAACGCGTCGACGATCGCTTGGGCGCGGCCGATCGCCTCGGCGCTCGGTGTGAATACCGCATTGATGATCGGCACCTGTGCTGGGTGGATAGCCATTTTGCCGACAAAGCCGTCGCGTGCCGCATCCTCGCATTCGCGGTGAAAACCCTGCTCATCGCGGAAGTCGACATAAACCGTGTCGATCGCCGGCACCTGCGCGGCGGCAGCGCCGGCGAGGCAGAGCGTCCGTGCCAGCCGGTACGGGTCGAGGAATTGACCCCGCGCGTCACGGTTAGTGTGAGCGCCGAGTTCGGCGGAAAGGTCTTCGGCGCCCCAGGTCAGTCCGATCAGGCGCTCGCTTGCGCCGGGAAACGTGCCGGCGACGAACAGCGATGCGGCGGTTTCGGTGGCGATCGGAAGAATTTTGATGTGCCCGTCGGGCAAGTCATTCTGTGCCTCGCGCACCGCGAGCTTCGCGGCCGCATGGATCACCGAGGCGCCGCCTTCGGCCTTCGGCAGCATGATCGCGTCGGGTCTTGCGGGCGCGACCGCATCGAGATCGGCGTCGGTGAATCCGGTCTGCAGCCCATTGACACGCACGCACAGAAACGGCCGCGGCGTAGCCGTGAGCGCGCTTTTGACGAACGCGGCCGCACTCTCCCGCGCGCGCACCTTGCCGTCGAGCGCGATCGAATCTTCCAGATCGACCAGGAGCGCGTCGGCGCCGCTCGCCATGGCCTTGTCGAGCTTTCTGGCACTGTCGGCGGGAACAAACAGGAACGAACGCATCGTGCTAAGCCTGTGAACTCGGCGAATAGCCTTTGGGGGCCTCTTGCATGAGAGCCAAGGTGTGTCCGTCGGGATCGCTGAAAAATACCATCCACAAATCGTGATCGTCCATCTTGGCAATCAGGTGGGGCGTGCTGTCGAACGACAGGCCGCGCTGTTTGAGTTCGGCGACTGCGAGTGCGATGTCGGTGCAACGAAAGTAGATGCAGCCCCGCTTTGCGCCGTCCATGTCGTTTGCCTTTTCGAGCAGTAGCCGAACGCCGGCGCAGTCAAAGAACGTCAAATTGCCAAACCGATAGAGTTTTCGCAGGCCGAGCACGCCGCCGTAGAAGCTTTCCGAGCGGTCCACGTCGCTGACCGGCAGAGCAATTTGACCGATCTGGCTGATATTCAGCAGCATCGATTCACTTCGGTCGCATGTGGATGAACGCCTGCCGACGGCATTCGGCGACCAGCTTATTGTCCTGATTGTAGGCGCGATGATGGAATTCGACGATGCCGGCGCCGGGGCGCGATTTCGACTCGCGTTTGCCGATCACTTCGGTGGTGCAGTGGACGGTGTCGCCCTCGAACAGCGGGTGGGGGAATTTGACGTCGGTCATGCCGAGATTGGCGATCGTCGTTCCGACCGTCATGTCAGAGACTTGAATACCGATCATCAGACCCAGAGTGAACAGCGAATTCATCAGCGGCTGGCCCCATTCGGTCTCCTGCTCGCAGAATTGCCGGTCGATATGCAGCGGCTGCGGGTTGAGCGTCATGTTGGAGAACAGCATGTTGTCCATTTGCGTGACGGTACGCGTATAGCGGTGCTCGACCAGTTCGCCGGGAACGAAGCCTTCGAAATAAAGCCCGCCGCGCTTGTGCCGGACCGGTGCCTGCTGGGTCATCTCCACCTCCGCTGTGTTAAGCTTCCGTTTACCATAACCGTTAATCATTGGCAGTGCCCCGAAAGCGCCGATGGGAGTCGGCCGCGGTCGGGAGGGGAGGTTGTTTGATGCTTGTCGATTCCGGCGGTATGGCCGCGGGCTCGGCGGTGACCGGCGCCATTCGTCAGGCATCGCAGGCCACCGGCACGAGCTTTTCCTATCTTCTAGCCACCGCGCAGGTTGAGTCCGGCCTCAATCCGCGTGCGGGCGCGTCGACGTCATCGGCGCGCGGCTTGTTCCAGTTTGTTGAGCAGACCTGGCTTGGCACGATCAAGCAGGCAGGCCCGGGACTCGGCTATGGCCACTATGCGGATGCGATCAGCAAGACCGCATCGGGGCACTACGAGGTGAAGGACCCGGCCCTGCGCAGCCAGATTCTCCAGCTGCGCAACAATCCCGATGTCAACGCGGTGATGGCCGGCGCCTTTACCAAGGCCAATGCGAATTATCTCGCGCAAAAGCTCGGCCGCGAGCCCAGCGAAGGCGAACTTTATATCGCGCATTTTCTCGGCGCTGGCGGCGCGGCGCGGCTGATTTCACAGGCCGCAAGCGATCCCAATGCCACCGCGGCGGCGACGTTCGGCAATGCAGCGCAGGCCAATCCATCGATCTTCTACGATCGCAAGACCGGTGCTGCACGAACCGTCGCGCAAGTACGCAACGTACTCACCGCCCGCTATGACGTCGCGCGGTCGCGGCCGGATCTGCCCGCGGCACCGATGATGCAGGCTGCGAATTTCGCGCCGATCACCGCGCCAGTGTCGATCGCGCCTGTTCCGCTGACCGCGGTGCCATTTGCGGCCGCTGAGGCTCGAACAATCCCGAAGCGGATAGTGCCGGACACCGCCGGCATTACCAGTGCGTATGCGGCCGCGGTGCCAATCCGCAATCGGGAAGACACGCAGATTTTTCACGGCCTGTTCGCCGACGCGACCAGCGGCGCGCCGAGCGCATCGGCGCGGCCCGTTGCCCGCGTCGCGCCGGCAGCAGGTCCGCTTTGGAGCGTGCCCGGGTCGTCCGCAGCAGGTGCCGCTGCACCGCCGCCTACGGCCGTTGCCGCCAATTTCCTCGATCTCTTTAAGGATACTGCGAATGGATCATAATCCCGCGCGGCGGCGTGCGGTCGGGCGCCGGCCGCGGCATTAACGTCCCAGCAACGTCTGCAAAGATTTATGGTGAACTGTTTATTAAGTCAGCCTCGCTAGACTGTTCGTAGTCTGAATTAGCGATGCTGTGCGTAAAATGATTGTCCGCCAATTCCTGCAGTGGGTACGCAACGCTCCGGCTGGCGAGCGGGCGGAGGCGACCGGCGCGCTGGCGCGTGCTTACCTTTATTCCGAGCTTTCGGCCGACGATGCCGCCGCAGCCGAAGGCGCCATGCTGATGCTGCTCGACGATCCGAGCCCGCTGGTGCGCCGCGCGCTTGCCGACGTGCTGGCGGCGAGTCCGGGTGCGCCTCCTGCCGTCGTGCACGCGCTGGCCGGTGACCAACCTCAGATCGCGGCGCCAGTGCTCGCGCTTTCGCCGTTGCTGGTCGACGCCGATCTGGTCGATGCGGTCGCGACCGGCTGTCCCGGCGTGCAGGCTGCAATCGCCAGCCGCGCCGAACTGCCACGCGCCGTGTCAGCCGCCATCGCTGAAGTCGGCACCGCAGAAGCTTGTCTGATTCTCATCGAGAATACCGGCGCCGACATCGCGCCGTTCTCAATCGACCGTATCGTCGAGCGCTTCGGCCATCTCGCCGCCATTCGCGAGCCGCTGTTGCAGCGCGACGATCTTGCTGCCGCCACGCGGCTGACGCTGGTCACCAAGCTGTCCGAAACGCTTGCTGGATTTGTCACCGGCCGCAATTGGATTGACGCCGAACAGGCTCGGCGCGTCACCCGCGAGGCTTGCGAGAAGGCGACGATCTCGCTGGCGGCGGAAGCGCCGGACGGCGATGTGCGTCCGCTCATCCGCCATTTGTGCGAGAGCGGCCAGCTGACGGCAGGGCTGATCTTGCGCGCGCTGCTGTCCGGCAATGTCACAATGTTCGAGGAGGCCTTGGCCGAACTTGCCGACATGCCGATCACGCGCGTCTCGGGCCTGATCTATAGCGGCGGTTCCTCCGGTCTGCGCGCGCTGTTCGACAAGGCTGGGCTTCCCGCCACCACTTACCCGGCCTTCAAGGCGGCGGTCGAGGCGATGCGCGAGGGCGGATTTACCGGCGACGCGGTTGGAGCCGCGAGACTCAAGCGCCGTATGGTCGAGCGCGTACTTACCAGTTGTGAGCGCGATGAGTTTGGCGACATGGCGCCGCTGATCACGCTACTGCACCGCTTTGCCACCGAAGCCGCACGCGATGAGGCGCGCTCATTCTGCGATGACGTCGTCGCGGACGAGTTTAGCGCCGATCCGCAATCGCTTGCGGCATAGGATGCTGACGCCGGAAACAGGCGCCCCGTTCGATCGCTAAAGTCTTCGTAGCGTCGGGGTAGGTTATTTTCCCGGCATGCCGGGCGCGATGGGCGGAGCAAAAATGCTTTCCAGATAATCCGGCCTGAAACTGTTTTCGCGCCTGAGAAAGTCGTTGGTGACGTCGCGCAGCCGCACCGTGAGTGCGTTCGCCATTCCGGCGAGGTTGGGGCGGCTGTATTCACGGGCGATGGCGCGCACCGCATCGACATGCTGGTCGACGAGGGCGAGCGGGATGCGGGCGCGTTCGGGCGTGTGTTCGAGCAGGCGGCACAGACTGTCGGCTGGACCGGCCAGGGTCGGATAGCCGAAGGTGGCGGCTTCGCCTCGGATGTCATGGGCGGCGCGAAACAACTCGTCGTGCGTCTTGTCGTTAAATCCCTGCGCGGCGACGCTCTGGCGCGCGGCTTCGAGACGCTCGCACTCGGCCTGCATCCAGCTGCCAAACTCGCTCGATAACTGCGCCAGCGCCGCATCGGCGCGCGCGACCGGATCGTCGTCGCCTTCGGGCGCCGCCTTCACCACCTTGCGCAGGCGATGCGGTGGCGTGATCACTTCGTGGTCCGCGTAAGTGGCGACCGACGGAGTCATATCTTTGTGCTTGGCCATGTGTTTGTCGTTCCCTCGGATCAGCCCAGAACCTTGGCCTTTTCGAGCAGCGGATGTTGTCGGATGACTTCCGCTTTGCCTTCCTTGCGGCGTTCCGGACCGACATAGTTTGGATTGACGTTGCGGCGCCGATCGGGCCCGAAATAGGTCCGCGTTTTGATGAACGGGCGCGGGTTGGCAACCACGTTGAGAATGCGTTCGTACAGGGCTTTGGCGGAAATAGGTTTGGCGAGAAATTCCGTGACGCCGGCGTCACGCGCGGTGACGATGCGTTTTTTCTCGGAATGGCCGGACAGCATGATGATCGGGACGTAGGGGTTGGCGTTGGCGCCCGGCTGGCGGATCATCTGCGTGAGTTCCAGGCCGTCGAAAATCGGCATGACCCAATCGACCAGAATGATGTCCGGCATGTAGTGGGTGAAGGCCTCGAGGCCGGTGGCGCCGTCCTCGGCCTCGTACACCTCACGGGTCCCAAAGCCGTGCAGCAGCGTGCGCAGAATGCGCCGCATATGCGCGTTATCGTCGATGACAAGAAATCGGAGCCGGTTGAAATCAATACGGACCATCCGTCAAAGCTAAGCAAACGTCGTTAATGCGGTCTTAAATATTAGGAAATGAGGCGGTAGCAGGCACCCGGTGCAACGCCTGCATCGCCGGCCGCCAGCCGCGCTTAGACCCCGAATTGCTCGCTGATGATGCGCTCGTCCAGGCTGTGGCCGGGGTCGAACAAAAGATCCATCGAGATCGCGTGATCCATGCAGATCTCGACGGCGCGGACCGAGCGCACTTCGTTGTGGTCGGCGACGGCCGCGACCGGACGCTTTTCGGCTTCAAGCACCTCGATGGTCACCCGTGCCCGATCCGGCAACAGCGCGCCGCGAAAGCGGCGGGGCCGGAAGGGACTTATCGGCGTCAGCGCAAGCAGCGGCGCATCAATCGGGATGATCGGCCCTTGCACCGAGAAGTTATAGGCGGTCGACCCGGCGGGCGTCGCCAGCAGGACTCCGTCGGCGACGAGTTGCGGCAGCCGTTCCTTGCCGTCGATCAGAACGCGCAGCCGCGCCGCCTGATAGGTTTGTCGGAAAACCGAGACCTCGTTGATGGCGTGGTGGCGGTGCACCCGGCCGGCGGCGTCGCGTGCGCGCATCAGCAGTGGGTGGATGACCGTGACATGCGCGGCAGCGAGCCGTTCGTTGAGGCGCGTTTCCGAAAAGTCGTTCATGAGAAAGCCGACGGTGCCGCGGTGCATGCCGTAGATCGGCTTGCCGGAATTCATGAAGCGTTGGAGGGTCGAAAGCATGAGGCCGTCGCCGCCGAGCGCGACGATCACGTCGGCGGTCTCGGGCCTCGCGTCGCCGTAGCGCTGCGCCAGCTGCCGGCGCGCCCGCTGCGCTTCCGGCACCGCGCTGGCGACGAAGGCGATGCGCTTGTAGCCTGTTGCGGACGGGCGAGGGGGCATCGGTTTAAGTCTTCGGCTCGGTCTTTGCGGCTGCGAGCGGCGCCGGGACGGCGCGAGAGGCAAGCATGGAACGCGCGGTTTTCGTCTATACGACCTATCCGTCCGTTGTCGAGGCAGAGCAAGCTGGCCGGAAGCTGGTAGAACGCCGGCTGTGCGCCTGCGTCAATATTTTGCCGGGCATGATCTCATTTTACTGGTGGCAGGGCAAAATCGACCGCGGCGACGAGGCGGTGATGATTATTAAGACGCGCGCGGGGCTGGCCGAGCCGGTGCGGGCCGCCGTAAAGCAAATGCACTCCTACGCCACACCTGCCATATCGGTGCTGCCAGTCGAGGCCGTCGACCCCGACTACCATGCTTGGATTATTGCCGAAGCGAGCGGGGAGGCAACGACGTGACAAGATGCCTTGCGGTCGTGCTGACAGTCGCGGCGGTGGCTGCGCACGGACCGACCCATGCGCAGGATTATCCCGTTCACCCGATCCGCATCGTCGTGCCATATCCGACCGGCGGCCCGGCCGATACCGTCGCGCGAGTCACTACGGAGGGCCTTGGGGCCGAACTCGGCGGAAGCGTCATCATCGAAGATCTTCCAGGTGCCGGCGGCAGGCTTGCGACCAAGGATGTCACCCGCGCCGCGGCCGATGGCTATACGCTGTTGCTCGGCAGTTCAAACGAGTACGCGATCACGCCAGCGCTCTACAAGCTCGACTACGATCCGGTCAAAGAGCTCGCGCCGGTCGCAGCGCTGGTCTCCGACTCGATCGCGATCGTGGTCAATCCCTCGCTGCCGGTGCATTCGCTCAAAGAACTCGTGGCCTATGCCAAGGAGCACCCGGGTAAGCTGACATCCGGCGCCACGGTCGGGATCGTGACGCATCTCGCGCTCATGTATTTTCGCGCCCACATGGGAGCCGACATGCTGTTCGTGCCGTACAAGGGCGCGGCACCGGCGCTCTCGGATGCGATCGGCAACCAGATTCAGGTGGCAGCCAGCGCCAAATCCGTGCTGTTGCCATTGATCAAAGCTGGCAAATTGCGCGCCCTTGCGGTCTCCAGCACCGCGCGCTGGCCCGAGCTTCCGGACGTCCAAACCTTCCGCGAAGCCGGCCTGGGCGGGTTTCCGGGCGAAGTCCTGTTCGGTCTGATGGCGCCAGCCGGTACGCCAGCTGACGTGATCCTCAAGCTGGACGCCGCCGAAGACGCGCGGCTGCGGTCGCCAGAGGTCGGGGGAGCCGTCGCCAAGCTCGGCATGCAGACGCACGTGCTGAGCCCGCAGGACTTCATCAATGAGCTCGGCGATCAAGTCAGGCTCTGGAAGGCTGTCATCGCCGAGGCAGGCGTGCATCTGGATTGAATTAGGTTGCACTGCAACATGCAGGCCGCCTAACGGCGCATTCATCAAGATGAACGACGGGCGCGTGCGCGCTTCATCTGGCGTTCACCGGCGATACAGTAGCAGCCATGCTGTGAAAGCGCGTCTGTAAAGAACAGCGCCCTGAGCAACGCCAATAAGGAGAAATGTATGCTGAGGATTCTTGCCGCCGCTTTGTTCGCGACGGCACTCATCGCCGCTCCGGCTGCTGCACAGCCGACCGGTGGCGGAACAACGCCCACGCCTGCACCGGCTCCGGCGGCCAAAATGGCCCCGAAAGAGAAGCCGATGGCGGCCAAGCCGGTGATGCACAAGCATCACGCCATGCGTCACCACATGCGGTATCACCGTTGGTGGGCTTGGCATCACTACCGGCATCACCACTGGGCATGGCACCGCCATTGGCGCTGGCACAATAACTGGAACTGGAATAACGACTGGAACTGGAATAACGACTGGAACTGGAACAACAACTGGACGTGGCACCGTGACTGGCGGTGGCATCGTCACTGGGGCTGGCACCATCATTGGCGCTGGCACCGTCATTGGTGGTGGCGTCATCACCACCATCATCACATGATGCACCACCACGCCATGAAGGCTAAGTAGAGTTCACGAAAGCCGTTCCCGGCATCGGAAGAACGAACCACTATCGTTGGGAACAGGAGGCCGGCCCGGACAGGGCCGGCCTCGCTCTATTTCAGCCCCGCTCTATTCAGCTCTGCGCCAGAGTGTGTTCACAGCGTCTCGGTGAAAAAGTCGCGCATCAGCATATAGGCTTTGCGGCAGAGTTTTTCGTCGTATTGCGTCGCCGGGCCCTTGGCGGTCGGATCGCAGAATGAGTGCACGGCTGGCGGCCCGAACATCATCACCTGCCAATCGACCTTGGCTTTGGTCAACTCGTCTTCCAGCGCGTCCATCATCGGCTTCGGCGTCACCGGATCGGCGCGGCCGTGGATCGCCAGCACGCGGCCCTTGATATCGCAGGGCGTGTCGGCGACGACCGGGTTTGGGTTGGTGACGTGGAAAACCACCACCCCCTTGAAATCCGCCCCGGCACGCGCCTGCTCAAGCGCATAGCCGCCGCCCGCGCAATAACCGATCGCGGCCTTCCTGCCGGAATCGATGATGCCGAGCTTGTCGGCCTCGGACATCAGTGCATCGTAGGCGGCGCTTCCGCAGTTCAGCGTAAACGGCAAGTCCTTATGCACGGCAAGCATGCCGGCGCGCAGGTCATCGACGGTTTTCTGTTTTGCGCCGTAGCCCATGCCGAACATGTCGGCCATCAGCATGACATAGTCCTTGCCGGCGACGGCGCGCGCCTGTCCTATCGTGTCGCCGCAAACGCCCTTCCAGTCGGGTTGCATGAAAATTGCCGGACGTTTGGCTGTGCTGCTGTCGTCATAAACGATCACGCCTTCGAACTGCCTGCCGCCGACCGGATACGGCACTTTTATTTCGGCCATCGTCACCTCCCCGATTTGGATCCTGCGATGCGGAATAACACACCGGCCGCCGGCGTTCATAGCGGGGCAGGGCGCCTCTCCGGAGTCAGCGATGAAGCCATTATCCATTGTATTCGGCGTCTGCGCCGCCTGTCTCGCCATGACCCCGCCCGCGCTCGGACAGAACTATCCGTGGTGCTCGAATTTTCATGACGGCGGCGGCACCAATTGCGGCTTCTCCAGTTACGAACAATGCATGGCGACCGCGCAGGGCAGCGGCGGCACCTGCGCACGGAATAACGTTTACGCGCCATCTGCCAGTCCGCAGTCGCCGCGCCGCGCGACGCGCCGGCACGGACCGGGCCGCCATTTTTAATTCTACTGTCCGGCGCCGGTCGGCCCGGCAATTGCCTCGCCAATTTGCCTCGCTTTCGAGATCGGAATATGGCTGCGGGCCGCCGCAGCGAGAGGGGCACACGTGCATCGAAAAATTCTCGTCATGGGCTTGCCGGGTGCGGGCAAGACCACGCTGGCCAACGCGCTGGCGCCGCTCCTCAACGCGGTGGTGTTCAATGCCGACGCCGTGCGCGCCAACCTGTCGCGCGATCTCGGCTTCAACCATCAGGATCGCGTCGAGCACGCGCGCCGCATGGGCTGGATGTGCGATCGGGTCGTCGAGGCGGGCGGTACGGCGATCGCGGATTTCATTTGTCCGACGCCGGACACGCGCCAGGCTTTTGGCGACGCCTTCACCGTGTGGCTGGACCGTATCGACACCGGCCGGTTCGACGACACCAACCGGATGTTCCTTCATCCGGATCATTTCGATCTTCGGATTCCGGCGGACGGCTCGCCGCACTACTGGGCGGAGCAGGCGCTGACGCGGCTGCGGCCGGCGTTCGACCCGCAGAAGCCGACGGCGCTGTTTGTCGGCCGCTACCAGCCGTTTCACGGCGGCCATCAGCGGCTGATCGAGGAAGGCCTGCGGCGCGTCGGCCAGGTCTGCATCGCGGTGCGCGATACGCACGGCATCGATGCGAAAAATCCGCTGTCATTTTTCGCCGTGAAGCAGCGCATCGAAACCGCGCTCTCAGTCCATGCCGGACACTTCGTGGTCGTGCCGCTGCCCAACATCACCAACGTCTTCTACGGCCGTGACGTCGGCTACACCGTCGAGCGCATCGTGCTTGACGAGGCCACCGAAGCGATCTCCGCAAGCAAGTTGCGCGCGATGAGCGCCGAGCCGAAGCGGTAAGATTATTCGGGCACGCGTCTGCTCGGCAGTGGAAGCAGAGTCCGTCGCGCGCCGAATTGTCGTCGGTGCGTCATCAGCCAGTCTTGCCCTAAACTACGCGTGCCCGCGGAATTGGGGCGATCGCGACCGGGGAGTAATAACGAATGAACGAAACCGAAAGCCAGATGCCGCCGGCCCAAGCGGCGCACCCCCTGACGTGGTTAGTCCGGGGGGATTTCGTAAACATTCTTGATCGGCTTGGGTTGTCTCTTGTTCTCAGCACTCGGCCAAATCATGTTATATTTATTGGTGCGGCTGACGGCCAGTTGACCTTTTCGGCAACTCCGATGATCCAGCCTTTGGGGCTGGCTGCCGAACCTGGCCGCATTGCTGTCGCGACGGCCCGCTCGGTTGCCGTCTTTGCCAATGTGGCTCGCCTCGCCGCACATTACCCAGGCCGTCGTGATTACTACGATGCGTTCTTCGCGCCCCGCATGATCCATTTCACCGGTGATTGTCATATGCACGATATGATCTTCGCTGGCGGCGCTATCATCGGCGCCAACACGAATTTCTCTTGCATCTGCCGGATCGACGGCGTTCATAGTTTCACGCCGCTTTGGCTGCCCTCCTTTATCACCCAGCTTCGCGCCGAAGACCGCTGCCACCTGAATGGATTCGCGGCGGAAGGCGGCGAACTGCGTTATGTGACGGCGATGTCGGTAAGCGATGTCGAGGCAGGTTGGCGCGATTTGCCCGATTCGGAAGGTATCCTCATTGACACCAAAGCCAACGCGGTTCTGCGATCCGATCTCTGCATGCCACACTCGCCGCGACTCTTCGGCAACATGCTCTATATGCTGAACGGAGGTCAGGGCGAGGTGTTGCAGATCGATCGCTCGAGCGGACGCAGCAACGTCGTCACCGCCCTGCCGGCATTCACACACGGGCTTGCAGCTCACGCCGGCATCATGTTCGTCGGCATGTCACAGGATCGGGTGACGCGAAAGAAAGGGCCGCCGCCCGTCATGGGGAAGGCGAGAGCAATGGTCGCCGGCGTTGCGGCGATCGACATGAAGAGCGGCCAGATTCTGGGCGGCCTCGATTTTACTGCTGGCGTCACCGAGGTCTACGACGTCCAGACGTTGCCAGGAATCCGTCGCGCGGGCATGCAGAATTTGCTCGCGTCTGACGGCTGCGTGGCCGTGGACACGCCGAACGCCGCGTTCTGGGCGAAGCGGCCGGAGGATGGAATGCATCACGTGCAAGATGTCGCGGCTTCCGGAAACTACCACATTAAGATCAGGACCATCTCCGTCGACTCGAAGTAACCACGTGGTCCACCAAGCAGGTTCCATCTCACATTTCTAGCTAGGCGCAGCCAGCCAACCCGGATAGGGTCCCGCTCGCGCACGAAAATAAGAACGTGAAGTGGCCAGCGCCGCTGTGGAGATTGTAATGCCCTTTACTGAGTCGACGCCGGTCACGATCCACACGCACAGCACTGCCGCGGGGGCGTCGAGTACCGTTTCTTATCACCCGCCGGTAGGTCCGCCCACCAATTACGCGGCTTACGATTCGATCACCAGTCTGGGGGCGGACCAGCTCGGTGACGCGGTTCTCGGTACGGCGGTTCTTTCGGACGGCAATCAGGTCGTCATCTCGGCCTCAATCGCCAACAACCTTAATTACAACAGCTTTTCGACTTACCCTGGCTATCCCGCCGTATATGAGACGATCATCGACAATGGGGTGGCCGCAACGAAGCCGCTCGCCCTCCCGAGCAGCTTCCTGAACGCGCCGACGGGCGAGGATCTGCTCAGGGTCGTACCCCTGACAGGGGGGGATTTTGTGGTCGCGGAGGAGGCGCGCGCGGAGCAGGTGGGGACCGCGACGGATCCCAATCTCTATTTCGAATTGTTCGACAGTTCGGGGAATGAGATCGGGTCGGCGACCACGGTGAATGCATCCGGATCGACCCACGCCATAACGCCCAACGACACCTTCAATCTGGTTCCGACGTCCACGAATGGATTTGTAATCGAGTGGAACGAAGGTAACGATCTGACCGGTCATTTCGAGACGTTCAACGTGAACGGAACTACAGTGACCAATCAGGGCAGCTTCCAATTTCACGACGGCACGAATGACGGCACCGACGGGTCCACCGGCAATGTCGCAGTGGCCACCAACGGAAACGTCATCGTCGCGACGAATCCCATCGGAGAGGGCGATTTCGCTTCCGCGAATTTCGCGATTTACACGGCCAGCGGCACGACCGTCATTGGGCCCGAGTCGTTTGCGACCGCCGAGGGCAGCCGGCTGCCAAACGAGTCGAGCACGATCACCGGCGATACCGGGAACCCCCTCGAGAACAGCTTCATCCAGCCCCAATTCGTCGCGCTGCCCAGCGGCGGATTTCTCGCGGTCATCGCCAATCCCACCGGACCCTACAGCACCGCGAACAACGGCTCGTTTCCGGGCTTCAACATTTATCTCCAGACCATCAGCGCGACCGGCGTCTTCGGGACGCCGGAGCTGGTGGAGACGACGACGAATGGAAACGCCGACAATTTCTTGGACCCCGTCGTTCTGTCCAACGGCGACGTCGTCATAGATCTCGGAGGACACTACGACGTCGATAATGTCTTTAACCCCGGCACGTTTGAGGTTATCGATCCCTCGAAGGTGCCGGCAAACATCTCGACCCTGGTGGCGATGACGCCGCTATTTCCCAACGCGGTGGCGCCGACTGTGGGAACGGTGTCGCCGAGCGGAGCGGACTCGCCAATCCAGGTAGCCATACCAAACGGGCCTGGCGCTAACACCGACAACTCCGATCGCTTTGGCGTTGCAGGCACGTATTTCTCGGCGGACAATCAGGGGGGCGTCTTCGCCGCGTTGCAAAGCGGTATCTTTACCGGCTTCTTCGGCTATGGCACGCTGGATTCCAATCTCTACGCGGCAAATTTCGATCCCGTAGCACCGCCGATTGTCAGCGCGGCGAACATTGCAGTATCCGGTGCCACGGGTCCCGGCGGCGATTACAGGATCGGCGATATCGTCACCGCCACCTGGAACGACGGCGCCAGCGGCGACAACAACAGCGCGACGATCACCGGCGTCACCTTCGACTTGTCGCAATTCGGCGGGGGCACGGCCGTTGCCGCGACGGATCTCGCGAACGTTTGGACCGCAACCTACACGATTACCACGGGGTCAATCGACGCGGCCAACCGCAATGTCGCCGTCACGGCGAGCGATTCCGGCGGCCCCACCACCACCACCGGCACCAACGACGTCACGGTTGACGACGAGCAGCCGGTCGTGACCGCGGCGCATATCAGCGTATCCGGTGGCACGGGCACAGGCGGCGACTTCAAGATCGGCGATACTGTCACCACTACGTGGAACGACAGCGCATCCGGCGACAAGAATACCGATACGATCAACGCCGGCGGCGTGACCATGAACTTCTCGCAGTTCGGCGGGGGCTCGGCCGTCACCGCGACCAACAGCGGCGGTATGTGGACCGCGTCCTACACGATCACCAGTGGCAGCATCGACACGGCTGCGGCCCATGCCGTCGTGACCGTGACCGACCACGCCGGCAACACCACGACCACCGCAAGCGGCGCACATGCCGCCGACAACGAGCAACCAGTCGTCACCGCGCCGAACATCAGCGTATCCGGGGGCACCGGCACCGGCGGCGCCTTCAGGATCGGAGATACCGTCACCGCCGTCTGGAACGACAGCGGGACTGGCGACGACAACACCGATACGATCAACGCCGGCGGCGTGACCTTCAACTTCGTGCAGTTCGGCGGTGGAACAACGGTCGTCGCGGCGGATGTCTCGAACGTCTGGACCGCGACCTACACGGTCACCGCCGGCAGTATCGACACCACCACGGCTCACGTCGCGGTGACTGCAACCGACCACGCTGGCAACGCGACCACGACCTCCGGCAGCGCCTTCTCCGTCGACAACGAGCAACCCGTCGTGACCGCGGGCGCGACGGCGACCTTCTACGGCGGCGGGTCGGCGGTGGCGCTTGATCCAGGCCTGACGCTTACCAACGGCGTCGACATCACCAGCGCGACAGTGACGATCAGTACCGGATTCCAGAGTGGCGACACGCTCAGCTTCAACAACGGCAGCCCGACCGAGACCTTCAGCGACACCGCGACCGTCACTGCGTCGCAGAGCGGCGATGTCTTGACCTTGACCACGACGGCCGGCAACGCCACTGCCGCCGATTATCAAAAAGCACTCGAGAGCGTCACCTACGACTTTAGCGGCGATCCAACCGATGCCGGCAACGACAGGACCCGCACCATCACCTGGTCGGTGACCGACACCAACGGCCAGAGCAGTGTCGGCGGCTCGACTTCGACGTTGGACGTGTTCGCCCAGCCGATCGTGTCGATTGGCGCCGCCGGCACGCCGACGGTGAATTCGACGAGCGGGCCGGTGATCGCCGACTCCACGCTGTCGATCACCGACTACAACGGCACCACGATTCATGATGCGTCGGTGCAGATCAAAAGCGGCGACGTCCCCAGCGACACGCTGACGATCAACGGCACGACAAGCGGCACCATCAACGACGGCGTCAGTGGAACGATCAGCTATTCGTTCACGGGCACGACGCTGACGCTGACCGGCACCGACACGGTGGCCGACTACACCACCGCGCTCGATGAAGTGAAGTTCGACGCCGTGAGT
>JBAQJL010000226.1:0-23214 GCA_049300295.1 Xanthobacteraceae bacterium
GCCGGCAGCTTCGACGTGCGGCTGCGCCCGCAGGACCGGGTCGGCGGCCCGCCCAAAGCGCGCGGCGGCGCTGGCGGGCGGCGCGCGAACGGCTTCAGGCTTTTCCCGAAACGCAAGCGCGGCGCCGGCAAAGGCTTCGGTAAGGGCTCCGGCAAGGCGCGCCTGCGCATCGGCCGCGTCATCTACTGGGGCGCTGTGCTGGCGCTGTGGGGCGTGATCGCCGTCGCGGGCGTCGTCGTGTGGGTCGGTATCCACTTGCCGCCGATCCAGTCGCTGGAAATTCCCAAACGGCCGCCGTCGGTCCTGATCCTCGGCGACAATGGCGCGACCTTGGCGACGCGCGGCGACATGGGCGGCGCCGCCGTCCCGTTGCGCGAACTGCCGGCCTATGTGCCGAACGCCTTCATCGCCATCGAGGATCGCCGCTTCTATTCGCACTACGCGGTCGATCCGCTCGGCATCACGCGCGCGGCCTTCGCCGATGTGCTGCATCACGGCGCCGCGCAGGGCGGCTCGACGCTGACGCAGCAGCTCGCCAAGAATCTGTTCCTGACGCAGGAGCGCACCGTCTCGCGCAAGCTGCAGGAAGTGGCACTGGCGTTCTGGCTGGAGCACAAGTTCTCAAAGCAGCAGATTCTCGAGCTCTATCTCAACCGCGTCTATTTCGGCGCCGGCGCCTATGGGGTGGAAGCCGCCGCGCAGCGTTATTTCGGCAAATCGGCGCGGCAATTGACGCTGGCCGAAGCCGCCATGCTGGCGGGCCTGGTGAAATCGCCGTCGCGGCTGGCGCCGACGCGCAACCCCGACGGCGCCGTGCGCCGCGCCAAGCTGGTCATCGCCGACATGCGCGAGCAGGAGATGATCAGCGCCGACGCGGCGCGCAATGCGCTCGCCCATCCGGCACAGGCCAAGCAGCCGAGCGGCGCCGGCTCCGCCAATTATGTCGCCGACTGGGTGATGGACGCCGTCAACGATCTGGTCGGCCATGTCGGGCAAGACATCGTCATCGACACCACGATCGATCCGAACCTGCAGAATGCGGCCGAGCAGGCGCTGGTCGAGACCTTGGCGCAGCGCGGCGCGAAATTCGGCGTCGGCGAGGGCGCGCTGGTCGCCATGACGCCGGACGGCACCGTGCGCGCGTTGGTCGGCGGCAAGAACTACGGCGAGAGCCAGTTCGACCGCGCCATCGCGGCCAAACGCCAGCCCGGCTCCGCGTTCAAGCCATTCGTTTATCTGACCGCGCTCGAACACGGGATGACGCCCGACACGGTGCGCGAGGATGCGCCGATCTCGGTGCACGGCTGGAAGCCGGGCGACTTCGAGCACCATTATCTCGGTCCGGTGACGCTGACGAAGGCGCTGGCCGATTCGATCAACACCGTCGCGGTGCGGCTGACCCTGGAATTGACGCCGGCCGCCGTGATCCGCACCGCCTACCGGATGGGCATCATTTCGCAACTGCAGCCCAACGCCTCGATCGCACTCGGCACCTCCGAGGTATCGCTCTACGAACTCACGTCGGCCTACACGCCGTTCGCCAACGGCGGCTATGCGGATTCCCCGCACGTCATCGCGCGCATCCGCACCGCCGACGGCAAGATGCTCTATACGCGCGCCCCGCAGGCGCTCGGCCGCATCGTCGACGAGCACTACGTGGCGATGATGAATCAGATGATGCGCCAGACGCTCGCGTCCGGCACCGCGCGCGCCGCCAGCCTGCCGGGCTGGCAAGCGGCCGGGAAAACCGGCACCAGCCAGGATTTCCGCGACGCCTGGTTCATCGGCTACACATCACGCTTTGTCACAGGCATCTGGCTTGGCAACGACGATTCCTCGCCGACCCGCAAGGCGACCGGCGGCGGCCTGCCGGTCGAGATCTGGAGCCGGTTCATGAAAGTTGCGCTGCATGGCGTGACACCGGCGCCGCTACCCGGCCTTTCCGGCGGCTTCGGCGATTGGGCGCAACCGCCGCAGCCGATGCAGGAGCCGCGCGCGCCGGGCCCTGTCGCGGCCAACCGCGGCCGTCAGCCGAACAATGGCGGCGGTTTGGATTTCTGGCTCCTCGACAAACTGTTCGGACAGAGGTGAAGGGTATTGGACTGGCGCGAGACAGCAACAACAAATTCTGACTCGTCATGCCCGGCCTCGTGCCGGGCATCCACGTCTCAATCACCGAGCAAATCCAAAGACGTGGATGGCCGGGCCTTCGCCGCGCCGAAGCGGCTACGGCCGCGCAGGCGGGACAAGCCCGGCCATGACGAGAGGATGCGTCGCGATCAAAGGCCGTTGGTGTTATTTGACCGACAGCCCCAGCGTCTTGACCATCTTGCCCCACTTGTCGATTTCAGCGTTGAACAGGGCTTCGGCTTCCGGCTGCGACGACACGATCGGATCGAAGCCGAGATCGATCAGCTTCTTTTGCACCGCCGGCGTCTTGATAGTGTCGTTGATCGCGGCATTCAGTGCAGCAAGAATCTTGGGATCGGTCTTGGCGGGTGCAAAAAAGCCCGACCAGGACGCGGCCGTGAATTTCGGAAAACCCTGCTCCGCGTAGGTCGGCACGTTCGGTACAACGCTGGAGCGCTTGTCCGCGGCAAGGCCGAGACCCTTGAGCTTGCCGCTCGCCATCTGGGCGGCGGCAGGGCCGCCGAGCGTGGCGGCCAGAAGGTCGATCTGATTGCCCAGCACCGCGCTGATCGCCGGGGCGCCGCCCTGGAACGGAATGTGCTGCGCCGGCACCTTGGCGAGAAAATTGAAAAAATATGCCGCCTCGATGTGCGATCCGGTGCCGACGCCGGCAGAACCGAAATTAATGGTGCGGCCGTGCATCCCTCTGATGAATTCGACGAGGTTGTTGGCCGGATTGCTGGGGCTCGTGGCCAGAGCTTCCGGGCTGGAGGCCGGGATCGCGATTGCCGCGAGATCGGTGCGCGAAAACGGATTGTTCTGGTGCAGCGTTTCGTTGATGGCGAGCGCCGTCGTGGTGGCGAGCAGCGTATAGCCGTCAGGCGCGGCGCGGGCGACCAACCCGGCCGCGATGTTGCCGCCGGCGCCCCCACGGTTCTCGACCACCACGGTCTGGTGCAGGCGATCGGTAAGGCCCTGACCGACCAGACGCGCCAACGTATCGGCGAGGCCACCCGGAGCGAAACCGACGATCAAAGTAATCTTGTTCGCCGGATAGGTTTGGGCCTGAGCTTGCGCCGCGCAGCAAACCAGCACGGCTACCGCGGTGGCGGCAAGCAGCCGGGCTGCAGTTCGAACTTGCGGCATTGTTTGTTCCTCAGTCGCGTGAATTGCAGGGCCCCATGCGGCGTGCGCCGACTATTTCAGCACGCCGATGCGGTGACAAGGTTCGCGCCGCGGTCGCAATGCCGCAGGCGGTATTCAATTCAGCTTGAACGCGGCTTTCAGGAATTTCCGCACCCGCATTCGCCGCCGCGTCAGGATGGTCTTTATCAGATCGCGTCACGCCAAATTGTGATTCTGCAGCGGCAACGAGCGGATGCGCTTGCCGGTGGCGGCGAAGATCGCATTGCACACGGCCGGAGCCAGCGGCGGCACCGACGGCTCGCCGACCCCGCCCCAGAAATCGCCGCTCGGAACCATGACAGTTTCCACTTTCGGCATGCTGCCGATACGCAACATCGGATAGTCGTGAAAATTCGACTGCGCGGCGCCACCATCCTTGACGGTAATCTCGCCGTACAGCGCCGCCGTCAGCGCGTAGACGACGGCGCCCTCGGTCTGCATTTCGATCGAAAGCGGATTGACCACATGCCCGCAGTCGATTGCCGCCACCACCCGATGGACGTGCAGCGCGCCGCCGTCGATCGAGACTTCGGCCACCTGGGCGCAATAGCTGCCGCAGGCCTCGTTCAACGCGATGCCGCGGAATACGCCGGGCGGCGCCGGCGTACCCCACCCCGCACGCGTTGCCGCAGCGTTCAACACTGCGAGATTTTTTGGATTGTTGCGCACCAGACGCCGCCGATACCGATAAGGGTCGATGCCCGCCGCGTGCGCCATCTCGTCGATGAAGCATTCCTTGTAATACGCGTTTTGTGTGTAGTTGATCGCGCGCCAGACACCGAGCGGGACCGGCGTCGGCCGGATCACATAGTCGATCAAATAATTCGGAACCGCGTAGGCCATTTCGTCGGTGAGGCCGCTGACATAACTGTGGTCGATGAAATCGCCGGTCAGATTTGGCACGATCGACGCGACGAATGACGGACCGGCAAGCCTGATCGACCAGGCAACCGGCATGCCGCCGGCGTCGAGACCGGCGACCATGCGCGCCATGCCGTACGGCCGATAGAGATCGTGCTGGACATCTTCTTCTCGCGACCACACCAGCTTGACGGGCGGCTCGACCTCCTTGGCGATCAACACCGCCTGGCGGACGAATTCCTGGATCGTGCCGCGCCGGCCGAAGCCGCCGCCGAGCAGCATGCCGTGGACTATGACCTTGCTGTCGGGCACGCCGGCCGCTTGCGCCGCCGTCGCCAACGCGGTTCCCACGTCCTGGCTCGGCGCCCAGACCTCGACGCAGTCCGGCCGCACATGCGCGGTGCAGGTTTGCGGCTCCATGGTGGCGTGGGCGAGAAACGGCACCTCGTAGTCCGCCTCGACACGGCGCACGGCACGCGCAAGGCCCGCGGTGAAATCGCCGTCCGAGCGGGCGACCTGGCCCTGCATGGCATCGAGTCCGGTCTGAACGAAATTGCGGATCGCCGCACTCGACAGACCGGCGTTGCCGCGGTCGTCCCAGGTCACGCGCAGTGCCTTTACGGCCTGGTTGGCGCGCCACCAGGAATCCGCCACCACCGCAACGGCGTCAGTCAGGCGCACGACGCGGCAGACACCCCGCATTTCCTTGATGGGCGAGTCGTCGACCGACCGCAGCATGCCGCCAAACACCGGGCATTGCCGGATGGCGGCGTAAAGCATGCCTGGCAGGCGCACATCGATGGCGTAGATCGGATGCCCGCTGACTTTGTCGAGCACGTCGAGGCGTCTGCGCGGCGTACCGGCGAGCGTCCAGTCAGACGGCGGCTTCAACTGCACGGCCGGCGGCTTGAGCTTTGCGGCGTCACCGGCAACCTGGCCGTAACTGACACTCCGGCCGCTTGCCGCGTGGGTGATTATCGAGTTCCGCGCGCGGCATTGCGATGCCGGGACGTTCCAGCGCCGCGCCGCCGCGGCAATCAGCATTTCCCGCGCCGTAGCACCGGCCCGCCGCAGATAGTCCTGGGAGGCGGCAATAGAGCGGCTGGCGCCGGTTGACTGGTCGCCCCAAATACGGTCGCGGCGGACGTTGTCCTGCGGCGAGACGAACTCGGTCCGCACCTTGGCCCAGTCGCACTGCAGTTCCTCAGCCACGAGCATGGCGAGGCCAGTCATGGCGCCCTGCCCCATCTCGGCGCGGGCGACCCTGATGGTCACCGCATCGTCGGGCGCAATCACCACCCAACAGCCGATTTCGGTGGCACCCTCGGCGGCGCGCGCCGATCTCGAGCCGGCGGGAACCCGCAAACCAAGCGCAAGGCCGCCGCCTACGCCGGCGGCGCCAACAAGAAGTGCTCGGCGGTTGAATTTGCCGCCGGAACCCATGGCATTCCCCTCGCGTGCCCCGTTTGCCCCGCCACGATGCCAAATTCCGGCGTCGCTTGCAGCGCAAAATTGATCCCGTCCCGGTTTTTAACGGGGACAGCGCAGTTCGCAAGCCGCTTGCCGCCACAATGTCCGGACCGCACCCTCATTCCGGTCCATGGTACGGTAGTGTGGCGCCGGAAAAACATCATAAGTCGGAGAGTTGCAATGACGGAAGAAACGGCGGAGGAAAACCGCTCGCTCGAAAGCCGCATCCGCGCCATCGAGGATCGGCTGGAAATCTACAACCTGATCGCCGGGCATCCGCCAAGCGCCGACACCGGCGCCGACTATTACGCCGAGGCGGTCTATGCCGAAGACGGCGAGTTCGATCGCGGCGCCGGTCTGACCGGCGGGGTTGGCAACAAGGCGATCGCGGCCGTGCTGAAGAGCCCCGGCCACAAGGCGGCCATCAACGGCGGCCTCGCCCATTTCACCGGACTGCCGCACATCACGATCAACGGCGACGACGCGGTCGTCATCTCCTATTTGCAGATCCTCACGCCGAACAAGTCCGGCGAGGCGATCGAAGTGCCAAACCATGGCGCATCGCGCGGCTATCACATCCACCGCGTGGTGACGAACCGCTGGGAGCTGCGCCGTACCGCCTCGGGCTGGAAGATCAAACGGCGCAGCATCCGTCTTGTCGACGGCTCCGAGCCATCGCGCGAAATCTTGCGCGGCGCCCTCGCAGGCTACGCAGCGCGAGCCTGAACGTGACGGCGACGGCGCAAACGGCGCTGGCCACAGGCACGGGCTCGCGGCGTGCCGACTGGAGCTGGCTCGCCAGCGCGGCCGCTATCGTGGTGGTCGCATGGCTCGTTCTGGTGCCGCTCATCTTCATGGTGTGGCAGAGCATGCTGTCGCCGCAGACAGCGGCGACCGCGGCGCACTTTACGCTCGACAATTACCGCCGCGCCTATGCGAGCCCGGACACCGTGCGGCTGTTCGTCAATTCGCTGCAATTCGCGCTCGGCAGCGCGGCCTTGGCATTCTGTTTTGGAACATTGCTCGCCTGGATCAACGAGCGCACCGATACGCCGTTCAAGTCGCTGTTCTTCGCGCTGGCGCTGGTGCCGCTGATCATTCCCGGAGTCCTGTTCACGGTGTCGTGGATTTTCCTCGCTAGCCCCAAGATCGGCATCATCAATCTCGTGGTGCGCTACGCCTTCCACACCGATGCGGCGTTTATCAACATCTATTCGATCCCCGGCATGATCTGGGTCGACGGCCTGCACTATTCGCCGGTCGCTTTTTTGCTGATGAGCGCCGCCTTTCGCTCGATGGATCCCTCGCTCGAGGAATCCGCGATGATGAGCGGTGCTAATCTTCTCCAGATCGCCTGGCGCGTCACCATCCGTTTGGCGTGGCCTGCCACAGCCGCGTCGCTGATCGTTTTGTTCGTGCGCGCGCTCGAATCCTTCGAGGTCCCGACACTGCTTGGACTGCCGGTCGGCATCGAGGTTTACACGTCGGCAATCTACAACGCGATCCATTCCTACCCGAGCCGAATCGGACTCGCATCCGCCTATGGGCTGACGCTGCTCGTCATCACCTCGCTCTGCATCTATTTCAACGCGCGCATCGCCACACACGGCGGGCGCTTTTCCACGGTGACCGGCAAGGGCTTTCGCCCGCGCGTCATCGGCATCGGACGCTGGCGTTATGCCACCTCGGCAATCTTTTTCACCTACGTGGCGCTGGTGATCGTGCTGCCGTTTCTGGTGTTGCTATGGTCGTCGCTGCAGCGTTTCTACACTGTGCCGTCGCTCGCCGCACTCAAAAATCTCACGCTTGCGCCCTACCGCAATGTGCTTGCCTATCCGGAAATCGGCACTGCGATCTGGAACAGCGTCCTGCTTTCGCTTGTCAGCGCGACTTTGATCATGCTCGCCAGTTCGGCGCTGTGCTTCATCGTCGTGCGAACGCGCCTGCCGGGACGCTGGCTGATCGACAATCTCGCATCGCTGCCGCTGGTGTATCCGGGCCTCGTGCTCGGCCTCGCCATCATGGTTTGCTATCTGATGCTGCCGATCGGCGTGTACGGCACGCTGTGGATCATGCTGATCGCCTACGTCACGCGCTTTCTGCCCTATGGTATGCGCTACAACACGGCGTCCCTGCTGCAGGTGCATAAGGAACTTGAGGAATCGGCCGCGATGAGCGGCGCATCGCTCGGCGCCGTGTTTCGCCGCATCGTACTGCCGCTGCTCAAGCCCGGGCTGATCGCCGGCTGGATCTACATCGTCATCGTTTCGATCCGAGAACTGGCCAGCTCGATTCTGCTTTACAGTCCTGGAACCGAAGTGGTTTCGGTCGCGATCTGGGAGATGTGGCAGAACGGGCAATACGTTGAATTATCGGCGCTCGGCGTCATGATGATCCTGGTTCTGCTCGGCTTCGTCGCGCTCGCGCAGATCCTCAGCCGCCGGTTTGGTATTGCGCAGGCGTGAAATAGAGCGATGATCAGAGCAGATAGAACAAAGCTTCAGGGCGGATACCGTGAACAAGGGCAAAACCAAGCGGGTCATGTTCAGTCAAGTTGGCAAGCTCCTTTGCGGCGCGATCCTCGCGGTCGTCATCGGCGCGGCGGCGGCGCAGGCGCAGGACTACCCGACGCGGCCGATTTCGATCGTCGTGCCGTATCCGGCAGGCGGCGTCACCGATAGCGTCGTCCGGCTGCTCACGGAGCGGATGCGGACCGTTCTCGGGCAGCCGATCGTGACGGAGAATATGGGCGGCGCCTCGGGCACGGTCGGCGCCGCGCACGTCGCCCGCGCAACGGCTGACGGCTACACGCTGCTGCTCGGCAATTCCGAGGCGTTTGTACTCACACCCGCGACCATGAAGCTCCCCTATGATCCGGCCACTGCGTTTGCGCCCATCGCGCTCCTGCCGAGCTATCCATTCATCCTGGTCAGCACCAACGATGTTCCGGCCAAAACGCTCAAGGAGCTGATCGCCTGGATTAAAGCCAACCCGCAGAAGGTGCTGCAAGGCACCGTCGGCTCGGGTACGGCACAGCAGCTCTGCGGTGTGTCGATGCAGCGGATGATCGGGACCAAGTGGCAGCTTATTCCGTATCGCGGCGGTCCGCCCGCCATGCAGGACATGCTCGCCGGGCAGATCAATTTCATGTGCACCGCGACCGGAAGCTTCTTGCCCCTGGTGCGCGCCGGAAAGATCAGGGCCTATGGGCTCACCGCGAAAGCGCGGTCGGAAGCCGCACCCGATATCCCGACGGTCGACGAAGCCGGACTGCCGGGCCTTTATGTGTCGGTGTGGAACGCGCTCTGGGCGCCTGCGGGAACGCCGCCCGAAATCGTCGCCAAACTCAACGTCGCCGCCGATGCAGCCATGGCGGATCCGACATTTCACAAACGGATCGTCGAGATGGGGCTCGACATGCCGCCCGCCGATCAGCGCACGCCTGAGGCCTTGGAAGAGCTGCGCAAGGCCGACGTCGCCAAATGGTGGCCGGTGATCAAGGCTGCCGGCCTGAAGGTGGAGTAGCCCGTGTTGAGCGTACGCGCGCTGTTTACCGAATACGCCAACGAACGCGGCGCGCCCATCAAGGCGGCGCAGGATGTGTCGTTCGAAGTGCCGGACGGCGAGCTGTTCACGCTGCTCGGTCCGAGCGGCTGCGGCAAGACCACGACGTTGCGTTCGATCGCCGGGCTGGAGCGGCCGCGGCAGGGCGAGATCGAGGTCGGCGGGCGCGTGGTGTTTTCCTCCGATAAGGGCGTCTTCGTTGCTCCCAACCGTCGCAATTTCGGCATGGTGTTTCAGTCTTACGCCATCTGGCCGCATATGAACGTGTTCAAGAATGTCGCCTTCCCTCTCGAAGTCCGCAAATCGCGGCCGAGCCGCAAGGAGATCGAACAAAAAGTCATGCGCGTGCTTTCGGCAGTGCAACTCGCCGAACTCGCCGACCGCGACGCCACGAAACTGTCCGGTGGCCAGCAGCAGCGGCTGGCGCTGGCCCGCGCGCTGGTGATGGAGCCGCAGCTCCTGCTGCTCGACGAGCCGCTGTCGAATCTCGACGCCAAGCTGCGCGAAAAGATGCGGTTCGAACTCAAGCGCATGCAGCGCGAATTCGGCCTCACCACCATCTACGTGACCCACGACCAGAGCGAAGCGCTGGCGCTGTCGCACGAGATCGGCGTGATGAATGAAGGCCGCATCGTGCAGATCGGCTCGCCGCGTGACATCTACGAGCGGCCGCGCAACAAATTCGTCGCCGATTTCGTCGGTAATACCAACTTCATCGACGGCACCATGCTGTCGGCCGCGACCGACAATATCCGCTGCCGGGTCGCGACCCCGCTCGGCGAACTCAACGTGCAGTGTGTGGAACCGCTCGCCAAAGGCACGCCGGTTGTGGTGTCGGTGCGTCCGGAGGACGTTGAACTGTCCGAAACCGCCCCGACGCGGGACGAGGATGACAATCTTTACCGCGGTGTCGTCGACGCCAAGGTGTTTCTTGGCGACTATCTGGATTTCCAGGTCAAGGTGGGTGAAGCTTTCCTTCTCGCCCGGGTTCACCCCTCCTTGCGCACGCCGACCGGCGATTCTATTCACGTGCGCATGCGGGCTGAGAAATGCGTGGCGATCGCCGAAACCGGGTCGTCCCGCGCAGCGGCTTAAAGAGTCAATAGGAGAGCCAAATGGCCAAAAACGCCGTCGTTTCCGAGGATCTTGCCAACAAATTCAAGACCGAGAAGGAAACGCCCTATACGCGTTGGGTCAAGGACGAAGGCCTCGATATCCTGCCCTCGATTTACGTGCAAAACCTGCGCACCGTCGAGCTGAAGCCATGGGCCAGGCGCGGCGGCAATGCGGTATTCCTTAACCATGACGCGTCCCGTACCTCGAACGACTGCCACGTCATGGAGATCCCGCCCGGCAAGAGCCTCAATCCGCATCGCCAGCTCTACGAAGAGATGATCATGGTGCTGTCCGGCCGCGGCTCGACCACGGTGTGGAACGATGCCGGTGCCCGTATCACCTTCGAGTGGAAGGAAGGCGCCCTGTTCGCCGTTCCGCTCAACTGCCATCACCAGCATTTCAACGGCTCGGGCCGCGACCCCGTACGCTATGTGTCGGTGACTAACGCGCCGCCGGTCATCAATCTCTACGAAGACGCGGATTTCGTCTTCAACACCAAATACGACTTCAAGGACCGCTTCTCGGGCGAGCCCGACTATTTCAGCTCCAAAGGCGAGCAGAAGGGTTTCCTGCTGACGACGAATTTCGTGCCCGATGCGGTCAACATTCCGCTGATTACCGCCGCGGAACGCGGCGCCGGCGGCGGCCACATCCGCTTCAACCTCGCCAAGGGCTCGATGAACAGCCACATCTCGCAGTTCCCGATCGGCACTTACAAGAAGGCGCATGCGCACGGCCCGGGCGCCCACGTCATCGTGCTGTCGGGTGAGGGCTTTTCGCTGATGTGGCCGGAAGGCGAGGAACCGCAGCGCTTCGACTGGGAAGTCGGCACCCTGATCGTGCCGCCCAACATGTGGTTCCATCAGCACTTCAATTCCGGCGCCACGCCGGCGCGCTACCTCGCCTTCAAGCACGAGGGCGTCGCCATCCGTAATGCGCAGGGCGTGCCCAAGGCCTGGATCAGCCGCCGCGTCGGCGGCGACCAGGTCGATTACATCGACGAGAAGCCGGAGGTCCGCCGGCTGTTCGCGACCGAGCTCACCAAGCACGGTCAGACCTCGCGCATGGACGCGGCCTACGCCAAGGAGATGGAGCAGCTCGGCATCAAGACGGCGTAACGCGGTCGCACTGCAGCCCTCATCGATCCTCATTGCCGGGCTTGACCCGGCAATCTATGCTGACTTTGAGCAACAAAAACACCTCATACCGGGCGTTTTTGCCCGCCGACAATGCCGCAATTCAGCATGGACCGCCGGGTCGCGCCCGGCGGCTGACGATGCCGGGACGATGAAACCAGCGCCCTTCGATTATCACGCGCCGCGGCAGCTCAAGGAAGCCGCCGAGCTGCTGGCCAAATTGCCCAACGCCAAGGTGCTGGCCGGCGGGCAATCGCTCGTGCCGATGATGAATTTTCGCTACGTGATCGTCGATCATCTGGTCGATCTCAACGGGCTCGACGAATTGCGCGGCATCGTGGTCGGCGACGAGCGGCTGCGCATCGGCGCCATGACTCGCCAGCGCGATATCGAAACCTCGCCCGAGATCGCGAAACATTGCCCGCTGATAGTCGAGGCGCTGCGCCACGTCGGCCATCGCCAGACGCGCAACCGCGGCACCATCGGCGGCAGCCTGGCGCACGCCGACCCGGCCGCCGAGCTGCCCGCGGTGTGCGCCGCCCACGATGCGGTCGTCCACGTGGCGAGCGTGCGCGGCATTCGCCAGATCGCGTTCCACGAACTCGGCTCAGGCTTCATGGCGACGACGCTTGCGCCGGACGAAATGATCGCTGCCATCGACCTGCAAGTCTGGCGGCAAGGCCACGGTCACGGCTTCCACGAATTCGCCCGCCGCCAAGGCGATTTCGCGCTCGCCGGCGCGACGGCGCTGCTCGATATCGGCGCCGACAATGTCGTGCGTCGTGCGGCGCTGACGCTGTTCGGCGTCGCCACGTCGCCGGTGCGCGTCGAAGCCGCCGAAGCGCGTCTGACCGGACAGCCGCTCACGTCAGGGGCGATCCGCGCGGCGTCTGCGGCGGCGCGGCAGATCGAACCGATTAGCGATATTCACGCCAGCGGCGAGTACCGCCGCCACCTCGCGCAGGTCTTGAGTTCGCGCGCGCTCAACGACGCGGCGCAGCGCGCCGGCGTGCAAGCCTAGGATCCGTCATGGGCAGGCAAGCGGCGCGAATGAATGTCAACGGCAAATCCTACGCCCGCGTCGTCGACGCGCGGCTGACGCTTGCCGATTTCCTGCGCCACGAAATCAATCTCACCGGCACGCATGTCGGCTGCGAGCACGGTGTCTGCGGCGCCTGCACCGTCCTGGTCAACGGCCGCACGGCCCGCTCTTGTTTGATGTTCGCCGTGCAAGCCAATGGCTGCGAGGTAACCACGGTCGAAGGCCTCACGCCGGAGGGCAAGCTCTCGGTGCTGCAGCAGGCGTTCATCGATAACCACGGACTGCAGTGCGGCTTCTGCACGCCCGGCATGCTGGTCACGCTGACCGAGTTGCTGCGTGACACGCCGGACCCGAGCGAGCAGGAGGTGCGTGAAGCGCTGACCGGAAATCTGTGCCGCTGCACCGGCTATGCGGGCATCGTGGCGGCGGCGCTTGATGCCGCGCGCCGGCTGCGCGACGCCGACAAACCGGAGACCGCGTGATGGGTGCGAAGCAGTTCGGCGCGCGCGTGACGCGGCTCGAAGATCCGGCACTGCTCGCCGGGCGCGGACGCTTTGTCGATGACGTGAAAATGCCAGGCCTGCTGCACGCCTGCTTCGTGCGCTCGCCGCACGGGCACGCCAAGGTCGTCTCCATCGACAGCAAGGTCGCACTGATCATGCCGGGCGTGCACGCCGTGATCACCGCCATCGATCTGCCCGAACCGATGCGGACACAGCGGCTGCCGCTGCTTTTGCCCAACCCGGCGCTGGCGACGACGAAAACGCAGCACGCGCTGGCGCGCGACGAGGTCTGTTACGTGGGACAGGCTACCGCCGTCGTGATCGCCGACACGCGCTACATCGCCGAGGACGCCGCGGCGGCGGTGATCGTGCAATACGACGTGCTGCCGGCAGCCTCCGATTGCCGCGCCGCCGCCGAGGACACCGCGCCGCACGTCCATGGCGACCTGTCCTCCAATGTCGCTTCCTCATTCCGGTTGGCCTACGGCGACACCGACACGGCCTTTGCCGACGCCGCGCACGTCTTCACCGAAGCGCTTTGGCAGCATCGCGGCGGCGGCATGGCGATGGAAACACGCGCGGTGCTCGCCAGTCACGATCCGGCGTCGGACCTGCTCACGGTCTGGTCCGGGACGCAGACGCCGCATCTCGGCCGCCAGGCGTTGGCCGATCTGCTCGACCGCGATCTGCAATCGATCCGCGTGATCGCGCCCGATGTCGGCGGCGGCTTTGGACCCAAGGCGATCTTTTATCCCGAAGAGGCGGTGATCGCCGCGGCGGCGCTGAAGATGGCCCGGCCGGTGAAATGGGTCGAAGACCGGCGCGAGCATTTTCTGTGCGCGACACAAGAACGCGACCAGTACTGGGAAATGTCCATCGCGGTCGACGATGATGCAAGGATCCTCGGGGTACGCGGCCGGATGATGCACGACACCGGCGCCTTTGTGCCGTGGGGCATTGTCATGCCCTACATTGCCTCGACGACGGTGCCGGGCCCCTATGTGGTGCCGGCCTATCAGCTCGATACTTCGGTCGTGCTCACCAACAAGGTACCGACAACACCGGTGCGCGGCGCCGGCCGACCGCAGGCGGTGTTCGCCATGGAGCGGCTGCTTGACCGCGTCGCGCGCGAATTGAACATCGACCGCGCTGAAATCCGCCGCCGTAATCTGATCCAGCCAGAACAGATGCCTTACGAAGTCGGGCTGTTGTTTCGCGACGGCAAGCCGCTCGTCTATGACAGCGGCGATTATCCGCGCGTGCAGGAACAGGCGCTCACGCTCGGCGACTATGACAGCTTCCGTGAGCGGCAGCGGGCGGCACTCGACGAGGGCCACTTCATCGGCATCGGGATCGCCAATTATGTCGAGGGCACCGGGCTCGGCCCGTTCGAGGGCGTCACCGTGCGCGTCCTGGCGAGCGGCAAAATCGCGGTCGCGACCGGTGCCACCAATCAGGGCCAAGGCACGCGCACAACGCTGTCGCAGATCGTCGCCGAACAGATCGGCTGCCGCCTCGACGACATCGTCATGACCATCGGCGACACTGGAGCCATTGCGCAGGGCGTCGGCGCCTTTGCGAGCCGTCAAGCCGTCAACGCCGGATCGTCGGCGCTGCTGGCGGGGCAATCGGTGCGCAAGCAACTCATCGCTCTTGCGGTACGCACGCTCGGCATTCCCGAAGACGATGTCGAACTGGAAGATGGCCAGGCGATTTCCGGCCGCGGCAACAAACCGTCTATCGGCTTCGGCGACCTGGCACGGCTGGCGCAGGGCATCCCTGGCGTTTCGCTGCCGGCCGGGCAGGCCGCCGGCCTCGAGCACACGGCCTATTACACGCCATCGCAGGCAGCCTATTGCTCCGGAACGCACGTCGTCGAAGTGCAGGTTGACGCCATGACGGGCGGCGTGAAAATTCTCCGCTATACCGTCGCTCACGATGCGGGGCGGGTGATCAATCCGCTGATCGTCGACGGTCAGGTGCAAGGCGGCGTCGCTCACGGCATCGGCAATGCGCTGCTTGAATGGATGCAGTACGACGCCAACGCGCAGCCGCTCACTACGTCGTTTGCCGATTACATGCTGCCGATGGCGACCGACGTGCCGACCTGCGCCATCGCCCATGTCGAGATCGTCAATCCGCTCAATCCGCTCGGGGTCAAGGGCGCCGGCGAAGGCGGCACCATTCCGGCGCCGGCTGCAATCATTTCCGCCATCGAAGACGCGCTGTCGCCATTCAGCGTGCATTTCGCCGAAACACCCCTGACACCGGAGCGCATTGTCGCCGCCATGCGCGCTGCCGGCGCCTACGAGAGGCTGTTTGCCGCATGAACGACACACAGCCCCAAACCGAGACCACGCCGTTCTGGCGCTTCTCCCTGCAATTCTACCGGCTCTCGGGCGTGGCCAACGCCTGCATCGCCTTGCAGGACGAGTATGGGGTCGACGTCAATCTCTTGTTGTTTCTGTTGTGGCGCGCCGACGAGGGGCACCTGCTCTCGGCCGACGAGGTCAAAAAGCTCGACGACAAGATGCGCGACTGGCGCAACCTCACGGTCATTCCGATCCGCAACATCCGACGCAAGCTCAAAGGCGGGAGGACGGTGATCGAACCCGGGCAACAGGAAGCGTTTCGCACCACGATCAAGGCGATCGAACTCGAGGCTGAACGCTTGCAGCAGCAGGCCCTGTTTGCGCTCAGTCAATCGGGGCCGCTTGGGAAGGAAGCCGATCCGCGCGCGGCCGCGCACGGCAATGTCTGCGCGTACGAACACATCATGGGCGCGACCTTTCCGCGAGACACGGTCGATATCCTTCTCAACGCGTTCAATTCAATCGCGCGTGGCGAGATCTCGAATGCTTCCGCCGACGCGGAGCGGGGGTAAAGGGTAGGCATGGCCAAGCATCCACAGCGGTTGATCGTCGGCATTTCGGGCGCCTCCGGCACCGTTTACGGCATCCGGCTTCTGGAAATACTGCGCGACGCCGGCATCGAAACTCATCTGGTGATGAGCAAGTCGGCGGAAATGACGATGGCCTACGAGACCGACCTCAAGCCGAAAGACGTGCGCGCGCTCGCCGCGGTCCATTATCCCAACGCCGATATCGGCGCGGCGATTTCGTCCGGCTCGTTTCAAACATTGGGCATGGTGATCGCGCCGTGCTCGATCCGCACCATGAGCGAGATCGCCTGCGGCGTGACCGCCTCGCTGCTGTCGCGTGCCGCCGACGTGGTGCTGAAGGAACGGCGCCGACTTGTTCTGGCCGTGCGCGAGACGCCGCTGCATGTCGGCCATCTGCGCAGCATGTTGACGCTCGCCGAAATCGGCGCTGTCGTCTCGCCTATCGTCCCGGCGTTTTACAACCGGCCCAAGACCGTCGACGACATCATCAATCATACGTGCGGGCGGCTGCTCGACCTGTTCGGCATCGACGCCGGCATCGTCAAACGATGGAAGGGCGGCCCGGCTGAAGATTGACGTCATCCCGGGTTCGGGCCTTGGCCCGCGAGCCCGCTTCGCGGCTTTCGGAATGACGGCTACACTGTTGCCATCACTCTCAGGGAGACCGCCATGGACCAGAAACGCTACGATGCCGGCCTCGCCAAGCGCAAACAGGTGCTCGGCGACGCTTACGTGGAACGCGCGCTGGCGAACGTCGACGATTTCAACCGCGATTTTCAGCGTCTGCTGACCGAATATTGCTGGGGCGAGACTTGGGGCGACGAGACACTGAAGCCCCGCGAGCGTTCGCTCCTCAATCTCGGCATGATCGGAGCGCTGGGCAAGATGGAAGAGTTTGCCACCCATGTGCGCGGCGCTCTCAACAACGGACTGACGCCGAATGAAATCCGCGCCGCGCTGACGCAAGTTACGATCTACTGCGGCGCGCCGACCGGGGTCGACTGTTTCCGCGTGGCACGGCCGATCATCGCCGAGCATCTGAAAAACAAGAAATAGCAACGAACGCCGCGGCCGGCTCGCGCTGGTCGTGGCCACAAAAAAAGAGGCCGCCTCATGCTCGATAAAAGCGCACCCGGCACTGCAAAAGGCCAAAGCTCCAATCCGCCGCTCGATTTTCAGGAGCACCTCGCCCTGCTTGAGGCCGCCGGTCTGCTGATACGCGTCGATCGGCCGATCAACAAAGAAACCGAATTGCATCCGCTGGTACGCTGGCAGTTTCAGGGCGGCCTCGCCGAGGACGAGCGGCGCGCGTTTTTGTTCACCAACGTGATCGATTCCGAAGGACGCCGTTACGATACGCCGGTCGCCATCGGTGCGCTGGCGGCATCCGCGCAGATTTATGCGGTCGGCATGGGACGGCCGGTGGAAGAGATCGGCGACGCCTGGATGGCGGCCATCGCCAACCCGATCGCGCCGGTCGAGGTGCAATCGGCGCGTTGCCAGGAAGTCGTCATCAAGGGCGATGAATTGCGAAAACCGAATGGCGGGCTGAAAACGTTGCCGGTGCCGGTGTCGACGCCCGGTTACGACGCCGCGCCCTATCTGACCGCCACCGTGTGCATCACCGAGGACCCGGAAACCGGCGTGCGCAACATGGGCACCTACCGCGCCGGACTGAAAGCGACCGACCGGCTCGGCGTGCGCATGGCGGCGCGGCCCGGCGGGGCCGGCGGCTATCTGCACTGGCAGAAATACCGCAAACTGAAAAAGCCGATGCCGATCGCCATCGTGATCGGCTGTGCGCCGGTCGTGATGTTCACCGGACCCCAGAAGCTGCCGATCGATTGCGACGAGATGGCGGTGGCGGGCGGGCTTGCCGGCGCGCCAATTCGCATCGTCAAGGCTGTGACGGTCGATCTGCACGTGCCGGCCGATGCCGAGGTCGTGGTCGAAGGTCTGATCGATCCGGAATTGCTGGAGCCCGAGGGCCCGTTCGGCGAAAGCCACGGTCATGTCGCGCTCGAAGGCTACAACATGTCGATGCAGGTGACCGCGATCACACACAAGCGCGCGCCGATCTGGGTCTCGGTCCTGAGCGAGGTGACGCCTTCCGAATCGAGCGTGATGAAACGCGTCGCCTACGAGCCGCGCTATCTCGCTTATCTCCGCAACTCGCTCGCCATCAAAGGCGTGCGCCGTGTTGTCATGCACGAGGCCCTGACCAATTTGCGCAAGGTCATGTTCCTGCAGATGGCACAGGGCACTCCGCGCACCGAAATCTGGCGCGCGCTGCACGGCGCCGCGAG
Organism: Xanthobacteraceae bacterium; assembly: GCA_049300295.1. GTDB lineage: Bacteria > Pseudomonadota > Alphaproteobacteria > Rhizobiales > Xanthobacteraceae > BOG-931. Next base: position 18,216 of record JBAQJL010000226.1, read on the forward strand.
CCTACAAGCCGACATCGGCAAATACGTCATCGCGGTCAGCGAAGACATCGATCCGCACAATCCCGACGCGGTGTTCTGGTCGCTCGCCTATCGTGCCGATCCGATCAAGGACGTGCAGATCTCGCCGTACCGCTCCGAAGGGCATGGGCCGAAGTCCGAAGGCGGCGGCCGCGAAGAATCGACCATGCTGGTCGACGCGACCCTCAAAGACACCAATCCCCCGATCTCGCTGCCCAAGCGCGAATTCATGGAACACGCGCGAACGATCTGGGACGAACTCGGTCTGCCCAAGCTCAAGCCGCAGTCGCCCTGGCACGGCTACTCACTCGGTGATTGGGACACCGTGTGGGACACGTATGCGGAGCGCGCGGTGACCGGAAAATGGGAGGAGACTGGCAAGGAAACGTTCGCGCACCGCCGCGGCGGGCTGACGCCCGAGACGCCGGTGAAGAGCGTGAAGGGGTGAAGCCAGCAGCACCGCTGGACATAGAGCCTCCGACGGACTATCTCAACAGTCTAGACAACAGTCTAGATCACGGGTGGAAAATGGCGGAGGTCGGAGCCTTCGAAGCCAAGAGCAGACTGGGTCAGCTTCTCGATCGCGTGGAGGCTGGCGAGGAAATTGTCATCACGCGCCGAGGCAAGGCTGTTGCGCGCCTTGTGCCTCCAGACTCAACTTTTGACCGAGGGCGTAGCCGTAAGGCGGTGCAAGCGATCCGCGCAATGAGGAAGGGCGTCACACTTGGCCGCCTGCGAATCAAGGATTTGATAAACGAAGGCCGACAATGAGCTTGATCATCGACGCCTCGCTCACGGTCAGCTGGTACTTCGACGATGAGGCGACACCGGCCACCGAAGCGGTGCTCGACACGGTTTCCGAAACCGGCGCTGTCGTGCCGACACTATGGCGGCTCGAAGTTGCCAACGCGTTTCAGTCTGCCATCCGGCGCAAGCGGTTTACCGCAAGCTATCGCGATCGATCGTTGAACGAGTTGACGCGCCTACCCATCGTCGTCGATCCAGAGACAGACACGTATGCCTGGACATCGACTCTTCGCCTCGCGGAGCGCTTCTCGCTTACGACCTATGACTCGGCCTATCTGGAACTCGCGCAACGGCGCAAGCTTCCGCTCGCGACGCTCGATTCGGCGCTTCGAGCGGCAGCCATGGCGGTAGGCATTAAGGTTCTGGGGGTGGCAGCATGAGAGGCTATGATGAGCGTTTTGGCCGAAATTTTCCAGAGGCGCCCCAGTGAAGAATGGGAAAAACTAAGGCATATTGCGGCGCGTTCTGGAGACCGCTCATGAGTGCCGTCATTTTTCTTAACTACGATCGCGCCGCCCTCGACCGCCAATACGACAATGCGCTCAAAGTCGGCGCCGAGTGGCTGAACGGCCAGCGCGCCCGCTGGGCGGAGCAGAGCGCGCGCGCTCGAGAAACGCTGTCCTGCACGCTCGACGTGCCCTACGACGAGAGTTCGGGAGAACGTCTCGACATTTTCCGGCCGAAGCAGACGAGCGGGCTTGCTCCGGTGCAGATTTACATCCATGGCGGCTACTGGACCAGCAACGACAAGAACGATTCCTCCTACGTCGCGCTCGGGTTCACCGGCGCAGGGTTCATCAACGTCGTCATCAACTACACACTGATCCCCGGTGTACGCATGCACGATCAGGTGCGCCAATGCCGCGCCGCGATCGCCTGGGTGCATGCCCATATTCGCGACTACGGCGGAGACCCCAACCAGATTTACGTCACGGGGCATTCGGCCGGTGGCCATCTCGCCGTCAGCCTCCTGACCGATCCGAACATTGTGCCGGGACGCATCAAGGGCGTCACCAGCCTCAGCGGTCTCTACGACCTCGAGCCGGTGCGGCTGAGCTTCGTCAACGAAAAACTTGGACTGACCGAACGCGACGTCGAGGAACTCAGCCCGGTGCGGCTCAAGCCGCGCGACACCGCGCCGCGGCTGCTGTTGACGATGGGCGCGCGCGAGGGCAACGAATACCTCCGTCAGCACAACGATCTTGCGGCCGCATGGCGGCCTGCCATGCCGCACCTCGTCGCGCCGATCATCCCGGATGCCGATCATTTCACCATGCGCGGCGCGCTGGACGATCCGAACTCCGATATCTGCCGGCTGATCTGGAAGACAATGGGCAACGGGAAGCCCGTTTCCTAAAAGTCCTAAAAGCAGGAGCCGTCATCATGCCGGTCAGCGACGATCAGAAACTCGCCATGTGGCGCGAGGTCCTGAAGCTGTGCCGCGTCAGGCGCGGCGAGAACGTCGCGGTACTCACCGGCGAAACCAGCTTGCCCGCGAACATTGACATGGCGATGCGGGCGGCCGTGGCGGCGGGCGCAAAAGTGTGCCGGATCGATGTGCCGCCGGGCGACGCCGGCGGCTCGTTCGGCCAGCGGGCCGATGTGGGCGTCACGCCGCTGACGGGTCATCGCATCGTGGTCGACACGCTCAAGCGGGTCGACATGGTGCTCGACCTGATGGGGCTTCTGCATTCGCCCGAGCAGCTCGAAATCCTCAACTCCGGTACCCGCATGCTGCTGGTGGTCGAGCCGCCCGACATGCTCGCCCGCATGATCCCGAGCACCGACGACAAGCGCCGCGTGCAGGCGGCGCAGAAGCGGCTGAAGACCGCCAAATCGATGACTGTGACCTCGAAGGCCGGCACCGATCTGACAATGCCGATCGGCCAGTTTCCGACGCTCGCCCAATGGGGCTACTCGGATGAGCCGACCCATTGGGATCATTGGCCGAGTGGCTTTGTCGCCACCTGGCCGAACGAAGGCGCGTCCGCGGGCCGCCTTGTCATCGATGCCGGCGACATTCTGCTGCCGTTCAAATTCTATGTGCAGTCGAAGATCGAGCTCGACATCCGCGACGGCATGATCACCCGCATCGACGGCGGCTTCGACGCCAAATACCTGCGCAAACACCTTGAATCCTACAACGACCCGGCCGCGTTCGGCATCGCCCATGTGGGCTGGGGGCTGCATCCGAAGGCGTACTGGGGCGCGCTCGGGATGCGCGACAAGGTGCAGTCCTACGGCATGGACGCGCGCTCGTTCGCCGGCAATTTCTTGTTCTCCACCGGACCGAACGCGGAAGCCGGCGGCTCGAACCATTCGCCGTGTCACGTCGATATCCCGATGGCCGATTGTTCGGTGTCGCTCGACGGCGAGCCGATGACTGTCGACGGCGCATTGGTGGCACCTGAGCAGCGGCCGTTGGCTTAATGGCTGCTCGGGACTTGTCTGCCCTGCGAAGGCAGGGCATCCAGTAATCGTTTGAGCTCTGATATAGAACTCAACGCGCCTCGATTACTGGATCGTCCGCCTGCGCGGACGATGACAGCGAGAAAATGCAAGGATATCGCCATGCTCATCTTTCTACTTGCACTCCACCTCCTCGCCGTCCTGTTCTGGGTCGGCGGCATGGCGTTCGCGTATTGGGTGCTGCGCCCGGCCGCAGGCCCGCTCGATCCCCCACTGCGGCTAGCGCTGTGGCGACGCGTATTTGAAAAATTCCTGCCCTGGGTCGGCATCGCCATCGTGGTGCTGCTCGGCTCAGGCTATGCGATGCTCGGAATATATTTCGGCGGCTTCGCCGGCGCGCCTCTCTACATCAACGTGATGCAGGGCCTCGGCATCCTGATGGTGCTGGCCTATCTGCACTTGTTCTTCGCGCCGTGGAAACGCTTCCGCCGCGCGCTCGATCGGGGCGCGCTACCCGAGGCCGGCAAGGCGCTCAATCAGATCCGCCAGATCGTGGCGGTCAATCTCGCGCTCGGCATTATCGTCATCATCGTCGGCGGCACGGGACGGTATTGGTAGCTTACCTTGGCCGCACCACCGTATCGACCAGCGCCGGCTTGCCGGCTTTGACCTGGGCGATAGCGCGGCGCAGCGCGCCGGCGATATCGGCGGGCTTTTCGACCGGGCCTTCGGCGTACCAGCCCATGCCCTTGGCGATGGTGGCGAAGTCGGGCTCGGGACCGGCGATGTCCTGGGCGATATAGGCGCGCTCGACCGGCGTGCCGCGGAAATTCGCCACGCGGATCTGGTGCTCCCAATCGTTGTAATAGGCGCGGTTGTTGTACATGACGATCAGCATCGGGATGTTGTTCTTGGCCGCGCTCCACAGCGCGCCGGCGTCGAACATCAGGTCACCGTCGGGCTGGATATCGACGACCAGCCGCTTCTTGTCGCGATGCGCCAGCGCGACGCCGAGCGACGTGCCGATCTGCGTGCCGGTGCCGAGCGCCTGGCCGCAATGGCGGTACGACTTGTCGAAGTCCCACAGCTTGTAGCACCAGTCCTGCAGATTGGCGCCGGCCAGCACCCAGTCCTCATCTTTGATCGCGTCCCAGATTTCCAGCGCCAGCCGTGGCAGCGTGGTCGGCAAGCCATCCCAATCTTTCTTTGCCTCTTCGGCCCATTTGGCGAACATCGCGTCGTGCTTTGCGGCGACGAGCTTGGTGCGCTCGGCGACTTTTTTCGCCAGCGCCGGGTCCTTGGCGATACGCTCGCGGCAGATGCGCATCAGTTCGGGAATGGCGGTCAGCGTATCGCCTAGCACGCGCAACGAGCAGGTCGGCATGCGCGCATAGTCCATCGACCATTTGCTCAGATTGATCTCGCCGAAGCCGATCTCGATCATCTCGCAGTTTGACGGATAATGCGGCATCACTTGGCGCTTGGTGCGGTCGTTGAAATGCGTCGACTTCTCCCAGTCGCGGGTGTCGAGGGAGAGAATCAGGTCGGCGTCGCGGAAGATTTCTTTCTCGCAGCTCAGATTGAGCCGGTGCCGGTTGGGAAAGTTCAACCGCGCATAAACGTCGAACACGGCGGCGCCGACAGTGTCGGCGAGCGCCACCAGATTGTCGAAGCCACCTTCGCTGCGGGCGACGTATTCGGCCATCAGCACCGGATATTTGGCGGCGAGAAGCCGGTCGGCCACTGCTTCCAGCGCCTTGACGTC
>JBAQJL010000227.1:0-2003 GCA_049300295.1 Xanthobacteraceae bacterium
AATACAATCAGTCTATCATGAGGTGATATTCTATCGCTTCACGGTAGATCGCGCCGGGCCGCAAGACAGTCGTTGGAAAAGTCGATTGGTTGGGTGCATCGGGGAAGCCTTGGGGCTCAAAGGCAAAACCGGAGGACTGACGATAAGCGCCGCCCCTGCCGATCACGGAGCCGTTCAAATTGTTGCCGGTGTAAAATTGCGTTCCGGGTTGGGTCGTGAAAATCTCAAGCACTCGGCCGCTCTGCGGGTCTCGGGCACGGGCGGCAAAGCGCGGCGCTCCACTATACGCCTTTCCAAGAACAAAGTAGTGATCGTATCCCTTCCCGTAACGCAACTGAGGTTCGGCCTGGCGAATGCGGGCCGCCACAGTCATCGGCTTGCGGAAATCGAACACCGTCCGGTCAACAGGACGGATTTCACCTGTCGGTATTTGCTTTGCATCTGTGGGAAGAAAGCAATCGGCCGCGATCATAATTTCATGATCGAGCACATCGCCTGCCGAAAGGCCGGCAAGATTGAAATAGGGATGGGCGCTGAGGCTGACAGGTGTCGCTTTAGTGCTCTGGGCCTCAAGTTCGAGGCAAAGCGCGCGGTCCTTTAAGGAATAAGTTGCCTGAACCGCCAGTTCGCCGGGGAAGCCCTGGTCGCCATCGGGGCTGACAAATGTGACAACGAGTTTTGTGGAGTCAAACTGGGCGAGCCGCCAGAACACCTTATCGAATCCGACTTTGCCGCCTTGCAGTGTCGAGTCACCCTCATTCTTCGATAGTTCGTAAGTGCGCCCGTCTAACGTAAAGCGACCTCCTGCAATGCGGTTCGCGTTACGGCCAAGCAATGCGCCGAACGCCCCCCCGGCGCTCACATAGTCCGCAACACTGTCGAATCCGAGCAGAATGTGATCCTGCCGACCGGCCCTGTCCGGAGCCTCGACCGACACGATGCGGCCGCCATAATCGGTGATCCGCACACGTATGTTTTCATTTTGCAGAGTGTAGAGAGCCGCGCGCTGTCCGTCCGGCGTTTCGCCGAATGGCTCGACAAGGGCTGAGGAATCGTTCTTCGCAGCGAGCAGTGGCGCGTCTGCATGGAACCGGGTGCCTCTATCCATCTTTCCTCTCACCCTGCGATCCGCATCCAGGCGGACGGCCCAGGGACCAATGGCCGCCTCAAACTTTCAGCCATTTGGCTAGGAGGTGAACGCCGACGAAGACGCCCGCAATTGCCCCCAGCCACGCAACGTCGCGGTGCCGGCTGGTGAACATCTCCCAACTTCCTGTGCGCGCCCGAGCATCGAAGCGGCCGTGAGCGCCGTAGGCGCCAGGCACCGGATCGAAGAGATTGCCGGGAGCGTCCGGATCGGACGACTGGTCGCTGAGCTGGCCGCTATAGCCGGATTTCGCGAGATAGCGATCGAGCAGCCCGGGAAATATCCGATTGGCGAGGATTGCTTTCACCGTTGGAAAGCCCACCCAAATCTGGCGGCGCGGATTGAACGCGCCGAAATAAATCGCGCGAGCCGGGACCTCAGGCTGATAAATCGGCGGTACGGGCTGCGCCTTATGCCCGGTCTTGTTCCGCGCCCAGTCGAATTGCGGCGTATTGACCGCCGGCAGATCGACTTCGGTCAAGGTTATGTTGATCTTGTCATGGTACAATTCGGACCGCAGCGCATCCAGAAAACCACGAATAGCAAACTTGGCGCCGCAATAGACCGATTGCAGGGGCACGGACCTGTAAGCGAGGGCGGACCCGACGCAGACGATCGAGCCGCGATTGCGCGGCCGCATATATCGCAGTGCTGCCATCGTGCCATGAACCTGGCCGAGATAAGTGACCGCGGTGCCGCGCTGGAACTCCTCCGGGGTAAGTTTGTGGACCGGCGCGAAGACCGTCGCCATGGCCACGTTCACCCAGACGTCAATCGGACCCAGCTCGTGTTCGATCCGCTCTGCCGCTGCGTCGACCGCTTTGGCATCGGCCACGTCGGTCGGAATCGGCAGGGC
>JBAQJL010000228.1:0-9205 GCA_049300295.1 Xanthobacteraceae bacterium
CCGGCGTATCCACGGTGGCGAGCGGCGCCGCGACCATGAAGATGATCAGCAGCACCAGTATCACGTCGATGAACGGCGTGACGTTGATGTCGTGGACTTCGGTGAGTTCGTCCTCACCGTGATCGAGACGAATGGCCATGGCGTTCGTCTCCGTCTATTCGGCGGCTTGGCAGAGCGGCAGTCTGGCGCGGTCGAGATCGCGGCTGACGAGCCGCATGACCTGCGCCGAGGCGTCGCCAAGCAGTGCGCGGTATTGCGCGGTCTGGCGCGCCAGCACGTTGTAGATCATCACCGCCGGAATGGCGGCGATCAATCCCATCGCGGTTGCCATCAGTGCCTGCGCGATGCCCGGCGCCACGACCGCGAGATTGGTGGTGTGCGCGTTCGAAATGCCGATGAAGCTGTTCATGATGCCCCACACGGTGCCGAACAACCCGACGAACGGTGCCGTCGAGCCGATCGTCGCCAGCACGCCGGTGCCGCGCGACATCCTGCGGCTGAAGCCCATTTCAAGCCGCTCGAGCTGCCAGGAGATGCGCTCTTTCAGGCCGTCGCCCCGCACGTTGGCGGAGAGGTGTATCTCCTGTGCGGCGGCTTGCATTAATTGTCCCGCGGCTGTGTTGCTGTCGCGCAATTGCTGGTGCGCGTAGGCGAGCGTCGGCGCTGCGAGCAGCATCCGTACGTCGCGGCGCACTTGCAGCCGCGCTCTCGCTATTTCCCAGGTCTTGGCGAGCCACACCGTCCAGGTCACGAGCGAGGCGAAGGCAAGCCCGATCATCACTGCCTTGACGACCCAATCGGCGTCCAAAAACATGCGGGTGTAGGACAGCTGCCGCGGCAAGAGGTCGCCGCCGATCGAGCGGCCGCCGGAGGCCGGAGCTGGCGCGACGCTGGGCTCGGCCGAGCGAGCCGGAGGCGCGGCCTCTGACGGTGCTGCGGGAGCCTGAATTTGCGGTGATGGCGATTGCGGGACAGGAGCCGCGGCGGTCGGCGAAGGCTGAGCCGGCGTTGATGGGGCAGGAGCGGGCGCAGAAAGAGTCTGCGTGGCTGGAACTTGCGCAGCGGGACCTTGCGCGGCAGGCGCCTGTGCGCGGACCGAGTGCACAAGTGATGCGGCGACGAACAGTGCGCCCAGGGACGCGAAGGCGAGTCGGCGACGACGCGAATACACGCCGATTTTGCTGGATGTTCGCGTCTTTCGTTCAGTTCGCATTGCGTATTTCCTAGGCTTCGATTCGTTGTTGGCGCGTTGAAGGTATGCCGCGGCTCGAAGGCGTCCGAACAATGGACACATTTAATTTCCGAATTCTGTCGGGCTGAGGCACCTACGCGTGCGCAGCTCGCGATAAAATCCACGCTCACGTCCAGCAAAGCTTCCTTGTTGGGAAGGTCCTTCGTGAGGCGGGAGCACAGTTACGTGAGAAACAAACGGACTCGCCTTCCCGTGCGCGACGCCCGTAGCGAACGACATGAAGATCAGCAGCAGCGGTGCAGAAAGGAACAGTCGACGGCCTGTGCGCGCCGCTAAGCATGACTGCATAGGGAACCTCCGCGTCCTGGGATGTGCCGTCGTTCCAAATGTGAGTTCCTCGACTTCTGAATTTAGATTTTCTTCGACACGCCGACGAAATAGCCGCGGCGCGGGCCATATTGCGGCGCGAATACGCCGATGCCGGTGCCGCTTCTGATCTGGTAGATCGTGTCGAATAGATTGACAACATCGAAGCGCACTGTGAGCGGCTTGCCGTCGGGCATGGCGAAGTCGTGCGACGCCCCGACATTGAACTGCGTGTAAGGCGATTCGCTGCCAGTATTGGCGGCGCCGGTGCGCAGGCCTGAACCGTAGATCATGTCGGCCGAGTAGCGGGTGCCGTACCAGAGGTAGGACACTCCGGCCGAGCCGGTCACGAACTGATTGTGGTCGGTATAGATCCAGTGCGAGTCGATATATTGCAGTTCTGTCAAACCGCCGAGATCGGCGAGCGGCGTAGCGTTGTCGAACAGATACTGGTTTGAGACGACATTGGTGGCTTTCTCCTGGCCGACGGCGAGGTTGCCGTAAGCCTGGAAATTGCCGCTGTGGTACTTGGCACTGAACTCGACGCCCTCGCTGATGCCCTGCGCGTAATTGAAGGCGCTGAGCACCAGGGCCTGGCCGAAGGTGCCGTTGTCGAGCAGGTCGCGCGCGATCTTGTAGTAAGCGTCGACGCCGAGTTCGAGCATGCTGCAGTCGGGCGCGGTGGTCGAAGCGCAGCCGAATGGAATCTTTTGATCGACGCCGGCGTCGAAATAATGCGATCGCTCGGGGAGCACCGGATCGGTGCCGCCGCTGGCCGGTGCGCCGGTCGTGTTCGCGAACAGCGCGATGTTGGCGGGTGCCGCCTCGACCAGCACCGGAGGCGTGAAGTACCGCGCGTAGCCGATATGGAAGGTGGTGAACTCGAACGGCTTGTAGGTCAGGCTGGCCCGCGGGCTGAGCTGATTGGCGTCGACGTATTGCCACATCTGGTCGAAGCGCAGGCCGTAATCGAGCTTGAGGTTGTTGGTGAGCTTCCACTCGTCCTGGACGTAGACGCCGGCAAGCCAGCCGAGCTTTGAAACGTTGTCAGTGACGGTATAGGGCGCGTCGATCGGATTGCCCGTGGGATCGACCGGCTCGACCAGCGATTGGTTGCCGACCGCGCTCTGTTCGCCGCTGACGGTGAAGCCGGTGCGTAACGTGTGTGCGTCATTGATGATGTAGGAAGCATCTCCCTGGATGCCGTTGCTGTAGGATTCGCGTGTGATGTCGGAGGCGATGCCGTTGATCAAGAGATCGCCGACCGGATCCGGCATGAAGTGCAGGAAGTTATAGCGCGTGAAATATGACAATTGCCCGTCGAAGCCGTCGGCCGATCGCTGCAGCGCCAGCACGCCGAATTGGGTGTTCTCATACTGGTTTTCGTTGAGTGTTGACGAGTCGAAGTTGGTGATACCGAACGCGCTGTTTACTGGTGGATTTCCATTCAAGCCAACGGGCTGGCCGGGGACGTTGGGAATCTGGAACCAGCTGGTGGACGTACCGGCGATGAGGCTCAGGCGCGTTACCGGGTCGACGAAGGTCGACATGTAGGCGAAGCCTTTGGCCTGCTGGGAAAAGTCGTGAATGGCGTTGAGGCTGGGGATCGGATTTTCGATGCCCTCCGTGGTTTGCAGATAGCGGCCGGTGAACAGGTACTGCACGCCGGGGAAGCAGTCGGCGGACGACGGTGCTGCTTTGGTGGTGAACGGCGCAGAGGAGTTGGTGCCGGCTGGTGTAGTCGAAGGGCAGGTGTTGCCGAAGGTGCCGCCGTATTCGAAGCTCGGCTGAAAGGTTCCGCGGCTGCCGCCGTAAAGACTGACGCTGCCGGAATTGTTGAAAATGTCATTGCGCGTGGTGATGTCGACCAGGCCCACCGTGCGCATGCCAAACTCCGCCGGTAGCGCGCCGGTGATCAGCGACATGCTTCCGATCAGGCTCGGGTCCAGAATGCTGCCGAAGCCGGTGACGCCGTCGGGCAACATGACGCCATTGATGCGGAATTGCACGTTGGCGTGATCATTGCGGACATGGATCGAACCGCTTGCCGCTGAATCCTGCGACACACCCGGCGCTTGCAACAGAATTTTTTCGACCGGCGCATTGGTGCCTTGGGGCAGCGCCTGGATGGTGTCGTGGCTGAGCGTGTCAGACGTCGTGCCGGCCGTGGTGAAAAGGTTGCTGCGCGCGGTATCGAATGCGTTGTTCTTCGCAGTCGCCGCATTGACCGGCGTGGCCGGAGACGGTGGCGTGGCGCGCGCGGCAACGACCGGCGCCGGCGCGCGGCGTCGCAAGGCACGCGGTTTCGGCTTGGGCTTTGCGCCGGTGACCTTAAGCTCGGGAAGCGCCACCTGCGCTCTCACAGTTGCGCCAGAACCGGTCACCGCCAAAAGCGCGGAACCGGCGAGTAACGCCGCGCGAGACATGAAACTCAAACGATGAACGTGACTAGACATTGTCCCCACCCATTATCCTGAACGGAATTCGCCATAGCGCCGCAAAGAGTGCGGTCGTGCTGTCGCGAGCGGAGGAACTTTATTGTCAGGCAACCGCAGGCGCTCTCGTGGCAGCCCATGCGCGAACGCACGGTAACGCCACGGAATTCAGCAACGAGCGCGGAGGGTCAGGCGGTGGGTGGTGCGCGAGATTGGAAGGGCGCGCGCCGCGGTGTGACGACAAATGCCGCGGGCGCGACCGCGTGCTCGGCACGCCGAGACGAGAATGTCGGCGGCTGGACTCCCGGAGCATCAGGCGTGAAGGATGTGCTGAGGAAATAGATCGTTTCGCAGATCGGGCACAGCCCGTCACCGGTGTACCACGGCTGATCGGGAGGAATGGCGTTGAACGATTCCGCCGCAGGCAGATTGACCGTCTCGGCAACAGACAACGCCTGGCCGACCGGTCCGTAGATGTCGTCGGGATGGATGTGCGCGAAGGACAGGTAAAATTGCAGCGCCAGCGCGAACAGCGCCAATCGACCGCCGAACCTCCTGTACGCCCTGAACCAACCCATGATGCCGATCCGTCCGATAGTCTACGACAGTTCGTTCATGAATGCCCGCCGGCGCGAGTCGATTGCCGAACACCGTGACACGCGGGCTACACCTCAGTCTGAGCCGCTACGGTCTGACTGTGTATTGCATCCTAGTGTAATATTGTAACATAATAAATAGCAAGCATCTGGCGCCAACACCCGTCGGGTTGCACGGCTTTGAAGCCAATATCGGATTGGAACCAACCTTTCGCCAATAAGATCACGGCGACTGCGGCGAGCATCGCCGATCACAAGCAGTACCCGCAAAGCCAGTTCGACTGGAGAATTGATCCGGTGCGGCTAAGATCCGACCTTCTGAAGATCGTCAATATCCTTAGCCTCTTCATCATCGCCATCGCCTTGTCGGCGTCGCTCCCATCCTTTGCCGCGGCGGAACCCTCAGACCTGCCGAGCTGGCTAAGCGTCCATGTCGGCGATGGCGAAGGTCAGATCGCGCAAGTGGTCTTGCAGCGGGCGCGCGCGCTTTATCTGCAAAAAGTGCACGAAGGCGTGGTGAAGAATCCCTGCTATTTCGCGATGGATGCCACGCGTCCCAACGATTTGGGAAATGGCAAATTGGGGCGTCGATTTTACATTATCTGTAAATCCAACGAGACGTTTCGTGCGATTTCGGCAGGACACGGCAGCGGTCGCGATTTGAAAGGTTTAGCGGATTTCGCAAACGGAAGACAGTGCGCGAAGAACTTTGGCAACGCGCTAGATTCAAAGCTGACGGCTGGCGGGGCCTATGTGACACGTGAGACGAAAGCGTCTTTCAAAGGCTATTATCGCGTTTCAGGGAAACCGGATGCGGTTTTGGTGCGTTCGTTCATCCAGTTTGACGGCGAAGGCGAGACCGCAAACGCCAGAGAGCGCGAGATCGGCGGGCATGCGGCCGAATTGTTGAGGAAAGTCTGTCTGCGAAAGGACCCGCATAGCCCGTACGCGGACCCCGAGGGCTACGTTCCGTTTGGACAGCTGGTGGATTACGCCGGCGGCCGCAGCGACGGTTGCACTAGCTGGTCGTCGTCGGACGCGCGGCAGATCGTTGCGATGGTGAAGAATGACCCGACCACACTGTACATCTATCCCGACGCGGCCGACATCGACGCCGTCGCGCGAGCGGCGGCGACCGGTCGGTCGCTGTCACGTACGGGATTATACTGGAACGCTTCCTGTCTGAAAGAAATCCACTCACCTAAATTCTGGCCAAAGGAAACCCTCGAACCGATCCTCGCTCAATATAAGAAAGATCATCCGCCGCCGCTGCAACAACGGCCAACGCCAATTTGCAGGGCGCAATGAAATTTGTCTCCTATTGGGCTTCATCGCGCAGTCGTGTGGGTGATTTTCAGGCCAATTTTGATCACCTGACTGCTGTTGATGTTTTCGCTGTGGGCATGTGGGCAACGCGCTTGCGTTGTCCAAGCGAAGCGGCATGTCCACAGCGATGCTGCGCGTTCGCGTTGTCGAGTTTTCGACAAGGCGGTGCCTTGCTCACAATTGATCAGGTCAACAAAGTAAGAGTCAGAAGGCTGAGTTGCCTATAGGGCGGGTAGCATACAAGTCAAGATTTTGAGCCGCAGGTACTCTTCGTTACGCAAGCCGTAGGCGCGGCGTTGGATCACGCGGATCTTGTTGTTGAGCCCCTCGACGAATCCGAGCGAGACCTTGTTCTCCAGCCGGCAGTAGGCGGCGATGCCGTCCCAATGACGATCGATCATCTCGGCAAATTTTTCGTAGGGCTTGAGCCGCTGCCATTTAAGGCTTGCTCGCCAGTTCTCGAAGAAGCGCCGTGCCCATCCCTCGCGTTCATAGCTCCACAGCTGGCCGAAGCTCTCTTTGAGAACATAGGCCGTGTTAAGCCGCTTGTTGGCCGCCAACAACGTCTTCAACGCCTTCCTGCCTTCCAGGCTCAGGTTCTCCTTGCGCGACAACAACGTGTATTTCTGACCCTTGATGTAGCGCCGCTGGCGGCCCTGGAGCCGGCCATACTCGCTCTTGCGAACCGCATCCAAGGCTTCGCCCAGATGGCGGATGACATGGAACTTGTCGAACAAAATCGCCGCTTGCGGCGCATGCGCATTTGTCGCCAGTCGAAAAGGCTTCCACATATCCATAACCGCCAGGCGAATGCGCAAACTCTTCTTCTTGCCGAGCCAGGCGTAGAACTGGCTCATGCTTGCCTCCGAGCGGTCCTCGCCGCCAAACCAGATCGGCCGGCCGCGCAAAAGATCGCTGACCACGATCCGGTAGGTGTGACCTTTGCGGATCGAAATCTCGTCGACGCCAATCACTTGCGGACCAGGCGTGCCCACGCGTTTGAGCTGGGCTTCCATGTATTGCATGTCCAGCGCCTTGACCGTGTGCCAGTCCAGCGCCAATTCCTCCGCCACGTCCTTGATCGTCGCCCCCCGGCAGCGCCGGCCCACATAGTACGCAAAGCGCTTGGTGTAGAACGGATTGTCCGCCAGAAAGTCGAGCCGTTCCCGCTTCACCTTGCCACAACGGTGGCACTCGACCCGCCGCACCTCCAATTCCAGAAATATCCGCGTGTCGCCGCACGAAAGATCGCGCACACGGCGGACCTTGCGGTCGTACCACCCCATCTGGATGCGACCGCAACAGCCACAAGCCGTTTTTTTGAGCGTCGATTGAGTGTGATGACGCGCGCCTTCGGATCACCGAAAATCCCGCGTACTGTTTGTCCCGGTCGAAAACCAGGGACCGAATACGTATCCCAAAGCCGCCGGCTTCGCTTCGCTGTTCGTGACATCCACCATTGATGCCAAATTCCAACCCCAGCCGTAATGCAAAATACCTACACAATGCACCGCTTTATCAGGCCTTCAGCCGCAAAACTCGCCCACTCGATTCCACGAAGACCCCCTATTGGTTACCTCTTGTGTTGCCTATCGCTACCGGGTCGAAAACGGACGTCTGCTGACCCAATCGGAATAGAATGCTGTAAGGTCGTTGTCTCTGACGGAGTGAATCGATGCTTTCCCGTTTTGAAAGCCTCATCGATCTGCTTAAGACCTTCCCGACCGAGCAATCATGCCTCGATCATGTGCGGGCAATCCGCTGGAGGGACGGCAAGTACTGTCCACATTGCGGCGGAACGCGCATCTATCACTTCAACGACAAGAGAGATTTCCAATGCGGAAAATGCCGCGCACAGTTCTCAATCAAAGTCGGGGACGATCTTCCGCGACACCAAGTTGCCGCTGCGAAAGTGGTTCATGGCGATCCAGCTGATTACAAATCATCCGAGGGGCATCGCGAGCACAAAGGTTGCCAAGAACCTGGGTATCACGCAGAAGACGGCAATGGTTTGTCCTGCGCCGCATCCGTCACGCAACACGCACCCATTCATTCAACACGCCGCTCCAAGGCGACCATCGCCAAGGTCGGTCCGAATCTCGGCATCTCTTCCGCTGATCGATTTGTTCGCCTGGGGCGGACATTGATTGTGACCGAGGCGCACGTTGCACATGCCGCGATGCCAACTGCGGTACCGCACGAAATGATCAATCTGTGAATCGTTCAAGGTATTGAGCCACCTGCCCGACAAGGTACTAATCGCATGAATAGGCGCGGAACGAAGCTTGAGCCCAAGCTCGGCCTGAACATGCCCTTCAGCGAGCTTCTGGAACGCTTGGTGCAGACCAAGCCGAAAGAAGTCGATGCGAGCATCGTGCGTGCGAAACAGATGCGACCGCCGGCAGCTGCTCCGCCGCGCAAAAGACTAAAGCGCCAAAAAAGATAATGGCCTGCGAAGTCGCCCCGCCGGCTCAGATCACAAAAAAGTCGGCGCGCGGGGCTTCTGCGAAAAATCGAACCCGTCCATTAGGTTATAGGCGCCTGCATCACGGCTCTGCAGTGCTTTGAGGCCGAATCGCGTCTCTATCAATGCAAGAACAGAAGTAGTATCAGCGACACGGTGATCGATGTAGCCGCGTCGTGCCCATGGACTGATCAACAGTGCGGGAATGCGGGTACCGCAGCCGTATGCGTCGGGCCGCGGCGGCGGTACATGATCCCAAAATCCTCCGCCTTCGTCATAGGTGACGACCACGGCAGTCTTCTCCCAAGCGCCACTTTCGCCGAGTGCCTTCAACAGCCCCATGACCCATTGCTCGCCCCATCGGGGGGCGGAGTAGGCCGGATGCTCATCGGAGCTGCCTGTTCCCTTCAGGAAGGACACCGCAGGAAGCTTGTCGTTCTTGATGTCCTCAAGGAAATCTTCGACATCGCGCATCCGGCCGGCCTTCACGTTTTGCGCCCAGGTCGGAAAATATTGGAATGGATTGTGATGAGGCAGATATCCCTCGGACGAGTCGATCACGACCGAACCGTCGCCGGCGTCAAATGCCGTCTTGAGCGCCCACGGCTTCACCGTATTCCAGCCCTCATTGTACCAGGCCCACGATAGCGAAGCGGCTTCCAATCGGTCGCCAATCGACGGATAGGTCTGCTCTTCGGGAGGTGGCGAAAGATCGAGCAAACCCAAGAAGGTCTCGGTAGGCCCGTTTATCGGCGGCAGATCATTAATCAGCATGCCGTCCTTGTCATAAGGCTGATCGAGCGTCGCCGGCGTCACACTGCCGACC
>JBAQJL010000229.1:0-81475 GCA_049300295.1 Xanthobacteraceae bacterium
CCCGCACGAGGGGATGCCGCTGCCGGTGTCCTTATCCCTACACCATCCTCTCATTGCCCGATTTGCTACCGGCTTTGCTACTGAACAGGGAGGGACAGGTTGGCAGAGAAGGTGACGCGGAGGCTAGAAAGCCGCCGTAGTTTGCAACGGACGGGCACAGTTGGGGACGCGAGGCAACAGATAAAACGGCCGGGTGAGAATTAGGAAACCGCTGCTCTATCCAGCTGAGCTACGGGACCGTGCCGTATCGCGATATGTCGCAAAGAGGATGACGATTTGCAATGCTTGCCGGCGTTGCAGACGTGCCGTTCTTCAAGCGCTACTGCGTAGCCGCCGCCAAATCGCCAGCGGAACGACCAGACCTTCGAGCTGAAGGCGAGCGAACGCGGCGGATATCGGCCGGCGCTCGCTCTTGGCCCGATCGTAGCGCCGCATCAATGCATAACGATAGCGGGCGAGCGGGGCGGCCTTCGGGCGGAGAGGGCCGCCGGCGGCGGTCCGCGCCAGATGCGCTCGGATCAGGCTGCAGATCTCCGGGTCGGTCTGCTCGACCTGCCGCAGGATTGCAGGTGCCTCTTCCACGCCGATAGGATTATCCCGCAGCAGCGTAATTTTGAGAAACGGCACGCCGGTGTCGAACAGGACTTCGCGCCAATAAAGCAGCATCGGATTGGCATCGTGGCGCGGCGGGAGCGCGGCGGTTCCGCCGCTGCGATAGAGCGCCTCGTAGCGGAAGCCTGCCCCCGTCAATTGGCGGGACAGGCCGACCTCGCCAGACTTGATGATCCCGGGGCGCGTCATCGTCGTGAAGGGTTGCGCCATGATCGATCTGAACGCGGCGCTATGGACCACCTGCGGCTCAAACAGCACAAACCAGCTTTGCAGGTGCGGCGCGATTTCGACACTTTCGACCATGCCGTAAAAGTCGGCCGCCACACGGGTCAGCCGGTCAAGTGCGTTTCCCAGATTGCCGACCGGCCCATAGACGCTGTCGTTGGCAAGGAGCAGCCGTCCACTGATGGCGTCGCCGTGCTTGACGAAGCCAGCCGACCAGGATGCGAAATCCAGTCCGCCGGCATTACCCCGCAATATAATATCGTCACACAGACCCCGCGCCCGCGCGATCTCGGCGGCGCTGAGCCGCGACGCGGAAATCAAGACGATCGCGAAGTTCAGCTCTTTCAGCTTTGCCAGATAGCGCAAGACGTAATCGTCTAATCGATTGTCCTTGTCGAAATGCGCGAACAGGCAAACGTCTTGCATGGGCCGCAAGCTTATTGGCCGGAGCCGGCGATATCAATAAAGCCCTCGCGGCAGCATCCGCGAATGACAAGCGAGCTTCTCGCCCGAACGGCGCTGGCAAACATACGGAAAGGCAGCGATCTGGTGATCGTGCCTAGACGGCAATTTTCAGCACCACTCGCCCGGCGCTACCGCCGCGCACCACGTCGAGTGCCGCGTTGATCTCATCGAGCGGAAACTCGTGGGTAATGATGCCGTCAAACGACAGGCGGCCGGCCTGATTGAGCCGGATCAGCCGCGGAATATCGACTTGCGGGACGGCGTCGCCGCCATGTGAGCCGGTCAGCACCTTGTTGAAGTGGATGGGCAGCGTATAGATCGTGACCTTCTCGCTCGGCACGCCGACCAGGACGCAGGTGCCATCGGCGTGAGTGAGATTATAGGCCAGCTCGATCACCTGCTTGGCGCCGGTGGTCTCGATCACCTTGTCGGGCCCTTTGTCGCCGACGATCTTGCGGATGGCGGCGTCCATGTCGCCGGCCGTGGACGGGTTGAGACAATGCGTGGCGCCGCGCGCCCGCGCCATGTCGAGCTTGCTGTCCACCAGATCGATAGCGACGATCGGGTAGGCGCCGGCGAGCTGTGCGAA
This sequence comes from Xanthobacteraceae bacterium, assembly GCA_049300295.1. GTDB lineage: Bacteria > Pseudomonadota > Alphaproteobacteria > Rhizobiales > Xanthobacteraceae > BOG-931. The sequence continues at coordinate 1,892 of JBAQJL010000229.1, forward strand.
CTGCACGACATTGAGACCGACACCGCCAACGCCGAATACCACGACCGACTCGCCGATCTTCACGCCTGCGTCGTTGTTGATAACGCCGGCCGCGGTGGTGACGGCGCAGCCAAGCAGCGGGGCGTTGCGCAGATCGTAATCGGGCGAGATCACGGTCATGCGATTTTCCGAAATGACCGCATGATCGTTGAACGTCGTCAGCCAGCCCGCATTGAGTTTCTTGCCGTTCCACGTGTAGGCGGGTGGCGGGCACTGAATGCCCTGGCTCGGCCGCCAATGTAGCACCACGGTGTCGCCGGGCTTCACGGTGGTGACGCCGGGGCCGATTTCAAGCACGCGCGCCGAGGCTTCATGGCCGAGCAGGTGAGGCAGGAATTTGTCGGGCCCTTTGGCGGCGGCGATCTCGTTGAGCTGCGCGCCGCAGATGGTGGAGTACAGCACTTTGACCAGAACCTGGCCGACGCCTAGCGCCTCGGGCAGGGTGATTTCGTCGATGACCAGCGGCGCGCGCGATTGCGCCAGGATCGCCGCCTTGGCGGTTTTGATCTGCATAGATTTCGCCTATTCAAAATAAATGAATTCGTAATCGCCCGTATAACCGAAATGATTATAGAGCCAGATCCATTCCGAGGTATGCAGGATCGATTCTGCAGTGAGCGCCCAGCATTCGAGATTGAACTGCTCCAGCTCGTTCCGATAGCCCTCGAGCATGATGTATTTGTTCTTGCCCACGCGCTCGATTTCGGCAACCGCGGTTTCCAGCTCGAACAAGCGAAGATTGTGCAGGGTGCCGAGCGAGATGACGAGGTCGAACGTCTTGTCGCCGTACGGATAGCGGTCCTGGGCACGGTAGCGGAACAGATACGGCTTGATGTTGTCGCGCGCCTCGGCGAGACCATGTTTGGAAATGTCGAAGCCCGCGATTTTCAGGTCCGGTAGAATCTTCTTCATTTCATAGAGCAGGAACGCCTTGCCGCAGCCGACGTCCAGCACGCTCGAGCCGTTCTGCAGGCCATAAATGTCGATCAGCGCCTTGGCCACCGGCGCCCAGCGGCCGTCGATGAATTTGTAGCCGCCGTAGCCGTAGCGGCGATCACCGTCCCAGTAATCGAACTCGTATTCCTTGGCCTTGATCATGCAATGAACTTTGTCGTCGTTCATGCGCGCCAGAACGTCGCGCTTGGTCGCCTTGTGCAAAGGCGTGACGATTTCGAGCATTCGTCCCATTCTCAGGTCCTCAATAAAAATGCTGCTAAGGCGCGGCGGGTGAGACACAAACCAATGCGCACAGCCGCCAGCAACGGCATAAGGACACTGATGTTGCGAGACCGCGCGGCGTTTTAACCAGCCACCAGGGGTTTGACAAGCGCCACGCGGCGGAGCGGCCGCGCAGTTCCACCCAGGCAAAATTCAGCTGTTTTTGGCGGGCAACCGGGGCGTTCGGGAAATGCCCTTCGCGATGCCGCCGGCAAAAACCTGCATCGGACCAGGCGGTCGCGGCGGCCAAGCCAGTGAGAATGTCGCGCCGGCCTTCAGGCTGAGATTTGGATTGTAGGTGGGATCGGCGCCGAGAACATCGCGCCATCGAGATTGGATCACCGCCACGTCGCGGCGGAATTGATCGCGCCGTGCCGGCGAGTCGTGGCGACCCAACGTGAGCGATTCGTGATGATACATTTCAACGGTTGAAGTCCACACGATGCGCGCCCCCGTCTGTCGGAGCTTGATGCACAGGTCGACATCGTTGAAGGCAATCGGCAGCGACTCGTCGAAACCGCCGATCGCTTCAAATGCCTCACGTCTGACCAGCATGCATGCGGCGGTCACGCACGAGAGATCCTGCTCCAGCACGCCGCGCCCGAAATACCCCGGGTGGCCGCGCGGCCAGTGCTTCCAGGCGTGATCCGCGAGACCGTCCACGCCAAGAATGACGCCGGCATGTTGGATGGCGTTCGACGGGTAGTACAGCATCGCACCGACCGCAGCCACGCCTTCAAGACTCGCGCGGGCGACCATGCGCTCCAGCCAGTCCTTGGTGATCACTTCGACGTCGTCATTGAGAAAGCAAAGCATACTGCCGTCGCTCGATCGTGCACCCAGATTGCTGACGCGCGAAAAATTGAAAGGCCGATCTTCGTAGCCGACGACGCGTACGCGAGGATCTTCGAGAATTTTTGCGAACGCCACGCCGCGCCGTGCTCCGTCAACACGATTCGATTGAGCGAGCAAGACGAGTTGAAAGTTCTCATAGCTTGATTTTGTCAATATGGAATTCAGGCATTTCGCCGTCGTGCGACTGGTGAGGGTCGTGGGCACGATCACACTGACCAGTGGGGCGGGCGCGGGCCTGTCGTAGTCGACCTGATAATAACTTTGGAGCGCGGGCTTGACTTGCGCGCTCACGCCGAGACGCCGCAAATGCTCGGCGATTGCCTTCCTTCCGGCCTCCCAGGCATAGGACTTGGCGGAAGCCGTGCTCGCCGTTGAATCGGGCAGGGCGCGCCAATGGTAAAGCACGCGCGGGATGTGTCTGATGCGATCCGGCGTTGTTCGCTCCGCGCAGCGCAGGACCAGGTCGTAATCCTGGGAACCCTCAAATCCTTTGCGAAATCCGCCGACCGCTTGCACGAGGCTGCGGCGAAAAACGCCGAGATGCGAAAACGCGTTCTGCGAGAGCATGAGCGCGGGATTCCACGCCGATTTGAAATAGGGACCGAAGCGCTTGCTGTCGGTCTTGATCTTGTCCTCGTCGGAAAAGAGCAGATCGACATCCGGATGCCCCGCAATCTCGCGACTGACCCAAAACAGCGCGTCCTCGCTCAACAAATCGTCGGCATCCATAAGGGCGATGTATTCGCCGCTGGCCAGCGCCAGCGCGGTATTCGAGTTCACGCTGATGTGGCCGTTTTCGTTGCGAAACGTCACGCGAATGCGCGGGTCTTCCGCTGCGAACCGCTCCAGCAGCGGCCGGATGCCGGGCAATGTCGACGCATCATCGGAGATGCACAATTCCCAATGCGGATAAATCTGATGACGTACCGACTCTATCGCGTGGCCGATCCATTTCGGCTCGATATTGTAGCTTGGCATGATGACGGAGATCAGCGGGCGCGCCGGCCATCCGCCGATTTCTGCCCTCATTTGGCCGCGCAGCACGGGAGTAATAACGCCGTATCTTTCGATCCACAGACGGTAATGGCGCGATGCCAGGCGGCTGTTGGCAAGCAATCGCCTGAAACGGAAAAGGATCCGGCGAATGGCTCGCGCGAGCGTCCATTTGATCCAGATCAGTCCGCGGTCGACGAGGACCATGATCGGGTTGCGCCGGTTCACATCCGCCACAGGTCGATAGTTTCGGGACATGCGGCGCGTTCAAGCACACCTTTGACGTCGAGGACGACGCCGCTGCCGTCACGCAGCAGCTGCGTCATCATTGGCCAGCCACCCGACACAAATGCGCGATGGCTGACCGCCAAGATGACGGCATCGGCCGGCTCGAGTTTCTCGAAAGGAACCAGGGTTACACCAAATTCGCGCGCCGCTTCCGCAGCATCGGCTTCCGGATCGGTGACCTGCACAGGGATGCCGAACGATTCGATCTCGGAAACAATGTCGACAGCTTTGCTGTTGCGCACGTCCGGGACGTTTTCCTTGAAAGTCATGCCGAGCACGGTGACACCGTTTTTGCCGCGCCCGAGTTTGACGAGGCGCCGTACGCATTCGCGGCCGACGAGATGGCCCATGGAATCGTTGACGCGGCGCCCCGCCAAGACGACCTGCGGATGGTAGCCCAGGCGCTCGGCCGCATGGGTCAGGTAATAGGGGTCGACGCCGATGCAGTGACCGCCGACCAGGCCGGGCGTGAATGGCAAGAAATTCCACTTGGTGCCGGCGGCAGACAGCACGTCGCGCGTGTCGATCTGCATGCGGCCGAAGATCAAGGACAGCTCGTTCATCAGCGCGATATTCAAATCGCGCTGCGTATTCTCGATGACCTTGGCGGCCTCGGCGACCTTAATGGACGGTGCGCGATAGACGCCGGCCTTCACGACCGCTCCGTAGGTGGTGGCGACAATCTCGAGCGTCGCCGCGTCCTGGCCGGAAACGACCTTGGTGATCGACTCGAATTTGTGCTGCTTATCGCCGGGGTTGATCCGCTCCGGCGAAAAGCCGACGGCGAAATCGCTTCCCGCTTTCAGTCCTGACGCTTGCTCCAACACCGGAATACAGGCGTCTTCTGTCGCTCCAGGATATACGGTCGATTCGTACACGACGATGTCGCCGCGGTTGAGCGCGCCGCCAACCGTTCGCGACGCGCCGAGCAGCATCGACAGGTCCGGGGCGTGGGCGAGATCGATCGGCGTCGGCACGGTCACGATGTAAAAATCCGCCGCGCGCAGATCGCTTGTGGTGCTGGTGAATGAAATGCCGGACGCGCCAATATCCTCGGCCGATACCTCGCGAGTCCGGTCGGTGCCGTTGCGCAGTTCGGCGATGCGCTCGGCGTTGACGTCGAAGCCGATTACCTTGAAGCCGGCGCGGCCGAACGCCGTAGCGACGGGCAGACCCACATAGCCGAGGCCGATGACTGCAATGGTGCGCGAGCGAGACATGGACGAGTCGCGGCTATTTGAAAAACAGGCCGGTCAGCCGTGAACGTGCCCGTGTCCGGTAATTGCCCACTGGCACGTTGTAACGCAAGGGCGTTTTCCGAACAATACCGCGACATTCGACCGGTATCGCAGCGTATCGGCTCAAAGGCGCCCCCGAGCGGTGTTATATGAACGAGCGCTTGTCGGAAATTTAGCCCCGCGCTAACACAAAGTCTCCTCAGAGCGCGGCAGCGTCCGATAGTAAGGCCATCATGACTCCGATCCTCGTTACTGGCGCCGCGGGCTTCATCGGGTTTCATCTTGCGCGGCGATACCTCGATGCGGGTCGCCCGGTTATCGGCCTCGACAATCTAAACAACTATTACGATGTGACCTTGAAACACGCCCGGCTCGGCGTGCTCGAGCAAAACCCCGCTTTCCAGTTCGTCCATACCGATCTTGCCGACGCTGCGGCGCTGAACCGGTTGTTCGAGCAACACGATTTCGAAGTGGTGGTCAATCTCGCCGCACAGGCAGGCGTGCGCTATTCGCTGACCAATCCGCAGGCCTATGTGGAGAGTAATCTTGTCGGATTCGTGAATATCCTTGAAGCATGCCGTCATCATGGCGCCCGCCACCTGTTGTACGCGTCTTCGAGTTCGGTCTATGGCGGCGTGACCAGGATGCCATTTTCCGTCCATCAGAACGTCGATCATCCGCTGAGCGTCTATGCGGCGACCAAGAAATCCAATGAGCTTTTGGCGCACGCGTATAGTCACTTGTTCCGGCTGCCGACGACGGGTCTGCGTTTCTTCACCGTCTACGGTCCCTGGGGCCGCCCGGATATGGCGCTGTTCATCTTCACGCGCGCGATTCTGACGGGCAAGCCGATCCAGATCTTTAATCACGGTCACATGGAACGCGATTTCACCTACATCGACGACATTGTAGATGGAGTGTTTCGCTTGACCGACAGATCTCCGCTGCCGGATGACAGTTGGAACGGGGATGTGCCAGATCCAGGCCGCAGCACTGCGCCGTATCGTCTTTACAATATTGGGAATAGCCGGCCGGCCCCGCTGATGCAGCTCATCTCGGTTCTGGAGAATTGCCTTGGCATTGAAGCCAAGAAGGAATTTCTGCCGATGCAGCCGGGCGACGTGCCGGCGACTTACGCGGACATCGACGACTTGGCGCAGGAGGTCGGATTTCAGCCGCGAACCGGCATCGAAACTGGCGTTGCGAAATTCGTTGCCTGGTATAAGGAATACTACAAGTGCTGACTGCGTTGGACGTATTCGGCTGTTTTAAGAAAGCAATTGTTTCCCAGGTTGCCAAAACCGTCCGCCGGCCGTCGCGACTGTTCTTTGGGCCGTTTTTTATCGGCCTTCTTGCATTGCTGCGCCATCCCCGGCTCGTCCCGCTCGTACTGCGCATGGCGCCCGGCAGGTTGATTCAAGCAGGCGGCGGCAAAACAATCTTCGTCGAAGCCGGCTATCGCCTGTTGCAGAACGACAGGCCTGAAGAAGCTTGGCTGTGCTTGCAGCACTACCTTCGCCTCGGACGCCCGTCAATTGATGAAATTCTCTTGGCGGGGAATTGCCTCTATCAGGGTCTTGGCCGGCGCCGGGACGCGACAGCGCTGCTTGTGCAGGCCGGCGAGCGCGAGCTTGAAGACGCCGCACGTCGTGGGCTTTCAGATTATCCCATTCGCGTTCTCGACAGCGTGTGGGCGCGGCACATCGGCCATCTAGGGCTTGTCGACTACGTCATCAAGCGCGGTATCCTGGAGGGACGTCGCCGCGGAGATACGATCTTGTATGTGCCGCCGGGGTCTCCCGTTGCCAATCGATTTCTTCTCACTCAAATCGATAGCCGCATTCGCGTGGTGGAAAATCCGGCCGATTTGCCGTTCCCCGCCTCTGCAGTTCAGGCTCTGCACTACGATCTACTGGTTCCCCGATTGCCCAATCACGCTATCACGCATTATTGGGAGGCTGCGGCGGAAACCTATGCGCAGTGGCATCGTGAAGGCCGAGGGTCAGTGCTGGCATACCCTGCTGACATGCAAGCGCGTGGCCGGGCCACCCTGGAGAAAGCTGGCGTCCCTCGAGGATCCTGGTTCGTGGCGTTGCACGTGCGCGAGCGTGAGCCCGATGGCGGCAGGTCGACAATAAACTCGGCGCGAAATGCCGATATTGCGAGTTACCTGCCCGCCGTCGCGGAAGTCGGTCGCCGCGGCGGTTGGGTGGTGCGCATCGGCGAGCCAAATGCCACGCCATTGCCCGTGCTTCCCGGGGTGATTGATTATTGCCGCAGCGCCGATCGAGCGGATTGGATGGACATTTTTATTCTGGCCTGCAGCCGCTTTTTGATCGGAACAAACTCTGGACCTGCCTTTGTTCCCGCACTCTACGGTGTCCCTGCAGTACTCACCAACTGGTGGCCGGCAGGCGAGCGGCCGTGGCGTCCATCGGATATCTTTGTTCCGAAACTGCTGCGCAAGATTTCTGACGGGTCTTATCTGACGCTTGGCCAAACGTTGTGCGAGCCGTTCGGTTGGAGTTATTCGAAAAACTATCTGACCGACCGAGCCGGTGTCCGTCTTGAGGACAACGACAGCGAAACTATCCGCGCCGCAGTGTGCGAAATGCTCGAACGGCTCGATGGCAATTCCCAACCCGACATGGACGTGGATGAATTGCGCGTGCGCGCCGATCGTATCTACGACGCCGGCGGCGTTGTCGGCATGGGCCGGCTTGCCGGGGAGTTCGTTCGACGTTACGCGACTTTGATCGCGTGAAGCTGCCGTGTCAGATGCGTACTAGGCGGCGTCGAGCTGATAGGCTCGCTGTGCGTGTGACATCGCGCTTGCCAATTGCTGCATCGCGCCCGCAAGCGCGGCTCCTTCGCGCGCGACGGCAATGCGGCTGACGGCGTTCGCCGCATTGGCGATCTCGTACGCACCGGCATCATTGGCGCAGGCGGTCAGCTGCGTCGCAAGGCTTCCGACTACGCCGAGCGGCTCGCGCCCCATGAGGCTAAGTAATGCGTCGGCATCGCGAAGCATTTCGATAAAGCCGCTGCATGTCGGCGCCAGCGGCGGCGCACTCGTCAGTGTGCTATCTGTATCGCGCATCTCGGCGTTCCCCGATAATGCCCGCGAGGGCTCTCCGCATATCCGTAGAATGGTTAATAGGCAGTTAACGCATCGCGGCAAGAAAGACTGGCACGGAAATAACGCGGTCGCGAATCGACGATCTTATTGTGCCGCAAACAATGAGGCGGCTTTATGTGGCAATCATGCCCGACCCGTATCGGGACACACGCATCCGCGCGTCGCGCCTTCGCGTTTCGACACACTGCCGCAAAAGCATGTCCGTTCTCTGAATTTGGCGGAAGCAATTCGAGATAAGTCGTCAACGGATGGGCTCGTGGCTCCAGCGCCCGAGATGCCCACTCGCCGCTCGTTGGATGCCGCCTTTGTCGAACGCCGCTCGCAGTTCAGGCGGTGCGCTCGTTGCGGCGGGCCGCCAGCACCTCGTCGATCGGGCCATAAGCTTTCAGGCCACCATGGCTGAGCCAGGCGGCTTTGTTGCATATGCGGCGCAGCATTGCGTCCTGGTGAGCGGCCACGACCAGGATTCTGGAGCGTTCCACCAGCTTGAGCAGGCGGGCGAATGCCTTTTCGAAAAAGTTGGCGTCACCGACCCCGATCACCTCATCAATCGCCAAAATCTCGGGATCTCTGACTGTGGCGATTGCGAATGCCAGCCGCAGCATCATGCCGTTCGAATAGGTTCGAACCGGAAACTTAAGGTAGTCGCCAAGTTCGGTGAAGTCGACGATGTCGTCAATGCTGTTTCTGATCTGAGTGCGCGTCATACCCCAGATCGTTCCGGCAATCTGAATATTCTCCAGTCCCGTCGCATCCATGCTCATGCCCAGCGTCGTCTCGAACATCGGCGAAACTTTGCCGATGATCGTTGCCGTTCCGCCGGACGGGGGATAAACGTGGGAAATAACCCGCAACAGTGAACTTTTGCCCGACCCATTGTCGCCAACCAAAGCGACGCGGTCACCGTCGTGCATGTCGAGATCGACATTCTTCAGCGCGTTGACGACGACGTGCGACTTGGATTCCGCGAAACGGCCGCCGATGGCACGCCCAAGCAGAGCCTTGCGCAGCGACGCGCGGCCGACATCGAATACCGGAATGTCGACGCTGAGATTTCTAAGAATGATATCGGCCATGGCAATCCAGATTACATCAAAGCCAGTAGACGATCCGTCGCGCCTTGCTGACCATCAAGGCTGAGGCGAGGCCCCAGCCGACCACCGTCATGGAGATCACAATGACCCAGGACAGTGCGCGTGGTGCGAAGCCCAGCGCTGGCTCGCGAACGATTTCAATCAAATGGTAGGCAGGATTGGCATCGGCGACCAATTGCAGATTTTCGGCCGAGCCGACCATCCACATGATCGGCGTGGCAAACATCATCAGCTGAATCACCGTGACGATGATCGGCAGCATATCGCGGTATCGCGTGCTGAAGATGCCGAGCACAATGGTGAGCCAGATCTGATTCAAAAGAATCAGCAGAAGGCCCGGCAGGGCCAACAGCGTCATCGGCGTCGGCTCCACTCTGAAGTAAATAGCGACCGGGATGAAAATAACAATAGTGTGCAGAAAAACAATGAAGTTCCGCCAGATCACGCGCATCACGTAGATCAAATAGGGCAATTTGATCTGTTTGATGATGCCAGCACTCTCGTAGAATACGTTGCAGGCTTCGCTGGTGGTCGAAGAGATGAATCCCCAAACAATATAACCCACGGTGAGATAGGGCATGTAGTGCTCAAGCGGGGTGTGGAACAGCCGGCTGTAAATGATGCTCAGAATAAAGATAAACACGCCCATACTGAGCGTGATCCAGAACGGCCCCAGCACCGAGCGGCGATAACGCTGGCGGATGTCGTCCCAACCCATGACCATCCAGACCGGCCACGCCCGGAAACCAGCCAAGATTTCGGTGGAGATAATGTGAGCGGCCGTGTCTGTTCGCCGCATGACAATCTGGGGGACGATCACGGGCGAAGAGAGGTCCGGCACTGGGTTGTCGGGCACGCCGCGGTCTCGGGGGATGCTTTGTATATTCACGGGACTATGGTTCGATCTTAGCTATGCGACTTTGCGTACTACTTGCCAGTCTCTTATGTGTTCGCGCGTGGGGCGACGTGCTTACACGCCCGAGCCGACCCTGCCGCGCATCCTTAAGCGTACCTCGCCGCCGGGAAGACGGACCGTGGGGAGCCCATAGCACAGCCTGCCGAGTATAACCAAGCCACACTTTAACTGGCTTTACGGCCGATTTCTGTTCAGCGCGAGCTTCCCATCGGCAGACCAAGCGGTGAACCATTCGACGGCATCGGTCGTGACGCGTTTCCCGTCTTCGGGTGGACACGAATCATAGGTCTAGGATTGCAGCACGCATGGAGCGGAATCTGCTAGGTCAGGGAGGTCGCAATCGGTCTAAAAGAAGGCCACCCCAACAGCACCTTTGAAGTTGAACGAGGGCACCCCGTATTCGTCGGCAAAATCCCACAACGATGCGTTCCACGAAATGTCATCGCCGACCATCAAGCCCCCCGGCTTGAGTTTGCGTTTGGCCTCGCGGAACTCGAACATCATGTGATCATAGGTGTGATCTGAATCGTGGTAGAAGAAATCGATGGAATCGACGTCATCGACGAGTTTTGGTAGCAGTTCCTTTGCGTCTCCCGTCCTTACGTCAAAGCGGTCATGGTAGGCGTCGGGAACGATCCACCCGGACGATTTACTCTCCGGTATAACGACTCCATAGACCTTTCCCTTGACCGTCCAAGCCGGATCCTTTGAGTCAAAAACCGGCGGAAGATCGATGACGTGAAGCCGTCCTTCCTGACCATTCTTGACAAGTCCCAGCATCATAAAGGCCGATGAAAGACCGTTGCAAACGCCGGTTTGAACGATTGTCTTCGGTTTAAGTTGGCGCACCAGCCAGTACAGGAACAGGGCATCATCGAGGTTTACCCAGCCTGCGGCGTAATACGCGCCATATTTCGCAGCGATGTCGAACAAGTACTTCTCAATAAAGTCACGCCGCTCGAAGACCTGATCTGCATGGGGAACGGTTTTCAGCTCCGCTAGCGCGTCACCTAAAATCGAATCCCAAACATCGGTTGAAACATCATCGCTCTCTGCAAGCTTCGCCAACTTGCGGTACACCGAATTGTTCGAGGGTTTGTCGAAATTGAGTATCTTGCCCGGAAAATTGCGAACGAGGGCCGGGTTATAAGCAGGATGCGAAGTATTATAGGTCTTCGCGTCAATCTTGAGGGGGTGCAACGCTAAGGCACGTTGGATCGTCTCGACCGGCGCAGGAAAAGCAGGTTCAATTTGCGTTCGCTGCAGTTGCAGCAAGGCGTCTTGACGGCGAATCACCGTCGTCAACTTCTCACTCAGAATGCTCGACTGATTGGCGATTCCTAGCGTGACTTCTTTCAGTCTCTGGTTAAGGAGGTTCGACTGGTTGGCAGTTCCCTCGATAAGCTCCTTCAGCCTTTCGTTGAAGAGGTTGGATTGATTAGCAACTCCCTCTACCAATTCTTGGAGCTTCGCGTCAGCTTTGTCGGAATTGCGGATGATGCGCTTTAGGGTTCGTAGGACATTCATCATGGGTGAACCGTTGTCTTAGGTCTAGGACTTGCAGGCGAAAGTTGCCGGGGACAGGGACGAGGGCGTATTTATGTGACGGCTGCTTGACGGAGCATATCAATAGCGCGCCACAGGCAACGAAGCGATCCTTTGCCCAATGTTCATGCGCATCGCACGAGAGGTTCGAATATTTATCCGTACTGGTAGAATAGGTCGCAGTCCTAATCAACCCCGGCGTCTTCTTTTTCGAGCTCTTAGGGATTGCGCCGAGGCGAACTGCAGGAATAACTGCGCTAGAGATAGGGATTACGGACTGTCAGCACGCCGTCATTGGTCTCGAAATTGCCTAGCGAGCTTTCGTGTTTCGAGTTTGGCTTAAAGCTGAAAACAATGGCCCATCCGGAATCGGAAAATAGTTCGTGTAGCGCAGTGTGAACGTCCTCGCCATGGGTGCCGATATGGATGCGGCGCACCTTGCGGCTCAGCAACTCGATAAACGGCGGAAAGACCAATATCTCCGACTGCTGGATATCGGCCTCAAGCAGATCAATTGTCTCGAATGGCGCCAGAAGCTGCTCGAGCGTGATCGAACTGACGAGCTTGATCTCGGCATTGAAATCGTGACCCGCGACGATACGTTTGGTGATGCCGGTGGTGTTGTTGATCAGCAGGTTCCTCAACGCCTCGGCGGATTGTCCGCTGGCAATGAATTCCTCGGCGTATTGGTGGCGCGCCGCGAATTCATTTGTCGAGTAACAGTTGTTGGACCCAACGCCCGGGGCGCCCACCGGAAAAAATACCGGTTCGATCGTATCGCTTATCGCCAAGGGCACGATCCACTGCTGATCGGGATCGATGCCGTTATTCTGCATATGACGCCTGATCCACTCGATATTTCCCGGCACCGGTTCGACCGCTACCAGTTTGTACGGCAAGGGATTGACGGTCTGTAGGGCGCGATAGGCGCCGACGGCCTGCGCGCCGTAGTTCGCCCCTAGCGTGATCATCACATAGCGGCCGCGCGCCTCACGCGCCGAAACAACCCAGTCGACGGCTTCGAACCAAGCCTCCGCATCAGCCGGCGTCTTCGCATCGGCAAGACGGGGGACCGCCGTTTGCTCAAGGCCACCACCAACCACAGCCGCATTGAAGTTCGGATCAGTAAACAGCATAGGATGAAATTCGATATCGATCAGCATGCCAAGAAAGTCGGCAATGAAGTGCGGCTCGACATAACCACTCCAAGGCCTAATGCCTTCGAATACATCCCCAAACGCGTCCAGATCATTGACCCGTCCGCACGCCAGGCTGACTGGCGCTCGGACCGTAGCGCCCGATTGGCGGTCAGTCGACAATTGTGTCACCTGCGCAATCCTTCCGCTGTTCTGAACTTCCGCATCAGGTGACGAGTCAGAATCACTTCGCGAGCCACGTGTGCTGGTCCAAATCGGCTGATTCTGCGCGGAGGGGTGTGCCTGATGTCCCAAGCGGCTTGTTAATTCTGTGAGCTTTCGATTGATGAGCTGCGATTGGTTCTTGGAGGCCTCGACTAGCATCTTCAGACGAACATCTAGTAGTTTGGCTTGATTGTCTATTCCTTGGATGATCGCCCGAAGCCGCTCATCAAGAAGCTGCGCCTGCTCCTGTCGGTTTCCAACAAGCCGCCTTGCTATGCGTGCAGGCAAGCGTCGCACCTTTTGGGTCGCAGTCCGAAAGAGACCTCGTTTATTCACGCTATCCACCATATTGAGTCCAGGCCGCAATGCTCTCACCTTGGCAGACGACGGGCTGCCATTCAGCTTCGGCGTTTAGCTACTCCGTCCATATCCCACTGTCATGAACGTCACAACTAACCACCTAGCTGTTGGACTCTCCGCCATTCAACCTCGAACTGCGCCTCAACTTAAGTGAGGTGATCCGAACCTAAAGGCAAAAAAGCCGACCTTCAGTCGCGCTACATATCCAACCGTTTTATACACGAAAGACGCTCCAAGTTGCCCGGACTCGCGTCGCCCGAGTGATGCCATTTAGCCCTTCATTTAATCGTTGCGCTTCTCATTCGGCTCCATCATTTCGCGCCCTCACAGGACATGACAAATCCATCTTGCTGCCGAAGCCAGCCTCAGCAGGTAAAGCCTTGCTCAGACGCGCATGGTCCGGCGCGCATGCGTAGTCAACAACAAAATTTTTGGCGCAGCCTGACGCGGGATCTCCGAGTTTCCGAACATCAACCACGTACTGGCATTCACTCTTTCCATCACATGTTCGCGCCACCTCACTCGTGGCGTTGCCCTGCCTTACCCCACAATTATATCCATACGTAGCGCTTAGCACGTTTAGGCCATTCGTGACCAACGCTCCTGGACCGGCCATTTGGGATGCGACTGTCATCCATAAAAGTGCTGCAGTGACACCAGGAGCTGCAATGACCGAATAAACAGCAGCGCGTGATCCCCGTCTGCCGCCATGCGGCCAAAGACTGCGCAGCCACCGACGCGCCGGCACCTCGATATAAGCATGAAGACCGAGTGACACCACCAATATTAACATCAAAAGGAAGATGAATTTTAGGGAGAGATAAATGGCGTTGGGCAGCGTGGCCTCAAACGTGCTGCCGAACAGACTGGACGAAAGAACAAAAATGACAAAGTGTGTGAGGTAGATCGAGTAGCTCGCTTCGCCGAGGGCCACAATTGGATCTGTGTTCAGGACGCGAGCAATAAATGTGTCATAACGCGCCGAGCAAAAAAGGATGATAGCGACGCTTGGTGCGAGACCAAAGTTATAATTCAACATTCTAATGTACGGCCAATGTCCGGAAATCATGAAATAAATCAACACCGGAATGCTGATGATGCTCAAGGCCAAAAGAACACGTCCAATGATCTGCTCTTTGGGCCCGGGCTTCCGATCCTGTAGCAGCAGGTAAAGCTGTGCCACAAGGCAACCAAGGATGAATTCACCAATGCGCAAATAGGGGGAGAAATACATTAGCCAGCGAAAAAACGAGTCCTGCGATCCGTTGTAAACAGAAGCAATGGGACCGAAACGCGATGCAGCCCACGCGTCGATGGTGATTTGGTGATTAAATATTGCAATTACGACTGTGACCCAGAGGACGCACCATGCTACAGCGGCGCTGATCGAGATTGCGGGCTTCTGTATTCTTATTACCAAAAAGGCTACCAGTGGATAAGCGAGATAGAAAAACCATTCGGTCGCGATTGACCACGTCAGGCCTGAATTTATTCCCGTAACATAGACCAGCGAATTGTCTAAAAACGTCTTGTAAATCCACGTTTGAGTCAACGTCAGGTCGAAAGGGAGGGCGCTCAAGACCTCCGCAAACGGCCCACTGTTTCCGCTCATGAATTCGAAGAGTTTTCGACCTAAAACCACGTCGAAAACGAGAATAAAAAAATATAACGGGTAGAGCCGCGAGAAGCGTGCCCAGATAAAGCCGCCCAGACCTTCAAGGCCGCCTTGTGTGACGGTCTTTCGATAGTTGTAATGGATGACGAAGCCACTGAGGACGAAAAACAACACCATGCCAAATCCTGCCGATTGGCTTAGCCAATACGTCAGGCGGAAAGGCACATCGTTGAGCCTCAGAATTTGATCGGTTCCGTGTGACACCGCGACGGAAAGCGCGGCTATGAATCGCAGACCCGTGAGTGCCGGCACTTCGGAACGCTGAGCTTTCGAAGAAACGCCAGTCTCGATGGTATTGTTACGCACCATTGTTTCCAGCCGATTCCAGACGCCGTGGCTGCCTTCCAGGAGACTTCATTTGAAAGCGTTTGGCTCGAACACCGTCCAGTAACGTTTTTTCAACGACTTTATATCGGTCTTCGTGCCAGTCGGAACGTCAATCGGCGGCACAAATGCCATGTCGTAGGTCTTCTGCAAAACTACGAGGATTGCCGCATCAAGGGTCCGGTAGTTGCGTGCTCTCTCAACTCCCGCGGCGGTAAAGGGACGCAAGAAATCGATGATATCCGTCGGTAGACCAGTCGGCTCGGGCGAATCCGTGAAGTCGGCATGAACAAATCTGTACCCGTTGCTTCTGGCGAGCATCCAAAAAAACTTGAAATTGTAATTGACAAAGCCGTGATTAAACATGCCCTGACACGGCAGTCTGTGCGCCATTATGCCGCGTTGCGCAGTCAAATCATGGATGAGCTTAAAGGCATTGAGATGATTAGCTACGTGTTCGGTCGTGCCAAAATTCGTGACAAGATTGAACTTTTTCCTCGAACTCCAAGGCGCGCCGTCGTAATTAAGATCGAGCGGAATGCTGCCGGGATTGCCATCTATGTCGACAGCCGCATACTTGAAGCCGAGCCACTCCCAAAATTCGCGCGCGAAAGGAGCGGTAGATTGCAGATGTCGATCGCCAAAGGAGGTGTCGGGCGAATCTGCGCTTGGCAAATCAAGCGTTCGACTGACGCCGAAAAGCTGACCGAGCACCTTAAGCCGATCGGTCATCAAGAGAAAACTCGGAGCGAGCTGCTGAGTGCCGATCTCTATAATCGCTCCGCCCGGGTCGAGCAGTTCGGCCTTCCGCAGGCGGATCAAGAGCTCAATGTCTTCGCTTCCAATTCCCATGGCTTATTCGCTCGTGAGAAACCGACTGAAGATTTCGGAGGGTTTTGCGCGCTTGTGTCGACTCGCTTGCAGCAAAAGTATTAGGTATTCGTCACCTCAAGCTCACAGCAAGTCGACCCTAACCTCGATGCTCGTGCGCGGTATTGTCATCCCGGAGGTGAAGTACGTTCCGTGCATCGTAAAGTTCGTGAACGCAAGAATGTCTCCTTTCTTGAATTGGGGGGCCCGCATTAAATTCATGAGTCCGTTTTCCTCTAGACGTAAAGACGTCATCTTTTCGCACCGGAATTTCGACATGTGATCGATGTCTGTCGCCTTCGGCTGATAGCCGGCGCCGTTAAACTCCAAGTAATTCTTCGTTTCCTGTACGCCGAGCTGAATTATCCTCAGCCCGGGAGCGTCCTTTCCGCAGTCCATGAGCGGCGTCCAGAAATTGACGCTCAGATGGTCGGGAGAGAAAAATTGAGCATCGACGTGAAAGTCTAGCGGCTTGTCGAAGAAGTTGCTCAGATCGCCGACGGTCATCCGCCGACAGTTACACACAACGGATTCAGTCGGTGATGCCTCCGGAAAAGCGCGAGCGGCTAAGTCCCACAGGCCGTTTTCTCGAATCACATCGAAAAAGGAAAGTCCAGCAGAAGGCTTGAATGTCCGATCATAAATATGTCCTAATTTGATTTGCTGCCAAAAATCGCGTTCGACCGGATCGTCGCTAGCCAGATGCCGCTCAAAGTCTTGCGACGAAACGCGGCTGTATTCGGCAAACAAATCATCAAGCTTTTGACGAATCCTGTCGATCTGCCCTGTGTCTGCGGCGCCCCGAAGCATTATAGCGCCATTCTGCACTAAGAGATCGCGAAATTCTCGCGGATGTAGCACTCCGTCGGGGTATTCCACAATGCATTCGCTGCCTGTCAATACGGTCGCTTGGTTTGATGGTTGTGTCTGCGCGACAGGGTCCAATTTGTTTAGGGTAGAACAGTCTGGAAGGGTCGGCATTGAGCCCCAATTTTTGACGAGATGTGCTACGGGGGTGATCGACTGCAGGATCAGTTGGAGACGCTGGCCAAGCGCGGACCTTACTTTCGAAATGACGCTCACGTGGTTCCCTTTACCGGTTAGCATTAGGGTAGACTGTTGGGCGTTCTCAGCAAGTCGAGCAGCAACCAGCCTGCTGCGACTCCGCTGAGGGGCCCTATAACTACAACTGATCTGCGTCCCGCAATCGGTAATTTGCCTGTTGCAAAAGTTACTTGAGATTGGCGGCGACGGCAACCGCTTTGCCTGTTGTGTGGAGGCTGCCTTGAAGTTCAGGGTGGCCGGACTTTGGTGCGCCATACGCTCGGGTAAAGACGAAGGTGTGAAATGATTTGCTAGGATCGAGGAGTCGATACCTTTGGATTGGCAACGAAGCAGAAGCAACTGCTCAGGACATATTACCTATACGGCCGTGACCAGATTCATTGCGAACGAAGGCGAGTTTTGTCATTGCCCTATCGCTGTTGCGTTTCGTGGCTCTTAACATCGTCGGTAGGTCAGCCCGAGGCATAAATTGGCGGAAACCAGCGGAACCGGGGCGAGCGGAAAGTAGGTTCGGTCGATCTCGACAAAACGATTCTTGAGCACGGCAATGATTTCGGATGGACTATTGAGATGCTCGCGGCGCATCAGCCACATGTATGGCATCCTGTAGCGTTGCCGGAAGATGCGGGCGGAGGAAGTCTGGCGGGCCAATTCGTACGCGAGTCCTGGATCGCAGGGAATCACGATGGAAAAGATCCCGCCGGCGCGCAACAGCCGATGCAGTTCGGAAATCGCGCGCGGCAGGTCGGGAAGGTGCTCGAGCACATGTACCGCGACTGCACGATCAAAATACCCGTCGTTATAGGGTGTGCGATCTTGGCAGGACGTGGTCAGAACGGTCACGTCGGGAAATCGCTTCTTGATCTCGACCGACATGTTTTCGCGCAACTCAATGCAATGATACTCCTGCCGCGAAAGATCCTCGAATTCAAGGTGGCCGCCGGTACCGGCGCCGATCTCCAGGGTGCGGAACCGCGCCTGTTCGGGAAGATGCCGCAGCGGATAGGTATGATTGAACTTTTCGATTGCGCCGTAGCGGACGGGCAGAACGCCATGCCAAAAATGCAGCCAATCGTCGACGATCTCCTGCTCGCGCGTGCTCAGCGGGGGAGCAACTTTCGGCCAGGAATAGCGCGGATGGTAGACGGCAGGTGGCTTATTCATGGTCATCGAGCTTCAATTCATGTTTCACCCAAGGTCGGCCCGCGGGCAAGCCTTTCGCCGATACATAGTTTCGATCTCATGGGCCATTGCAAGACATTCCGGCCCGGTCAAGTCGGGTTGTGGGGTCACTGCCGGCCGTCGCCAGTCGCGCAAGCGCGACTGCTTCGGCCCGAGTGGATTCTGATCCAAACACGAGAGCAACGTTCGAACTGAAGGGGCCCAATTGAAAGCCGGCATACATGACCCTGGCCTGCGGAAACTCGAGTAGGAGCGAGCGGCGGCTGAGAAAATCCATGTAGCGCGGGTCGGTCCACTGTTGTAATTTAGAGTTGCGCAATGCCCGGCGAAACAACGGTGCGTTCCAATGTAGCAATGGAATGGCGGTATGATGCTCAATGGGGAACCAACGATTGGGTACAGTGATGAAAGCCGAACGGGCGAGCCGAGCGATTTCGCCAATGAAGGCCGTCCTCTCTTCCAGCCCGCCGACGTGTTCCAGCACCGCGTTTGACCAGACCACGTCGAATGTCTTGTCGGGGAACGGCAGCGGTTTGCCGGCTTCGATCTGGACGTAACGCGACCGGTAGCGGTTGCGAAATTCGTGCCCTTCCCCTAGCCCGGTAGCGGTGATTTGCTCCGGCCACGGATAGAGCTGTTCCAGCATATTAGTCTCAGGTCCCTCTTCGTCGGAGGAGCCGATGTCGAGTACCGTCGTGCCAGGGGAAGGCGCAATCTGGCGCATGAAGAGCCTAAAGACATTGCTTCGCGCCCGCGCAGATACCAAGCGCGCCAGCGAGAAGCGGCCGGCATGTTGGTAGTATGATCTGTCAATGCTCATGAGCCGCGAAGACTACACCAGCATTTGTCAGATTCAAATAATTCGCGCCTTACTTATTGAAGATCATTCGGCTCGTCAGGAACGGCGCTGGCAAGCGTGCGCCGGAAGAGCCACTGCCGGGTGAAACTACGCCTGTCGCACCCATCATCGATCGGCCGACTTGTGCTAGTATCGCACGTTGCACGCTTCCAATATTTTCCGACGAAATGTCCGCAATCCGTCAGCAGATCTAAGGGCACAAGAACCCGCAACGAGCAACATTCGTAATGACAGCAGGCCGGACATCAAAAGAAACAGCGCCCCGGCGCTTACGTAGCGAAACTCTGGATCAGTCAAAACGATCATCGGCCCGATATAAAGCAGATAAACTGCAGTGACGGCGAGTAACACCGGAAGCTCACTCTGTGTCCTGCAAAGCTCTTTGCGAAAAAAAATCCGATAAAAAGAAAATATGAGACCTCCCAGCATAAGCAATGCTCCCCCGCCAAGGATCGCGCGATACAGATAGGGGAACACGGCCGTTGCATATGCTGTAAACGGCGCCTCAATTTCCGCTAGCGCTGGTTTGCCGAGAAGGCGCTCTGCATGTATCCCCATCCCGGTGTAAGGACCGAATTGCGGGTATCCAACATATTCATGTTTAGGGCTGCTGATATAGAAATAGCTGCATTGATACTCTGAGGGGCCTCCGCTTGGTGGTGCCTCACATGCGCGAGCGCCCAAATAGTAGGAAAATCCTCGGCTCAGTACGTTCCAAGCAATTTTCGGGTGCAGCCAATACTGCTCCAGCGCCACCTTCATGAAGAGCGGATCGTCCTTCCCGCCGAAATAAAGTTCCGATATGTTGAATAAAATCCACCAAGTCTCATTGTTCCGTTCGCTCAGGATGGCGTCGACCATTCGCGGTGGGTCGTCCTGGTACTGGATAAAATGCCCGGCGATGTCAGGCCGCAGGTTTCGAATGTTTCTGAGATCGGCGGGAGCATTACGAAAAAAATCGACAAGTTTATTCCTGAAAATAGTCGTATATTTCCCGTCGTTGAATGCCCCTGGTACTCCTACACTATCGACGAACGCATTCAAAAATAACATCTTGCCGTTCATACTTGGCTTTTCTTGCTGGGCACGCGTATAAAAATGCTGATCAAGCGCCGCCGCCGAGATATGCAGACAGGCAACGCAAATGGAGAGGGCCGCGAAAGGCTTAAGGTAATGGGCGTAGCTGAATTGCTTCCGATGTCTCCAAGCTGGGGCTCCAACGACCAATGGCAACAGGATGAAGTCAAGCAAAAAGAGCGGGCGCAGGAACGAAAGACCCGCGTACACAGTAAACAGCCAAACCATATTTTTTGTCGTGCTGCCGAACCAGTACCTGATCAATACATAACAAAACAAAATATCCATAAACATTTGCGCCTGGTCGGGAAACAGGAGAGTCTGAAATAAATTGGGAAGCAGGCTGGCGATGCTCAAAACGGCCGCAACAATCGCAACCGGCTTGGATACGTATGAAAGAATTTTGTAGATCAGCCACGGCGTCAGCGCGGCAAACGCCGCCTGGGCGGCAAGGATGCCAAGGAGAGATTTGGTCCATGGATAAAGAGTTGCAGTGATCAGCCAGGGATATCCCGCCGCACGATAATGCACCCCCGGGTTAATCGTCAGTTTCGCCAACGCTTCGGCATAAATGAAATAGGAATTTGTATCTCCCGCGTAGTGCCTGGGTTCCGTCACCGAAAAAATCGCGGCCGCAACACAGCCAGACACGCCAAGGATCGCGGCTCCCGGGTGTGCAGCGCAGGCTCGAAGAACAAGAGGTGCTTTTGCGGCAATGCCGCGCCCCCACCTCAGCAGCGTAGCATTCGTCGTGGCTACCATTCCGCCAATAGCCTACAGCAATTCGCACTCGTTTCGTAGGGTACGGCGAGGCTACGAGTCAAGTTTCCAAACTTCGGCCTTTAGAGTATGGAGAGCGTGTCTCAGAGTGGCTGTGGTGACTGCTCTTAGACCGAACTTTGGATCGCCAGAAGCTAGATTGTTCCGGCTTGCTCCGGTGGCGTGCTGGTTGCGCCAACGTGGTTCAGCAACATTATCGGCGTCATCTGGACGATCGCCCCGTGGGGGCGTTCCTCATTGTAGTACTTGCGCCAATCCTCCAATTTTTCCCGGGTATCTGCAAGGCTCAGGAACCAATGAGCATTCAGACGCTCGGCTCGGAAGCGACCGTTGAACGCTTCGATGAAAGCATTGTCGGTCGGTTTATCCCGTCATTACCCTGCTTGAGAATAAACGCCTTCTGGGCTTCCGAAAATCTCGAGGCCTTCATTGCTCTCCGCCCCTCCCAGCCGGAGAATCGCCACGGAAAACTCTAACCAAGAACGATCCAGTTTTGCGGCCTCAGAGCAACCCATCCGGCAAGAGCTTGAGCCGTAGCCGGCACTTCCAACGGCCAAAACGAGAACTCCGGGGCGGCAAAGCGATGTGGCACTCGGGTTGCGATAACGGTATGCTTCGGCTATTGCCGTTGTGCCGCAATGGGGCGGTATGGGTGGCAATGCTCGTGAATCAGGCGCTGAAGCATCAGGCGCTCACCGATTGCCACGAGGCGAACGAGCCGCGCAATTTCAGTCGCGGGCAAGTCTATCGGCAGTGGGTTGAAGCGGCACGGATTTATGCAAAAGCTTTGCTTGGCGCTCCGCACGCCCCGGCGAGGTCGCCTTCATTAGTGTGTGCCGATACGCGCGTTTTTGCGATCCGTGTCGATCATCATGATCGGGTTGGTCTCGCCGATGCGTTACAGGCCTCCTATCGGGCCCTGCAGTCAGGCGACATGATTGTGGTCGATGTGCCGCAGCTGATAGTTCGACCGGAGCTTTTTGGATCGCAGCGCGACCTGGTCAGCCGGGCGCTGTTCGAGGCCGGCTTCGAACGGCCATTGATCTGGGCCGGACGCAAGCTGCTTGAGGCCGAAAATGACGCCTCACTGGTCAATCGTCTGCTGCCGGCCAGTGCACTCGGCGCAGGTCCGCAAAGCATTCCGGGCGAGGGCGCATCGCTGGAACCGGCAGCCGAGCAACTGATCGCCATCGCTCGCCGCGGCCTGCTTGCGCCGCCGAGCGAGCGGCCGTTGCGGTTGTCCGTAGTGATGCCGGTATACAACGAGAAGAAAACCTTCGTCGCGGTGATTGACGCGTTGCTCGCTAAATCAATCCCCGGTTACGAGGTGGAAATCTGTCTGGTCGAAAGCAACTCGACCGATGGCACCCGCACCGATGTGCTGCGCTATAGCGAACATCCGCGTGTAAAGGTTTTGTTGGAGGACAAACCCTCCGGGAAGGGCCACGCGGTTCGCAAGGGGCTCGAGGTTGCCTCCGGCGACATCGTCATCATCCAGGACGCCGACCTTGAGTACGATCTTGCCGATTATGAAAAGCTGCTCACCCCGATTGCGCGGCTTGAGACCAGCTTCGTTCTCGGTTCTCGCCACCCAGCCGGCGATAGCGGTTGGAAAATTCGCAAATTTAGCGGGCAGCGCAGCGTCTCCGACATGATGAATATCGGTCATCTGTTCTTCTCCTGGTTCCTCAATGCCATCTTTCGCCAGAATGCACGCGACCCATTTACGATGTACAAGGTCTTCCGCCGAGATTGCATCAGTAACGTAAGATTTGAGTGCAATCGCTTCGATTTTGATTTGGAGCTTTTCGGTAAGCTGATCCGCAACGGCTTTCGGCCCATCGAGATCGACGTCAGCTACACTTCGCGGTCGTTCAGCGAAGGCAAGAAAGTGTCGGTCTTTTCCGATCCGCCACGTTGGATTAAGGCCGGCATTCTGCACCGGTTCTCCAATTTGCATGTCTGGCCCCAGCGCCACTGAATGTGGAAGAACCTGCAACTAAATTGGCTCGCGTTTGCCGGTAGTCTCGTTTTTTCACTGCAGTTCCTTTCTTGCTGAATCGTGAGGAACGCTTCGACGCCGCTGTTTGAGGCCTGGGGCCGCACTGATCTGGCGGCGTTTTGAGCAGCCGTCATGGCCATGCTGACGGTCCACGCATTTGTGCGTCGCGAATTAAGATCATCGCTTCTGCGGATGAGATCGGCGGCGTCGGCTGTCCTTACCGCGCATTCAGTTGGCTTCGCAGTTCATTTCCTATGGCGCTCCCATTGCGGCGTTGTCGGATGTCGCCAGTTCCACTATGTTGCATCTACGTTTCGATCTGCCTATCGGTCAGTCGATCCGAATCATTCTCTACGAACGCGTCTGCGGAGCGCTGGGAACTGTCATCATTGGTCTAGTCGCAGCGTCTTTCTGACCATCGGCGGACTCGGAACGGTGAACACTGCACAGACGATTGCGGTCTCGGTCGTATTCGGTATCGTCGTGCTCATTTCTTCGATTCCGGGAGCGGTATTTTGGCAGATGGGTCCCTCGATGCGCAAGTTCGTTCAAATGGAAGTGGGACAGACCTGATCGACTAGGTAGTTCAGTAAGGAGATTATGCGCGCGTTTGTCACAGGTGCCGCAGGATTCATCGGCAGCAATCTCGTCGACCGCCTGCTCCGGTTGGGGCATCTGGTCGTCGGCTACGACAATCTGGCCACCGGCCGGCGGCAATTCATCACCGAGGCGTTGAAGTGTCCGAAATTCGAATTCGTCGAAGCCGACGTTCTCGACGCAACGTGCCTTCGCCAAAGCGTGTGCGGCGCTGACGTTGTGTTTCACCTGTCGGCCAACGCCGACGTACGGTTCGGCACCGATCACCCGCGCAAGGACCTCGACCAGAACACCATCGCGACGTTCAACGTGTTGGAGGCCATGCGGTTGAACGGCGTCAAGACCATCGTCTTTTCGTCGACCGGGTCGGTGTACGGAGAAACTGCCGTGATCCCAACACCTGAGGAGGCGCCGTTTCCCGTCCAGACGTCGCTCTACGGCGCGTCTAAGCTCGCCTGCGAGGGCCTCATTGCGGCCTATGCGGAAGGCTATGGAATGCGCGGCTACATTTTTCGTTTCGTGTCCATTCTCGGCGAGCGCTACACCCACGGCCATGTCTTCGATTTCGTGCAAAAGCTCGCCGCGGATCCGTCGAGCCTGCACATCCTCGGTAACGGCCTGCAACGCAAATCCTATCTGCACGTCCGAGATTGCATTGATGCTATGCTTGTCGGGATCGAGCGCGCTGCTGGCAAGATCAACATCTTCAATCTCGGCAGTGACGAATATTGCGAGGTGCGACAGTCCGCCAGCTGGATCGCGGTTCGGCTCGGGGTTTCACCGCGCTTCACCTACGCTGGCGGCGAGCGGGGCTGGATCGGTGACGTTCCGTTCATCCTTCTTGACGCTGGCCGCATCCGCGCTCTCGGTTGGCGACCCAAGCTGAGTATCCGCGAATCCATTGAGTTAACTGTCGATTGGCTCAAAGCCAATACCTGGGTATTTGTCGAACGGGGGACTCATTGAAGCGATGACGAAGGTTTGCGTGTTCGGCTTATGGCATCTCGGCTGCGTCACCGCGGCCTGCGTCGCGGACGCCGGTTACCAGACCATCGGCATCGATCCCGACCCATCGGTCATTGCCGGTTTGAAGCAGTTCCGCGCACCGGTCCTCGAGTTGGGGCTTAACGATCTAATCCGCCACGGCATGGCGCAATCCCGCCTCGCCTTTACCGACGATTTCAGCGCAGCTGGATCGTGCGACCTAGTCTGGGTCACGTTCGACACCCCGGTCGACGAAAATGACGTCGCCGATATCGACTTCGTCACTTCCACGGTTGAACGTGTGTTTCCGTATCTTGATGATGGTGCAGTCCTGCTCATCTCCTCCCAGCTGCCGGCCGGCAGCACCCGGGCGCTGGAAAAGGTTTTCCAGGCGCGACATCCGCAGAAGATCTGCCATTTCGCCTATTCACCGGAGAATCTACGGCTCGGCAATGCCATCGCAATTTTCAACAAATCGGAGCGTATCATTGTCGGCTGCGAGAGCGAGCGGGTGCGCCAGTTGCTGCAACCGCTGCTCGAGCGCTTCACCCTACAGATTGTGTGGATGTCTATCGAGTCCGCCGAGATGGTCAAGCACGGCGTCAATGCGTTTCTTGCCACCTCGGTGACGTTCGCTAACGAATTGGCGTCGATCTGCGAGCGCGTCGGCGCCGATGCCGCTGAGGTCGAGCGCGCATTGCGGCTTGAGCCGCGCATCGGCCCGCGCGCTTACATCAAGCCGGGTGCAGCCTTTGCTGGCGGCACGCTCGCTCGCGATATCGTCTTTCTCACTGCGATCGCGGGACGGGAGACCCTCCCAGCGCCGCTTCTAGGCAGCGTGATGGCAAGCAACGAGGCGCACAAATACTGGCCGGTGCGGCGCCTCGTCGAGCACTTCGGCAGTGTTTCCGGCCGTACTGTTGCCGCGCTCGGTCTCGCCTACAAGCCGGGCACAGATACGCTGCGCCGCTCGTCATCCATCGAACTGTGCCGCGAACTGTATGGCCTCGGGGCGCGCGTGCGTGCCTTCGACCCTGCAATCCACGAACTGCCGGAGGACCTGAAGTCGTTCGTCGCGCTGGCGGTGAACGTAAAGGCGGCACTATCGGGAGCTGACGCCGCGATTGTTGCGACCGAATGGCCGGAATTCAGATCGATCGATCTGGCGACCTGGCGTGAGGCCATGCCCGCGCCGGTGATTTGCGATCCTAACGGCTTTCTGGTTAAAACCTTCGAGGGCACTCGGCAAGTTACCTATATGTGCGTGGGGAGACCCTGATGCGCTTGGCAGGCCGCTTTGCCCTCGTTACCGGCGCCAGTCAGGGACTTGGGGAGGAAATCGCCAAGCAATTCGTGTCTGAGGGTGCTTCGGTATTGCTCTGCGCGCGAAGCGAGCCCAGATTGCAAACTGCAGCGCGACAGCTTGCAATGGTCGCGCGCGACGGCCAGAAAGTGCTAGCCCGGGCGGCCGACGTTTCCAAACGTCACGACGTGGATCGGGTCGTCGCCGATACACTCGACGCATTCAAGCGCATCGATATCCTGGTCAACAATGCGGGCGTCTACGGCCCGATTGGTCCTACTCACGAACTTGATTGGGATGCCTGGGTTGACGCGATCAACATCAACTTGATTGGGCTGGCTTATGCGTGCCGTGCCGTCACCCCGATCATGGTCCGCCAGAAATTCGGCAAGATCATCAATCTGTCGGGCGGCGGCGCGACCAATCCACTGCCGCGCATGACGAGCTATGCGGCCTCCAAGGCCGCGGTTGTGCGATTGACTGAGTCGCTTGCACTCGATCTCAAGCCGCACGGCATAGATGTCAACGCGATCGCGCCGGGCGCGCTGGACACCAGATTGCTTGATCAGGTGTTGGACGCCGGGCCCGAAAATGTCGGTGCCGAGTTTCACCGGCACATGATGAGGATCAAAGAGCAGGGTGGTACGCCTCTATCGGTCGGAGCCAAGCTCGCTGTGTACCTCGCCTCCGACGAGAGTCATGGCATTACCGGGCGCTTGCTCGCTGCAGCCTGGGACAAATGGCCAACCCTGCACGAGCGCGCAGCGGAACTTGAGACGACCGACATCTACACTTTGAGACGGATTGTGCCGACCGACCGCGGTCGCCAATGGGATGAGTGAGTCTATGCGCATCGCCATTGTCGGATGTGGCCTGATTGGCCAGAAGCGTGCCGCCGCCATCGGCGACGACAACATCGTGATGCTGTGCGATTCCAACTTGGAACGCGCCCGCTCGCTGGCGGCCCGCGTCGGCGCCCAGGCAGTCGATGATTGGCGCAAGGTCATGGACAGCGACAGCGACGTCGTTATCGTGGCGACAAGTCATGATAACCTGGCTCCGGTCGCGCTGGCCGCGGTTGAGGCCGGCAAGCACGTGCTGGTCGAGAAGCCGGCCGCACGTCGCCTGCAGGACCTTATCCCGGTGAGGGACGCGGCGCGCCGGCACGGCGTATCGGTTAAAGCGGGCTACAATCATCGCTTCCATCCAGGCTTGCAGGCGGCGAAGAAAATCGTCGCTAGCGGCAGCCTTGGTCCGCTCTATTACATCCGCGCGCGCTATGGGCACGGGGGACGAAAGGGCTACGAACAGGAATGGCGCTGCGACGCGGCGGTGTCGGGCGGTGGTGAACTCATCGACCAGGGCGCGCACCTGATCGATCTGTCGCGCTGGTTCCTCGGCGAGCTGACGCTGGACTATGCCGCCATTCCGACCTTCTTTTGGCCGATCGAGGTCGAGGACAATTGCTTCCTGGCGTTGCGCGGCCCGTGCAGCGAGATGGCGTGGCTGCACGCAACCTGGACCGAATGGAAAAATACTTTCTCCTTCGAAATTACCGGGCGCAACGCCAAGCTTGTTGTCGACGGGCTCGGCGGCAGCTATGGCAATGAGCGATTGACGCTCTATAAGATGCTGCCGCAAATGGGGCCGCCGGAGACGACGATTTGGGAATATCCGCCGTCGGACGCGTCCTGGGCGAACGAGTTCGCCGACTTCAAGGCCGTCGTGTCCGGCGAGTCGGGAGACATTGCCGACGTCGACGACGCCTGCGCCGTGCTTGCTATCGCCGCGGAAGCATACCGTAAGCCAATTCATGATCATCGCGCGTAGCCCATTGCGGATCACGCTTGGCGGCGGCGGTACCGATCTGCCGTCCTATTATCGCGAGCACGAGGGTTTCCTTATCGCGGCGGCGATCGATCGCTACGTCTACATCACCATCCATAATACGTTCGTCGACTACCTCATCGTCAAATATTCCAAACTCGAATCCGTTACATCGGTCGACAACCTGCAGCACCCGATCATCCGCGAAGCCCTGAAAATGCTTGATGTCTCCTGTAAGCGGTTGGAAATCGCCAGCATGGCAGATATTCCGGCTGGAACTGGGCTCGGCTCCTCCGGCAGCTTCACCACGGCCCTGTTGCGCGCGCTGCACGCCCATCAGAAGAACATAGTCAGCCCGCAGGCCATCGCAGAGCAGGCTTGCCACATCGAAATCGACCGGCTTGGCGAACCGATTGGTAAGCAGGACCAGTTCATCGCCGCCTATGGTGGAGTAACGTGTTTCCATTTCAACAAAAACGATACGGTCTACGTTCGTCCCGTGCCGGTATCCGCGGAAACGTTGCATAATCTGGAGGACGGCCTTGTGATGTTCTTTACCGGGATGTCGCGTTCGGCCTCTGCAATCCTGAAGGATCAGGATGATAGGTCTAAGACCAGAGACTCCTCGATCATCGACCATTTGCACTACGTAAAGGATATCGGCCTGCGCTCGCTCAAATATCTGGAGGCAGGCGATCTGTACAAATTCGGTGGGCTGATGGACGAGCACTGGCAGCACAAGAAAAAACGCTCGGGCGCCATGTCCAATCCAGAAATCGATAAATGGTACGATCTTGCGATGCGCAACGGCGCGCTGGGCGGCAAGGTGATTGGCGCAGGCGGCGGCGGCTTTCTTTTGTTCTACACCGAGGATAAGAAGCGGTTGCGCCATGTGTTGCGCGAGGCGGGCCTCGAGGAAGTCCGCATCCGCTTTGATTTTGAAGGCACCAAGACGCTTGTCCAATAAAATACCGCCTTTGGCGCTCTTGTCGGGTGGCCTTGCGCTGAGGTTGCGGCCGCGGACATTGAAAGTGCCGAAGGCAATGCTCGAAGTGGCGGGCGAGCCTTTCATCGCGCATCAATTGAGGCTGATGCGACGCGAATGCGTTCCGCGCGTTGTGCTGTGTGTCGGCTATCTCGGCGAGCAGATCGAGGCTTTTGTTAAGGATGGTAGCCAATTCGGAGTCGAAGTTGCCTATTGCTACGACGGGGCGACTCTCTTGGGGACCGGTGGCGCTTTGCGCAAGGCGCTGCCGCTGCTAGGTCCCGAATTTTTGGTGATGTACGGCGACAGCTGGCTCGACACGGCATTCGCGCCGATCGTCGCAGCTTACTACACCAGCGGCAAGTCCGCGCTGATGACCGTGTTCCACAATGAAGGCCGTTGGGATGTGAGCAATGTCTGGTATGAAAGCGGTGTAATCAGGTGTTACGATAAAGTAGAACGTGTGCCGCAGATGCGGTATATCGATTGGGGATTGAGCCTCATCAAAGCAGAGACGCTGGCGCAGCAACCCGCCGAGATAGCTTTCGATCTCGCCGCTATCTATTCTGGGCTTGCGCGCGTCGGCGAGCTTGCCGGCTACGAGCTCGAAAAGCGCTTTTACGAGATAGGCTCGGCAGATGGATTGCGCGATACCGATGCTTTGCTTCGTGGGACATCTCCATTTGCACGGGGTTGAGGCGGTCAGTACATCATTTCACATTGGACTGCTCAGATTGTCGCAAACTTTGTTGCATCGAAGACTAGAGTGCGTACTTGGCGGCCTGACCGTCATCGAAGAACATCTTCACGGTCTCCAGGGAATATTCATCCATATCCTTGCCAACCAGCGATAGCTTCTTGAGAATATCATTGGTCACGGTGATAACGTGACAGCCGATGTCATCTGCTTGGAAGATATTGAGCAATTCGCGCGGGCTTGCCCAGATCAATTGCGTGTCGGGAGCTTCTTTTAGAATCTTAACCGACTCCGCCATGAGCGGTACTGGATCGCGGCCGGTATCCGCGATGCGGCCGGCAAAAACGGAGACGTAGCATGGTGCGCCACCTTTGACCGCTTCGACCACGTCGCGGACCTGCTGCAACGTGAACATGGCGGTGACGTTCAGCGCGATTCCGTCATGTGAGAGTTTTCGTATCAAAGGAATCGAAGTTTCGCGCCCGGTGTTGGTAATAGGAATCTTGACCGATACCATCTTGCCCCAGGTTGCGATGTGGCGAGCTTGACGTTCCATCTCGAAAAAATCGTCGGAGAAAACCTCGAACGATATCGATCGATCCGGAATGATCGACAGGATGTCCTTCGCGAACGTCTCGTAGCCGGCGATGCCGGCCTTGCGCATCAATGTCGGATTGGTGGTGAAACCTTTGATATACGGCTTGCAATACATTTCGAGCATGCCGGCTTTGTCGGCGCCGTCGGCAAAGATTCGAACCTTGAGCTGATCAAGAGTCTTGATCCTGAGCGGCTCAACGGTCTTCACTTTAAACTGTTCGAGGGTGCTCATGGTGTCGTCCCGCTTTCTCGATCGCGCGAGAATATAGTCGGTGGCGGCACTCAACGTAGCAACCGCTGCATCAGGCGCTTGCGCTAGCACCTCGCCGTAGCCGTTGCCGATCAGAACGGTATGGCACCCGGCCCGCTGTCCAGCTTCAATGTCCCGCCACCGATCACCTATAATAAAGCTTTCCGGCAGCGCTATACGGTCGCGTTCCGCCGCGCGTAACAGCATACCTGGCTTCGGTTTGCGGCAATCGCAGTTGTCGGCATCGTCATGCTCGCAGATCTCGATTGCGTGCAGGTTCAGCTTCTCTTTTAGATAAAGGTTGATCGCGTGGACAGTCTCGCGCGGCTGCACGCCGCGGGCAATGTTGGGTTGGTTGGTTACCATGATCAGGTGGAAGCCGTTCTGGCGCAAGCTGTTAAGCGCCTTAGTCGCGTCGGCGGGGACGACGACCTCGGCGACCGACATTGGCGACAACGGCTTACCGCCGCAGACGACCGCTTCGTTAAGTACGCCGTCGCGGTCGAGGAACACTGCTCTGCCTGACGTCCCCAAGTTCAACGCACTCCTTCCCACTTCGTTTGGCGCGCCTTAATTGTCGGGTGGCTAACGAGAAGGTGCCAAACTACAGCCTGAAAAGCCTCCGAATGTGGGGTTACGGCCTCCGGATTCACGGTTGGGATAATGCAGACGGCATTACCTATCTTCGCAGTATAACCGCCATCACGGCCGACCACGCCTAAAATGGCAGCACCGACTTCTTTCGCGTATTGCAACGCTCGCACGAGATTGGGGCTGACATTCTTTTCGATGTTGCCGCCACCGACGGAAAACACGAAGACTACATCGTTCGGGCGCAACCGGCTCACCTTCAACCATTCGACAAAAACCGTCTCCCAGCCTTCATCGTTGATGCGCGCCGTCAGTTCGGACACGTTGTCGGTCGGCGCATAGGCCTCGATACCGGCAATTTTGCGAAAATCATTGACAGCGTGCGAGCAATTACCGGCGCTGCCGCCGACGCCAAGAAAAAAGAGCCGCCCGCCGCTTTCGCGGGTTCGTGCAAGTACGTTGGCCATACGCTCAATAACGTCGACATCCAGCTCATCAATAATTCTTTTGGTCTCGTTCAGATGAGTGCTTGCGAACGACATTTATCGGGCTCCCCGACCCACTCGGACTCGCTCGAAGTCCATGCTGCCCGTGTGGCCGATTGTCAAGTGCCGGTGTTTCGCATTGTAGAGGCAACCACCTAGACTGAAGCCAGACCAAGCGATCAAACCTCCGGCAGGCCGGTGAAACTGTCGAAGCAGTGAACGATGCGTCACTAACCCGCCGGGTGATGAAGCGGATGGTCCCATTGCGAAAAACCGCCGACTCCAGATGGCGTCCGTCGATTTCGTCGCCCGGAGCGAATTTTCGATCAAATCCCGTCGCGTCTCAAACCACGCGCGCCGGGCATTTTCCTTCGGATACAGTCAACGCCGCGCTGTAAAGCGTGCAACACACGCTCACTCGTCAGGTGAACGTGGCCAACATCGACGACCTGATAAAAACCGTAGAGATCTTGCATGGACTATATTCAGTCGAAAATTAGTGACCAGCATGGCGATGCCGGCCGGTGGTGCGTTGTTTCTAACTGGCAAGAAGGCGAGTTGTGCCGCGCAGCGCCCGACCACAGCCCTCTCGGTCCGGCCCGATTTCGGTAGGCCTAGGGGCGCGCCGTGCCTGCTTTTCGATCATTACTTGCGCCTTTCGGCTGCTGTTCTCAAGCACGGCCGCGATATTATCGTAAGCTTGCGCGTTGTGCGAGGGAAACTGCATTGGCACCATCACGCGTCGCGGAACGGGGCAATGATTTTGGAACGCCCGAGAAGAAGCAACGGACCTAGGAGTCCGATCAGAAAGACCGATGACCAGAATTGATCGGCATTCGCGTCTCTGCTCGCGTACGCCCAGATGATCGGCGCTAACGATGTCAGCCAGATGATACTATAACAAACAGCTAACTCAAAAGAGTCAATGGAACTTTTTCCGCACGCGAAACAGAGCGAGGCGAGCGCAAGCGAACAAGTAGCAATGAGCCAGCTTATTTTCGAGATGCCAAAGGCTTGATCTACAATAGTATTATAGAGGGATACGGGCTTGTAATAGAGAAACAATTGGATTGCGTAAGAGGGATGGTGGACAAGAAACTCCAGATATTGATCGCGAATAAAGGCCTCGTATGGGCGCGCGCGGTAATAGTTTTGGTGATAAATCTCCAAATTTGTCGAGGCGAATGGCAAACCATGTTCGGTCATCACATGTGCAAAAAATGCGAAACCAGCTTGGTCGCCGTAGGCGGGCACATCTGGAAATTTGGGGCGCTCGGCTAGCCAATCAGGATTTTGAGCTAGTCCGCGGTAAGCGCTGTGCCAGACAAGGTGATGCGGGTAGTTGTCGTCTTGATAATAGCGGCTGTCGATCCATGAATCTCTTACAACGGAATAGGCGATAAAGACGGCGGCAAGAATTGCACTTGTGACGATCGCCGGATGCGAAAACGCAGTCGTCAGTGGCGCGATCGGTCCTAATCGTTGGACGCTTAGGGGGAGCTTGCGCGCGCTTAACCGGCGGATTAGCAGGATCGCGACGGCGGTGCCTGCAGCTGCGATGAGGCACCATGTCGCTGACGCACGGGCCGCGATCGCGAAGCTCAAAATCAGCGCCTGGATAATAAGCGGCACAACCATGATTCGCGCCGGCGGAGAACTCCGCAGCATCGTCATGAGAACATGCAAGAGCGGAACGATTGCCAGAGTGGACAAAAAACGGTTTGCCGCGAAGGATGGCACGGAGTAGGAGAAAAACGACGAGGAGGAGAGTAGGAAAAATGCCGTCACCGCTAAGGTCAATGAACCAATAGCGACAGGGTCATCAAAGAACGCCAGTGCGAATAAAGCGCACGATATCGTCAACAGCGCAAAATAAAGATAGTGGGTGCTATAGGCGTTGAATCCAAAGAGGCGGAAAGCGAGGTTGTAAAAATCCGCATAGCCGATGTCTTCCGCCCAATCAGAGACATAACCATTTTTGGTGGCGGGAATAACAAGATCGTTTTTTGTCAGAGCCGCAGCCGCCTTAAATCCACGCGTGACGTTGGCGGGATTCGCGTCAAGAATGCCCGTCGCGTCATTATTGACGGACCAGACGTTTTTGTTTGCCGTAACCTCGTTGTCAATAGCCTGCTCGACTTCTTTATAGGCGAGCTCGCCCGAAAGGTTGAAGTGAATTTGCGATATTGCAATAGCCGCCGACAAGATGTCGTGTTGCGGCCCAAACGTCATTGCACCGATGCGGGCCGAAGACAATGTGCCAGTCGCCATGCAAGCAATAAGCAATGCGGACCAGCAAAGGCTGAGCAGTCGCAAAGCAAAGTTGAGGCGCACGCCAAACTTCCGATTATTTAATTATCAATCGTCACGCTGTAGACCATCAACAGCGCGTATTGCCGGTCACGGAAATTGTCGGTTGAACTGATCATTGCGGTTGTTTACGCGCATAACGCGGACCTGTGCAACTCCGGTTACAGTGATCCAGGAAGCCTCGGCGAATCCGCCGACTGGGCTTCAACGGTAACTATGGGCGGCGGACGCTCGTAAGTTGGTGCTTGCAGAATTTTCCTTGTCAGCCACGCTGGACGGACGTAGATGGTCACCCGGCTTTACACCGCTCCGAGGTGAGGGCGCGGCCGGGCAATCCATGGCAGTGCAGAGAATTTTTACCTCTGTAGACCAAGATTTGGCCGCCTTTGGAACCTGATTGACAGGATGTTGGGCTGAGATTGTCGCGTACTGCGGCGGCCACAAGGGAATCATGAAGCCGCACCATCGACTAAGTTGAGGGCAATTTAGGTGTCGGTCCAATAGCTTGCGGCAGTTATGGCAGAACAACCCATCAACATCACGCCCAACGTAGCGCCCAAGGTTGACCCCGGGCTTGCCGCCCTGGTCATGCTGTTGCGTTTTCATGACATCGGCGCCGATCCTAACCAGATCCGGCATCAGTTCGGTGGCGTGGCGATCGGCGTGCCGGAAATGCTGCGCTGTGCCAAGGAATTCGGTCTCAAGGCGCGCACCCGCACCGTTACCTGGGACCGGCTGAAGGCGACGCCGCTGCCCGCCATTGCGGCGCTGCGCGACGGCGGTTTTCTCCTGCTCGGCAAGGCGGGCGACGACAAGATCCTGGTCCAGGCGCCGGGTTCGCCGCGCCCCCACCTGATGACCCAGGCGGAGTTCGAGGAGGCCTGCGACGGCCGCGTCGTTTTGATGACCCGCCGGGCCGGCCTGGTCGACCTGTCGCGGCGGTTCGACATCACTTGGTTCCTCGGGGCCATTCACAAATATCGGCATCAGCTCGGCGAGGTCGTCGTCGCCTCGTTCTTCCTTCAGCTGTTCGGGCTGGTCACCCCGCTGTTCTTCCAGGTCGTGGTCGACAAGGTGCTGGTGCACCACAGCATGTCGACGCTCGACGTGCTGATAATCGGCCTGGTTACGGTGACGATTTTCGAGACGATCCTGACCATCCTGCGCACTTACCTGTTCTCGCACACCACCAACCGCATCGACGTCGAACTCGGCGCGCGATTGTTCCGTCACCTGACTGCGCT
The DNA here is from genome assembly GCA_049300295.1 of Xanthobacteraceae bacterium. Classification (GTDB taxonomy): domain Bacteria; phylum Pseudomonadota; class Alphaproteobacteria; order Rhizobiales; family Xanthobacteraceae; genus BOG-931. The sequence continues at coordinate 36,642 of JBAQJL010000229.1, forward strand.
GCCGCTCGCCTATTTCCAGGCGCGTCGCGTCGGCGACTCAGTGGCGCGAGTGCGCGAGCTGGAAAACATCCGCACATTTCTCACCAGTTCGGCGCTGACGTTGCTTATCGATTTTTTCTTCACCTTCGTGTTCCTCGGCGTGATGTTCCTGTACTCGCCGCTCTTGACCCTTGTGGTGCTGATTTCGTTCCCGTTCTATTTCGGGCTCTCGGCTGCCGCGACGCCGCTGTTTCGCAAGCGGCTGCAGGAGAAATTCGTGCGCGGCGCTGAGAACCAGGCCTTTCTGGTCGAGAGCGTCACCGCGGTAGAGACGCTCAAGGCCATGGCGGTCGAGCCGCAGATGCAACGCCGCTGGGAGGAGCAGATCGCGGGTTACGTGGCGGCGAGCTTCGGCGTGCTGAAGTTGGGCAACACCGCCAGCAATTTAGTCCAGCTGGTGAGCAAGCTCGTGACCGCGGCCGTGCTTTTTTACGGCGCGAAACTGGTGATCGAGGGCTCGCTGAGTGTCGGCGAACTGGTGGCTTTCAACATGCTGACCAGCCGGGTGAGTGCGCCGGTGCTGCGGCTCGCGCAAGTCTGGCAGGATTTCCATCAGGCGCGGCTGTCGGTGGAGCGGCTCGGCGACATCCTCAACACCAAGGCCGAACCGCTGTTCAGCCCGACGCGGGTGGCGCTGCCGCCGATCCGCGGCGAGGTCACCTTCGAACATGTCGTGTTCCGCTATCGCGTCGACGGCTCGGAAGTGCTGCACGACATCAATTTCAGCGTGCCACCCGGACAGGTCGTCGGCGTGGTCGGCCCGTCGGGATCGGGCAAGAGCACGCTGGCCAAGCTCATACAGCGCCTATATGTGCCCGAGAGTGGCCGCGTGCTGGTCGACGGCGCCGACTTGGCCATGGTGGATATTTCCTGGCTGCGGCGCCAGATGGGCATCGTGCTGCAAGACAACGTGCTGTTCAACCGCTCGGTCCGCGACAATATTGCGCTGGCCGATCCGGCGATGCCGATCGAGCGCGTCATGCGCGCAGCCAAACTTGCCGGCGCGCACGATTTCATTCTCGAACTGCCTGAAGGCTACGACACTGTCGTCGGCGAACGCGGCAGTACGGTTTCGGGCGGCCAGCGCCAGCGCATCGCCATCGCCCGCGCGCTCGTCACCGACCCGCGCATCCTGATCTTTGATGAGGCGACCAGCGCGCTCGATTATGAGAGCGAGCGGGTCATTCAGGACAACATGAAAGACATCGCCCGGGGCCGGACGGTGTTCATCATCGCCCACCGTCTGTCCACGGTGCGGCGTACCGACCGCATCATCGCGCTCGATCGCGGCAGGCTGGTCGAGGACGGCACCCACGACGAACTGATCAGGCTGGGCGGTCCTTACGCCAAGCTGCACCGCCTGCAGGCCGGTATCCATGAAGTTATTTAGCGGCGCGGTTGCGTATCTGCACAAAAAAATGCGCTGGGAGGACGACGACCGCGCCTTCCTGCCCGCGGCGTTGGAGATCGTCGAGACGCCGGCGTCGCCGATCGGACGCATCATCGCCTATACCATCATGGCGTTGTTTAGCCTGGCGGTCCTGTGGGCTTGCATCGGCAAGGTCGATATTGTCGCCTCGGCGCAGGGCAAGATTATCCCGGACGGCCGCACCAAGGTCATCCAGCCGTTCGAAACGGGCGTGGTGCGCTCGATCGACGTTCAGGACGGTCAGGCCGTCAAGGCCGGCCAGACCCTCATCCAGCTCGACCAGACCCTCAACGATGCGGACCAGCGGCGCGCTCAAGGCGATCTCATCGCCGCCGAGCTCGATGTGGCGCGGCTGCAGGCGGAACTGGAGCCCGGCGATCCGTTCGAGAATTTCAAACCGTCGCTAGACGCGCCGGCAGACCTGGTGGCCATGCAGCGCAAATTTCTCATCGACCAGGTTGGCGAGCAGCGCGCCAAGCTTCTGGTCCTCGAACGGCAGCGCGCCGAAAAGCAAGCGGAGTTCGATACCGCCAGCGCCACCGTCGCCAAGCTCGAAGCGGTGCTGCCGGTGCTGAAGCAGCGCCTCGATATCGTCGAAACGCTGTACAACCACTCGACCGGCTCGAAAGCCAATTATCTGGAATTGCTGCAGACCTACGTCGAGCAGCAGCACGAACTCGAGGTGCAGAAGAGCAAGAGCCGCGAAGCGCAGGAAACGCTCGCCGCCATCACCGAGTCGCGGGCGCAGACCGAAGCGGAATTCCGCCGCACTCGCTACAGCGAACTCGACGATGCCCAGCGCAAGGCGCACGACGCCCGCGAGGATCTCGTCAAGGCCCGGCATCGTGCCGCCCTGCAGAAGCTCACCGCGCCGGTAGACGGCACCGTGCAACAGTTGGCGGTCCATACCATCGGCGGCGTGGTCACCCCGGCGCAGACCCTGCTCGCCATCGTGCCGGCCGGCAGCAAGCTCATGATCGATGCCAGCGTGCAAAACCGCGACATCGGCTTCGTAGAAGTTGGACAAGACGCGCAGATCAAGGTCGACACCTTCAATTTCAGCCGCTACGGCCTGTTGCACGGCAAGGTGTTGAGCGTGTCGCAGGACTCGATGGAGCGGCAGAAGCCCGGCGACAAGACGAACGGCGACCCGCAGAAGAAAATCGACGACGATTCCAGCGAACCGCCAGGGGGTGAACTCGTCTATGACGCCCACGTGGCCCTCGATAGCACTCAGATGCAAATCGGCGACAAGCTGGTGAATCTCGAGCCCGGTATGGCGGTGACCGTCGAAATCAAGACGGGCGAACGGCGGATCATCAGCTATCTGCTGTCCCCGCTGATGCGCTACAAGGAAGATGCGCTGCGCGAGCGTTGATGCGGTTTCCTCGCGAGGCAGAGAAATCGCCGCGAGCATAGCCGTGCAACGTTGCGGAATCGAGCACATCTCTCGGTCCAGCCTGTTCAAAAACCGGTCTGCCGAATCACCTTGGGGCGTTCGCGCATTGCGATCCAGACCAAGCCTCCGGGAAGGCTGAGCAAAGTCGTGAGCAAACCGAACTCGACGGATAGCAGGAGGGCTGCCGAGCGGTCGACACCGACCAAGCCAAGGAGCGTCACCAGCGAGGCCTCGCGGACGCCCCATCCCGCGGCGGAAATCGGCAAGGCTACCGCAAATGACATCAGCGACATGACGGCGACGACGGCGATAGGACCAATGGCGATGTTGAGACTGCGCGCAATGCAATAGCCGGCAAGCGCCGCTGAAGCGCCTGAGAGCATGCCATGCAAAAGCCCCAGAATGCCGCGTCCGCGACCGATGTAACGCAACTCCGCGGCAGCATGCAGTACCAGCCCGACAAGGTTCCAGTGGCGCCATCGTCCGAGGATGCGTTCGATGGGCTGAAGCAGCAGGAAGGCGGCCACGCCGACGGTGAGGATCGCAATGCTGCCGAACCACGCGTCGCGCGCAAGCGGGTGCACAATGGCCGGCAGGGTCAACGCCGCGAGTACGACCAGCGCCGCCACCATGACGATCCGGTCGATCAACACCGACAGCACCAGTTGCTTGACTGGTACCGCAAAACGGCGCGCCAGCAGCACGCGAGCCACATCGCCGCCGAGGGTCCCGACCGGAAGGCAGTTGAAAAAGATGCTCGCGTAGTACACCGCCTGAATCCGCAGAACCGGCAGTCGCCGATCGCGTATTAATGCCGAAAGGATGGCGCGCCATCGTTCGCCACCAAATATGATCTGCAAAAGAATGAACAGTGCGGCGGCAATCAGTAGGCTATGGCTTTGAGTTTCGAGCAGCTGCGGCAGCAGGCGAGCGTCTACTCTCTGGAAAACGAAGTAGAGCACGATCGCCGAAAGCGCCAGCGAGAAACCGAATGTGAGCCAATTGCGTAGGCCCGATGAACGCGCTGACGCCGTGTCGTCCGACAAGGATTGTTCCCCAGTGGGCTGGATGACCTGGATCGGCTTGCTGCTCGACATGGCGCCATCTGCTTGACATGGCGCCATGGCCCCGACGCTCCATGGCTGCAGCCTGTGGCCGTATTGCGCGGGCTTAGCCGAACGCGCGCCACCCCGCCAGTGATTGCGCACCGGCAGGTGAGATGATAGTGTAATTTTGATGCGACGCACACAAAGATAGTGCGATGCACAAATGGGCATGCGACTGTCCAGGTATTGAGGGTCGGGCGCAGGATTAGCGCTCGCCTGAGGGGTGCTCGGATGCCGAAGGTCGTCAGCCGAAGGGCCTCGGCCGGTCGTTTCTGAGCATTTTCCGCCGCTTGAAATTGATGATTTTCGCACGCATAAGGAGCGCGCGTGTGTGCGCCGGAGGGGCGGCTTCGTGACAGTGCCGGTTGGAATCGATTTGGTGACGGGCGGCGCCGGATTTATCGGTAGTCACCTGGTGGATCGCCTTCTGGCGCAGGGGCGCTCGGTTTGCGTGCTCGATAATCTGGTCGTCGGCAGGCGCGCTAACCTCAAGCAGCACAATGGAAATCCGCGTCTGCGTATCGTCGAAGCCGATGTTGCGGACGCGGCCGCCGTGGCCGCAGCCATGGGGGGAGCCGAGCGCGTATTCCATCTCGCCGCCCGCGCCGACATCGTGCCCTCCATCCAGGAGCCCGGGGCCTATTTCCGCTCTAATGTCGACGGCACGTTTTGCGTCCTCGAGGCGGCTCGCCGCCATGCGGTGAAGCGGCTTGTCTACGTGGCTTCGTCCTCGTGTTATGGCATCCCATCGAGCTATCCCACGCCCGAAACCGCTCCGTACGATCCGCGCTATCCGTACGCGCTGACCAAGCTGCTGGGGGAGCAGCTCGTCATGCATTGGGCTCACGTCTATCAGCTGCCGGCCGTTTCGGTGCGCTTTTTCAACGTCTATGGGCCCCGTGCACGGACCAGCGGAACTTATGGCGCGGTGTTCGGCGTGTTCCTCGCACAGCTCTTGGCCGGCGAACCGCTGACCATCGTCGGTGACGGTGAACAAACCCGAGATTTTACCTTTGTTGCCGACGTGGTCGATGCCTTGATCACCGTCGCCGAGGGCGACAAGACAGGCGAGATTTACAATGTGGGCAGCGGCCAGCCGGTGAGCGTCAACGAACTCGTGCGCCTGCTTGGGTCGCCGCCAAGCGTGCGGATTCCGAAACGCCCGGGGGAGCCGGATTGTACCTGGGCCGATATCGGCAAGATTCGCCGCGAGCTGGGTTGGGAACCCAAGGTCAGCTTCGCCGACGGTGTCCGCATCATGCTGGACAATATCGATTACTGGCGCGACGCTCCGGTATGGACCGCGTCTCGCATCGCTGACGCGACGCGCGATTGGTTTCGCTTCCTCGATACAGACGGAGCCGACCTGGGGGGACGGGCATGGAATCAGGCGTCGCAAAGCTGATCCGGAAGCCGTCAGTCGGCCGTCCGACAAGCCCTCGCGAGAAGGTCAGGACACTCGACGAGGTCGCTGCGATCTGTGAACAGATGCGCGGCGCCGGGCGGACGGTCGTCCAGGCGCACGGCACCTTCGATCTGCTTCACCTCGGCCATGTGCGCCACCTCGAAGCGGCCCGCAAGCTCGGCGATGCCTTGATCGTCACCGTGACGGCCGATCGTTTCGTCAACAAGGGGCCCGGCCGCCCGGTGTTTAACGCCGAATTGCGCGCCGAGATGCTGGCGACGCTCGAATACGTCGATTGGGTCGCGGTCAACGATGCGCCCGACGCCGTCAGCGCCATCGAACGCATCCGGCCATCGATCTACATCAAGGGACAGGACTATCAAAATCCGGATGGCGACATCACCGGCAAGATTACGCTGGAGCGCGACGCGGTTGAGGTCCATGGCGGCCGCATTCACTTCACCGACGAAGTGACGTTCAGCTCGACCGAGCTGATCAACCGTCACCTGAACATCTTCGAACCGCATATTCGGGAACATCTCGATACGCTGCGGCAAAACGGCGGGCTGGGCGAACTCTGCGATCTGATCGAGAGCGTGGCCGACTATCGCGTGCTGATTGTCGGCGACGCTATCATCGATGAATATCAGTATGTGCTGCCGATGCATAAGACGCCGAAGGAGAACATGATCGCGACCCGCTATCAGGATCGCGAGTTGTTCGCCGGTGGGGTATTCGCCGCCGCAAATCACGTGGCGTCGTTTTGCAAACAGGTCGACGTGCTGACCTGCCTGGGCGACTTCGACCGCCACGAAGACTTGGTCCGTCAGAGCCTGAAACCCAATGTCCGGCTTAAGACGTTCACGCGTCCGGGCGCGCCCACCACGTTGAAGCGCCGCTTCGTTGATCCCTCGTACATGCGCAAGCTGTTCGAGGTCTATTTCATGAACGACGAATCGCTGCCACCGGACGTGCAGGCCGAGGTCGACGAGGCGATCGCCGAGTCCGCTGCCGACTACGATGTGGTGATTACCACGGATTTCGGTCACGGGCTCATCGCTTCATCTTCGATCGATGCGTTGACGAAGAACGCACGTTTTCTTGCTGTGAACACCCAGAGCAACAGCGCCAATCTCGGATATAATCTGATAACCAAGTACCAGCGCGCGGATTATGTTTGCATCGATGCGCCGGAGGCGCGGCTTGCCGTCAGCGATCGCGTTTCAAACGTGGGGGACATCGCGCGTCGCCTGGCCGAGAACCACATCGACTGCTCGAAGATTATCGTGACCCAGGGCAAGCACGGCTGCGTCACTTTCGAGAGTGGCGGCATAGTCCATACGATTCCGGCATTTGCCAGGAACGTCATCGACACGGTTGGCGCAGGCGATGCATTTCTCGCTGTCACCGCGCCGCTGGTTGCGGCGGGCGCTCCGATGGATCGTGTCGGGTTTATCGGCAATGTGGTCGGCGCGCTGAAAGTCGAAATCGTCGGTCACCGCCGTTCGATCGAGAAGGTCTCGCTGATCAAAGGCATAAACGGTCTGCTGAAGTAGCCATAGGACGGAACACGTGCGTGAGCAGTTGGATCAGTATTTCGACACACTGACGGGGCTATTGCGGGCCGCGGAAGTTACCGATCACACGTCGCGGGACCTGTCGCTGTCCGATGGATGCGAGTGGGTCCGCAAAGCCGCTCACGACACACATGACGCCGGCAACAAGATTATCTTTATTGGCAATGGCGGCAGCGCCGGGATTGCCAGCCATTTGGCCATCGACTTTTCGAAGAATGGCGGCCTTCGGTCGCTTGCGTTCAACGACCCGTCGGCCCTGACTTGCCTGGGCAACGATCTCGGGTACGAGAATGTTTTCGCCAAGCAGCTTGATTTTCATGCCCGGCCTGGCGATCTGCTGGTTGCGATTTCAAGTTCCGGGCGTTCACCCAACATACTTGGTGCGGTGAAGATGGCTCGGTCCCGGGACTGCAAGGTGGCGACTTTCTCGGGCTTTACCGAGGAGAATGAGTTACGGCGCACTGGCGATGTCAATTTTTACGTCCGTTCACGCGAGTACGGCTTCGTCGAGATTGCCCATTTGGCGCTGTGTCACGCTGTCCTCGATATCGACATGGGCTGGGGACCGAAGGTATAGCTCGGCTGCGGATTGGTCGCGATCGAGCGGGCTTGCCGCAATAAGCAAGGAAGAAGGGATTATGGCCAAGCGGTTCAAGCGCGTCCTAGTCACCGGCGGGGCCGGTTACGTGGGCTCAAGCCTCGTGCCGAAGCTGCTTAAAGAGGGCTATGAGGTCGCCGTTCTCGATCTCTATATCTACGGCGACGTGTTTGCCAAGCACGCGGGCGATCCAAATCTGATCCAGATCAAGGGCGATTTGCGCAATGCTGCCGATGTGTCTCAAGCCTTGACCGGCTGCGATGCGGTGATCCATCTCGCCTGCATTTCCAACGATCCGTCGTTCGATCTCAATCCCGAACTCGGCAGGTCGATCAATTTCGACTGCTTCCGACCGCTGGTGAAGGGGAGCAAGGATGCGGGTGTAAAGCGCTTCGTCTATGCGTCGTCATCTTCGGTGTACGGTATCAAGGACGCCCCCGACGTCACCGAGGACTTGCCGCTGGTGCCGCTGACGGACTATTCCAAATACAAGGCGATGTGCGAAGACGTCCTCGACCAGGAACGTGAACCCGGCTTTGTCGCAGTTACATTGCGTCCTGCCACGGTTTGCGGCTACGCCCCGCGCCTGCGGCTCGACCTTACCGTGAACATTCTCACCAATCATGCCATCAACAACGGCCGCATCACCGTTTTCGGCGGCGATCAGCTGCGTCCTAACATTCACGTTGAGGATATGACCGATCTTTATGTCAGGTTGCTTGAGGAGCCCGACGAGGCGATCGACGGCAAGACCTGGAACGCCGGGTATCACAATTTGAAGGTCAGTACCATCGCCGATCTCGTGCGCGAACAAGTCGGACCGAGCGTAGACATCGTGGTGACGCCGACGGACGATCATCGTTCGTACCATGTTTCGTCGGAAAAGATTCGGCGGGAACTTGGATTTGTCGCTGCGCGCACGGTTCAAGATGCTATCGTTGACTTGAAGGGTGCATTCCTGGGTGGGCTGGTGCCGAACGCGATGACCGACGATCGCTATTACAATATCAAGCGCATGCAGTCGCTGAAATTGCGATGAATAAAGTCGAAGTCATTTCGCGGAATTCGACCGATCGCGGAGCGGTTGCAGTGCAGGAGCGCCGCCCCCCGCCGAAAGCGGCGAAGCTGCTGGTTCCCGTCTGGGGATACCATCACGTCAGGCATTTTCTTGAGTTTAGCCTGCCGACAATGCTCGCGCCCGGGAATGTGCCGGCTGTCGCGGCGGCTTTGCCGACCGAGTTCATTATCCTGACAAGTGCCGATGACGTGGCCTATATCCGTCTGCATCCTGCCTTCAGGGAGCTTTCCGCTTCCTGCGAGGTCGCAATCAAGCTGATCGATCATCTTATTACCGATGGCAATTATTCCACGACAATTACGCTAGCGTACACAGAAACGGTGCGCGATGCCGGTGTCGAAATGGTTGACACGTGTTTCTTCTTTCTGGTGTCAGACTATATCATCGCTGACGGCTCTTTGAGCAACGCTCTCAAGCGGATGCTCAAAGGGGTGAGCGCCGTCGTCGTCGGCAATTGCCAGGTCGTACTTGAGGATGCCTTGCCGTGGCTGGAACGCCGGCTTCCAATTGGGAAGCCCTCACTGGTTTTGCAGCCACGGCAATTGATGGAGTGGGCGCTCAATCATCTCCATCCGGCCACCTTGGCTAACACAGTCAACATTCCATTTAGTCACAATTCCCATACCAACCGCTTGTTCTGGCGCGTTGATGGCAACACGATGATCGGACGTTTTTATCTGATGCACATGTTATGCGTGCGGCCAGAAATTTCGAATTTCGTGATCGGTTCATCATGCGACTATTCATTCATTCCGGAGATGTGCCCGTCGGGGAACGTGGAGGTCATCAGGGATTCAGACGAATATCTGGTGGTGGAACTGCAGCCGCGGCGGCATGAGGCGGCTTTTTTACGCCCCGGGCCGCTTCAGCCTCGACGGCTAGCTGCCAGTTTGAGTGAGTGGACGACGCCGGTACACCGTGAGAATGCCCGTCAGACTTTACTGTTCCATGCCGGCGATCAGCCGGCTGCACTAAAAAATGCTATCGCAGATGCCGACGTGTTTGTTGCGGCCGTTGAGAATTTGCTCGATGACAAGCCCCGCCCGTACCGCGGTCATCCCTATTGGTATGGCGCACTGGCCGCGTATCACGATGAAAAGGGGCTTCGGCTCAACGAAGACGAATGGCGCTATGCATTGCGGCTTCCCGCAGCGGATCACTGGATCACGAAATGGCTGCTGCAGCGCGCCAAATACGCGCTCATCGGCACGCCGCCTCATGTTCTTCCATGGCATCCGGATTGGCCCGATTTCAAGGTCGTCCTCGAAGAGCTCGAGCCGTTCTTCAAGGATAACAGTCAACGCCTGCTCTTGTTGTCGAATGAACCCACGGCCCTGTCCTTGGCGCTTGCTGACAACGGCGAACGCGTTCATCGACTGCGCTGTATGCCTTTTCTGAAAATGCCGGTCGAGCGGTATGCTGCGTTAAAAGGAAAAATCGATATCTGTCTGGTTGAGTTGGCCGAAACCGATCTGAGGTACGGCGACGAACTCATTGATCGCCTTATGCCGCTCATGAAGGTGGGAGGCTATATCGTAGTCTTCGTGAGGAACCCGCGAATCGCTGATAAGGGCGGCGAGTTCCCACAGGCAGTTGTAAATGAAAGTGCGCGCCTGATCCGCTCTGGAGCGGTGCCGACCAACGTTTATTTCGTTCCGGCAAACGTCGTGCGGCGTTTTGTGCGTCGCGCCACGGCGAATCTCCGGAAGACGATGAACCTCGGGGCTTTGGTCGGTGGGGCGATAGCGACGCTCGGAGGCGGCTTGTTGCTCGGTTTATCGCTCGTCGGAAGTGTCGATGCGCTGCGCGTGACGACGCGCAGGAAACCCCCTAAGCACGTGTCCAGCTTTGTCATGCGTTTGAGCGTCGAGGCGCCCAGAATTTACGACCAGGAACCCGATTCTTTGCTTCGCGCGAGGCGGAAAAAGAAAGGCGAGGGGGGCGTTCCTGCCGAGGCCGCCTCGATAACATCGGCGAACGAGGAAGGGGAGACCCGTGAACCGCAGTACAATCGATGTGTAGACTTGAAAAATTCGTTTGGCCTGACCTCGCTCGGTCTTATGACCAACCAGGTGTGGTACGACGATCCGCGACGCCTCACGTTCTTACTCGCGCGCTACAAATTCGTCGCCAAAATGCTGGGTGGATGCTTCAACGTCGGGGAGGTCGGCTGCGGCGACGCCTTTGGCGCGCGGGTTGTACTCCAGGAAGTGCCGAACGTTACCGTTTATGACTTCGATCCGGTCTTCATCGAGGATATTCGCGCGCGTTACGACGAGCGCTGGCCGCTAAAGGCCGAAGTGCACGATATTGTAGCGTCGCAATTGCCGCGCAAGCACGAAGCGTTGTTCAGTCTGGATGTGATCGAGCACATCGCGTCGAGCGACGAGGATGCCTATCTGTCTAACCTATGCCGCTCGCTGACCGATGGCGGACTGCTCATGATCGGCACGCCCTCGCTGGAATCGCAGCTCTACGCCTCGCCCCTAAGCAAAGCCGGCCATATTAACTGCAAGAGCGGCGAGGAACTGAAGGCTCTTCTCGAAAAGTATTTTGCGCATGTCTTCATGTTTTCCATGAATGACGAGGTCGTCCACACTGGCTTCTCTCGCATGGCGCATTATCTTTTTGCGCTGTGCGTGGGACCGAAGGTCGAGTTCGGCGAACGCAATCGCACAGTCTCGCCCAAGTTTGAGATCTGCGAACTGGAATTAGCGTCCGGATTTTGTGTGCGGGTAACTCATCCCAACAATGAGGAGCAGCGGGTCGACGGCTTTGCCACCGTGTCGGATGCCGCGCGCTGGATCGGCGAACAAAGTCAGGATTGGCTTCGCTCCGGCCGTCCGAAATCGTATTGAGACGGGGATACCGGGAATTCGCGCCCCTGCCATGGTGCAAAAATTGCGGATTGGAATAGACTTCGACAACACGATCGTCAGCTACGACGAGGTGTTTTGCGCGATGGCAAAGCGATCCGGTCTGATCGGTTCGGGCTTCGTCGGTAGCAAACAGGCAGTTCGCGACGCCGTTCGGCGTCTGCCCGACGGGGAACTTGCGTGGCAACGTCTGCAGGGACAGGTTTACAGCAAAGGTATCGCCGACGCGAAAATAATTGATGGTTTCGAGGCATTTCTTCGCCGCTGCCGAGCTGAGGGATGCGCGGTTATGATTGTCAGCCACAAGACCGAGTACGGACATCACGATCCGGATCGACTCAATCTACGCCAGGCCGCGCGCGACTGGCTGGTAGCGCGTCGCCTGTTCGACGGTGAATATGGCATCTCGGCGACGAGTATCTTCTTTGAAAGTACGCGCGCCGAAAAGCTTGCACGAATCGGTGAGCTATCGTGCACGCACTTCATTGACGATCTTGAAGAAGTGCTGAGCGATCCCGACTTCCCGCCCAAGGTCGCGCGTATCCTGTTTTCGGGTCACGAACAAATACGGCTGAATGCTCCGTACGTCGTTTGTGCGAGTTGGAGCAACATCGAGGAGCAGGTTTTTGCACGCGGCTGACACGACTTTGGTCGAGGCCACGAATGTGGCGCGTGCGCTTCTCGGCGACCGTGCGGTTGAACTGAACATGGTTCAGTCAGGCGGCCGCAACAGCCGCATCTGGCGCGTTTGCGACCGCGACCGCGCATTCGCGCTCAAACAGTATCCTTCACGCGCCAACGACCCGCGGGACCGGCTGTCGACGGAGGTCGGGGCGCTGCGGTTGATGGAGCGCTATCGAATCGATGCCGTTCCACGCGTGTTGGGTGTTGACATCAAGCGGGGCTATGTATTGCTGAGCTGGATCGATGGCCGCGAAGTCGCTGAAGTCGGCGATGCCGACATCGACGCGGCGGTTGCATTTCTTTCGGCGATTCATGAGATGCGAGGCACGGCTTGGGCTGCCGAACAGCCGCCCGCATCGGAAGCCTGCCTGTCCGGCGCCGAGATCGAACGCCAGATCGATGCCCGGATGACGCGCTTGAGGGGGCTGGGGCCAGAGCCGGAACTGTTTGAATTTATTGATTATTCCCTTGATCTTGCGAGGGCGGAGGCGGGTCGCGCCGCGCGCGCGGAGGTCGCCGGCGCCGGCCTTGATTTTGGGTATGAACTTCCGCAGGAATGGCGAAGCCTTGTGCCTTCCGATTTCGGCTTCCACAACAGCATGCGCCGGGGCGATGGCTCGCTTGCGTTTGTCGATTTTGAGTATTTTGGCTGGGATGATCCGGTGAAACTGACCGCCGACATTCTGCTGCATCCGGGATGGCCGCTGCCGCCGCGCCAGCACAGGCGGTTCCGGCAGGCGGCGTTGCATCTATACCGCCGCGATGGCGCGTTCGCGGAAAGGCTGCGCGCTTACTTGCCGTTGTTCGGTCTTCGCTGGGTGCTTATCCTGCTTAACGAGTTCATCCCCGAGCGCTGGCAGCGGCGCGTGCTTGCGGGTGATACCGGCAGCTGGGCCGAAGCCAAGGCAAGACAGCTTTCGCGCGCGCGGGAATTTCTGGCGGCGTTGCCGGAAAAGCTGGAGGAGTGAGTAATGGCCGGAGCGCGGCTTCTTAATCTGGCGACCCCTCCGCTCGACGAGCGGTCAAAAGCGTTGCGACGTCTCGTGATTCGCACCCTTCATGGCGGTGAACGCGGTCACGTCGGTTCCTCCCTGTCGCTCGTCGAAATCATGCGCGTGCTCTATGACGACATTCTGCGCTTTCGAGCCGATGAACCAAAATGGCCGGGGCGTGACCGCATGATCTTGAGCAAGGGGCACGGCTGTATCGCGCAATATGTGATGTTGGCCGAAAAGGGCTTCATTCCCCATGAGACGCTCGACACGTTCTGCCGCCGCGACTCGATCCTCGGTGGGCATCCGGAAGCGGCGAAGATTCCGGGCGTCGAGGCGTCGACGGGTTCGCTCGGCCACGGCCTCTCTTATGGTGTCGGTATGGCGCTGGCGGCGCGCATCGAGAAGCGCGACACGCGCGTCATCGTTGTCATGGGTGACGGCGAGATTGACGAGGGCTCGGTGTGGGAAGCGGCTCTGTGCGCGGGTAAGCATCGATTGTCGAATCTCACGGCGGTGATCGATTACAACAAGATCCAATCAGCGGGGCCGACCCACGAGATTCAGGACCTCGAACCACTGCTCGACAAATGGCGTGCATTCAATTTTGCTGCCACGGATGTCGATGGCCACAATGTCGAAGCGTTGCGCGAAGCCTTCCGCAGCCTTCCGCTGGCGGCAGACCGCCCGAGCGCGATCATCTGTCATACCGTCAAGGGCAAGGGTATCAGCTTTGCCGAGAACGACGCCAATTGGCATCACAAGTCGAAAATCGCCAATGATGTCGTCACCAAGCTCTACGCCGCTTTGGAGTAAACATGCGCGCCACCTGCCTCAACATGATCTACGATCTCGCCAAGCGGGATAAGCGCGTATTGTTCATCGGCTCTGATCTGAGCCCCGGTTTGCTCGCCAACATGCAAAAGGAAATGCCCGATCGCTGGTATATGGAGGGCATCACCGAGGCGAATTGCATCGGCATGGCGGCCGGACTGGCGATGGAGGGCTATATTCCGTACGTCAACACCATCGCCACCTTCATCACGCGGCGCTGCTACGAACAAGTCGGCATCGATCTGTGCCTGCATAATCTGCCGGTCCGGCTCGTTGGCAATGGCGGCGGGCTGGTCTACGCCCCGCTCGGCCCGACGCATCTGGCGATCGAAGATATTTCCATTATGCGAGCGCTGCCGAACATGACGGTGACTGCAGTCTGCGACGCCAAGGAAATGGTGCGGCTGATGAATTGCACCTTGGATTGGCCGAACCCCATTTATATTCGACTCGCCAAGGGCGGTGACCCGGTTGTGAGCCGCGAGGAAAATGGCTTTGCGATCGGTAAGGCCATCCCGATGCGGCGCGCGCGCAACCGGCGTTCGATCGTGCTGATGGCAACCGGCGTGATGACAACCAACAGTCTGGCCGCTGCGGAGGAACTCGCGAAGGACGGTCACGACGTATCCGTCGTGCATTTCCATACGATCAAGCCGCTCGACGAAGAGACCGTACTCGAATTCTCGCGCGACGCCGAACTGGTGGCGACGGTGGAGGAGGGTACGGTGATCGGCGGCTTCGGCAGTGCCGTCACCGACTTGTTGGTGGAGAGGCTCGGCGTGTCCCTGCCGCCAATGCTGCGGATCGGCCTGCCAGATGCCTTCCCTCATAAGTATGGCTTGCAGGAAGATTTGTTCGAAGTCTATGGTTTGGCGCCGCATCAGATTGCCGATCGTGTTGTTAAATCGCTGAAATTAAAAGAAAAAGTAGCCTGACGGCGGGGCGGGACTCGGCTGAGCGCGTGGCGAGCGGACTTTGACGGATGTTTCTGATCGTCGGCGGTGACTCCGAAATCGGCGCCGCAACTCAGCGTGCTATGCAGGCTCGGGGGGTTGCGGCCGCAGCGACGACACGCCGCCGCGAATTGGTTTCCCCTGAACGGCCGTTTCTCGATCTTGCGGCGAATATCGATTTATTTGAGCCGCCGAAGCGGACCGAGGCCGTCTGTATCTGCGCCGCCATCGCCCGCATCGCGGCCTGTGCGACCGATCCGAAAGGCACCGCTTTCATCAATGTGGATCAGACGCTTGCACTGGCCGATAAGTTTCTAGCTCGCGGCATCTACGTGCTGTTTCTCTCGACCAACCAGGTGTTCGATGGGCAGACGCCGCACGTTGCGGCCGACGCACCCTGTTCACCGGTGAGCGAATACGGCCGCCAGAAGGCGCGCACCGAGAGGGCGTTGCGTGAACGCATGGCGCGGGGCGCATCGGCCGGCATCCTGCGCCTCGCCAAAGTCGTCTCCGCCAGAATGGCTTTGCTCGACGGATGGATTGCGGATTTGTCCGCCGGCAGAACCATCGGCGCCTTTTGCGACATGACACTCGCACCGACACCCACCGATCTGGTGTGCGCGGCCATCATCGCGCTGCTGCAAGATCGTCCGACCGGAGTCTTTCAGTTCACCGGCCCGCGCGATGTCAGCTATGTCGACGTCGGCCGATTTCTTGCGACGTACTGCAACGCGGACCCATTACTGGTCAAAGAAACCAACGCTCGATCGGCGGGCCTGCCGGAAGGCTCAACGCCGGCCAATACCACGCTGGATTCGACCACGCTGCGGGAGCGGTACGGCCTAGCGGCGCCGGATGTCTGGCAGGTCCTCACCCAACTTGCCGCAGCCGCGAAGGATGCGCGAGATCGGCGACCCCTATTGCGGTAGAACGAAGCGGCGGCGCTTCCTCCGGGCGGGGCGGTCCTCTGCCGAGGAGTCTACCAGGTCGGCCAATGCAGGGCGGTGGGTCAGATGAAGCTAACCGCGTACGTTCTCGACGGCCACAAATTTGAAATTCGTCCCGCTCCGGTCGAGCGCGCCTGGATGGATGCAACGGGTGACCGTTTCGCCTATCGCTGCCTGCCGCTCGCCATCGCCAACGCGCACGGCTGGGAAATTCTTTGTCCAGGAAGCTTTGCGGCCGGTTGGAACGGCAAACCCGATCTTTCGGCGATCGGCATCCTTGGCGATCCCGGGGTTGTTCCGTCGGCAGTGAGCCATTTTGGAAGCGGTATTCTGACGTTTCACATCCCGTGCCTGTTTCGCAGCGAACCCGGGATCGACCTCTTGGTGCAAGGTCCGATCAATCGCCCGAAGGACGCCATTGCGCCGCTGACTGCCATCGTTGAGACGGATTGGGCCCCTTACACATTCACAATGAACTGGAAGTTCACTCGTGCAGCCACACCGGTGCGCTTTGAGAAAGGCGAGCCAATCTGCCACATCTGGCCGCTGCCCCGCGGTGCGCTGGAAACCGTGGAGCCGGAACAGCGGCCGTTGTCGGATGCGCCCGAGTTGAAGCAACAATACGATGACTGGAACGTGAGCCGGCTCACCTTCAATGCCAAGCTCAAAGAGCCGGGCTCGGACGAACAGCATCGCAAATGGCAAAAGCTCTATCATCAGGGCTTGATGCAGGACGGCAGCGCGGGCGACGCACCCGGCCATCGCACGCGCCTGCGATTGAAGCCATTCGCTGCCAAACCGGATGGGCCGGAATGATCGGCCACTCAGGCGCCCGGTCTTTGATTGCCGGGCGTGGCTAACAGGCTGGCAGTGCTTACCTGCAACGTCGGTTGATCGATCTGCTGGCTCATCGGGACCGCGCCGCCGGCCGGCGCAAACGCCGCCATCGCCTGGGTGATTTGCGCGGTCGTCACGCCCGCAAGGTTGGAAGGTCCCGACGGAACCCATTGTGTCCCAACCTGTCCCATGCCGGCCGCGAACGTGATCTGATTGTTGCTGATGTCGTAGACCTCAAACTGGCCGGTATTGCTGTTGCGCATCAGCATGTCGGCGGTAAAATCGCCGGCGAATGTGCCGAATTCGATTACCTGCCACTCAAGGCCCACCTGGCCCATGCTGGCCGCGGACGTGATCCGGTTGTTGGAGATATCGTAGATTTCGAACTGGCCGGTATGGCTGTTGCGCATCAGCATGTCGCTGGTGCCGTTGCCGGCAAAGTCGCCGAAGCCGACCACCTGCCATTCCAGTCCCACTTGGCCCATCCCGGTGGCGAATGCGATCTGATTATTGCTGATGTCATAGACCTCGAACTGGCCGGTATTGCTGTTGCGCATCAGCATGTCGGTGGTGCCGTCACCGGCAAAATCGCCGAATCCCGCGACCTGCCATTCCATCCCCACCTGACCCATGCCACCGGCTGTGGTGATCGTGTTGTTGGCGATGTCATAGAATTCGAAGGTACCGGTGTGGACATTGCGCATCAGCATGTCGCTCAAGCCGCTGCCCGTGAAGTCGCCGAAGCCGGCGATCTGCCATTCCAGCCCGACTTGGCCCATGCCCTGCGCGGACGTGATGGCGTTATTGGCGATGTCGTAGACCTCGAACTGTCCGGTCACGGTGTCGCGCATCAGCATGTCGGTGCCGCCACTGCCGGTGAAATCGCCGAAGCCGGCGACCTGCCATTCCAAACCGACCTGACCCATGCTCTGCGCCAAGGTTATGGCGTTGTTTCCGATATCGTAGATCTCAAACTGCCCGTTCGCCGAATTGCGCAGCAGCAGGCCGCTCGTGCCGCCGCCGTCGAAATCGTACGCCGTGTCCAAAGCCCCATAGCTGAAGCGCAGCTGATCGACGCCGTTCAGGGCGTCGGTGCCAAGGGGGCCGGACACCTGCAGCGAACCGTCGGCATTGTGCGTCAAAGAAAATGAAGGGGCAGGAGCCGCGTAGACTGTGACGTTGAGGCCCCCGGCACTGCCGACGAGCACATCGTTGCCAGCGCCGACCTTCACAAACTGATTGTTGCCGCCCGGTTCGAATACCGTGTTATTGCCGGCACCTAAGTCGATGGTGTCGCCCGCACCGCTGCCGATGACCGCATAGTTGAAACCGCTCAAAGACAATGGTGCGGTGCCGGTCTGCAGCGAAAAGAACAGGTTGCCGTCGCCTAAAGAGGACTTGACGCCGAAAGCCGAGAATAAACCCAACACCGCCTTCTCGGTTAACGTGCTGATCGATAATCCGTTTAGCGTATTTTGCAGATTGGTGTTGGCTTCGTCCAACTCGTTCCGTACCTGCTGCGAGGCCGCGCCGCTTGGATCAGCCAGCGCCGGAATCAAGCCTTCGAGAGCCGTGAAGACGCTCGCGACATAGGTGGTTTCGGCATTGAAGATATTGATTGCAAGCTGAACGTTCGACTGGGTCTCGTAAATTGCCTGCACTTCCTCCGGAAACTGCTGCAGATCGGTCTCTATGAACGCTTCTGTGGCTCCCTCGGCCATGTCCTTGGTACCGCTGCTCTCGTTGGAGGACGGGAACGGAAGCCCGACGAATTGCGCCCCGTTGCCGACGGGGACGGCAGTAGCAGTAAACGTGTCGTCCGGCGAAATGACAGGAAACGGAGAGGTCGGTGGCGGTGGCGGCGGTGATGGGGAGGAGGGTGAACCGCTCAGCGAGCCGGAGGCGCTGCCGCTGCCTGTCAGGCCGCCGCTCGAAAAATTCCATTGGTCGGAAAAAGTAATGGCCGTGTCATTGCTTGAAATGCTCGCGCTACCGCTGTTCAGCGGGCCGGACGTGGCTGTGAACGTCAGGCCCGATTGCGTGCCGGAGACAGTGCCACCGCCGCTGAAATTGGGACCGCCGATCGGCCCAAATTCAGGGTTCACGAGACTCGAAGTGCCGGAATAGCTATAGGTCCCCGTAATGCTGCCATTGGCGGCCTCGCTCAGTACTGCGGTCACTGGTCCGCTAATCGAGGCGGTGCCGGGAAAACCCTCGTCAGTTCCCGCGCCTGAGCCCGAGAAAGTTCCCGTGTACGTTACGCTCGAGAATTGCATGAATTCCCCTCCCTGTGAACGCTTTTTGCTCGGTAGCCCCCTTTTAGTAAAGGGCTACCGATTTCGTTGAATTGAGTCAATATTGCCAAACAAACAACTACCAAACAAATCGCTGTGGCTGAAACATTTTGAGTACTGAAAAATCTGCCATGACGAGATAAAAAGCAGCAAATCGGGACGGGTGGACGCCACTGGGAAAGCTGACGCCGGCGCGTTCATCAAGCTGGTTTTGCTGTCCATCGGAGGAGTGCGCAGTGGTTGCGACCGTCTGCCGCCGACCTTATGGGCCGATTTTGCCTGAAATTCGTGGTGTGCACCTAAAGACCGGCTTAAGGCCGCCTTGAGAGTTTGCGGTTTTGCGGCTACCGTTCAGGTTGGGAAGCGTGGCGAAGTTGATCGGTAATATCGATTTCATGATTTATCAATTCGATGAATGCGCGCTGGACGCCGAACGACGCGAATTTCGCCGTGGTGGCGTTTCGGTTCGCCTTGAACCTCAAGTTTTTGATCTTCTGGAGTTTCTGATCCGCAACATCGATCGCGTGGTCAGCAAAGACGACGTACTCAACGCCGTCTGGGGCGGCCGGGCTGTTTCCGACGCCGCGCTCGACACGCGCCTCAGTGCGGCGCGCGCCGCGATCGGAGACAGCGGCGCCGAACAGCGATTGATTCGCACTATCAGGACCAAGGGCTTTCGTTTCGTAGGTGCGGTGCGCGAAGTCGCTACCGTTGCCGCGCCTCACGCCGGCAAGGAACGCGATAACTCAGCGCTGTTTGCCGACCAGCCAACGATCGCGGTCCTTCCGATCGCAAGCATAGGCACCGACCGCTTCCTTGAAGCTCTCGCCGACGGCATAACGGAGGATCTTGTTACGGCGCTGACCAAGGTCGGATGGCTGCATGTCGCGCCTCGCACCGCGTCATTCGGATACAAAGGCGAGACGCTCGGTCCGGCGCCGCTCGCGCGTTCGCTCGGCGTTCGCTATCTGCTGCGGGGCGCCATTCGTCATGCGCAAGGCCGCCGGCGCATGACGGTGCAACTGGTCGACGCGCTTGTCCCGCGCCAGATTTGGGCGGAATCCTATGACCTTGAGGCCGCTCCGGCCTTTGCGGCACAGGATGCGATCTGCAAGAATGTTATCGCCGCCATCGAGCCGCAGCTTTATCTGGCAGAGCACCTTCGCGTCGCGCGCAAATCGGACGTGAGCCTGAACGGCTGGGAATGCATCGTGCGAGCCCTGTCGCTGATGAATAGCCGCGAGAAGAAGAGCGTCGCCGCAGCGCATGCGTTGTTGCGCAAGGCCGTTGCGATCGACCCGCGCTCGGCGCAGGCGCACAGCTTGCTTTCCATCGTCAACACACTGCGCGTACACATGAGCTGGGCTGAGCGCCGCGCGATCACGCCGGCGGCGTTGGCATCGGCGCGTACCGCTTTGGCGCTTAACCCGGACGATCCCTGGGCCCATGCCGCGCTGGGCTATGCGTTGATCTGGAAGCAGCCTGAGGATGCTATCGTGCCGTGCGAGCGTGCGATCGGCCTCAATCCCGACTTTGCCATCGGGCACTATTTCCTGGCGCTTGCAGCCGCCTATGCGGGGCACCACGAGCAGGTGCTGCCCCACGCGGCACTGGCGGAGCGCTTCGCGCGTCGAGACTTGCTGGCGCGCGGATATGCGGGCGCGCATGACAATGTACGGGCGACCGGCTGCTTCGCCGTTGAGCGTTATGCTGACGGCGCCGAGTTCGCCCGCAGGGCGTCGGTGTATTTGCCCAACTCTCCGACCGCCTATCGCGCAATGATCATCAATCTTGCGCTGAAAGGACAAACCGATGACGCCAGGCGCGCGCTGCGGACGCTGCGGCGCCTAGCGCCGGAGATGACTCAGAACTGGATCCGACGCAATGCCGTATGGGCCGGCGTCGGGGCCATGAAGCGTTACGTCGAAGCAT
Source organism: Xanthobacteraceae bacterium (assembly GCA_049300295.1). GTDB lineage: Bacteria > Pseudomonadota > Alphaproteobacteria > Rhizobiales > Xanthobacteraceae > BOG-931. The sequence goes on from JBAQJL010000229.1 coordinate 57,622, forward strand.
TCCGTATCGCCGGGCTCGAGTAGGCAGGGCCCGGCTTGCTTACCGCACGAACTGCTGGGTCGTGGCTGCAGGCGGGGCGAATGGGCTGGCGTCGGCACTGTCAGCTTGCATCGCCGACGGATATCCAGTCGGGGAGGGGATAGGCGCGCCGCTCGCAGGCGCAAACGCCGCCATCGCCTGTGTGAGCTGACTGGCCGCGCCACCCGTAGAACCAGCCGCGAGGTCGACGCCGATCCCGGTGACTTGCCATTCCGTGCCAACCTGCCCGATCGACTGGGCAAAAGTGATCTTGTTGTTGCTGATGTCATACAGCTCGAACGTGCCGGTCTGGCTGTTGCGCATCATCATGTCGGTCGAACTGGTGCCGTTGAACAGGCCGAAGCCCGCCACGGTCCAGGCAGGGCCGACCTGACCCATGGAACCGGCGAACGTGATGCTGTTATGGCTGATGTCATAGAGCTCGAATGCGCCGGTCTGGCTGTTGCGCATCAGCAAATCGCTTTCGCCAGGACTGCCGCTGAAATCTCCAATCCCGGCGACGCTCCATTCGAGGCCAACCTGGCCGAGCGCGGCGGCGAACGTGATGGAGCCGCCGCTGACATCGTAAACCTCAAGCGCGCCGGTTCGGCTGTTGCGCATCAGAAAGTCGCTTTCACCGGGATTACCGCTGAAATCACCAACGCCGGCGGCGGTCCACTCCAGGCCGATCTGTCCCATCGGGCCGGCCGACGTTATGGTGTTGTTGGCGATGTTGTAGAGCTCAAGCGCGCCGCTAGTGCTGCTGCGCATCAGCAACCCTGTTGCCCCGACCTGGCCGCTGAAATTGCCGACTCCGATAGTCTGCCATTCCACCCCGACCTGTCCCATGGACGTGGCCCCGGTCAGCTTTTCGGCGCTATTGATGTCGTAGACTTCGAGCGCACCGGTGTGTGAATTGCGCAAGATCATGTCCGACGTGTCGCTGCCGTCGAAGCCACCGAGCGCGACGATCTGCCATTCGGTCCCGACCTGTCCAAGTTGCGATGCGGTCAGGATCTTGTTGCTGCCGATCCCGTAGATCTCAAAGACGCCGTTCTTGACGTCTTGAAGGATCATGTCGGCGGTGGCCGTCGGAGGTGGCGGCGGGCTGGGCGGGGGCGGCGGCGGTGGACTTGGGGTTGGGGTTGGACCCGGATTCGGCGCGCCCTGGGCCAACTGGACCGATTGAAAGTAGAGAATGTACGAACCGGTGGCGTAGTTGGCCGATTCTTCAAGAATCAGGCCGCTTGAGGTCTGATAAACGACCTCACCGTCGGCATCCGGCCCTGTAAACTCCAGCACCGTCGCGCTCGTATTATCGAACGTCGTGGTCCCGGCGACGGACATCGTTTCGCCTTCCGGACCAACGATGGAAGCCGTCGGATTTGCCGGGTCGACCCAGAATTGCAGGCCATAGGCGCTGGCGGTTCCGGGCTTGAAGGTGGGCTCACCGCCGCCGATCTCGATGTTTCCGGCGCTTCGCTCGGCCCAGGCGACCGTAGCGGAGTTTGCCGCAACGCTGAGCGCCTCGATTTCATACGTTCCGACGACCGCTGCGTTGGATACCGGGCCGCCGCCATAAGCCGTGTAAATGACAATGTCGCCGGGCTCCACCCAGGACGGTATGGACATCGCGCGATCTCCTCGGCTCGTTTGAGGCCAGCCGAGTCTGGGGCGAGCCGGACTCGCACTTGTGCACCAAACGATGGGAGCGCGCCTGAAGGCCAGCTAAAGGTTTGCTGGAGAATTGTGCACTGTCGATTCGATCGGCGGCTTGCTCCGAAAACAATCCCCACAGAAAGCTGCAGGAAGTCACCGTCTACCTCTTGATTTTTCGAATGACCGATGCGGCCGAATCATTGTATCAACAGGTCCGCAACGGGGTACTTATGCCATGTGGTTTCTCGACTTTCCCACGCTGGTCCTCGTCATCGCTGCAGGCTTACAAGCGGGCCTGCAAGCAGTATTCGGATTGGATGCCGCGGCGGTGATATTTGGCGCCCATGCCAATCTCGTACTTTGCCTCATGGGCCTAAGCGCCGTTTGGCAGCTTCTACGTCAGCGGTTTCATTAAGCTTGGGCTGTCGGTGACCGTCAAGCAAGCGTCCGCTGCTTTTGTGCCCGGGCTTGTATCGGGCATAGCCCACTCGGCCAAGCGGGGCATTCGCTTGTCATGCACCAGCCATTTCCAGTCCAACCCCCCAGGGGGCGGCCGTGGGACGGAGGCGGCGTCCAATCGAGCGCCGCGGCCTGAGCGATTTCTTGTCGCATGGGTTACGGTTTAATTGGCTAGTTGCACCGAGGCGACGATGGGTGTGGGACTTCAGCTGATCACAGACCTCGCTCAGTTAAAGTGCGGTGGCTACATTCGGCAGGCTGCGAGTATCGTAGAAATTGGTGCAAGCAGCGATCCAACCATTTTCTTGGCTCCGTTGATGATCTGAACGAGCTATATTGATTCTTTTGAAAGTCGCCGCCGCAACTAACGCCGCAGGGAGCGAATCTGCTGAGTCCGGATCTGAGTGGATTCTCCGGAACAGTTGAATTGCAGCCGGAGACTGCGGCCTTCATCTCGCACCTTTTGGGAGTCTCTTGTTACGCCGCGGTCGAATAAGATTAGGTGATCCGGGAATTCAGGAAAGCCCCAAGCGTCGACTATTCCTTCGCACTGGGCGGCAAGCCCGATTAAATCGAGACTCCGGGCGAGGCTGGCTTTGGCAAGACCGGTGACTTGCAATGTCCCGGACCGAAGCGCGCCGCGGGGCGGTAGTCGAGCACATAGCCGCGTCTGGATCCGCCTCAATGTGCATCCCGGCTGCGACATATGGCGCCAACTGTGGTCCTGAGACGGCGGATATAACGAAGGTCTGCCGATCAAGCCGCGACCATCGGGTGAATGTGGACACCTTCCGCCATCCAGCTCCAGGCTCCCGCAAGAGTTACTACCTCAAATACCAATGCGGCGCGACTGGCCCCCGAACTGCATTCGTACTAGGTGAAGCGGGCCTCGGGAGCTTGATCCTGCTATCGTGTCATTGAACTGCATCGGGCTGGGTTCAATCCGCCGTCGATTTATTCTTCCCGAGCCACGCAAAGATTTTTGCGTTGTCATTATGGGTGGCATTTTGCTAAACGAGTACTGGTCCTGACCCCTCGGCGCAATCAAGGCTAGAAGCAGACCAATGTTCGGGAGTAACCGTCGCGGATTGGCGCGCCTTGCGGTTCACCTTTTACTTCTGTGCCTCGTGGGGGCAAGTTTCGCCCAGGCCGTCGCCAAAAAAATGCAAGATAACCTCACGTGGGGCGCTTATGCGGATTACGAGGCGATGTCCGTCGCGATATCGGACATCGTCTATCGCCTCAATCAGGGCTATCTCGCCTATGGCGCCGTCCTAAACATCTTTGACAAAAGGCTAGGCATCACTACGGCGCCCGGTGAGATTCCGCATATCGACAGAATGCGGGATGCGAGATACATCAACGACACCATTCGCGACGCAATTTCAATCGATCAAATCTCCACTGTTGCACCCAGCCAACCGTTGGACTTCATCCCGATTGTGCGCCGTGACTTTGCGCCCATCTTGGCTGAAGACGTGGGAAGAGTTGACTATTATCGGTTGGCGTTCCTATTTTTTGGGTTCAAAATTCAAAGTATGCATTATATGTTTTTCTCATTGTTGTTTGCCACAACATTGCTGTTTGTTGTTGGGTTCCGCGGTCAATCAGTACCGCTGTCTCTTCTCGCGGCCGAGCTTGTTAGTGTCTGTCTGATCATTAATAGCAATCTCTTTTTTATCAGTCTGCCCTCCATTTCAGCGTATCGAGCGATCTCCTCGCTGGCGATAGTGCCGGTCACTCATCTGGTCTTTTGCGTTTTTCGAAAAACGCAACTTCGATCGATTGCTGGGATGACGGCCCTCGCTCAGGCTGCTCTTTTTGTCTTTGTCATGTGGTCTCGCTCTTCTGCGCAATGGGGGATCATCGCCGTCTTCATGGCCACGCTTCTTGAAGCGCTTGCCGGGCGCGTTTGGCGCAATCGTCACGCCTTAGTCGTTTGGCCTGCCGCCACGATTTTGTTCGGCTTTTTGGGGCTTTCAATCTACGCCCATAATGCTCTGAGCCCGGCTTATTACACTGGCGAGCTGCGGCCCAGTCATTTTACTTGGCATTCCGCTTATCTGGGACTCTCAATCCATCCGCGTTGGCCTTATCCAGAGCAGGGCGATGCGATCGCTTTTCAGCCAGCCGCTAAATATCTAGCTGTCCATAGGCCGGACCTTCCCGAAGCGGCGCCGCTTACCAACGGTTACTGGTTCGGCTTCCACGATAGGATCGTCCGCCATCTCTTTTTCAAATTTGCTCAACAACATCCAACGTACATGTTTTACTTATATGCTTGGTGGAAGCCTCTTCGCTTTTGGCAAATCTATTCTGCTGCGATGCAGCCCTTTACGCGGGGCCTTGGCTTGGCGGTCTTGCTTGCGCTTGTTAGTGTCGGCGGGTTCGTTTTGGCGCAGCTTCAGGACAACTGGCGTAAAGTTTGGACTCAGCTCCTGCCTGTCTCTGGAGTCGTTGCTTTGGCCTCGTACGCGCCCAATGAGTGGGCCTACCCGGCTCCGCATGTTATGGTGGACGCAATCTGGACAACCAATGCGTTCCTGATGTTGTTGGGGAGTGCGGTTGTGGCCATGTTTGTTAAGACAGTCGGCGCCCGATTGTCGGGGCGCGGGTGGAAGGCCCCGCTATCACGGGGTGTATTTCAGTGAATATGCAAGAAAAAGTCAGCGCGCACGTAAAGTCTCCCGCAAGACTGCAGTTGCTCCTTACTCTGATCGTTCTTCTTGTTTCGATCGCCGGGCTTGCGCTCTGCTACCACACGAATCAACTGATCCGGGACATCAACAAACCTCAGTTTTCGGTAGATCAGGTCTATCTAAGCGAAGCCGTCGCCGGCGAACAGGATCTAGTGATAGACTACCAAAATGTTGGGCGGGCGGATATGCGGTGGCTTGGAATCGCGCTCAAGCTAATAACCGGCAATGTATCCGATGGAGAAACGATCAATGTAGTGCTAGGGAACCCGTTCGAAGCTGGTGTAAGCAAGCAATCGGTGAATAAGCTCACCGTGCCGGCAACGCCGTTCTTGGCAGTATGTGCCAGATGGCTGGATGGGCGTGAGATATTGTCAACTTCGGAATGGTATTATTCACTTAGCCCTCATCAGTACGAGCCGAAAGTCCAGCGTTACGTTGATGCGAGTGCCCGGGAGCGGGCTTTGATGAGAGACCTGCACCCTTGTCACGATGTTTTCGGCGACTTGAAGTGAGTCGATCACCTGCAGGCGAAGTATGAAGGTAGTTATATTAGCCGGCGGTATCGGATCGCGGCTCTCTGAGGAGACCGCTACTCGCCCAAAGCCATTGGTGGAATTGGGTGGGCGCCCGATCCTTTGGCATATCATGAAAATCTACGGGCATTTCGGATTTACCGATTTCATCATCTGCCTCGGTTACAAGGGTTACATGATAAAGGAATTTTTCAACAATTACTTCCTGCATCTATCCGATGTGACATTCGACCTCGCATCCGACCGCGTCGAGGTCCACAAGCGGCTCAGCGAGCCGTGGCGCGTGACTCTTGTTGAGACCGGCGAGAACACACAGACGGGCGGCCGGTTGAAGCGAGCCATGCCTTACATCGGCAATGATGAAGTGTTCGCGATGACCTATGGCGATGGTGTCGCCGACATCGATATCGAGGCGGAGCTTGCATTCCACGGTGCGCACGGGCGGCTGGCAACAGTAGCGGCGGTTCGCCCCGCGAGGCGGTTCGGTGTGATCGAGCTGTCGGATGATCGGGTCGTAGGCTTCGCCGAAAAACCGGAAGATGAGGGTGGATGGATCAACGGCGGCTTCTTCCTACTTTCGCCGCGGGTCGGCGATCTGATCGATGGCGACGATACGGTCTGGGAGCAGGACCCGCTGCAATCTCTCGTCGCCAAGGATCAATTGCGCGCCTACCGTCATCACGGTTTTTGGCATCCCATGGATACCTTGCGAGATAAGAATTACCTGGAAGGATTGTGGGCATCGAGGCAGGCTACGTGGAAGGTCTGGTAATCGATACGGCGTCTTGGCGCGGGCGCCGGGTGCTCCTGACCGGTCACACCGGATTCAAGGGAGCTTGGTTGAGCCTTTGGCTGCAGACGCTGCAGGCCCAAACGCGAGGCTTGGCGCTTGATCCAACCACCAGTCCCTCATTCTTCGAGCTCGCGAAGGCGGGTTCTGGGATGGAGGATCTGCGTGGCGATATCCGCGACCTCGACTGGTTGAAGTCCGCCATGGCGGAGTTTCGCCCCGAAATCGTCTTTCACATGGCGGCACAATCCCTCGTGCGGCCTTCTTACGCCGATCCGATCGGCACTTACGCGACTAACATTATGGGGACCGCGCACGTGCTCGAAGCGGTGCGGTCGTGCGGCAGCGTGCGCGCCGTTCTCATTATCACAAGCGACAAGTGTTATGAGAACCGGGAAGACGGGCGCGCTTACGCCGAGGACGACGCCATGGGCGGCTATGATCCCTACAGCAGCAGCAAGGGATGCGCCGAGCTGGTGACAGCGGCTTATCGGCAGTCCTACTTCAATCCCGGTGGCCATGCCGATCATGGTGTCGCCGTTGCTTCGGCGCGCGCGGGCAACGTCATCGGCGGCGGCGACTGGGCGCGAGACCGGCTGCTTCCCGATGCAATTCGCGCGTTCCTTGCGAAACAGCCGCTCGTTGTGCGCTTCCCGCAGGCGGTGCGGCCTTGGCAGCATGTTTTGGAGCCGCTCAGCGGCTATCTTCGGCTTGCCGAGCGGCTGTACGCGAACGGGCCCGCATTCGCCCAGGCGTGGAATTTTGGGCCCGATGCCGCCGCGGAAAAGCCGGTGCGTTATCTTGCCGAGCGGGTCACGGCGCTTTGGGGCGAGCAGGCGGCGTGGGTTGCGACCGCCGAAGACCACGCGCCCCACGAGGCGCATTATCTTTCGCTTGATGTTGGCAAAGCGCGCACGCTTCTTGAATGGCGTCCGCGGCTGCATCTTGACAGGGCGCTGGAACTCACGGTCGACTGGTACAAAGCGTATCGTGACGGCGGCAACATGCGCGAGTTCTCGATCAGCCAGATTGACGCTTATGTCGCCGATAAGCAGCCGGCGCTGACAGCATGACGCGGGGGCGTGTACTCCTGACAGGCGCTACCGGATTCGTTGGCGCCCGCGTAGCCGAGCGACTGTACGAGCGCGGCCATACTCTGGCTCTGCTCGTTCGCAGCCCTAAGCCGGAGGATCGAGCGTTGGCGCTTTATCCGCACTGCGAGGTGATTGTTGGCGATCTTGGGTCGCCTGAAACCTATGCGGATGCGGTGCGCGTATTTCGGCCCGACGCGCTTCTGCACGCGGCGTGGAGCGGCGTGGGCGGCGGCGCTCGAAACGACCCGCGCCAGATCGAGAATATCACAGCGACGGCGCTTCTTCTCGAAGCGGCGATCGCCGCGGGAATCGAGAGCTTCGTTGGTCTTGGTTCTCAAGCCGAGTACGGGCCGAAGAATTGCAAGCTCGACGAACGAGCGTCTACGGAACCGACAACGCTTTACGGACACAGCAAGCTCGCCGTTTGCCGCGTGACACAGGCGATGTGCCGAATGAAAAACGTGCGCCACGCGTGGCTGCGCGTGTTTTCGGTTTATGGCCCGCGAGATAATCCAGGCTGGCTTATCCCTTCTCTTGTCGCCAAACTGCAAGAAGGTGCGGTTCCGGCCCTGACGCGCTGCGAGCAGATTTGGGATTTCCTGTATATTGACGACGCGGCCGATGCGGCGGCGGCCGTGCTTGAAAGCGCCACCGCCGCCGGCATATTTAATCTAGGCTCCGGAACAGGGCGGCCGTTGCGCGAGGTTGTCACGCTGCTTCGCGACGCGGTTCGTCCGGGCGCCGAGCTCGGCTTTGGCCAGGTGCCGTACCGCTCGGATCAGGTTATGCATCTCGAAGCTGACGTGACGCGCCTGCATAATGCCACCGGCTGGCAACCGGCAACGGGGTTGAAAAGCGGTTTGATGCAGGTCGTGAAAGCTCTCTCGCCGCGGAATAATCGGAACAGCTCTGCCGATAGCTTCGGCACGACCGCAACGGCATCGGTCCAGACATGAACAGCGAAGCGACAATTTTACGCGAGCAGATCCTGGAGCTGTGCGAGCGTTACGCTGAGCTGGCTCACGGCGTCAGTCCCTTCGTGCCGGGGGACAGCACGGTCCCGCCGAGCGGCAAAGTGCTGGGCAAGCGGGAGATGCGGTCGCTCGTCGACGCGTGCCTCGATTTCTGGCTGACGACGGGACGCTTCAACGCGGCATTCGAACAGGCTTTGGCGAAGAGAACCGGCGTGCTCCGAACCGTGACGACGAACTCCGGCTCGTCCGCCAACCTCCTGGCGGTGACCGCCTTGACATCGCATTTGCTCGAAGACGGGGCGCTCAAACCCGGTGACGAGGTCATCACCTGCGCAACCGGCTTTCCGACGACCGTCAATCCCCTAATGCAGAACGGTCTGATACCTGTTTTCGTCGATGTCGAGCTTGGAACTTACAACATCGATGTGAAGCAACTCGAGGCGGCGAAAAGCGAGCGGACGCGGGCGATCGTGGTGGCTCATACGCTCGGCAATCCATTTGACCTTGGTGCAGTGACGGCTTTTGCCAAGAAGCACAATCTACTTCTCGTCGAAGATTGCTGTGACGCGCTGGGGGCGACCTATGGCGGCCGCAAGGTCGGGACGTTTGGTGCGATGGGCACGCTGTCGTTCTATCCGGCCCACCACATTACGATGGGCGAGGGCGGCGCGGTGCTCTGCAACCGCATGATCTTCCAACGCATCGTCGAATCGTTGCGCGACTGGGGCCGCGACTGCTATTGCGAACCCGGCAAAGACAACACGTGCAAGCGCCGCTTCGACTGGAAGCTTGGCGATCTGCCTTACGGCTACGATCATAAATATACCTATTCGCATCTCGGCTATAATCTGAAAATCACCGATATGCAGGCGGCGGTTGCGCTTGCACAGCTGGAAAGCCTCGACGATTTCATCGTCGCCCGCCGGCGCAACTGGCAATATCTGCAGGATGGGTTGAGCGATCTGGACGATGTGTTCCTTCGCCCGCGAGCGACGGAGAACAGCGACCCCTCATGGTTCGGATATTGTCTGACCTTGCGGCCGGAGGCGCCGTTTGATCGCGAGGACTTAGTGCGTTTTCTCAACGGACACAAAATCGGGACGCGGCTGCTGTTCGCCGGCAATCTTATTCGCCAGCCCTATATGAAGGGCCGCAATTACCGCGTGGTTCAGACCTTGGATAATTCGGACATTGTCATGAACCGAAGCCTTTGGATCGGAGTTTATCCCGGCCTGACTCAGGACCATCTCGACTATGTCTTGGACACGATGCGCGGTTATTTTCGCGATGCGCGACTTTCGACTCGGAAGGCGGTCGCACCCTCATGAGCATCGTCGCTCCGGCGAATCAATCGTTCGATGCCAATTCATTGCGCCAGGCCGTCCTCGACATGGCGTATAGTGGATCGTCGGTGCACATTGCATGCGCCTTCTCCATCGTAGAAATCCTGGCGGTCCTTTACCGCCAGCATCTGCGATATCCGGACGGCAGGCACGATCATCCGCTTCGAGATTATCTGATTCTGAGCAAAGGCCACGGCGTCATGGCGCAATACGCCTGCCTGATCCAGATGGGATGGATCGAGTCCGATGCGGCGACCAACTATTTCAAGGACGGGACCCGTCTGCATGGCCTGTCCGAGGTCGGCATCCCGGGTATTGAGGTCACGGCGGGATCGTTGGGCCACGGCCTTTCGGTTGGGGTGGGCCTGGCGTTCGCGGCCAAGCGGCGCAATACGCCCCAAATGTGCTACGCCATTGTCGGGGACGGTGAGGCGAACGAGGGCCCAATTTGGGAGGCTTTGCTGTTCGCCGCGCAATCCAAGCTGGATAATTTGATCGTCATCATCGACAAGAACAACTACCAGGCAATGGGGCGGACGTCGGAGATTCTCTCGACCGAAGATTTGGCGGTGAAGCTCGCCGCTTTTGGCTTCGATGCGACGACGGTCAACGGTCACGATGAAAGCGCGATTGATTCTGCTCTTTCCGCCTACAAACTGCAGAAGGACGGCCGCCCCAAGGGTATCGTCGCCGAGACGACAAAGGGGCGGGGAATCACCTTCATGGAAAATAACAACGCGTGGCATTACACGCGGCTGACCGCGGAAAATTATGCGGCCGCATCCATGGAACTCGGGCGCCGCGGCAGATGAGACGCACGCTCTCGGCGCTTCTGATCGAGGCCGCAAGAGCCGATCCCGAGGTGCTCGTCCTGACGGGCGATCACGGCTACGCGTTGTTCGACGAGCTGCGGAAGACGCGCCCCGATCAATATGTGAATTGCGGCGTTGCCGAGCAAAACATGGTGGGGGTCGCGGCGGGGCTCGCCAAAGCGGGCTTCCGGCCGATCGTCTACGGGCTGGCCTCGTTCATCCCAATCAGGGTCCTTGAGCAGATCAAGCTTGATCTCTGCTATGAGGGTTTGCCGGTTATCCTCCTGGGCGACGGCGCCGGGCTCGTCTACAGCACCCTCGGCGCCAGCCATCAGTGCTTCGAAGATGTCGCGGCGCTTCGGCCACTTCCGAACATGTCGATCTTCTCGCCGGCGGATCGGTTTGAGCTCGTCTGGGCCTTTCGCCAGGCCCGGCAGCTGAGCGGTCCGAGTTACGTGCGACTCGGAAAAGCGGATCTTGGCGATGTTCATGCAGAACCGCTGCCCGAAGAATTCGACGATTGCGTGTGCGCCGTCATCGACGCTTCCCATGACAACTTGTGCCTTGCGTCCGGATCGATGGTTGCTGTGTCAAAACGTGTAATCGAGAATGCAGGCCTCGATTACGACCTCTACTCCGTTCTGAAATTGAAAAAAATCGAACCGCAACGCATTCTGGATCTATCCAAAGGTAGAAGACGGATCGTGGTGGTGGAAGAACATTCTATTTATGGCGGTCTCGGTTCCGCCGTCGCGGAAATAATTGCGGGAAAGATAAACTGCAGCTTCCAGATCGGGGGAATTCTGGATCGCTTTACGGAACTCTGCGGAACGTATGCGTATTTGCTGAGTGACCATAAGCTTGACGAAACAGCCATCCTGAAGCTGCTTCGACCCGATGAAAAAGCCTGATGATCCCCGCGTAGCTAGTTCTGCCGGCTATCTTGACCGGCCGCAGGGAAATTTATCCTTTCGCGCTCCACGACCATGGGCTTGCGGCGGACCTGGCCGTAAATCGCGATGATGTACTCACCGAGGAGCCCGAGAAAGAACAGCTGGACGCCGCCGAAGAAGAACAGGGCGACGATCAAGGTGAGGATACCTGGTTCGGCGAGGCGACCGTAAAATACCAGCGCGAGAACAAAATTTGCCACGGCGTAGAGCACGCTAGTCAGTGAAATCAAAAAGCCGAAATAGAGCGCGAGCCGCATCGGCGCCGCGGTAAAGGTGACCAGTCCGTTGAGGCCCTGGTCGAGCAGTTGCAGCAGCGAATTCTTCGACAGCCCGCGGCGCCTAGCGCGCCAATGGTACGGTATGCCGACCGCCTTGCCACCGGCCTCGAATGTCATGATGCGCATATAGGGGTAGGCGTCTTCGACGCGACGCATGGCGTCAACGATACGCCGCGAGACGAGCTGAAAATCGCCCACGTCGAGTGGAACCTTGATCGTCGAGGTACCACTGATGAGGCGATAATAAAGCTTACGCAACGAGCGCATGACCGCGCCTTCGGAGCGTGTCGCCCGAATGCCGTAGACGATTTCGTTGCCCTGTTCCCAATGTCTGACCATTTGAGGAATAAGGTCGGGTGGATCCTGCAGATCGGCGGGCATGAACAGCACCACCGCGTCTCCGCTTGTCGCCAGCACACCGTTAAAGGTCGACCGCATCGGCCCGACGTTGCGGGCGTTGAGTATGACTTTCACATCCGGATCGGCGGCGGCAATCGCCCGTAATATGTCGGCCGTGCGGTCGGTCGAGTCGTTGTCGCAGAATACATGCTCGCGCCGATATTGCGGCAGTTCCTTCTCAAACAAGTCCCTTATCGTGCGATAGCATTCTTCTAAGTTTTCTTCTTCGTTAAAGCAGGGCGTCACAACTGAGATGGTCTGCATCAGATCCTGCCAAAGCCGGATACTTGCTGAAATCAACCGCCGCCAAGGCGGTCTCGGTGCGCGGCCCCCAAGGCCTTTATTCGCACTGAATTAGCCAAGTCAACGCCGTAAGATCAATAGGGGTCAGCTTCGAACGACAGAGCCCATCATAAGAGTGGCGAGGACCAGCGCCCCCCCCGATAAGTTCGAGTCCCGGCCCCAAGGGCCCGGGGCAGCGGCGCAGGCCCGATCAGTATGGCGGAGGCCCGGGATGCGCTAGGAGCAGCCATAAAGGTGACGCTCAATGGGGCCGCCACAGTCTGCCACAAGCGGTTGTACGGCCGGCGTGGCGGTTCCCTCGAGCATTGTTACCTCTGGGCGCAGGCGCCCCGCCTGGGTTGCGGCAATCGGATTGTCGAGGCTGGCCTAGCTTCATGCCGCGTTGGACGCAGGGTAGTTGTCGCTGTGGGCATGGCTTCCGCCATTCTCGCGAGTCTATCCGTGCGACGCCGCGATCGCCTGTTCGGGCATTGGATCGCTGGCGCCGATAGCCGGCTGCGCCGTAACGTTGCCCGCCGCAGAGTTCGTGAAGGCCGCCATCATTTGAACGACTTGCGTATTTGCGGGTCAGGAGCCGCCGGACGGATCGCCACAAATGCCGACGACCAACCACCCGCCGCCAGCTTGGCCCATCGACGCCGCGGTCGTGATCTGATTGTTGACGATGTCATAGACCTCGAACGCGCTAGTGTTGCTGTTGCGCATCACCATATCGCTCGCGCCGCTGTCGCCCATCCGGTATGCTGCCGAACGCATCACTGTAATGGCCGACGATTTCATCGGAATCGTTGAAACCGGATACGTACGTGCTGGTGGCCCCGCTGACGTCGATCGTCGCGTACTGGCCATTCTCGAACGCAAAGCCGTGCGTGTTTTCGACGCTATCCATATAATTGCCGACTACCTCGCCACCACCGGTGACAGCCACGCTGGTACCGATGGATCCGGGAGGGTTGATTATTGTGACGCTGCCGGCGTTATCGATAAAGCCGTACGATCCATAGATTATGCCGCTGTCGCTGACGCCATCTATCGAGGTACTGCTTGCCAAGAAGCCGTCGATGTTGGTGAAGGTCCTGTTACTATAAATGAAGCCGTGTTTGACGTTTCGGTTGTCGATGCAGGTCCTGAAGATCTCGCCGCTCTCGGTGATGCCAATTGACAGGATGTTACTGGATGCCGGCGGATTGAAAGTCGAAAAGACGCTGCCGGTCTGCTCAAATCCCGGAAAACAACTATCTCCGTCGCCGTCGGTGTAGCCGTAAGTCCCGACGATCTCGCCTGCGGTATCGCCGTCCGTGACCTCAATGTAAACATTGGGGCCGGGCTGGGAAATGTTGATCGTCTGGGAGGTGAAGTTTCGACATGGCCGTTCCATCTCACTGTCCTCCCCGGTCCGATAGTTTCGTGCATTGGTCGATTCCGGAGCCCGGCACGTTCAAGCTGGTTGCGGCTGCCCACCTGGTGCGGCGAGCGGGCTCGCCGTTGGGGGCTGCGTCGGCGGCTGACCGAGCGGGAAGGACGTGTCGAGAGAGGTGCTCGATGCAAAGGCGGACATCACCTGCGCGAGCTGTGCGTTCGCGGGGGCTGAGCCTGGCGGATCGGCCGCGATGCCTCTGACCGACCACTCGGTCCCGACTTAGCCGATCGATAGTTCGTTCGTGAACTGACTATGGGCGATGTCGTAGAGTTCAAACGTGCCGTTGCTGTTGTTACGCATCAACATGTCGTCTTCGCCGGGATTTCCGGAGAAGTCGCCAAAACCGACCACCCGCCAGGAGAGGCCGACGTTGCCCATGGCAACGTCATTGGTATAGCCGTTATTGGTGATGTCGTAGAGTTCGATAGCGCCGTTGGCGCTGTTCTGCATCAGCATATCGCTCTCGCCGGGATTGCCGGAGAAATCGCCAATGCCCAACACCTGCCAGGAGGTGCCGATGTTACCCATGGCAACTTCGTTGGTATAGCCGCTATTGGCGATGTCGTAGACCTCGATGTTGCCGTTGGCGCTGTTGCGCATCAACATGTCGTCTTCGCCAGCATGGCCGGAAAAAGCGCCGAAGCCCAGCACCTGCCAGGAGGTGCCGATGTTGCCCATGGCAACTTCGTTGGTATAGCCGTTATTGGTGATGTCGTAGAGTTCGAGATTGCCGTTGGCGCTGTTGCGCATCAGCATGTCGCTCTCGCCGGCATGGCTGGAAAAAGCGCCAAAGCCCAGCACCTGCCAGGAAGTGCCGACATTGCCCATCAAGTGGAAGCCTGAGAACTGGCCGTTGGCGATGTCATAGAGTTCGTGGCGCCATTGCTGTTCTGCATCAGCATGTCGGTTTCGCCCGCATTGCTGGAAAAGTCGCCGAAACCGAGGATGCTCCAGGACAGTCCGACATTGCCCATGTCGGTGCCGTTCGCGTTAGTGACGTTATTGCCACCGACGTCGTACATCCAGAACTCGCCGGTGCTACCGTCGTGCATCAGCATGTCGGCGGTGTCGGTGCCGTTGAAGTCGCCGAGCTGCACGACCGAGAGCGACGTGGAGATTTGCCCGAGCGCCCCGTAGCCCTGGATCGCGTTGTTGCCGAGGTCGTAGATCTCGTAATTGCCGCTCGCGCTCTGATCCATGATCATGACTTCGGTCGTCGACGGCGGCGGTGCCCCGTTCAGCACAGTGATCAGCGTACTCTGATCGATGCCTGAGCCGTCGGCCGTCACCGCGAAATCCGCCGACGTGTACGTCCCGGCAAGGTTGAGCGATATGATCGTTGCATTGGAACCGTTGAGAAGCGACAGGACGCCCGCGGTTCCGGTCGTTTGCTGCCAGCTCAGATGGTCACCCGCAGCGAAGGTGGTTACGTCGGTCGTAAGATCGATGGTATCACTGCCCACGGCCCCGCCGATCTCGCCGCCGATGCCGCCGTTAGCCAAGGAGTTGTTTATCTCCAGGTCCGCCCCGGTGCCCGTGAACGTGATGTTTCCCGCGACTGTCGACCAGGCGACCATGAAGGTGTCGGCACCGATATCGATGGCGCCCGATCCGGTAATGGCCGACTCCAACTGGACAACACCGCCGCCTAGAGCTGTAATCGTGCCGGTGTTGTCGACATTGGCTTGGATGTTCAAGAAGGCGCCCCCCGTAGCCTCGAATGTGCCCCCATTGGTCATGGTGGGGCCTTGACCCTCAAAGCCAAGGTAAAGCGAGCCGCCGGTGCCGGTCGCGTCGATCGTTCCCGAGACGTTGTCGAGGGTCAGATCGAAATCACCAATCGCGCCACCGCCCTCGATTGTCTGATTGACGAGAGTAAGGGTGGCGGCCTTGCCGTCGCTAAGGATGGCATCGCCAAGCAGAGGGTCTGAGCCCTCCATATCAATAACGCCAGTATGACTCAAACCGGTGATGGTCATATCGCCGGCGATCTCAAGCTCGGTGGAGGTGCCGCTGCCGTTGTAGATTAGGTTGATATTCGATTCGTTGTCGATGCTCCCGGTCACGTTGTCGACGCCGAGTATCAGCTTGCCGTTCGGATCGGCCTGCAGAGTGCCGTTGTTGGTGAAATTGCCGGAGTTGGAGACGAAAATGCCGGCAGTTCCCAGAATGGCGAGTGTTCCGGGATTGCTGCTCGTGCTGTTGTTAGTTTCGACCATGCCGTCGTTGACGAAGTTGAGTCCGTCGCCGATCGTGCCGTCGCCGGAAATTGTATTATTTTGATTGATCAGAGTGGGAGAGGTGTTGAGGTTGCCGCTCTCGATGATATTGGAGCCTGGACCGCCGCCGATCGTCATCTGAATGGTGCCGCCGCCATCGAGAGTCACAGCCGACGCCGGCAGGACCAGCGAGGCGCCGCTTCCCATCAACTCAATCTTGCCGGCGTTGTCTTCGGTTCCGCCGCTCACCTCAAACGTGGCGCCAGTTACGGCGGTGATGCCGCTATTCGTATTTGCACCCGTGCCGTTGAGTGTGTCGAATAGGCCGCCGGTGATGTTGAGTACATTGCCGCTGCCGGTGCCGATGCTTTTGACCATTTGGCTGGTGCCGACGCCGACGAACGCGCTGTCGTTTATCTCGGCATCAGTTCCGCTGCCTGGGACGCCCGCATCCCAGGCCGTCCCGTCCGTGAAGCTCTGAATGCCTGTCTTGATGAAATTATCTATCGCCATGTCACTTCCTTCCTGAAAAGAACATTTGTCGGCGCAATGTTTCGGCGCGCGCCACGCCAGAGCCGAGGCCGCCTGAATGGGCGGAACGCCGGGTTAAGTCTCAGGCCGCCACCGATAAGCTCGGGACGGCACCCAGCTGGCTGCGTGATTAAGAGGATGACGCAAGACTGTCTTGGACTATTGTGAACCGACTATGCGTAGAGTGAAATCACAGTCGGATTTTCTGTCGCGCCGCCTGTAGAAGGTCCCAAATGGAGCGGCCGTACTGCGGGAGCAGACTTCGTGCGAGATCCGAGAAACGCATGGTGGCGGATGGCGATCGATTGATGAGGTAGGCGCAATAGTAGATCGAAATCGCGAGGTGAACCCGCCCCACTCTTGTAATGGTCGATGTGGTTAAGTCGCAACGGTGATCCGGAAATGAACGCAATCACTGCAGCGGCTGCGTTGAGCGTCACGCCACGTTACGTGCACTCTCTGCTTGAGGAGACGGGCTTGAGCTTCGCGCAACGATCTAGCCTATTTCAACCGCGCCTTTCCCCGCCGCTATGGGGCGACGCCATCCGAGATGCGTGAGGCGGCTCGCCGCCGACCCGGTGCACGGCAACGTCCAATAGCGCTGCGCGAAGACCGCTGTGTGGAGCGGCTGGGCCCGATCAGCCGGCTGGATGCGATTGGTCCGGTGCGGTGATTGGGCTCGCCCCCGCGGGCGGCGTTTCCGGTTGGCCGAGTACGGTGCCTGCGTTGCCCGCGCCGACGGGTGGCGCGAACGACGCCATTGTCTGCGCAAGTTGCGCGTCTGCGGACGAGGAGCTGCTGGCCGACACGGCGGCAATCCCGGCAACCGACCACTCGCTGCCGACTTGGCCCATCGACGCCGCGGCCGTGATTTGATTGTCGACGATATCAAATACTTCGAATGTGCCGGTATTGCTGTTGCGCATCAGCATGTCGCCCGTACCGGCGCCGCCCATCGGGCCAAAGCCCGCCACTTGCCACTCCAGTCCGACCTGGCCCATTGGCCCGGCGAAAGTGATCTGATTATTTGCAATGTCGAACAACTCGAATGCGCCGGTATTGCTGTTGCGCATCAGCATGTCGGTTTCGTTGGCATGGCCGGAGAAATCGCCGAATCCGGCTATGGTCCACTCAAACCCGACTTGGCCCATGCCGGACGCAAAGGTGATCTGGTTGTTGCTGATGTCGTAGACTTCAAACTGCCCGGTATTGCTGTTGCGTATCAGCATATCGCCGGTCTCGCCGGCTCGGCCGGAGAAATCACCGAAGCCCGAGACCGTCCACTCCAGCCCGACCTGGCCCATACCGGTGGCAAATGTGATGGCGTTGTTGCTGATGTCGTAGACTTCGAATGCGCCGGTATTGCTGTTGCGCATCACCATGTCGGTCTCGCCCGCGCGGCTGGAGAAATCGCCAAAGCCCGAGACCGACCACTCCAGGCCAACTTGCCCGGCAGTGGCGTTGCCGGTGAAGGTGTTGTTGGCGACGTCGTAGATCTCGAACACGCCGCCACCATTTCGCAGGATCATGTCGGACGTGTCGGTGCCGTTGAAACCGCCAAGCCCGGCTACCTGCCACTGGGTCGAGATCTGACCGGGCGCGCTCGCGGCCAGGATCGCGTTGCCGCCGATATCGTAAATCTCGTAAGTGCCGTCGGAGCCACGCTCCATGATCATATCGGCTGTCGTGTTGCCAGGCACCGGAGGGGTGGAGTTGCCCGACCCGGACTGCCCCGAAATGCGGTAGCCGAGAGCATTCATTTCGGTGATGTCAGACTGGGAGACGGTGTCTTCCTCGTCGGTCGGCGTAAAGGCAAGATAAGAGTCCGTCCCGGCGCTGCCTGCCCAGTCGCCGAGATCGCCGTCGGGATTGCTGTTGAAATAATCGAGATTGGCCGTGCCGCCGTTGGCCGAGAAATAATTGGTCGTCTGCCCCGTGTAGGTGTGCTGGCCAGGCGCGGTGTAATGAAACATGTCTAACAGCGAGTAGCCAGTCGTGCCACCGATGGAATCGCCGAACAGATCGATGCGGCCCATCACCTCGGTGAATTCATGTTCGACGACGCCGATAAAGTCGTAATCGCCAGAAACCGCCCGGTTGTTCGGATTGTACGTAAACGGAAAAACGTCGCTGAACCCGGCGTATCCGTCGATATCGGTGCTGGGCTGCTCAAGCGACAGCCCGAGCGCCTTGGCTTCCGCGGTTCCCACCCACATTGTGCCGTTGACCGGCATACTGGACGGCAAGCTCGCTGCGGCAGACGGGTCGACACCGGCAAGCGCATTGGCGATGCTCGAATAACTGTAGTCACCAAGAAAGGTTTCGCTTTCGCCCAGCGCATCCGACTGTAATTGCTGCCCGTCGATCTCGCCGTAGCCGACATCGATGTTGACGGTGATCGGTGCGGTGAAAATGCTCTCGTAGTAGCTGACGACATAATTGATGGCAGCGACAAAGCCCGTCGGCAGGCTGCTCACGTTCTGGTCGTAACTGACGTTAATGGCGAACCCGGACGAATTGCCCGATGGCGTGGAGCCAGGCGACGATCCGGACGATCCGCCGGAGTTCGATTGCGGTGGCGCCGGAGCCTGGTAGATCGTGCCGAGATCGCCGACCAGCGGCAGCGTTCCGTCTGCGGAACTCGCGGCCGCAGGTCCGTTCGCGCCCGCGCCGTTATCGGAGTTGTAGGGTAGTGTCACCGTATCGATCCTCGCGGCTCCCCGTCCGGGCAGGGGCCTCAAACGCCACGGCTGGCCTGCCGTAAGAACACCACTCGGGTGCCGATCATCGCCGGGTCGTCATTCATCGCGGCGGAGTCCGTCTGATTCGTAACCGAACTGTATAACAAGCGCACAATTCGACATAAATTCGATACGCTTCGCCGCACCCGCAGGTTCCGACCGAAGTCCTAAAGCTCTCTTAAGCTGCGCGCGTGAACGCCAAGCCCGGTCGAGTAGGGTCCTGACGTTGCCGGCGGCGATTGATCGCGGGACTCGTAGAAGCGAGCCCGCGCTTTCCCTTCTTATAGCGAAACCGCCCTCGCAAGGGTTTCCGCGACGCGTTGTACGTCACTCTTTGGAAGGTCTCGAAAAAATGGCAGGCCCAGAGTTGATTTCGCCAGAGTCTCAGTCGCCGGTAAGGGACCGCGCGGATAATGAGCGGCTGCCCGTTCGCGGTGCACGCCGTCGCCCCACCACATGCGGGTATCGATGCCGGCGCTGGTGAGCTCCGACTGGACCTTGTCGCGGGCGCGCTCCGCAATGGAGACGACGCAGGTCGAACTGATCCAGGTTTCGCCAAAACCCGGTTGCAAATTGACGGAGTTCGATTCCGCCAGCGCACGCCGATAGTGGCCGGCGACCGCCATCCAATCAGCTCTAGTTTCGCTCCACGTATCGAGGGCGGCAAGGCCGACCGCGGCGTGATATTCGCTGAGCTTGGCATTCATCGCCGCCGTTTCGGAGTTGCGGCCGCCGTGAAATCCGAAATTGCTGCGCTCGACGACGCCGCGGACCAGCGCCGTGTCGCGGCTGGCGACGAAGCCGCCTTCGCCGACGCCAATGACCTTGGTGGCGTGCAGGCTCACCACGGCCGGACACAGACCGACCTTGAGCGCATCGAACGCTGCCGCCGCATCGATAACGACCGGCAGACCGGTCCGGGTTTTGAATTCATCCCATTCCAGATAGTCGATCGGCCGGCCGAACGGGGCGACCACCATGACGGCGCCGACGCGTCCGGGCGCACGCGCAATCTCGCGCTCGATGGCAACAGGATCGAGCGCCCAGGTGGACGGATCGACGTCGACGAAATAGGGCGTCAGCCCTGCCAACACGACGGCATGCGCGGACGCCACAAAGGTCCACGCCGGCATGACGCACAGTGTCCCGGGCGATGCCGCCTGCGCCATAAGAGCGAGCGTCAACCCGAGGGTGGCGTTGGCAACCGTCGTCACCGTTCCGTCCGGGAGGCCGAAACGCGCGGCGAGCCGCTCTTGAAGGGCCCGCACATGCGGTCCGAAATTGGAATAGAGCCGCGATCGGTCGATCTCAACCAGATAGGGGGCGAGGCGATCGGCCGTCGGCAGCTTAGGGCGAAGGATAGGGATCATTATCGGCACGCTTGAGCATCAACGGGCGAATTTGATGAAGAGCGAACAATCAACAGCGCGATCAGGCGGCCAAAGTACCGGTTGCGCGGAGATGGCGAAAAAACCGGGTCGCGTGTCTCGGTTGTCGCTCGATCAATCAAGGCGTCGCCGCTCAAAGGTCGGTGAAGAAGCCGGGTGGTCCACGGCGCCTTCATTACCCCGCCACCCCGCCAATTACAATTCCGCCGCGACTGCCGCAGCGTCGTGCGCCGGAGTGCTGGCGCTAGTTGCTCGCCTTGAGTTTCTCGCGCACCGCAACGTCCGCGGCGAGGTCGAGCGCGGTCTTGCCGTCCTTGTCCTTGAGCGCGCCATCGGCGCCGTGCTGCAGGAGGTGCGCGACGACGGCGGCGTGGCCGAGCGCGGCTGCTATCATCAGCGCGGTGCGGCCGCGATTGTCGGCGGCATCGAGCACTGCGCCGTGCGCCAGCAGAAGGTCGACGACGCGGTTGGCGGCGTCGGCGCCGACGCCGTCGTCGCGTCCGGCCGCCCACATCAGCGCGGTCAGGGCGTTGCCATAGCGCTCCTTGGCGTCAATGCCGGCATCCAACAGGCGGCGCACGATGCCGTCGGAGCCGCGCGCGGCCGCATAGACCATCGCCGACTTGCCGGTGCTGTCGCGCACTTTCGGATCGGCGGCGCGGGCGAGCAGTTCCTGCACGATGCGATCGCTGTCCTTGTATGCCGCCGCGATGAGCGGCGTGACGCCGGACGGTCCGGCGAGGTTCGGATCGGCGCCTTTCGCCAGCAAGAGCTTGACGACCGCGTTCTTGCGCAGCTGCGCCGCGGCCAACAGCGCGGTCGCACCGGCGACGTTGCGCGCATCGATCGGCGCGCCCTTGGCGAGGAAAAACGCGACCAGCCCGAGATGGCCGCCGCGCGCCGCGTGTGCGAGCGGCATGGTGCCGCGAGCGTCGCGCGCCTGCAACGAGGCGCCGTCGGAAATCAGCTTGCGCGCCAGGTCCTCGCAGCCGCTGTCGGCGGCGGCAAACAGCGCGGCATTGACCTGCGCCGACACCGATTGCGGCTTGATGAGATCGTAGTTGCGCTCGATGTCGGCGCACGACTCTTCGGCGCGCGCCTTCGCCATAACGGCAAGCACGAGCAGTAACGCCAGACAGATAATCCTTCGCCGTCCAATCATGATCGGCCACAGTGCGGGCCTTGCGGCCGAGCCGCGTTGCAAACCATTACGCTGGCGGCCGGCATAGGCCAAGCAGACCCTTCGCGGCTCGGCGCTTGGCGCTGCGCGCCTCAGAGTGACGGACTGGCGGTGCCGAATCCGGCGCGGGTGAGCCGCACGATGGCTTGGTCGAGCGCTGACAGAAAAGCGGAACGGTCGCGCGGCGAAAATGGTTTTGGCCCGCTGGTGATCTCGCCTGAGCTGCGCAGCGAGTCCATCAGGTTGCGGGTGGCGAGCGTCATGCCGATCGAATCCTTGCTGAACGGCCTGCCGTTCGGCGCGATGGCTTCGGCGCCCGCTTTCACGGCCCGGCTCGCCAGCGGCACGTCTGCCGTGATGACGATGTCGCCAAGCCGGGCGCGCTCCGCGATCCAGTTGTCCGCTTCGTCCATGCCGGCGCCGACCACGACGCGTTCGATGCACGCATCGCGCGGCACCGCGATGGGTGAGTTGCTGACGACGAACACCTTCAGCGCCGCGCCCTTGCGCACGTGACGTTCCGCGACGCGATAAATCTCCTGTTTCACCGGGCAGGCATCCGCGTCGATGTAGAGGGTGATGATTGCCACAGCGCTCTTCTCGTTCTTCCCCGCGCCTACGATCCGTCATGGCCGGGCTTGTCCCGGCCATCCACGCCTTGCTTTAATCGGTCCATGAAGGGCACCTGGGTTTATTTCATGACCAATCGTCGCGACGGCGTTCTGTATGTCGGCGTTACCAGCAATTTGCCCCGGCGCGCTTACGAGCACCGGGAAGGGCTGATTGAAGGATTTACAAAACGCTACTGATTGAAAAGGCTGGTTTATGTCGAGCATTTCGACGACATCCGCTACGCCATTCAACGCGAAAAGACCATCAAGCACTGGCCGCGCGCTTGGAAGGTGCGGCTTATACACGGCGCGAATCCAAAATGGGACGATTTGTACGATGCTCTGATTTAAGTCTCTGGCCTGACGAGAGTCTTTTTTTGCTGTTTGTTTAATTCGCAAGCGCACAAATTGTGGCATTGCTGCCATGATTCGCATTTTTCAGCTAAGGCTCTGTGGCTACTGGCATTTCTATTCGTGACAACGAGCCAGCTGCATTTTCTACGCTTTTTGATTCGCGGAATCTGGACCGTAATCCTGAAGTGGCCGCGAAGCGGCCCTCGAAGGATGCGGCCGATGCGCCGAGGCCGTGCACCTCAGGTGACGGGAACGACCGTAGGATGGGATGGGCTGAGCGTAGCGAAGTCCCCGCGGTTATCAGAACGCGTGGGCACGGCGCTCCGCGCCTTAGCCGACCCTACGCTTGCTTGGCGGTGCAATGTCCGCAAGAGACGATCAATCTGGACGACATCCCGCTTTAGTCGGGACGTGTTATGATCGTCACCGACGCTTTAGATTCGCCGAGGCCGCCTTCGGGCGGTTTTTGCGTTGTGGCAATGAACATATATTCTCTCGTAGGGCGACTCAGCTACAAACGCAGGCCGCACGAGAAGGAATTTAAAGATGGCTAAAAGGAGGGGGGCTAAAACAAGCGCACTTGATAACAAATCCAATTCGAACAAAAGAAATTATTATAAGCAGTCTGACTTTCCACAGGCCACATTGCAGCAAGCTCAGCGTATCGCATCTGCGATAGTCGATAATTTTGCAGGAGACGGAAGCTCTCCTCCGGATATAGCGCTTGCGCTTGAAATAAGTCCCACGAGCAGCGCATGGCCTAGTTTAGCGGGTGCGGCCCTAGCCTATGATTTGATTGAGGGCGGTGTGAACGCATCAAAAATGAAGCTAAATACACTTGGGCGCCGACTGGTCGCGCCCCTGGCCGAAGGCGATGATCTTGCGGCAAGACGGGAAGCCGTGTTGAAGCCTAGGCTTCCAAGGGAATTCTTCGAAAAATATCGACGGGCCAAGTTCCCTAACGACGTGATGAGCTATCGCCGAATCTTGGTGACGGACGGGGTCAGGCGGCAGCGGTTTGAGCGTGCAATCTGACGATCTCGATTCCGTCCTTGAACTTTACACCCATGATGATCTTGGACAACTGGTTGTATCC
>JBAQJL010000230.1:0-19404 GCA_049300295.1 Xanthobacteraceae bacterium
GGTCACGGCGTATCACTCCTTTGGTGGAGAAGTGGAGGCGTCGAACATCCCCACGATACGTCGCCTTACCCCTTCATGCCGTCACCAACTTCCGCTCATAGCTCCGTTCTGCACCGAGACGGTCAGATAACCTGTTACCGACGAATAATTGAGTATCGTCGTTCCGGCAGTGCTGGTTATTGTATAGTTTCCCGTGCCCCCGGCATTGATCGTATGAATGCCTTGCGCGCTGATCTCAAATGTATCGTTCAAGGAATTCGCAGTGAATGTTGCGTTGCCGGATCCGAACATTTCGACGTCCGGTACGTTTCCGGGCAGCACGAACGAAACTGGGCTTCCAGAAAACGTGACAGCCAACGTGTATGGCCCTTGGATCACCGGAAATACCGCTGAATCCGATATTAACTGGCCGCCGGCCAGTGCGATCGTTGGGATCAGATCGGTGAAGCTTATGGACCCGATCGCTCCTTCAGATGCCAAACTCTCCAGTTGGTCCAGGTCGTCCGAGACGTTGAGCGAAGTATCGACGATCGGGAGAGAGAGCCCCAGAGCGGAAAGGCCCGGAACGAAGGTGTCGGCTGTTGGCGCCGCGACTGGCACGTAAGGATCGGCAGCATATACGGCCAGCGCCCGAGCTGCGGTCAGAGGAGCTAAGTTCCAGCCCAAAAGGTTCATTACGGTGAGATCGATACCGGAAAGGGCGCCAGCGTTGCCGTCGACCGCTCCAAACGTATCGCCGCTCGCGTTTGCCGTCACGAGCCAATCGCCACGATTACCACCGGAGTAATTATTGAAATCCTCCGGGGTAAGAACTTGCCCATTATCGTAGCCGAATAACGCTACGTTGTTGTTCGTTGAAGTCCCAAACGCCGTATCAAGCTGCCCCGATGGCGCATACCGGAACAGATCAAGCGGCGCGTAAAGCGGCTCGTTCGTCTCGGGGCCATTCGGGCTGCCGGGTCCTGAGTACACAACGCCGACAAGAGCGACGCGTCCCATGATTTCGCTGATCTCATGCGCCGCCGCATTGAAGAATTCGTTATAAGTCCAAGAGGATGTGCTATTGAATTCGACCGTGGCGCCGGGTGGCGCGCTTCCGTACACTTGTGTGTAGAGGCTGTTGACCGTTGAGGCGGAGAGGCCAAGAGCCTCGGCCTCCGCCACGCTCAAACTGAAATTATTGCTTCCGGTAGGATCGGTGTTCGGCAGCGCGCCGAAAGCATGTTTTTGAACTTGGCTATTCTCGTCACCGTGCATCAGGTTCAAAATCTGAGCGTAGTTGAAGATGAGCCCACCACCGCCACCGTTGTTATTGGCACCAACAGAGGAGGCCAAAGCACCCCACTGGAAAGTAATGTTGACGGTGACGTTGTTCGAAAAGAGCGTCTCATAAAGTTGTACCACCTGAGCGACGGCTTGCTCGGCAAGAGTCTCAACGCCCGCAGGTGCACTCGCCCAAGAACTGTCAAACGTGTCGGTTATAATCATTGTTCACTCCGCTGCCTGGCGGCATCCAGTCGAAAGAGCCGAAGGCATTCGAGTTGTTGTTACGGGTCGGTGACGCCAACACTCCGAACGGCACGACGCATATTTCTCGCCCAGACCGAGGACCGCCTCCTTTCGATTTTTTGCGGTGGCTCCACGTCGGCTTTCGCTCTCGCCGGTATTCGTGGAGTCCTCAATCCTCTGTCACGGTAACGAGTGTTGCGTCCGACCGCCTCCCCCAAATAGGTCAGGAACGGATGCAGTACGTGGGTAGCGATGAAAATGCCGCGGACCGCATTTGCCGAAGAGCGCGTTCTACGCGTTTCCCAATGTCAAACTTACCGGCTGGAAGGGCGAACCGCTCGCCAATGCGCTGCTCGACGAGCCGGCGTGGCGCTGATTTCGAAAGCCCATGCGCCAAAGCGGGGCGAGTCGCCGGACAAGGCCGATCGAGCGTCTATTGCCTATGCAACAAGCGGATTAGCGAATTCGGCGACGAGCTTTACCAAGTCGACCTGTCGCCTGGTTCCGGTCTTAGCGAACACCTGCTTGAGATGCGTCCTGACAGTCTGCTCGCCTATGCCGAGGATCGGTGCAACGTCGGGAACACCACCGACCTCGATAATGCAAAACAAGACGCGCAACTCAGTCGGCGTTAGTCCAAAGCGGCCGGCGACCGCATCCACTACGCTCGGACGATGCAGCGCGGCCTTGTGGACAAATACGGCCGCTGCCGCGGCACCCTCCCGCATCCGCCGTCGCGTCCCGGAGCCGAGAGGCAGAACATGGGCGAGGTAGCGTTCGCCGCGAAGTGACACGAGCGAAATGGCAATGCCCTTGGCGCCGAGTGCGACTTCGTTGCCTGTTCCGGCCAACCCGTAGATGTCCCGCAACGTCCTGTCGGCCTCCGCATCGCGTGCGCGCAAATGGTCACCGGCCCTTTTCAAGACATCCTCGTCGGCAAGCATTAATTCGCCGCCCCGGTTGGCGTGCACAATGCGCCCTGAGGCGTCAACCAGAAAGATTGCGGCCGCAAGCGAATCGAACGCGTCCGTCAGCATCCCCGCCGCGCTTTGCAAATCGAGGGCCTTGCCGATGAAGACGGCGCGCTGAACGTGCGGCACGATAAGCGCCATGCGCTGCCGTGCCGCCCGATCGACGACCCCGTGTGTTTCATGCCGTGGCACGGCTAAAATCGCACAGCTTGTCTGCGATTTTTCCAGGATCACGCAGGCTCCGTCCACCAGCCCTTGCGGGCGCTGCCATTCCTTGTAGAAGCGCGTTCTCCGAAACTGTGCCAGCGGCACAATCGCGTTCGCGGCAAGCACCTCGCCTACGTCCTGCGACAACAGCGCCGGGAAGAGGGGATTTATCCTGGCGTATTTTTCGAGATAGAGCCGATGATAGTAAAGGATCGTCGCCCCAGGTGAAAAGCGCGTTCGCCGATCGCTGCACCGCATCCTGTATGAAAATATTTGCGTGGCGGCCCGGAACGAAACCGCAAAGGTTCTGAAGCGCCGCGGGCCATAGCGACGGATCGACCGCTGCGTCGTAGATATCGGCGATCAGTCCGGATAATCTTACGGCGTCACTGCTCGTCATCGGTAATGCTACGCTAGCGCTTAAAGAGGTGGAAGGCAATTCAAGCTTATAGCAGGTACCGCGTTTGCGGTTTTAACAGAGCGAGAGTAACGCGAATTCGAATGTCCATCTAAGCATTACACGGCTGGCCACCGCATTCCAATAAACGACGTGCTTCACACCGTACCTGCCAATGCATGATTACAAGTTGGGCCCGCCGCGAGATGCACCGACCGGTTTGCCGCCTGCACCGCCGATGGTGCTGTCGCCGCTGAAGCCGGCCCCTGTCCACATAGCGCCGCCGCCGGCAGGCCCCATCCCGCATTGCCGGCACCGTCGCGCATGATGCCGCTTTGCCAGGCGGCCGTCGCGCGAGGTCGCAGAAGTGCCAGGAACAGCCTCGTGCGTAATCTTTGTCGATTGCCGAACTTCAAGCGGAGCCGCCCACCGAAGACGTCGGAATTGACTTGGAAATCTCGATTGAGGACACTCCCGTCAGCTCAGGGAGGACGCATCATGGCCGCTCGCATCCGTCACATCGCGCTTTGCGTCAAGGACATCAAGGCGACCGCCGATTTTTATCAGAAGGCGTTCGGCCTCAAGCGCACCGAAATCAAGGAAGGTAAGACCGCCTTCAATTGCTACATGAGCGACGGCGAGATCAATCTGGCGCTGCTCCAGTACAAGGGCGAAGAGGGCTCCGGCGTGCCGAAAGGCTGGACCGGGATCCATCATTTCGGTTTCCAGTGCGATGACCTGCCGAAGCAGCAGGAGAAGATCGAAGAGGCGGGCGGCAAGTTTTTCTACGATCTGGGCGATCCGCACGATGAAGGCTTTGAGCGCAAATTTCGCGACCCTGACGGCATCGTGTTCGACATAAACTGGAAAGGCTGGCAGCTCACGCGCGCCAAGGTCAAGAATGCCAAAGGCGGACTGACGCCGGAAAGGCCCGTGGCGGCGGCCCGCGCATCGAGCCGGAAGAAGATAAGCAGAAAGTCCGCAAAACCAACGAAGAGCCTGGCCCGTACTCAGACCAGGCGGAAGAAGGCGAGCTGATTCGTCGCCAGGGCAGCTTTCCCGGTCGAGCGGGGCTGTCAAAAAACGCAACATGGTTCATCGGCCTCACTGGTTGGGGGAGCCGATGAAAATCGATGTTGATGACGCCCGATCGGTTGTGGCCGAAGTTATTGATGCTGCTGGGCTGGCCGACTTTCTGAAAATGGAGCATGGCGGCGCTGCCCCAGGCTGAACGCCGGGCATACAGACACCCCGGTGGGATTGGGGCGCCGGCATTGCATCTTAGCGCTTGCGCGCGGCGCGGCCGCCCTTGCGCTTCGATGAGCTGTCGGTCCCGGAAGCGACTGTCGCCATCGCTACTTCGAGAAAGGCCTGAACCAACCGCATCCTTAGTGAGGCTCGATTCCAAACAAGACCGATGTATCGGGTGTGTAACCGGTTGGGCACGCTCAGTTTGCAGAGCGACAAACCTTCCGGCCACGGCGGCGCCCAATCCGGCACCAGCGCAACCCCCAATCCACGATCGACCATGATGGCGATGGTTTCCAGTGCATCAACTTCGAACCGTTCTCGCGGCCGGATGCGGGCCTGGCGGAGATAGCTATCGACAAGGCGGCCGGCCCAGCCGCTGCGGTCGAGCCGGATGAACGGTTTGGTGGCGAGAACGGTGTTTGCATCGCGAACTTTTGCCGACGCCGGCGTCAAAACGACTAAGGGCTCTTCTCGCAACAGGCGCCAGTCGCACGTCTTGGGGATCGGGAATGTCGGCTTCATGCAGATTGCCGCATCGAGTTCGCCGTCCAGCACTTTGGCGTAAAGCGGCGCCGCGGTATCGCCGACGATGCGAATATCGATCTGCGGATATTTCCTTGTCATCCCGGACAGGATGCCGGGCAACAGTCCTGATTTCGCCGACTGTACGGCACCGAGACGAAGTTCTCCGGCCGGCGTGTCGCTGGCCGCTATCGATTTGAAATCGCGCACCCGCCGCAGAAAATCGTGCGCATAGACGAGGATGCCCGCTCCGGCTTCGGTCGGTCGCACGGTTCGGCCGGAACGAGCGAGCAAGCGGGCACCGATCTCATCTTCGAGCGTGCGGATTTGATGTGCGATCGCCGCAGCGGTGAGATTGTGCCGGCGCGCGGCCTCCGCGATCGAGCCTTGCTCGACCACGGTGACGAAGCTTTCGAGGAACCGTGTGTCCATAGAAGAAAAAATTATCTTCTAATGATAGTATTATCAAGATTTTTCTACGAATTGATCCGCCGCATGATAGCTGCGTCTTCGTCAGGTTGCTTATTGCTGCACTGTTTTGGAGACGACTGCCATGAAAACAAGACTTCTAGCGGCCGCAATTGCCGTTGCGGGATGCACCGCAAGTGCAACCGCACAGGTTTATCCATCGCATCCGGTCAGAATGAACGTTGCGTTCGCTCCGGGCGGACCGATGGACACAGTCGGGCGGATTCTGGCCGAAGGCATGCGCGGCCCGCTCGGCCAGCCGGTCATTGTTGAAAATGTGAACGGCGCGTCCGGCACTGTTGGCGTCGGTCAAGTGGCGCGCGCAGCGCCGGACGGATACACCATCAGTTTTGGCGGCTGGAACACGCACGTGGTCAACGGTGCTATCTACACGCTTTCGTACGACGTGTTGAAGGATTTCGAGCCGGTCGCCCTGATTTCAAGCAATCCCTATGTCATCGTCGCCAGGAAAGGCGTGCCGGCGAACGATCTGAAGGAGCTGGTCGATTGGCTGAAGGCCAATCCGGACAAGGAAACGGCGGGCATCTGCAATGGCTGCCCACAGCATGTGTTCGCGGCTTTTCTTGAAAGCGCGACCGGCGCCCGCGTTCGGCTGATACCATATCGCAGTTCGGCTCCCGCCACGCAGGACCTGGTAGCCGGACGCATCGATATTATGATTGACAGCCCCATCAATGCGCTGCCGCAGGTTCGAGCAGGGACCATCAAGGCCTATGCGGTAACGGCGAAGCGCCGCTTGCCCCAGGCGCCGGATATCCCGACCGCCGATGAAGCGGGGCTGCCCGGTTTCTACGGCTCGCAGTGGTTTGGGCTTTGGGCGCCCAAGGGCACGCCGCGCCAAGTCATCGGCGTGCTAGACGCCGCTGTCGAAGAGGCGTTGGCCGATCCGGTCGTCCGAAGCCGCATCACCCATCTCGGTCTGCAGATTTTCCCACCCGAACAGCAGACGGCTGCCGCACTCGCCTCCTTTCAGAAGGCCGAAATCAAGAAGTGGTGGCCGATCATCAAAGCGGCGAATATCAAAGTCGAAGAGTGACTTGGAATTCGCTGAGGCGATGAGACCCGGCGATACCCGGCTCACGAACAAACGACCGCCAGGCAGGTGATGTCGTCGGATTGCTCGGCGCCCTTGGCGAATGCGGTGACGCGTTTGATGACGTGCTCGACCACATTGCGGGCGGACTGTCCGCGCATTTCGAGGATCGTTTCCTCAAGCCGCTTGGAACCAAATAGAGCCTTTTGGGTGTCTTCTGCTTCGGTCACGCCGTCGGTGTAGAGCACCAGGATGTCGCCCGCCGTCAGCGCGATCGACCGCGGCATGTAGTTGCTGTCCTCAAGGATTCCGAGCGGCGGCCCGCAGACGCGCAATGTCTCGAATGTGCTCGCTTCTTTACGGAGAACGAGCGGGGCATTATGGCCGCAGTTGCAATATGTCATCGTTCCGGAAGTCACATCGAGTAAGCCGCAGAACAGCGTCGTAAACATATCCTCTCTGTTGTCGGCGGCCATCAAGTTGTTGGCGCTGTTGATTTCCGTATCCAGGCCCTGATCGAAGCGGACCACGAGCCGCATGATGGTCTGCGTGATGGTCATGAACAGCGAAGCCGGAACGCCCTTGCCGCAGACGTCGCCGATCGAGACCATGACACGGCCGCCGTCGAGCTTGACGACGTCGTAGAGATCGCCGCCGACTTCGCGCGCCGGTATCATGTGCGCGAAGATATCGAGCCTGCCTTCGGCGAAGTCGCTTTGTCCGGCGCCCGGCAGCATCGCGCGCTGGATGGCGGCGGCGCTTGCC
This sequence comes from Xanthobacteraceae bacterium, assembly GCA_049300295.1. Classification (GTDB taxonomy): domain Bacteria; phylum Pseudomonadota; class Alphaproteobacteria; order Rhizobiales; family Xanthobacteraceae; genus BOG-931. The sequence goes on from JBAQJL010000230.1 coordinate 7,145, forward strand.
ATCTCCGCCTCGTGCGCGCGCCTCTGCGCCGCCTGCGCGGCCATGATACGATCGGTGACGACGAGGCGATAACCGATGGTGGTGGCGAGAGAGGCAAGTGCGGTCAGCAAAGGCTCGGCCAGCGGTATCACCAGCGCGTAGCGGAACGCGATCGTCGCCCCTGCGGTCCAGACAATCGCAAGACCAAGAAAGCTCAAGGCGGCGCTCATAGGTCCGAGCGCCAGTGCGGCGGCGACGGCGAGCGCCGCCAGGACTAGCGAGGCGACACCGACGCCAGTGCGGCCGAATTCGGACAGCGCGTCGCCGCGCAGCAGGTTATTCACCGCTGTCGCCTGGACATACACGCCGGATATCGAATCGCGGATGAAGGTCTGCCGCACGGTCGGTGTTGTCGGCGCGCAGCGCTCCGCGCGGGCGCCTTCGCGCGCCGAGGCAAAGCGCGTGGAGGTGATCTTGCGATCCTCGACGTCGAGCACTGTGCCGAACACCACGACCTTGCCGTTAAAATGGCGGCGAAAGAAGTCCTCGTCGCTCTTGTCGGCGCAGGCGCTGAGATCGGCGAACGAAAATGTCGGGACATCGTCGGCGCCGGCCGCGAAGTTCAGCGTGATCGTTCCGGCGACGGCGCCCGCATTGGCGATCTTCGGCGACGGCGGTGCGCCGCTCGCACGTACTGCCAGTTCGGCGGCCATCGCGGTGGACGGCTTGCCATCGACCGTAAACGTCAGCGGCACGCGGCGGATCACGCCATCGGGATCGCTATAGACGTTGAGTGGGCGGATGTTGCGTCCGAACCCGACCGCGGCGCGCTGGCCCGGCGAGGGCAGTACCGGGCTGTCTTGATTCTGCACTTCGCCGAGCACGACTTTGCCGTCGCGCGCCCCGAGCGCGAGCGCGCGGAGATAATCCCGGTCAAAGCCATGCAGGTGACTGCCCAGGGTTTCATCGCCGAACGGCACCGCCGACTGTTCGATTGAAGTCGGAAAGACAATGTCGAAACCGACGACCTTGGCGCCCCCGTCGATAATCGCGCCCAGCACGCGGCCGATCTCGGGTGTCCAGGTGACGCTCGGACTGCCGGCGAAAGGCGGGGTCCTGAAGGTTTCCTCGTCGAGCGCGACCACGACGGCCGGTGACGGTTCTGGCGAATGCAGGTCGCCGAAGGCGCGCCAGCGCAGCACCGTGAGGATATCGATCGACCAGCCGCGCAATCCGTCGAAGGCCGGTGAGGCGGCCACGAGAGCCGCGCACAGCGCAATGAGAGCGCCGACCGCCGTGGCGCGCCGGCGCACCGGATCCATGGACGCCCGGCCGGATGCCGTTATTCGAAGCGCAACAGGCGGCTCGCGATCGGCGCCGGGCCCGATTTGGCGTTGGCGTCGATGCGGAACGGTACGTTCTGACCGCCAAGGCTCGCCACGTAGATACCGCCGCGGGCCAGACTGAGGTCGGCCTTGCCGAGATCGTAGAAGCCTTTCGCCGCACTCGCGTCATTGAGTTTGATCGCGTGGCGTTCGCCGGAGCGATCGACCCGTCGGATCACGAGCGTGCGATCCGCGCCTGGGAGCGTCTTCGGAAACTGCACCGCGGGCGCCTGCGCGTAGAGTGTTATTTCCGTCCCGGCGCTCTGCACCCGAAACGCGCTGGCCGCGCTTTTGTTTGCTTCGGCCGCGCTCAGCCGGATGTTACCGCCGTCGCAGGGCGACTTGGAGCGGGCAACTTGACCGCCCTGGACGGCGCTCCGCGCCGCGCCCACAGTAACCGTGCCGCCGGTGATCGTCTCTTGTTCGCAGGATTCCAGATAGCTCAGCACGAGCGTGTCGCGCGGACCGAGCTTGATAATTTGGCCGCTGCCCACATAGTCCATGAATTCGACGCCGGCGGTAGTGCTCTTCACATCCTCCACCAGCGCGGTCGGCACTTTGGGCGCAGCCTCCCGTGCCGAAACTTGCGCCATGCCGGCCAATACGGCGGCCGCAGTGGCGAGGATCAATGTTCTGTGGGCCATCGAGCGATCTCCGTGACGATAAAAAGCACTGCCCGGCAAAGATTGCGGTCGCATTTAGCAGCCATCCCACCCGGGGACCAGCAGAGAATGGTTTTGGGACGGTGCAAGTTGGCGGTCGGGCAGTCCCCCATTTCGGTACGTCGCCGCATCTGCAATGGGGGTTCACGCTACCGCCCGCTTTTTGCAGGCCGTCGGCGGTTGAAAGCCCCAATAGCTCGGGTCTAACGTCAGAGCGGTCGGCCGGGAGGAAGAAAAATGAGCATTATCGGCGGGAAAACGACGCGTGCGATTTTGCTGGGCTGCGGGGCCATCGCACTCGCGGGCCTCGGAGCCGCGCGGGCCGACAATTATCCGTCGCGGCCAGTGACCGTCGTGGTGCCGTTCACGCCGGGCGGTTCGACCGACATTCTGGCGCGCTACGAGGCCGATGTGCTGCAGCGCCAGATGCACGGCACCTTCGTGGTGGAGAACAAGCCTGGCGCCGGCGGCGAGATCGGCATCGCCTATGCGGCGCGCGCTGTGCCGGACGGCTATACGCTCCTCCACGCGCCGAGCGTCATCACGCTGCTGCCGTTTCTGAAGAAACACATCACCTACGATCTCGCCAAGGATTTCGATCCGATCACTGTCGTCGGGCTGACGCAGTTCGGCCTGGTGGTGAACCCGTCGTTGCACATCGATACGGTCGCCGAACTGATCGCGCGCGCCAAGGCCGATCCCAATGCGCTGACCTTTGCGTCGGCCGGTATCGGTACGCCGCACCAGATTTTCGCCGAGCTGTTCAAGACCATGACGGGCGTGAACATCCGCCACATTCCCTATAAGGGCTCGATTCCGGGATTGACCGACGTGGCGAGCGGCGTGGTGTCGATGGAGTTCACCGATCTCGCGCCGGCGACGCCGCTGATCCAGGCCGGCAAGCTGAAACTGATCGCGCTGCTTGGCGGCAAGCGCGATCCGGACATGCCGAACGTGCCGACGGTTGGCGAGACCGTGCCGGGCTACGAGGCGCAGTCCTGGCAGGGCCTGTTTGCCCGGGCCGGTACGCCAAAGCCGATCATCGGCGATATCGCCCGCTATCTCGCCGCGGATCTCAAGCGGCCGGAAACGGTGGCGAAATTCAAGGCCATCGGCATCGTCGCGCAGTCCGACACGCCAGCCGAGTTCCGCGCCTTCATCACCTCGGAGAGCGTCAAATGGGGCAAGGTGATCCGGCAGTCCGGAATTCAGGCGGAGTAGCCGGTCATTCAACTTGCTGGCCGAAAAGGAGACTGAGCTATCGCTGCACGCGTGCAGCAGTCGATCAACGCCGGACGCTCAGTCCCGAAAGATAAAGTCAGGATCAATCTAAGCGTTAAATTCCTATTTGAGCATCGTCGCAATTTTTGCCGTGAGTTCGGGACTGGTGGTCCGATACAGCTCTTCTATCAACGCCTGAATACGCGCGCCGGAGACCGGCGTGACTTCCAGATTCAGCCTTTGCGCTTCCGACAAAAATTGCGGGTCGTGCATTGTCTCGTCGAAGGCCTTGCGCAGAACGATGACCCGTTCCGGAGGCACCCCCGGTGGCGCGGCGAACGGCCATGCCATAACTTGCCGCGCCAGCATCACCTTGAAGATCTGACGATCCTGTTCGGTCTTGGCGAAGTCCATCATCGTCGGGATGTCGGGCAGATCCGCGTGTCTGTGCAACGAGAGCTGCACCAGAATGGCGATTTTCTTGGTTTCGAGCCATTCCTTCTCGGTCGCCTTGACGCTCGACCACGACCAGCCGCAGCGTCCGCCGACTTCGCCACGCTCCATGGCCAGTTTGATTTCGTTGCCGCCCGGAAAACCCGAAACAATGCGGAACTTCGTTCCGAGAACGCCGTCCATGATCCGGGGGAACTGCTCGTCATCGCCGCTGGCGCCGGTCGACCCGACGATCAGTTCTTGATTGAAAAGCTGGTCGAATTTGACGATGCCGCTTTCGCGGCGCGACGCGCAGACCGAAACTTCGTCATTGGTGCTGCCGAGCCAGTTGAATTTGCTCGCCTCTATCGGGCCCGAAGGCTGGCCCAGCAGCGGATTGAACGCGATGCCGCGGGCAAAGGTGCCGATCGCGGTGCCGTCTTTCGGAGCGATCTGATAGAGCCAGTTGGCGAGCCGCTGACCCGCCGCACCGGTCATGTTTCTCGGAACGAGGTTGGGATTTCCGGAAATGTGCCGGCCCATGAAACGCGCCAGCAGCCGCGCGGTGATGTCATAGACGCCGCCGGAACTGAAACCGACATAAACGTCGATGTTTTTGTTGCGGTAGAAATCCGTGGCCGGTGTTTGAGCCCAGGCGGAACCGGCACTGAGCGCGATTATCAACGGCGCAAACAGCGCGCGTTTCAGCATCAACCCCTCCCATGCGACAGCGTTGCCGTATCACGCCGCGCCTCGCCGAGCTGTCAACCGAGCTTGATGCCGAACAGGTCGACCGCATTGTCGTAGGTCAGGCGCTTCCTCTTCTCCTCCGACAATCCGCTCAGATGATACTCGACCACTTGCCGCGAATGCGGAAACGTCATGTTGAAATGCGGATAGTCGTTGGACCACATACAATTCTTCTCGCCCCACCACGGGAAGAAGCGCGTGCCCACGTAATCCTCGAGGAACGTGCCATAGACGTGTTCGTTGAAGATTTCGCTTGGCTTGCGCGTGATGGGCATCGGCCGGTCGCGGCGGAAGCGGTCGAAATAATAATCCCACTGTTGCAGCATGAACGGCAGCCAGCCGATCTCGCTTTCGGCCAGCAACAGACGCAGCTTGGGGTGGCGGTCAAACGCGCCCGAGAAAATAAAATCGAACAGTGTGTTCGCGGAATCGTTGGTTTTCGCGTTCGTCGCGTCCTTGAGGCCCTGCAGGCCGCCTTTTTGTCCGTTCTTGATGTAGGAATGGCCGGTCAGGATGTGGCAGACCACCGGGGCACCGGCTTCGGCGCAAGCTGCCCATAGCGGTTCGTAATGTTCCGAGGTGAATGGCAGGCGCGGGTCCGGCACTTGCCACAGCATCGCTCCTTTGAGGCCCATGCTGTGGCCGCGCTGCATCTCCTTGATGCCGGCCTTGATGTCGTAGGCGGAAACAAGCGGCACGCCGTACAGCCGTTTGGGATCGGTCGAGCAGAATTCGTGCATCCAATCGTTGTAAACCTTGAAGGACTCCTGCTGCGTCTCGATGTCGTCGATGCCAAACAGCGCCATGCCGTAATTCGGAAACAGGATTTCGGCGGCAACGCCGTCGGTATCCTGGTCGCGCACGCGCAGGCGAGGATCGCTGGCGCCGGGCGGACAGTTGCGGAACGGCACCTTCGGCAGATGCTCGCGCAGACGCGGCGTGAGTTCCTGCCAGAGCGCGTCCGGCTCCATGACATGGGCGTCGGTCGAAATCATCTGCGGCATCGCGGCGATTTGTGCGTCCGAAAGCTCCGCGCCAACGACGGTGCGGGCCGGAAAGGTGCGGGCCTGTTCCTCCGATATGCCTGCGAATTTCGAGGCATCAACGGGAAGTGCCGGCATCGTGACCTCCTGGAGTTTCAGAATTGATCGTGTGCCCGTGCTTTAACATTTGCCGCGTCGATCGACGCGGTTAGTCGGGCGCAAAATATTTGCCCCTGGCGTAGATGCGCGGTTTCGCGGTCTCGCCGTTCTTCGCCGCTCCCCCGTCTTTGACGGCGCCGTCGGCGAACGTCGTCTGTTGCAGGACGTCCTTCGGCGTTCCGAAATGCGTCAGGTCGCTGAGGCCCGAGACCTTCCGGGCACCGGCGCCGACGCGCAGTAGAACCAGGTTTTCGCTCTCATCGGCCTGAAACTTGTAGAGCGCATTCTTCGGGATCATTACGCCTTCATACTTACCGACGACCGATTCTCGCCCGTCGCCAAACGTGAAAATCGCCTTGCCTTGCAGCACGATGAACGCGTGATCCTCGCCGCCGTGGGCATGCAGCGCGTTCTCGCCGCCGCTGGCATACACCTTTATGCTCATCCAAAGATTTTCGGCGGTCGCCAGCGGATCGTAGGTCGTGCCCTGCTCAAGCAGCGGCAGATTGCGCATCGAGAACAGCACGGCCTTGTCGATTGCTACATTCGGACGGCGTTCGATCGTTGTTATATCGTCCATAGGTCGCCTCTCCCTTATTCTTCTCCGATTGTGCGTCAGTCTAGGGCCATAGTGGCCGTCTTCTCAAGGGCGGCTGGCGATCACCGGGGAACCTTCGACTTGATGCGAGGCGGCGCCGGCCGTTCGCTCTCAGAAGCCGACGCCTAATGCCGGGAGCAGGCGCTCCAATATTGCGGCAAGGCAGACGAGCACGACCAAAAGCTTCAGAAGATTGGCGAGCCGCCTTTCACGAACGAACCTTTCGATAGCCCAAAAGCAAATTGCGCCGACAACGCAGATGATCAAAATGTTGATCAAGATGAGCAGCATAGGAAGCCTCCGGTAAGTTGCGAGCTATGTGCGGCGCCAGACAGCAGCACGGGTGAACCTGCAAAAATCGAAACCGCGTTCGAGCCGTTCGGCGACTCCCTGCTTCGCTGCGCTTATCGCGTGCTACTGGCTGCGATTGCGCTCCCGTTCACGCACAATTTCCTCGGGCGTATAGGGTGCGGCATGAGGATCGTAGGAGGTCCAGCCGGTTTGCCGATACGCGGCGAAGCGCACCTGCACGCTCACCGCGCCGATTTCGAGAATGGCTTTGTAGCGATCCTTCTCGGCCTTCGGCACCTTGGCTGTGACCAGCGTGCCGCCACGGCGCAGCGATTCGGCGATGGCGTCCGCCTCTTCGCCACTGATGCCTGCCGTGGACAAAACGCCGAGCGCGCCGCCGGCCCAGCCGCCGGCGGCGGCGCCCGCAATGGTCGCAGTCAGCCATCCCGCCGCCGCAACCGGCCCGATGCCGGGGATGGCGACGAGGCCGAGCCCGGTCACAAGACCGGCAAGGCCGCCAAGTGCCGCGCCGATTTCGGCCCCGGTCGCCGCGCCATGGACGCGATCGTTGCGGACCAGAACGCTGATGTCGCGCTCCGGCACGCCTGCTTGCCGCAAAGCGCGTACGGCGTTCGCGGCGTCATCGTGATGATCGTAGAGGCCCACAATGGTGACGAACATGATCGCTCAACCCTTCGCTGTCCGGATCGAACCGCGGTGAGGCACGTCGCACCACTCGCCGCGTGTGGGCGGAATCACAACCCCCACAAGCTGGAGGGCACTGAACCGGCGCGTTGCCAGCGCGGCGATCAATCGCTGCAGCCTTGACTGCGCTCCTGGGCCACAATCTCGGCGATCCGCCGCCGGACCGCCGCGGACAACGGCACTGCGTTCTCGTTGTCGAAGCGGCAGCCTGCATTGCCGAAATAGGAGATAGCGCGCTGCGTCTTGAAGCAAAAGCCGCCGCCTTTGTAGTAGGTGTTGCGTTCCACCCACAGCGCCTGGCAGGTCGCAGCGTAGGAAGGCGCCAGCGCAGCCCCAAGCGTCAGGGCGGTCAGCCCGGCGGTGATCAGTAGGCGCATCGCTTTATCTCCCAGATTTTGTTTCCGACACCAGCGTCGGCGTAGGATAAAATCGGTTCGCCGGATTTGAAAGGGGATTTGCATGTTCCCAAGAGGTTGCGCCACCGCTGCGCTGATCGTGCTGGCGGGGGCGGCCGTTGCCCAAAGCGATCGGATCGGCCATGCGCTCGATGCCCTGGTGGCGGCCTATCCGGCCGCGCTTGCCAGACATGACGCAAAAACGCTGCGCTGGCGTGACGGCACGACGATGGCGGTGACTGACGGCAACGATCAAAAGAGCCTTGCCGAGCTGTTGCGCCACGCCAGCATCGCCGACCAGTTCCGTATTCCGTATCCGCGCGGCGATCTGAAGGAGCCGCCGGCGGTCGATTCCGATCCGGGCCGGTTCCGCAACACCGCGTTTTTCAACAAGATGTACGGCGACTGCAAAAAGGGCGAGGTGGCGCGGCGGCTGGTGCGTGTCGTGTGGTTGCCGAAGACCTGGGGCAAGGCAATCCAGTTTACCTCGGTGAATGGCGCCGACGCGCAGCTGCGCGCGGTTGCAGCCGAGCTCGACGCGCTGCCGGCCGCGATCAAGCAGGCCGCATATCCGTTCGCCGGCACCTACAATTGCCGCGCCGTGGCGGATACCGGCGAGCCGAGCCCGCACAGTTACGGCATTGCCATCGATCTCAATCTCAAATTTTCGGACTACTGGTTCTGGCACCCGCACACCGGCAAGATCGCCTACCACAACCGCATGCCGAAGGAGATCGTCGCGATCTTCGAGAAGCACGGCTTCATCTGGGGCGGCAAGTGGTATCACTACGACACCATGCATTTCGAGTATCGGCCGGAGCTGCTGGCTGCGGGTGAGTGAGGGACGAATTGTCGTCACTCTCCCGTCGTCTCGACGTGGAAGCAATGCAGCACGCGGTGAAAAATCGGCGCCAGCACGAAGCCGGAGGCGATGACGATGATGAGACCGGACAGGATCGCGTAGGAACCGGCGAAGATTTTTCCCGGCTGGGTCTTGAGTTCGCCGACCGGGCCCATGCCGGACAGGATCATCGCCGCATTCACATAGGCATCGGTGACCGACATGCCCTCGAAATACGCATAGCCCACCATGCCGATGGCGAGGCCGACGAAGGTCAGCACCGCCCACAGCCCGATCGCGACGAGCATCCGGCGTGCAAATTTGCGGCGCGAGGCGACCGGATGGCTGCGATGTTCGAAGCGGGTCACGGTGAGTACCTTGCCTGGCATAGTCGTTCTCCGGCTGTAAACCGATGATCTGAACGCATACCACACGTCAAACGGCAGTTGAGCGCGAGCGGCCCCGCGCCTAATATTCCGTCACCCAGGAAGGAAAGCCCGCCATGCAGCAGAAAAAATACGACCGCGCCGCCGAGGACCAAGGCAACATCGTCGGCATCGGCCATGTCAATGTGTGCATCACCGATCAACACCACGGCACGGATTATTACGTCACCGGGCTCGGCTATACGCGCGACCCGTTTCTCAACACCACCTCGCGCAACATGTGGATCAATGTCGGCATGAGTCAGTTCCATCTGCCGATGGGGACGCCGGACGTATTGCGCGGCGTCGTCGGACTGGTTTCGCCGGATCGGGCCGCCTTGCTCGATCGGCTCGCGCGCGTGCGCAAGAGCAAGCAGCTCGACGGCACCAAGTTCGACTTCCGCGAGAGCAACGATTGCATCGAGACTGTCTGCCCATGGGGCAACCGCATCCACGTCCACACGCCGGACCCTGAGCGCTTCGGCCGCCTGATGCTCGGCATGCCCTACATCCGCTTCGACGTACGCCCCGGCACGGCCGAGGGTATAGCCCGGTTCTATCGCGAGATTCTCGATGCGCCGTCGCAGGTGCACAAGAATGGCGCCGGCCCCGAAGCGCGTGTGCAAGTCGGGGAGCAGCAATATTTCGTTTTCCGCGAGACTGACGCGCCGGAAAAGCCTTACGACAAGCACCACGTTCAGATCTATCTGAGCGATTTCTCCGGCCCCTATCGTAAGCTGCTCGACCTCGGCCTGATCACGATGGAGAGCAACCAGTACGAATACCGCTTTACGGACGTGATCGACCTCGACACCAAGGAAGTGCTGTTCACGGTCGAGCACGAGACCCGCAGCCAGACCAATCCGATGTACGGCCGGCCGCTGATCAACCGCAATCCATCGGCCACCAACATGGACTACAAGCCCGGCCACGACGGCATGTCCTGGGCGCTGCCGTGATGGTCATTGACGAGTCCCGTTCCTGTCATGTCCCGCGAAGGCGGGGCATCCAGTAATCGCAACAATCGTGGTCCACGCCTCAGGTGCAGTGACTACTGGATCATCCGCCTTCGCGGATGATGGCACGTTTAATGCGGGCCGCCGCGCATGAGCGATCGTCGTGCTCTCGTTATCGGCGGTTCGCTCGGCGGGCTGATCGTCGCGCATCTGTTGCGCACGACCGGTTGGGATGCCGTGGTGTTCGAGCGCAACGAGGAAGAACTGGCGAGCCGCGGCGTCGGGCTTGGCACGCACCCGCAGCTCATCGGCATCCTCAAGCGGGCCGGCGTGGATTTCGACGATACGATGGGCATCACGCCGACGCGGGCGGTGTGCCTCGACCGCAATGGTGAAATCGTCATCGAGCGGCCGACGGGGCGCACCTTGAGCGGCTGGTCGCGGCTCTACCGCGCGCTGTTGGACGCGCTGCCGGCGCCAAACCACCGGCTCGGCAAGCGGCTCGTGCGCGTCGGACAGGACGCTGACAGTGCGACGGCGTTCTTTGCCGACGGCTCCAGCGAACGCGGCGATCTTCTGGTTGGCGCCGACGGCATCCGCTCGGCGGTGCGCGCGCAATTCCTGCCCGACGTCGTGCCGCACTACGCCGGCTACGTGGCGTGGCGCGCATCGATCGACGAAGCCGACGTGCCGGTGGAACTGTGGGCCGAAATGATCGGCCTCTACGCTTTCTGTCTCCCCGAGGGCGAGCAGGTCATCAGCTACGCGGTGCCGGGACGCGACAATGACACGGCGGTCGGGCGGCGCGCCTACAACATCGTCTGGTATCGCCCGGCCGATCGCGCGGCGCTGGCGGATATGTGCACCGATGCGCAGGGCCGGCATCACGCCGCCGGCATCCCGCCACCGCTGATCCGGCCCGATGTGATCGCCCGCGTCAAAGCCGAAGCTCGGGCACACATTGCGCCACAAGTTGCCGAAATCTTTGCGCGCAGCGCGCCGTTCTTCCAGCCGATCTATGATCTCGCCTCACCGCAGATCGTGTTCGGTCGCGTCGTGCTCGCCGGCGACGCGGCATTCGTCGCGCGCCCGCATGCCGGCGCCGGCACCACCAAGGCGGCGCTGGACGCGGCCTGCCTCGCCGACAGCATCCGCGGCGCCGGTGGCGATCTCGCGCGTGGCCTGCAGCGCTACCAGCGCATGCAACTGCCGTTCGGCCGCGCGCTGGTCGAGGTCAACAGCGCCGAGGGCGCCTATCTGAGTGCGCAGATCAAGCCGAAGGCTGAGCGCACCGCCGACGAACTGCATCGCGATATCGGCGCGGTGGTCAATGCCCATATCGGCCGCAGCGAGCAGGTCGGCGAAATGGTCGCCGCCTACGGACTTGACGTTCACGTCAACGTGCCGGCTTAAAGGACCCGAACAGGGAGTGGGCGATGCAGTTCGGCGTGCAGTTTTTTCCCAATTTCCAACCGCGCGACAAAAGCCCGGCCGACTATTACGCGGAGAGCCTCGATATAGCCGAGGAGGCTGACGAGCTCGGTTACTCGCATGCGCGTTCGGTCGAGCATTATTTCGAACGTTATGGCGGCTATAGCCCCAATCCGATCCTGTTTCTGGCCGCCGCGGCGGCGCGCACCAAAAAGATGCGGCTCGTCACCGGCGCGGTGGTGCCGGCGTTCAACAATCCGCTGAAGCTCGCCGGCGAGATCGGCATGCTGGACGCTATTTCGGACGGCCGCTTCGATGTCGGTTTCGCGCGCGCCTTTCTGCCGCACGAATTCCGCCGTTTCCGCATTTCGCCCGACGAGTCGGTGGCGCGTTTTCGCGAGGGTTTGGAGCAAATCGAGCTGCTTCTGACCAAGGAGGATGTCAGCCATCACGGCCAGTTTCATTCGTTCGACAATGTCACTTCGCTGCCGCGGCCGACGCAGAAGCCGCGGCCGAAGTTTTATATCGCCTCGACCCGCACCGAAGACTCATTCGAATTCGCCGGCCGCGCCGGCCACGCCCTGATGTCGATCCCGATCGGGCCGCTGAAGGATCTGATCCCGATCTACCGCAACGCCTGGCGCAAGGCCGGCCACCCGGGCGACGGCGAGGTGATGATCGCGTTCCACATGTTCTGCCACGAGGACAAAAAACTCGCGCGCGAAATCCCGCGTCCCCAGTTCGAGGATTATTTCAAGGCGCTGTTCGAATCCGCCGGCGAATGGACGCAAGGCACCGCGTCGAAGGACTATAAGGGTTATGGCGATTCGATCGGCCGGATGAAGAGTTTCACCCTTGAGAACCAGATCGAGGCGCGCGGCGCGCTGGTCGGCACGCCCGACGAGATCAAGGACATCGTTCGTAATCTTCAGGACAAGGTCGGCAAATTCGAGCAGGCCTCGCTGCAGATCAATTTCGGCACGCTGCCCATCGCGGAGGCGCAGAAATCGATGCGGCTGTTCGCGCGTGAAGTCATGCCGGCGTTCG
>JBAQJL010000231.1:0-180028 GCA_049300295.1 Xanthobacteraceae bacterium
TATGCTTCGACGTATCCATGCCAATGCGGCTAAGCTTCTCCACGGACGGCTCCCTTGTCTGAGATCTCCAAACGACCTCATTCTGGCACAGCGATGCCGTCGGGGGCCGTCCACACCATCAGGCGGCTTGCTCAGAGCAAGCGGCTCCTGGATTGCTTCGTCGCGCCTGCGGCGCTCCTCGCAATGACGGTGGTTCAGCCGCGCCCCGGAATGACGTTCAAAAATACGGCCTCGTGACATCGCGGCCGAGGCCGAGCTCCATGCGACCGTAGTGGCCGAAATTGGTTTCGACGTTCAGGCTGATGTGCATCGCCATGAAATGAATGTCGCGCCACGCGCGCTGCATGGGATGCGACGTGGCGAAGCCCGCGGTGCCGCTGAGCGCCAACAGCGCGTCGATCGCCTCAACGCACAATTCGGACGCGCGGGTAAAATCGCGCACCGAGCGCGCCAGAAGCTGCGGCGAGTAATCGGCCGGCGCGTCGGTCACGCACACCGCGCGACGGACCAGAAGCTCAGCGGCGTCGATGTCGGCTGCGGCGCGCGCCATGCGCGTTTGAACGGCGGCCTTTTCCGCGACCGAGGAGCCGTCCTGTGCCTTGCGTTTCTTGGTCCATTCGCGGAACAGCTCATAGGCGCCTTGTGCCGCGCCGATCATCGGAGCCACGAATGAGATTGGGGCATAATAGAAAAACGGCGTGTGGAAGATGACGCCAGGATGCATAGCGCCCCCCGGAGTGTTGCTGTCGCGCAGATCGGTGAGTCGCAACACCCGGTCGTGCGGCACGAACACGTGATCCGTAACGATGGTTTTGCTGCCAGTCGCCCGCATGCCCGCTGTGAACCAGGTGTCCCGCACCGTGTACTCGCCTTGCGGCACCAGGAAGAACTTCCATTCCGGTTCGGCGGCGTCATGCGCCATGCCGCCGAGCATCACCCACGTGCAATGATCGACGCCGCTGGCAAACGGCGATCCGGCTCCCGAGATGCGATAGCCACCGTCCACCGGCATGGCGGTCACGGTCGGCGCGAACGATGCGGCGACCGGCAGGTCGAGACCTTTAGCCCACAGCACCTTCTGCGCGGCTTCTGGAAACTGCGCCATCAGATGGGCGTGATGAATGATCAGACCCGCGCACCAGCCGTGCGAGGCATCTGCCTTGCTCAACTCGCGGGTAACATCGAACCACTCCTCGAAGCCGAGACCGTAACCGCCGATCCGTTCGGGTATGAGGATGCGGGCGAAGCCGGCATCGAGCATATCCTGCGCCGACTCGGGCGAAATCCGCCGCGCCTCCTCGGCCGCGGCGGCGCGCTCGGCAAACCGGGCGGACAGCGCGGGCAGACGCGCCAAAATCTCCCGCCGCGTTGCGCGCTGCGCGGGCCGTCCTGGCACATCCGGCGCATCCGGCATTGCCTGCTCCTAGCCCTTCGCGGAATCTTGAGGCGGCGTCGGCACCAGCCGGCGGCCGACCGGGAAGAGCTGCAGATTGTAACGCTGGATGACCCAGCCCCAAAGTCCTGACGGCGCCTTGAGCATGATCACAATCGCGATCACTCCCAACAGAATCAGATAATAGGTCCCATAATCGGCCAACAGTTCGCGCAGCACGATGTAGATCAGCATGCCGATGAACGGCCCCTCGATGGTGCCGATGCCGCCGATCACAACCATGAAGATCACCACCACGGTCCAATCGTTGATGGAAAAGCCGGCTTCCGGCGAGATGCGAAGCTTCTGCAGAAAGATCAGCGCGCCGATCAGCCCGGTGCAGGCCGCGGTCGCGATATAGACGATGAATTTGGTGCGGAACGTATTGACGCCGAGGCTTGCCGATGCCGGCTCGGAATCGCGAATGGCGGTGAGCGCCAAGCCATGCCGCGAGCGCAGCAGCAGATAAACGATGCCGACCACGAACAGCGCCGCCGCAAGCGTCATCAAATACAACAGCGTGTTGCGGGTGTCGCGGTCGGGTGAAATCTCCTGCAGGATCGGGACCGTGAGTGACAGGCCCGAGCCTGCGCCGAGCACTGTGATCAGGCTGGCCAGCAGCGCGAACACTTCGGAGACCACCCAGGTCCCGATGGCGAAATAGGCGCCGCGCAGCCGAAACACCGCAAACGAAACCGGGATCGCCATCAGGCCGGCGAACGGCCCGGCCAAAAGCACGGCCACGTACACGTTGAGGTTCCACACGCCGGTCAAATAGAACAGCATGTAGCCGCCGAGGCCGACATAGGCCTGCTGGCCCACCGACACGAGGCCGGCATAGCCGGCGAGCAGATTCCATAACTGCGCCAGCGCCACGTAATAGGCCATCTCGGCGATCAGCCGCATGTCGCCGGCATCGCCCCACCACGGCAGCGAGACCAAAGCCGCGAGCATCACGGCAGCCACCAAAGCAAAAACGCGGCTCGCCTTGGTGGCGCGCTCGACGCGGACTGTCTCCACAGTGGAAACCATGTCAGTCCCTCGTCCGCGGAAACAGCCCGCTGGGGCGCAGAATTAGAATAACCAAAAATGCGACGTGGCCGGCGAGAATTTGCCAGTTGGGATTGATCGCCGCGCCAACCGCCTGTGCGATGCCAAGCACCATGCCGCCGATCAAGGTGCCCCAGAAACTGCCCAGTCCGCCGATGATGACCGCTTCGAATGCGAGAATGAGCCGTATCGGCCCCGCCGCCGGATCGAAGATGGTGCGGATGCCGAACAGCACGCCCGCAATCGCAGTGAACACCATCGCAATGCCGAACGCCAAAGCATAGAGCTTGCGATTGTCGATGCCCATCAGTTCGGCGGTGTCGGCATCGTCGGATACCGCGCGGAAAGCGCGGCCGAGCCGCGTGCCGTAGAACAGCAGTTGCAGCGCGCCGATGCCCAGCACCGCCACCGCGAAAACCACGAGCGGATAGACGCCGACATCGATCCCGCCAGGCAGCCGCAGGCTCGCGGTTTCGATCGCGCCTTCCTGAAGCCGGTGATCGTAGGCGCCAAAGCCTTGCAGCAGGCCGTTCTGGATGATCACCGAAATCCCGAACGTGACGAGAAGCGGCGGCAACAGCCCGCCGCTGAGCGTAAAGTTCAGCAGCCCGCGCTGCAGCGCATAGCCGAGCACAAACATCACCGGCACGACGATCACCAGGCTCAAAAACGGACTGAGCCCGGTGCTCTGTACCGCGATCATCCCGACATAGGCCGCAAGCACGATGAAATCGCCGTGCGCGATATTGACGAGCCGCATGATGCCGAACGACATCGACAGGCCGATGGCGAACAGCGCATAGAAGCCGCCGAGCAGCGCGCCCTGGATGAAGATGTTGAGCCATTCCATGCCGACCGCCCGCGCTACATGCCGAAATAAGCCGCGGTCAGCGCGGCGCGATCGAAGTCTTTGGTCGGCGCAGTCAGCGCAAGCCGCCCCTCCTGAAAGCAGTAGAACCGCGCCGACGCGTCAAGCGCCCGATTGATGTCCTGCTCGACGAGCACCACCGTCGTTCCTTCAGCGGTGATCGCGCCGAGGCACTGGTAAATGTCGCGGATAACGACTGGCGCCAATCCCAACGACAGTTCGTCGCATAGCAGCAAGCGCGGATTGGACATCAGCGCCCGGCCGATCGCCGCCATCTGCTGCTGCCCGCCAGACAACGACGGCGCCGGCAGCCGGCGCAACTCATAGAGCCGCGGAAACAGCTCGTAGACCCGTTTGAGACTCCACGGTCCGGCGCGTTCGCTGTGCGTGCCAAGCGAAAGATTTTCCTCGACCGACAGACTGGGAAACAGCCGCCGCCCTTCCGGCACCATCGCAATGCCGAGCCGCACGATGTCGTGCGGTTGCTTGCCGCCGATCGGCTGGCCATCGAACACCACCGCGTCCGGCGCGGCCAGCAGTGCGCCGGCAATAGTGCGCAGGAACGTCGTCTTGCCGGCGCCGTTGGCGCCGATAATGGCCACGGTCTCGCGCTCCTCGACCGTTACATTGATATCGAACAACGCCTGGAAGTCGCCGTAGAAAGCCGACAGATTCTGCGTCCGCAGCAGCATCATGACACCGGAATGCCCATATAGACTTCGCGCACGCGGGCATCGGCCATCACCTCGCGCGGCGCGCCCTGGGCGAGGATCTGGCCGAAATTCATCACGATCAGCCGGCTCGCCACCGAGAGGAGCGCATGCACGATGTGCTCGATCCATACGATGGTGGTGCCGCGTGCGTGAATTTCGCGAATGGTCTTCACCAGTTCACCGCATTCATGCTCGGTCAGACCACCGGCGATCTCGTCGAGCAGCAAAAGCTTCGGCTCTATCGCCAGCGCTCGCGCCAGCTCCAGCCGCTTGCGCTGCAGCAGGGTCAGCGTCCGCGCCGGTACGTTGGCTTTGTCATAAAGTCCGGTCGCCCTGAGCACGTCGCTGCAGCGCCGGTAACTTTCGCGCTCGGTCGCGCGCCCGCCGAAGATGGCGCCCACCAGAAGATTCTCGAACACGCTCATGTTGGCGAACGGATGTGGGATTTGATACGAGCGGCCGATCCCGAGCCGCGAACGGGCGTGCGGCGCCATCACGGTCACGTCGGCGCCGTCGAACAGGATGCGGCCGCCGCTCGGCGCGACGTCGCCGGTGATCAGGTTGAACAACGTGGTCTTGCCCGCGCCGTTGGGGCCGATGACCGCGAGCGCCTCTCCGCCTTCGACGGCGAGGTCCACCGTGTCCACGGCCTTGAGCGCGCCGTAAGACTTGGACACTGCGGTGAGTTTGAGCAGGACCGTCATGAACAACTTCGATCGGCGGCCGGCCCCAACCCGTGACCTCTGCGTACTTCAGGCAAAGGTACCGGCTGGAGCGGCAACCTGGTATCTGATCACCCGATTGGTGTCAGGAATATTGAATCGCGGAAAACGGCCTGTCGAGTGGGATATTAGGCGCCATCTTATTGAAAACGATATTGAGGTCGTACTTCCACTTCGTGCCTTTCTCCCACTGGCCGCCGACCAGCGGCGTCGTGCAGACATTCGGCACGGGGTTGGTCGGGCCGCCCTTCCAGGTGATGGGGCCGACGATCGATTGGTAGTTGGTCTGCGCGATCGCGTCGCGGATCGAGGCGGCGTCGAGTTTCTTGGCGCGCTTGAGCACGTCGATCGCGACCTCGAGATTGGCGTGCTTAAAACCGAGCGGTTGCGTCCACTGCTTGCCGCTCGCCGTCTCGTAGGCGTCGCAATATTGCTGCGCCGTTTCGCCGGTCAGGCTCGATTTGAACGGGTGATGGTGCGACCACCATACTTCGGTGGACGTGCCGGCGCCGCGGTTGCCGAGCGCCTCGACGGCGGTTGGAAACAACAACGCCTTCGGCGGCGTCATGATCTTCGGCCGGTAGCCCTGCTGCGCGCACTGCGTCCAGAAAATCGCAAATTGCGGCGGGTTGAAAATGCCGCACGCAATGTCGGCATTCATGTTCTTCAACTTGCTGATCTGCGCGGTGAAATCGTCCGACAGCGGTGGATAGAGACCGAGATAATTCACGTCGAAGCCGTGGCTCTTGATGGTCGCCGGCAAGCCATGCGCCGGATCGCTGGCTGCGATGCCGTCGGGATCGTTGGTGAGCATCACGCCGGCCTTTTTGTTGGTCGGAATGCTTAGCCACATCTCGGCGTACATGTTGGCGACCTGATCGAAGCCCCAGAAGAAATGGTAAGTCCACTGGAAGCCCTTCTTCGGGTCGCCCTTGCGGCCGAAGAACCATGACTGCCAGGGATCGTCCGAAGTAATACAGGGCACGCCATTGAGTTCGCACTGGTCGGCCACTGGATTGGTGGTGTCGCCGGTCGACGAGGCAACCATGATGTCGACGCGGTCGTTGTTGATGAGCTGCGCGGCCACTTCCGACGCGCGATTCGGGTTCGACTGGCTGTCGCGATTGAGGATCTGAACCGGATGCTTCTCCCCGGCGACCACGATGCCGTCGCCGAGAAACTTGCTGACGCCCTCGGCAACCCATTTCGACGGTTCGCCGAACGCGGCGATCGGGCCGGTCTCCGGCGTTATCATGCCGATTTTGATAGGACGGGGCGCGGCCCGGGAGGATTGGAACGTCCAGGGCGAGGTGATAGCGGCGGCGCCACCGGCGGCCATCAGCTTGACCAGCTTGCGGCGTCCGTGATCGACCTTGACACTCCCCCCAGCCCGCGGTGCTGCCGACTTGGTCTTCATAACGCGTCTCCCTCTTGGCGAGCATTGATTGGCCCACATGTGGCTTGTGGGCTCTGCCCCACATCATCGCAGACTGGCCGCTGCGATGCCACTCCCGATGCCGGTAATTGTGCCGCAGTGATGGGTGAGGGCACTGGTAGACGCTGGCCTCCTTATGCCCCGGCGCGACCGATCTGCCGATGACCGGCCGGTCAGCATAATTCTGCGCTTTAAGCCAACGATAACCAGTCCATGCTACGAGGCGGCCGTTTAAGCAAATATTGGACCACGCGCCGATGCGCCGAAACCGTTGTCTGCCGCCCCTTGCGACACTCATCCTTCTGATGCTTTCGCTGCCCCGCCCGGACGCGCTCGCCAACGATACCGCGACCGACGCTGCAAAGCCTTTTGTCGTCCAAGGATCGACGACATTTACACACCAGGTTTTCGAACCGTTCGGCGGAATTATCGAGGCGTCGAGCGGACACAAACTGAAGGTCGTGCCGACCAAATCGAGCCAAGGCCTGCTCGCTCTGTTCGAACGGCGCGCCGATTTCGCGATGATCTCCGGGCCGCTAAAAAATGAAATCGCGGGCCTGCAAGCCACCAATCCGGAACTTGCGTTCGACCGGCTGCGTACATTTGACATCCTCACCACCCGAATGGCCTTCGCCATCAACCGCGATAACCCGGTCCACCACATCAGCGACGCCGAGATGCGCCGTGTTCTGCTGGGCGAAATTTCCAACTGGCACGAGGTCGGCGGCGCCGATCTGCCGATCAGCATCGTGATGGTCAACGCCGGCGGTGGCGTGCAATCGTCGATCGAAAGCGAACTCCTCGCCGGCAAGCATATCAAGCCCGTTCACTCGATTGTCGTCCAGGGCAGCGCGCAGATCGTCAAGATCACCGAAATAACGCCGGCGGCGCTGGGACTCTCGCAGCTCAGCATCGTCGAAAGCGCGAATGTGCGCGAGCTGAAAACCGACCGCACGGTCGAACAGCATCTTACGCTCGTCACGCTCGGCGATCCGACGCCGCAGATGCGCAAGGTCATCGATGCGGCGCGTATTGCCGTCAGCAAGGCGTCCGAATAGGGCGACGCGCGGTCGCGCCGGCGGCTCAGGATGGCGCGTTCACGACCGACGGCGACGGACCCATCATCGGTCGCTTCAAAAATACGCGGAAGATCGCGTCATCGAAGCTGGCAAAGGTCTGCCAGCCCTCGCTGGCACTTGCCGACCTGATCAGCGAGCGGACGCCGATCCGGCCCGCCGCGGCTCCGTCCCGGTCTGCGCGGTCCCCAATCAGCACTGTCTGGCGCGCGGTGGCGCCGGCCGCAGCCATCAAGACCTCCAATCCGCGCGAATTTGGCTTGAGAATGCCAACGCCGCTGTCAGCCGCAGAGACGATATAGTCGGCACGAAGTCCGAGCGCCTCGAGCTTCGCTTGTGCCGGATAATCGGAAAAAATTCCGATCACTTTGCCGTTTCCGCGCAACCCGGCGAATAGTTCCAAAACCCCAGGGTAACGACAGGCTGCGAGATGGCGGAGCGGCCGCCGCTCCATCCACTCGCCGACAATTCCGCGCACCCGTTCTGGCAACTGCCGCGCGGCACGCGCTGTTTCCAGAATAAGCGCGCCTTCGTAATCGGCGACCTCGCGCTCTGCCATCCGCTCGCGAATTTGGCGATAGGCGCGAACTATCGTCACCGCCTCCAGCGACTGACGCATCACAGCATCGATGAGCATCTCGCGCGCGATCCGCAAACGAAGCCTAGGTTGACTGTAAAGCGTGCCGTCCACATCGAACGCGACGAGACGGACGCCGGCCCAGTCGAAAGTTCCAGCGGCGCGACGAGAAATCATTGGATGCCGATGTAACGTTGCCCCGCGAGCGCGTCGAACATCGGCACGTCGACGAACGTCGCCAGCAGGAATGTTGCGGCGAGCAAGACCACCAACATGACCAAGCCACGTTCCCGAAACAGCTTTTCCGGCTTTTGGGCGGACGAACCCGGCGTCATCGCCATTATCATGTAGTACGCAAATAGCGCGATGACGACCGGCACGGTGAGCAGATATTCGATCCGGTATTTGATCAGGAAGACCGCAAGAAAAAAGACTGCAAATAGCGCGTAGACGAAACAAGAGATTGTAAGAGAGATTTCCGAATAGAAAGCAAAGCTCGCCCTATAGCGCGCCAGCAATTCCTTACCGTGGGCCGCGCCGATCTCGCGAAATTCGGAAAGACGCTTTGCCGCCATGAGGAACGCACCGCCGCTCCAATACATTAGGATCAGCGAACCGGGCGGCAGCGTCGTCGGATCGATCATGACCCAACCGATGATGAGCCGCAGCGGATTGTTAATCGATTCCGAAATCACATCGAGGAAAGCCACGTTCTTCGTCCGCAGCGGAGCGACGTTGTAGAGGATGCCTTGCAGCACGAACACGGTGGCGATGAAATACATCGTCCTGCTGTCGAGCACGGCGCAGGCCAACGCTGCGACGAGAAAACCCGCCCATTCCAGCACGACGATCTCGCCGCGCAGCTCATGTTGCACCGATGCGCGACGCGATTTGGTCGGATGGAACCTGTCGAAGTCGCGATCGAGCCATTCGTTGATGACATAGTTGGCCGACGAGGCGCACACTGCCGTGAGCAGGCCGAGAACGATCGAAGTCACTGGCGAGGGCGAATGCACCCCGCGCAGCAGATAGGCCAGGATGATACCTGGAACGATGAAGACATGTTTGGTGCTGTGATCGAGGCGGGCGATCGCCAGATAATCGAATATGCCTCCCTGCGGTCTGGCTGTCCCCGCCAATCGCGTCGAACTCATTGTCTGCCTCCGCCTTGAGGAGCTTGCGCCGGGGCCGAGGACAGGAACAGCAAAACGCCGTGTTCGGCGTCCAGCGGATTTTTCAACAAGCCCTTTGCGACGAGCGACGGCGTGGTTGTATCGGTCGACATGTGCGGACGCGACAGCACATAAAAGCGCTCGTGCGTCGCGAGAAACGCAGCCTCGTCCCGCACGCGATATTCCGGATTGAGGCCGGCGAGGCGGATGACTTCGTTCTCATTCGTCGGATCGGGACTGATCGCGCCGGCGGGCCGCGTGAGGTAGACGAGCTTCGCGCGCGTGCCGGGATCGACCGCTTCCATGAGTTCGATGTAGAGCAAGCCTTCTCCGACAATGATGGGAAGCGGCGGCGCGGCTTTGGTCAGGACCGCCATGGCCTGCGCGATTGGATGCGGGGCTTGCGCGCGCAGAACGAGCATGGCCGCAACCAGCGGCACGATAGCCACAGTGGTCGCGCGCCGCCACGGCAGCATGTCGAGCACCCAGGGAACAGCGATGGCCGGAATGAGTGCCCCAACCGCCATATAGCGGGCGCTGAAGGACTTCGTCACGAAGACCGAAAATGCAAAGGCCGTTGGCGGCAAAAGGCAAAGCGCGATCAAAACGATTCTAAGTTTGAGGCTTCCGACAACCCCACCTCGGACGGATTGCGCGGACGCCGCGCGCCCTTCGACGCGTCCGCCAAGCAGCGCGGCGCAAACCAACACGAGGACCACAAGCAGGAACGCGGCCCCCGTGCTGCCGCCTTCGACGACCTCGTAGGTGGCAACGAAGAACGCGTCCAAGCTCGGCTTGGCGTAATAGGATAGCGCGATGTTGTCGCCGTTGTTGAACATCGCAAGATGGCGGGCCAGCGGAAAAAGCGCGGCCTCGATCGGCAGGGTCAGCAACAGCGCAACCCATACCGCAATCCTTATTCGTTTTCGCCCGATTGAATAGATGAGTTCGGCCGCGCCGACTGCCGCAACTTCGATAAAACCATAAAAATGGATGCACAGGCAGGCCGAAAGCACGAGCCATAGACCGAAGGCTTTGCTCTTTCCGCTGCGTGTATCCCCGATCTCGGACCAGAGCAGAAGCGCGGCCGCGAGGCCGAAGACGAGCATCGCATATTCGCGGACCTGGATGGCGTAGTCGAACAGGTCGAAGCCGAGCACGATGCTGAAGCTGAGCACCGCCGCGGGCTGGCTCAATTGCGACCTGAGGTGAAACAGATACATGCAAACCGCCGCGCCATAGATCGAAAGGATCGACGGCAGGCGCCACAACAGGCGGCTGTCCGCGCCGACCGCATTAGTCAGGCCGTGGAGCAAGAAATGATAGGTCGGCGGTGAGAAATCGGTTCCACTCCAGATCGCCTGCCACACACCCGACAGCGTCGGTTCGCGGGCGGCAGTGACCGCGAGCACCTCGTCCATCCAGAAATGGTCGCTCACCGATCGCGATATCGCCGCATAAAAGAACGTGACTGAAATCAGAACAAACGATCCGACGACAGCTTGCCGCGCGAAGTCGAACGGATCGCGTCGCGAGCCCGGGACGGCGACACGCGTTCCCTGCGCAGTCTCCTGCGCGCGCAGCAATTCGATTGTAGGGCGCATCGGTCGGATTCCGCGAAATCGCGTCATCCATAAGGGCAAAGTCTTATTACATGCCTAAACGCATACTGTACCCGGCTGTCGCACCGGGCGGCTCGCGCGGCGAATTAGAGATCCGTTTACCAAGCGCCGGCGCACGCACCTCCGGCACCCGCCACCGCGCGCGCTTTATCCTACCGCCACAGCTCTCGGCTCGCCAACCGCGCTCCCTCCGCCAGCACTTCAAGCTTCGCCCAGGCGATCTGCGGATGAATGCGGCCGCCGAGACCGCAATCCGTGCCGGCGACGACGTTCTCGCGGCCGACGACTTTGGCGTACCGCACGATGCGGTCAGCGACCACCTGCGGGTGCTCGACGATATTGGTGGCGTGGCTGACGACCCCCGGGATGAGCATTTTGCCGTCGGGCAGTTTGACACGCTCCCAGACGCGCCATTCGTGCTCGTGCCGGACATTGCCTGCCTCGACCGAATAGGCGCCGGCATTGACGCTCAACACCAGGTCGACAATGTCCGCGAGCGGAATGTCGGTCGTGTGCGGGCCGTGCCAGCTGCCCCAGCAGATGTGAAAGCGGATCCGGTCCGCCGGCAACCCGCGCAGCGCATGATTGAGCGCCTCCATGCGCACCTGCTCGAATTTCTTGAATTCCTTGAGCGGCGGCTCCGGGTTGATCATGTCCCAGTTGTCCGGCAGGCTCGGATCGTCGATCTGCAGCACGATCCCGGCATCGACGATCGCCTTGTATTCGTCGCGCATCGCATCGGCCGCGGCGAACAGAAACTCCTCCTCGGTCTTGTAATAAAGGTCGACACCGCGCGCGAAGCTGCCCGGGCCGATAGAGCACATGAAGCCTTCTTCGGCGCCGGTCGCGGCCAGCGCCTTTTTCAGATTGTCGATGTCGGCCGCGAGCGCCGCATGGCCGGTATATTTGAGCGGTCCGGTACAGGCAGGCCGCCCCACCGGTCGGCGCGCCGCGCTGCCCATCAGGCTGCCGCTCGATTCCGGATCGAGATAGAACTCGCCGAATTTCTGCCAGTCGCGGCGGTTGGCGAACGAGGTCAACGCCAGATCGGCGACGCTCGACTTCTTATGCTGGGTTTCGTGCGCCGCGGCGGCGGCGCTGCCGGCCGGCGAAAAGCCCGACATGCGCGCGAAGGCGTAATTCCACCATGCGCCGTAATCGTACGAACCGGCCACCGGCTTGCCGAACTCGCCGTCGTCCGGAATATCGACGCCGAGCGAGCGCTGCTTCTTCACCACATCGGCGACCGACGCGGCCAGCACCTGCGCATACGCGCCGTCGTCTGCTTTGGCCTCGCCGATGGCGATGGACTTGCCCAGGGCGATCAAGTCGGCCGGCCGCGACAGGCTTCCGGCATGCGTGGTCAAAATGCGATCGGTGCTGTGTTTCATAGCAGCCTCCCCGTGTAGCTCGCGATCAGCAGGCCATGAGATGTTTTGCTTGGCGGGGAATGCTAGTCTAACGGACAGAACTGATCCAGGCAGGGAGGATTGCAATGCGATGGCTCATAGCGCTCGCCGCGGTAGCCATGCTGGGCTTGGTGCACATCGGCAGTGCGGCGGCGCAATCGACTTATCCGTCGCGCACCGTGCGCTTTATCCTGCCTTACGGCGCCGGCAGCGCCACCGATACGGCGTCGCGCTTGTTCGCCGACGGGCTGAGCAAGCTTTGGGGCAAGCCGGTGATCGTGGAGAACCGGCCGGGCGGCGACGGACTGGTCTCGCTCAGCGCCTTTGCTCAGGCCAAGGACGATCATGTTCTCTGGTTCGGCCCGGCCGGCGCATTCACCGCCCTGCCCTATATGCACGATACACTGCCGTTCGATCCATCGCCCAACATGAATCCCGTCGTCAGCACCTCGGTCGTCGTGCTTGCAGTATCAGTACCGGCCTCGCTGAAAATCGATACGGTCAGTCAGCTGGTGGCGCTGGCGCGGTCGGAGCCGGGCAAGCTCAACGCCGCGGCGGCAAACGGCATCTCGGATTTTTTGCTGTTCGGCTTCTTCAAGAAACAGGGCCTGCAGGTCGCCGAGGTGCCGTACCGCGACATCATGCAGGCGCCGAGCGATCTGTTGGCCGGCCGCATCCAGGTGCTGTCGACGTCGCTCGCCGTGCCGCAGCCGCTGGCGAATGCCGGACGCCTCAAGATCCTGGTGGTGACCAGCAAGCAGCGTGCCCCCAGCCAGCCCAGCGTACCGACAGCGATCGAAGCCGGCTATCCGGACTTGACGTTTGAAAGCATAGGCGGCGTGTTCGGTCCGCCCGGCATGCCCGAGGAGTTGCGCAATCGCATTGCAGCGGATTTCCGCAAAGTTGCCGCCGCCAATCCCGACATCGCCAAGAAGCTCGCCACCACCGGTCAGATCGTATCGCTGCGCAGTCCGGCCGAATTCGCCACCGCGATCCAGGAACAGCGCGTCACGCTGGCGGGGCTGGCCAAGACGCTGGGGCTTAAGGCGGCGACACATTAGTCCGGGCGGGCGGCCGCGGCGATTTTCGCCGGGTGGCTACCTGCCGCTGTCGCAATCGCGCAGTGCTTGCCCGCCGTTCGCGGCTGATGTTAAGTCGCCCAAGCGAACTCATTGGGGGCAAGAATGCGCGTCGCTTGCATTGCACTTTCATTGATCGCGATTGTGGTTGGCGCGGCCGGCGTCCGCGCCCAAGGGGTCATCGTCCCGCAGGTCGCCAGTGGCGAAGCGACCAGCGGCAACCCCAGCCAGGCGCCGTTTAAATGGGCCGGCCTGCTACTTGTTCCGACGCCGACCCAGAAGCAGCCGGGACTGCTGTCGGGCTGCACCGCGCAATTCATTGCACCGCAGGTGCTGCTCACCGCCGGCCACTGCATCAAGGACCTCGAAACCAATCCCACCGGACCGTGGCCCGATCCGACCAAAGGCACGTTCTGGCTGCAGTACCAGAACAATCAAGGCACCCCGTTCAAGATCGTCTGCGCCGCCGCCAATCCGCTGTGGACGCTGCCGCCCAATTACACGTCAATGTCTGGGCAGCAGCAGACGGCCGCGTTTGCGGCCGCCATGCAGCACGATTTCTCGATGATCCTGGTCGACCACCAGAGCCCGACCGGCGTCATGCCTTATCAGCTCGACTGGAAGGGCAAGTTCAAGTTTGCCTGGAGGATCGGATATCCGGCTGACATTCTGGGCGGCGACATCGTTCAACGGGTTGGAGGCGTGTTGTTTTTTGCCGATGCGATCCCGCTGGGGTCTTGGTCGCTGTCGAACCTGGCGGTGCAATGGGGACCGATCACTGACGCCACCCATGGCATGAGCGGCGGCGCCTGGGTGACGAACTTGAACGGCACTGAAGGGGACGGGAAGAACGTGCTGGTCGCGGTAACGTCGGGTTCGCCTCCTGGTCCCCAGCGGCTCGGCAATACCCAGCAATTTCCGGGTGGGACATTCGCGGCCTACCTGACGGCGGCCGAATTCAATCCGCTGCTCAGCTTCGTGTCAGGCGGCTGCAAAGGCTCGGGCACGCAGTCTGCAACTGCGCCTGGGCCGGCGACTTCGCCGCAGACCCCTGCTGGCGGTGGACTGATAGCCCCAAACGCGCAATAGGCGAACTGCAACGCGCAACTGGCGGCGAGAGGCGTTCCTGGATGTGAACGTTGGAATCGGACCGCTTAGTTTGCCAGCTTCCAGATCAGCTTCACGGGGCCGGGCCCGCCCGCGGGCGTCGCGTTCGCCACGATCATTTCATCGCCCTGTAACTGCACGAACCGCTTGAACGTGCGACCGCTCGCGTCGCCGGTGCCCCCGCTGCTGCCATCCACGCGAACGCTCACTGACTTGTCGGCATCGTCAACCGTGTAGGTGCCAAAATACGAAATATTCCTGGCCCCGCCATCGCTGATGACGATGACAGACACATGGCCGCCAGCATCGAGAAACATCGAACCTTGCGGCGCTGCGCCGTAGGGCGCTCCACTGTTGACCGTCACCGACACGAGTTGCCAGTGACCGACGATTTGCTGCTTGAGCGACTTGGCCGCGGACTGCGCCGACGCCGGTGACACAAGCGCCAAGCCGAGCAGCAGCAGCATGCAAGCGCCGATGCCGCGCGCGGTGACTTTCATGGTGCGACTCCCTTCAATGCGCCGCCGAGCGGCCCGACCGGTCGATCAGGTTGAAATGTAGTGCGCAACGCGCCGTCCGCCAACACGCCATCGCGCTATACGCGCCATCGCGGCACTTTACACGCCGCGCGGATCGCGGGGGTGTCGAATTTGCCGCTCGCGGCCGCTATGATCGGGCTTCTCCGCCCAAGGCAGGCCCTAGATGAGCGTCCGCGACGAACTCGAACCGATCGAAACGGCAAGCCATGGGACCTTGCGCGCATTACAGCTCGAACGGTTGAAGCAGACACTGCAGCTTGCCTATGAACGCATTCCGCACTACCGGCAAAAATTCGACGCCGCCGGCGTAAAACCCGGCGACCTGAAAGAACTGTCCGATCTCGCCAAATTCCCATTCACCGGCAAGGAAGACCTGCGGCAGAATTATCCGTTCGGCATGTTCGCGGTGCCGATGGCGGATATCGTGCGCGTCCACGCATCGAGCGGCACGACCGGTAAGTCGACGGTTGTCGGCTACACGCGCGGCGATATCGACACCTGGTCGCAGCTCATGGCGCGCTCGATCCGCGCCGCCGGCGGCCGCTCCACCGACAAGGTTCACGTCGCCTACGGATATGGCCTGTTCACCGGCGGGCTGGGCTTCCATTACGGCGCCGAGTATCTCGGCGCCGCAGTGATCCCGGTCGGCGGCGGCTTTACCGAACGGCAGGTACAGCTCATCATCGATTTCAAGCCCGACATTATCGTTGTCACACCGTCCTACATGCTTGCTATCGCCGACGAATTCGAGCGGCAGGGTTTCAAGCCAAGCGACAGCAGCCTGCGCATCGGCATGTTCGGTGCCGAGCCCTGGACCGACAGCATGCGCGCGGAAATCGAGCGCCGCATGGGCTTGCAGGCGCTCGATCATTACGGCCTGTCGGAACTGATCGGTCCCGGCGTGGCGCAGGAATGTCCGGACAGCCGCGACGGCCTGACGATCTGGGAAGATCATTTCTTTCCGGAAATCATCGATCCCGAAAGCGGACGCCCCGTGCCGGACGGCGAGCCGGGCGAGCTGGTTCTCACCTCGCTCACCAAGGAAGCAATGCCGGTGATCCGGTATCGCACCCGCGACCTGACGCGGCTTCTGCCGCCCGGAACGAGGCCGATGCGCCGCATCGAACGCATCAAGGGGCGCTCCGATGACATGCTGATCATTCGCGGCATCAACGTGTTTCCTTCGCAGATCGAGTCGGTGCTGGGCCGCGAGTCACAGCTGGCGCCGCATTATCTGCTCGAAGTGCGGCGGCCGCACACGCTCGACGAAATTGACGTTCTGGTCGAGACGCGGCCGGAACTGGCCGGCACATTGAACGATGAGGAAATTAACGCGCTCGCCGAGAAGGCCCAGCACCTGATCAAGGCCTATGTGGGCATCACCGCGACGGTGCGCGTTTTAGAGCCGGGAACGATTGAACGCTCGCAGGGCAAGGCCAAGCGCGTTGTCGACCGGCGCGGCAAAACTTGAAAGCCTTCAATGGGGACAGCACGATGAGCATCGACGCCGACGCGGCCGCACATTGCCTGCGCACAGCCGGCCTCGACGAGTCGGCTGTCGTCGATTGGATCGCGGCCGTACCGGACGGGCAAGGCTTCGACGACGACCAACCCCGCGGCTATCCGGAATTCTGGCAGCTCAGCAGCGACCTTGTGCGGCGCCTGGCCGCCAAAACAAAGCGCAACCGCGCCGAAGCAGCCGCAGCGCAACTTATTCTCGGTACCGCCCGCGAGCAACGTGAGCGTTTTCTCGCCGTGCATGCCGAGGCGCTTTACGACAAATTGACCCGCAACCGCTCGCAGTTCATTCGTCTGGAAGATTTGGTATTTGCCGCGGCCACAGCCGTGCCCGGTCTGACCCCGACCGCCGCGCAGGTCGCGGCCGAGGCAGAGCTTCTGCAACGCGACAAGGACGGCGTCGAAATCGACCAGGGCATCTTTCTCGCCCATGTTCTCGCCAGCGAAACCGCCGGACGTCATCTTTGCCACGCCATGTTGCTGCCGCGGCCGGAGAGCGCCGAGCTTCTGAAAAAATTCGAAACCGATGGCCGCCTCGATCTCGGCCCCGCGCTGGTCGAGCGCCGCGGCAAGGCAACGTTCTTGACCGCAAAGAACCCGCGTTTTCTCAACGCCGAAGACGATTCGACGCTCGACGCCATGGAGATCGCCGTCGATCTCGCCATTCTGGATCCGGGAAGCGACGTTGCGGTGCTGCGCGGCGGCGCTGTCGATCATCCCAAATACGCCGACCGCCGCCTATTCGGCGCGGGCATCAATCTGACGCAACTCTATCGGGGCAAAATCCCGTTTGTCTGGTTCCTCAAGCGCGACCTTGGCTTCGTGCACAAATTCTTCCGCGGCGTAGCGCGGCCCGAGGCCATCCCGGACGACGTGCACGGCACCGGCTTTGAGAAGCCGTGGATCGCGGCGCTCGACGGCTTCGCTATCGGCGGCCACTGCCAGATTCTGCTGACGATGGACTATGTGCTTGCCGCCAGCAATGCGTTCATGACCCTGCCGGCGCGTAAGGAAGGCATCATTCCCGGTGCTGCGAACTTGCGCATGCCGCGCTTCACCGGCGACCGCATCGCACGCCAGGCCATTCAGTACGAGCGCCGGCTCGAATGCGACAGTCCCGAAGGCCGCCTGATGTGCGACGAGATCGCGGCGCCCGCGGACATGGATCGCGCGCTCGATCATGTGGTTGAACGTCTGACCAGTGCGGGCGCGGTGAGCGCCACCTCGAACCGCCGCGCCATTCGCATCGGCGAGGAGCCGCTCGATCTATTTCGCCAATACTTCTCCGCCTACGCGCGCGACCAAGCCTATTGCCATTACAGTCCGGCGCTGATCGGCAATCTGGAACGGGAGTGGAACGCGCACAACAGAAAGGTCTAAATCCGCGCCCTCGCTGGATCGTTGCATTTTCGCGAAAACTCCAGCAAACTTGTTGCGGTGGCTTTGGCTGGTTCCAACGTGGAACTCTGGGGGAATTTCAATGGCGAACGAACAACCTGTTGCGCCGGAGCAGGCGCCTTTCAAGCTGTCGAAAAGCGCGGTTTTCCCGCTCGTCGGCGGCCGTTCCACGTGGTCGCGCGAGCACCTGCTGCCGATTTTCGTGACGCTCGTAGCCGGAATAGCACTCTTCCTGGTGCCGTTTCCGTGGCCCAAGCTGACGCTCGACGGCAAACCGGCACCGGCCGAGATCAACGTGGCTTGGCAGGTTTTCTCGATCATCGGCGTCTACATCTCCTTTATCGTTTGCTACGTCATCAATCAGATGTGCGGCCCCGCCAAGCGCGGCTGGGTGCTGGCGGTGGTGGCACTGTGCACGTTCCTGCTTCTGGGCTCGCCGGTATGGCATGCCTGGTACACTTTTTTCTATGAAGTGATCCCAGGCACGGCGCTCCAGAAATCCAACAACGCCGGAGCCAATCTCGCCGGATATTTCTTCGGCACCGGACTCTGTGAAGAAAGCTTCAAATCTTTGCCGCTGTTTGGGATGGTGCTGCTCGGCTTGGTACTGGGTTTCTTCAGCCGCCACACCAAGGGCCACACCAGCGGGCTGCTTGCATTCCTGCGACGGCGCATCGCACTGAACGATCCGCTCGACGGCATCGTTATGGGCGTGGCCTCGGGGGCCGGCTTTTTTGTCAATGAAACGCTCTTTCAATATGTGCCCAAGGTCATGAGCCAGGGAACGGTCCCGGGCGCCCAGGCATTCAATGGATTGGTGCTGCTGTTGGCGCGCGGCCTGCCCGAAATGACCGAACATTCCGCTTGGGCGGGCCTGTTCGGATATTTCATCGGTCTGTCGGTGTTGAAGCCGCGAATGGCCCCGCTCCTCTTGCTGGTCGGCTGGTTCAGCGCCGCTGCGTTGCATGGCGCGTGGGATGGTATCGGCACCGTAACAAGCTCCGACACAGTCATTGTGCTGTTTTTGATCGGTGACGGACTCTTAAGCTACGCGTTGCTGGCCGGGGCGATATTCAAGGGCCGCGAGATTTGCTCGTGGCGCGGGCTTGCGCTTGCGCCCGCTGCCGCGACGATGAAGGCGGCATAGCGGGTCGGCGATCCAACAATAGACAGGACGAGATGGCGTTTCGGCGGAATGCCATCTCCTCCTAAAACGTGAAAAGAACCGACGTATACCAGTTCAGCCGGTCGGTTTCGCTCGCATTCTCAATACCGCGGCCGATATAGCCGAGCAGATGGAAATGCTCGTTGAGGTCGTAGCGTATGCCGGTGCCAACAGACGTCGTGTCCTGACCTCCGATCGTTTCGGCCGTCTGATGGAATATCTCCACGCCGAGCTGCAGGTCCTTTCGAATCTGATCGGTGACGGCGAATCCGGCTTCACAGAAATTCCTTGAGCCCCCGCCCCGGTTGAGTTCACAGCCGCCGCCGCCGAACGCCGACCAATTCCCCCAATCCTTTTCCAGCCACACCGGCAGCAGCAGCGACGCATGCTGGTCACCGACATTTACTGACGCGCTCGGCAAAAACACCCTGGGAAAAACCGCAACGTCCACGCCAAAGTTTTGCTGGGTCAGAAAGCGGTACTTGGCGGCAAGCTCGACGTTGCCGAGACCGGTCACCGCGGCTGCGCCCGAGGGGGCGTCATAATCCATGGGAACGGTGGCGGTGAGCTGCAGGTTCGGCGCGGCACCGTAGTTAAAGTCGATGCCGCTCTGACCGCTCGTGCCGCCTTGCGCTGTCATGCCCTGGGTGAACGTGTAAATCTCAAAATGCCCGGTGTCGGTCGGCTCCGGGTCGTCGGTCATGTAGGGAGGGCCTGCGACAGCCGAGGCGAGCGGTGTCATCAGAAATACCAAGCCGACCGCAGCCGCGGCGGCCAGTCCGGCGAGCCGATTCAATGCTGCGGTGTTCATCCGCCTGCGATGTTCATGAATGCTACCCCCGACGCACATATTGTATAATGAACGCCGCGGCACACATTATCAATCTTCCAACTTCCCGAGAGGCCAATGATCGACACTGCCGAATCCGCCCTGACAAAAGTTCCAGAAGTGACGATAGTGTTCTGGATTTTGAAAATTGCCGCCACGACGCTCGGCGAAACCGGCGGCGACAGCGTCACCATGACGCTGAACTGGGGCTATCTGATCGGCACCGCGATATTCCTCTCACTGTTCGTCATTCTCGTCATCTTTCAGATCGCCGCGGACCGGTTTCGTCCCCTGCTCTACTGGGCGACGATCGTCGCCTCGACCACAGCCGGCACCACGATGGCGGATTTTGCCGACCGCTCGCTCGGCATCGGCTACGCGGGCGGCTCGTCGCTGTTGCTCGCCTGCCTGATCGCCGTGCTCGCCTTCTGGTATTGGACACTCGGCTCGATCTCAGTGGCGACGGTCAGCACGCCGAAGGTCGAAGTGTTTTATTGGCTGGCGATCACATTCTCGCAGACATTGGGCACCGCGCTCGGCGACTGGGCGGCGGACGATACCGGCCTCGGCTATGGCGGCGGCGCCATGGTGTTCGGCGCCGGACTGGCGGCGCTTGCCGCCGCGTATTTCTTCACCCGCATTTCGCGGGTGTTTCTGTTCTGGGCCGCCTTCATCCTGACGCGACCGCTCGGCGCCACGGTTGGCGATTTTCTCGACAAACCGTTGAGCGACGGTGGCCTCGCCTTGAGCCGGCCAATCGCCTCAGCAGTGATCGCGGCATTCATCATCGTTTGCCTGCTCGTACTGCCGCAGCGCGCTGGGCGGCATCCGGACCACTCTGGCACGGCGGCGTGAGCGCTTGCCAGCTCGCGGTCGCTCGTGCAGCATTGCCGAGTCCTCGCTTGCAACGCACAGGACGGACGCATGGACGGTCTCACCGCCCGAAAATTTCGGCCGCCGCTCGCCGATGCGACCCGATTTGTCGATCCGGAAACCTTTCCCGATCCGGGCCGTACCGCGGTGCGCAACGCCATGGCGCGCGCTCAGAAGGGTCTTGCCGAGGACTATAAAGGCATCACCGCACCGGGCGGCGCGGCGCTATCCGGCCTGTTCCCGATCGTCAAGACCGGCATTTCGGTGCAGCCGATCGTCGACGCGGCGCTGGCATTTGCCGCGTTGTTGATGCCAGAGCAGCGCAAAGCCGTCAGCTTCGGCATCGACAGCATCCAGTGGCGCGCCTGGCACAACATGCATCCGTTCATCCAGCGCCACGGCCTCCTGCTGCGCGATCTCGGCAGTCCGCAGCGCGAGGCCGCCCTGAATATTCTGCGCTCAAGCATGAGCGTCGCCGGCTATGAGGGCGCGCGCGACGTGATGCGACTGAACGAACATGCGGGCGAGATCACCGGCTACATCAACGAGTTCAACGAGTGGTTCTATTGGATCAGCCTGTTCGGCGAGCCATCATCGACCGAGCCATCGAAGCCCTGGGGCTGGCAGATCGACGGCCATCATTTGATCGTCAACTGTTTCATCCTCGGCGACCAGCTGACGATGACTCCCGATTTCCGCGGCTCGGAGCCGGTGTTGGCGCGATCAGGCAAATATGCCGGCACGACGGTGTTTCGCGAGGAGGAAGCGCTCGGTGTTGCATTGATGGCGTCGCTGTCTGCCGACCAGCGCAACGCCGCTATCATCGGCGAAAAAATTCCGCGCGACGTGGTCACCACCGCGCAGATAGATAACCTCGACTTGCCGCGCACAGGGATTTGCTACGACGCACTGACAGCGCCCCAGCGCGAGCTATTGCGCAAGCTCATCGGGATTTACGCCGGCCGCATTCGTCCTGGGCATGCCGAGGTCCGCATGGCCGAGATCGTGCGGCACTTGTCGCAGACATTTTTCGGTTGGATCGGCGGCTTCGATGGCAACGAGCCGTTCTATTATCGCATCTACAGCCCGGTGATCCTGATCGAGTTCGATCATCTGCCGGGCATCATCTGGGACAATTCAGAGCCGACGCGCGATCACATTCACACCGTGGTGCGCACGCCGAACGGCAACGATTACGGCCGCGATCTCCTGCGCCAGCACTACGCCGCTCACGATCATTCTCATCCGGACACGCCGCATCGTCGCGGCCAAGTGTGAGATTTATGCCGACTGGCTGCGCCAGCTGCGGAAGTGCCACCACACCACCGCGCCGATTCCCAAGATTACGGCGGCCAGCAGCACGAAGATAAACGCCGAATTCTCAACCCAGGCGATCGCCGGAATGCCGAGCGCCATGATCAGGCCGAGC
Organism: Xanthobacteraceae bacterium; assembly: GCA_049300295.1. Classification (GTDB taxonomy): domain Bacteria; phylum Pseudomonadota; class Alphaproteobacteria; order Rhizobiales; family Xanthobacteraceae; genus BOG-931. The sequence continues at coordinate 22,014 of JBAQJL010000231.1, forward strand.
AGGCATACCTGCCACGACAACACCTGAACGCCAGCCGTAAAGGTGCCGAGCGCCAACAGCGTGAAGATGGTCAGCCCGGTGGTGCCCGCGGTGAAAAGGCGCTGCACACTCTCCAACAGTATGATGTTCATCACGACGAGAAAGGCGAGCCAATGCAACACCTGTTTGGCAATCAGCCATAGCCGCGCGCGCGTATCCGGCGCGCCGTGCCATCCATAGCCGACGCAGACCAGCGCGATCAGTGGCGCGAGAATTTCCCAGTAACCGGTGATCGGCTTCTTGGAAAAACTGATATAGGCGACGCCGAGCAACGTCAGGATCAGGACGATGCTGAACGGCAGCTCCCTGATCCAGAAACTCAAGTGATGCGCCCGCGAATGAACCGGCGGAACGCTTGAATGCGGTGTCGACCCCGTATCGGCGGTGCTCATCGCGGCTGCTCCAAACGATGGCGCGTTATCTCGTGACGCAAGACTAAAGCACGCGCCGGGCTGACGCCACCGTCAGGCCGCGGTGTACCAGACTTTGTCCGTCAGCCTCTGATCCGCCGCACGCCGGTCGTCTCGATTCCGGCTTCGCGGATCCGCGCGATCGCCTGGGTGACCGGCTCAATGGCAACCGCCATGTGAAACGCATTGGCATGAATGAGGCTGTCGCGGGCGCGCACGATGGCGACATGGCCCATCCAGAACAACAGATCGCCGCGCTGCAGGTTGTCGTAATCGGGAGCGGGCACGACTGGCGCACCGAGGGCCGCTTCCTGCATGTCGCTGTCCCTCGGACAGGCGATGCCGCAGGCGGTCAGCGCCACCTGGACCAGACCCGAACAGTCGAGCCCAAGCACGGTCTTGCCGCCCCACAGATACGGCGCGCCAGCAAAGCGTTCGGCGACGGCAACGAAATCCGATTCAAATTCGTCAATCGGCCGCAGATGCGCCGCCGGCACATAGCCGCCGGTTGGCGTGACCGCCAGACGATCCTCGATGCGTGCGACAGCGAGCGTGGCGCCGAGCGGCAACCCCGCGAGGGGCGGCAGCCTGGTCGACGGGCCGGGAAAGACCAGCGTGCGCAACGCCGCGACTCTGTGCGTCGCCGGCGCCCCGCGCGGACCAAGCCCGCTCTCGGGCATCCAGCCGACATAGCCGTCGGCGGCAAGCTGACCCCAGGCCCAGCCCTCGCCATCCGTATCGTAGATCGTGACGCGCTCGCCCTTGAGCACCTCGGTCAGCAGCGGCGCGTCAGGTCGCGGCGCACTACGCAACGGCGTCAGCGGCTCGACGACTTCAAAAACGCGCCCTTCGACAAACGGCGCGGCGTTCACTCTGCCTTCAAGATAGTGGGCCGCGAGATCGGGCCGAGCCGGCGTGACGCGCGGATCGAAGGCGGGCATCGCGCGAGCCGATCAGCCGTAGCGCGCAGCGAGCAGCGCGTAGAGCGCCCGCGCCGACTGGCACTCGCCGCCCTCCGGCCGGCCGGGCTTGGCCGACGGCGTCCAGGCAAATACATCGAAATGCAGCCACGACTTGACGGTGACGAATTTGCGCATGAACAAGGCCGCCGTGATGGCGCCGCCCTGGCCGCCGCCGATATTGTTGGTGTCGGCGACTTTGGACTCCAGCATCGCCTCATAGGGCCGCCATAACGGCAGCCGCCATAGCGGATCGTTCTCCGCGGCCGAGCATTTCATCAGCGCGTCGGCCAGCGCGTCGTCATCGGTGAAGAACGGCGGCACGTCGGGGCCGAGCGCGACACGCGCAGCGCCGGTCAGCGTGGCAAAATCGGCGATGAGTTCGGGCTGCTCCTCGTCGGCGAGCGCCAGCGCGTCGGCGAGAACAAGACGGCCTTCGGCATCGGTGTTGCCGATCTCGACCGTAATGCCCTTGCGCGACGTGTAGACGTCGCGCGGCCGGAAGCTGCCTCCCGCGATCGAATTTTCCACTGCGGGAATGAGCACGCGCAGCCGCACTTTGAGCCCGCGCGCCATGATCATGTGCGCCAGCGCCAGCGCGGTCGCCGCGCCGCCCATGTCCTTCTTCATGTTGAGCATCGACGAGTCGGGCTTGATGTCGAGGCCGCCAGTATCGAAACAAACACCCTTGCCGACCAGTGTGACGCGCGGATGGCCGGCATCGCCCCAGGTCATGTCGATCAACCGCGGTGCGCCGGTCGCCGCGCGGCCGACCGCGTGGATCAACGGAAAATTCTTTGCCAGCAGGTCGTCGCCGACGATGGCAGAGATCGTGGCGTTGTGCCGCGCCGCGAGCCTGCGCACAGCGTCTTCAAGTTCGGCCGGTCCAAGATCGTTGGCCGGCGTGTTGATGAGGTCGCGCGCCAACGTCACGCCTTCGACGACGCGATCGAGATCGTCGCGATCGACGTGCTGCGGCAGATCGAGACGGATGTCGCGCACCTTGGTCTTGCGGTAGCGGCCAAAGCTGTAGAGACCAAGCGCGAAGGCGAGCGACGCCAGCCGCGCGTCGTGCGGCTCATTAGCGAAGCGGTAGACGCCGTCAGGCAGATGCTGCGTCAAGCGGCCGGGCAGAAACCGGTCGGCCGTCTCGTCCTCGCCTTCCAGGCCGAACAGCACGCCGCCGAGGCCCTTCTGACCGGGCAGCAAAAGGTGCCGTCCGGCCTTAGGCTCAAAACCTGCCGCATCGGCGAAGGCGCACGCCTCGGCACCAAGTATCTTGCGCACGTCGGGGTAGCTTGCCGCCGTAACGAACCAGATCGGAATCGCGTCATGAGCACTTGCTGATAAAAAGATCGAGTCCATCGGCGGTACGTTCCTCCGTCGGCGCGGTGATAAGTCTTGGCCCGCCAGGGCGTGACAATCTTCGCTTGGGAAATGCCGCTGACATCATGCGCTCGCTCACCCCTGATAGGGCAACCGGAAAGCGCTGTCAGTCATGATCCAATCTCAAGTGATCACGCCCTAGCATGCGGCCATGCGTCGGTGAAGCGGTTGGCTTTCCCGGCGCGGTCGAGGGATCAGGCATAGACGCGGACACCATGCCCGTATCACCGCGTTGGACGCCTGGACTTGGCGTCGCCACCCCACTACGAAACGCGCTGAATGGCTCTCGGAGAAAACAGCTGATGCCCTCACGAACAATCATAGCCTTCACCGCAACGCTCGGCCTCTTGGTCTCGACCATGATGGGCACCCCCGCGGGCGGCGGCGGCGGATTATCCGGCTAAACCGATCAAGCTCGTCGCGGCGTTCGCACCGGGCGGACCGGCCGATGTGGTGGCACGGCTGATCGCAGCGGCTATTTCTCCAGGCCTTGGCAAGACGGTCTATGTCGAAAACCGTCCCGGCGCGGGCGGGACGATCGGCGCGCGCGATGTCGCCGCAGCGGCGGCGGACGGTTACACGCTGTTGCTCGGCAACACGGCCAATCTGGTGATTTCTCCCTTGCTGTACAGACAAGCGGGTTACGATCCAGCCAAGGCTTTCGCCGCCGTCGCGCTGGTCGGCACCACGCCCAACATCCTGATTGCCAGCAACGCTTCCGCCTTCAAGTCGGTGCAAGACGTCATCGCCTACGCGCGCAACAATCCAGGCAAACTGAATTACTCCTCCGCCGGCATCGGCACGCCGCTGCACCTGATCGGTGAAATGTTCAAGCAGCGTCTTGGACTCGATATCGCCATATCCCCTACAAGAGCGGCGGCCAGGCCACGCAGGCGGTTATGAAGGGTGAAACTCAGATCAGCTTCGACAGCCCCGAGCCCGCGCTGCCGGCGATCAGAAACGGAACAGTCCAAGGCCTCGCGGTCACGAGCGAGACACGGATTCCCCAAGCGCCCAACCTGCCGACCATGATCGAAGCCGGCGTGCCGGGTTTCGTCTCGGTCTCTTTCACCGGCATTGCCGCGCCCGCGGGCACGCCGCAGCCGATCGTCGATCGGCTCAATCGGGAGATCATGAAAGCGCTCGGCAGCGAACAGCTCAAGCCAAAGCTCACCAACCTCGCCGTTGCCACCCGCATCGGCACGGCCGCCGATTTCACAGCGTTCCTCGAAGTACAGCGCCAGAGATGGGGCAAGGTCGTCGAGCGGGCCAATATCCCAAAGGAGTAATAGCCTGCTCGTCACGACCGGCGCCTTGACGGCGGCGTGAACCAATAATGCCAAACTACTCGGCAAAGAAACGTTTCTGATAGGACAGGTGCTCGACCTTTTGCTGCAGAAACCACTGCACCAGCTCGCGATGCGTGGGAAACCACACGTCGCTGAAGCTCGCGAAATATTGGAGCAGTTTCCGAAACTGGGCCGCGATGAGCGGGCGGCCGCCGAAATGGGCATGGATGGCGATGTTAATGAGACCGCCCGGCTCGTGATTGTGCAAATAATCGAACGTGTCGACGTAAACGTCGTGATAGTCGCGCGGACTGGCGCGCAGCACCCGGTTGTCGACAAAGTCGGACCACGGCAGCGCCACGATGGGCCCCGCTGAGGTCGTCTCCTTGCGCGGCAGGCTTATGTCGAGGGCATCGGCGTACCACTTGATGCCGGCCTCGACCAGAAGAGCGAAGGTGTGCTCGTCCCAGCCGTAGATCGGCGTCGCCCAGCCCTCCAGCGGCTCGCCCGCCGCAGCACCAAGAAGATCGAGCACCTTGCGGATCGTGGCTTTCTGCTGGTCCGACGGCAGTTCGAGGAAAGCCTGATCTTGCACGTAACCGTGCCCCTCAACGAGGTGGCCGGACCGCCTGATCTGCTTGAACGCGTCCGGATAAAGTTCCGCCGCGCGGCCGCTGCAAAAGAACGAGGCGCGCATGTTGCATTGATCGAGGACCCGGATAAGGCGCCACACGCCTTCCTTGCCGCCATATTCGCCCCATTGAATGCCGCCGCGATCGACCAACCCCGGCTTGAGCGGTGTGGTGCGCGCGAAATAGCTCGGGGACTTCTTGTCCGACCACGTCTCGAACAGCACGCTGATGATGACGGCCGTGCGGCATCCGCCCGGCCAAATTGGTGTCGTTGATTGCATGTAACCTTCCTGATCCGGCAAGCGACGTGTTAATCGAACGGCTGTCCGCACGGCGACGCTATCGCCGTGGAGTCGCCAGTGACGTATATGCCCTGTCACATCGGAGCGCTGTCAAGTTGCCGGCCATCAAACTCCGCGGCCATGCGCCAAAACTCCAAGTACCGACTTGATGCTGCGCTTTGCTGTGGCGAATGCCATAGAGCGCATAGACAACGAGCCCGATCAGGAGCCACGCCCTGCCGGTTTGTCGCTCTTAACGATTCACGAACAGAGTGCGACATTACTCCGCAGCACGGAGCGTAATTCGATCGCCCGCATTCATCGCCGCGCGGCTGCGCAGGTCCAACGCGTTGATCGCGGCGCGCAGGTGCACTGACGCCGGATTGATCTTGATCACTGTGGCAATGACGTCCGCGGCCGCATCGAAGCGATCATTGATGCCCCACCATCGCGCCAGCGCAAGCGCAAGCGCTTCAAGCAATGCTATCCGCGACCTGTCGTTCCCGCTGGTGCCGTGATAAGCCCAAAACATCGCGTGCAGCTGTTGAACGCGCTGCTCTACGCTCGCGCCCGACGGCCGATCCATCACATCGAAGATCGGGTAATGATAATAAGTCGGCATGTCGACATCGGGCGGCAGCCCGATAAAGATGCATTCGGGCTGCTGCTCCGCGCTGGTGCCCCAGGAGAAGAACAAGTCGGCAGCGCCCGCAATGTCCTGATGCAGCACCCGCACGACCGCGCCTGCCAGTGTGCTTCCGGTAAAGCTGCGACGTTCGGTCAGTTCGCGCGTAAACTCCGCAATCTCGTTTTCGGTCTGGCATATCAGAAGGCGCGCTTCCGCCGGATCGCGTGAGTTGCGCACGATGATGAACGGATGATAGCCATTGCGCCTGATGGCGATGATCAGTTCATCGTCGAGCCGCAAAGCTGCTGCGGGCGGCGCCCAGGCTTCGGGGTCATCCGACTTGCCCCACTGCATCGCCTGCGCCGGCTCGGCCTGTAGCCGCTGCAGCAGTTCAGACAAGAACGGCGTCTGTGTTTCTGCGGTCGTACGCGGCATGTGCAGAACATTTAACAGCCTGTTGGCGAGCGTATCGCGGTCCGCCAAGCTCAGAGGGTGGGCTGTTTCCAGCGTCAGGAAGGCGCCCGACTCCGCTGTTTCGAGGTTGCCGTACGGCACCATCAGCCGATCCGCGATAAGCCGATCGCTGATCTGCCGGATCGCCGGCACGTAGAGGTCGTCGACCAGCACCAGCGTTCCCGGCTTGCTGCAGGCCAGAGCGGTCGCGATATCGGCGGCGAAAGCGTCCGGCGCGTGGCCGCCGTCGATGTGTATGAGATCGTGCGAGCCCAGTTCCAGCTCGCGGGCCAGCATCGGCAGCCGGCGCGAGTCAGTCTTGAAAAATCGAAACCGCTCGGGAAATTCAGCGCCCAGATAGGTCGCCGCCGTCTGGGTATAACCGTGGCTGCAATCGTCGATCGATGTCACAGCGGCATCTGCGTGCGTCAGCGCCAGCAGCGCAGAGTGCCCGGCATTAAATCCGATCTCGAGCATCCGGCGGCGCCCGGCGAGCGCCCGAAGAAACGTCTCACGGCGCGCGCCCCGCCGCGGATCGGGTGGCGCATGGACGAAGTCGCTTTGCTGGTGAAAATAGCAGAGATTGCCTTCGAGCGGCTCGCCGTCGTCAACCGCAATCTCGTTCAAGCGCCGCAGATGAAATAGAAACGGCGCGGGCCATTGCTCGTAATTCGGGTCGTAGGCCGCCGCCAGAAAGGATTGCGGCAAGTTGGCTGATTGCACCGCAACGCCGAGGTGCTCAAAGACGATGCGGTGCGGATTCTTGTGCACGCCGCTGCAACGGAACAGGTCGTTGGCCTCATAGGACATTCGCAGCGTTGCGATTTTGCTCTGCGGTTGTTTCCAGCGCACAAAATCGAAGCTCAGCTGATCGCGCTTGGAGTAGCTGTGAATTTGCTGCCACCATTCGCAGCAAAACTGGATGCAAGACGGCGTGCTGTGCCGCCTGATAAGGAAATTGGTGTGGTGCAGGCCGAAATCGCGTGGCAGCCCCGCGATCTGATACGCGGTCATCTGCCGGGCAATGCGCCCCGGCGAGTCGTAAAGCCCGTGCGCCAGCAGGGTTTCACCTTCGGCAAAGATGCAAGTGCGCTCGGCATGCGCCGGTACCGCGATATCGGCCTCACCGAGGAGTTGCAGAATTGCGCCCGCCCGGATGTGCTCGATCCGGCAGTTACCGTCGACCCAAACCGATACGGTGTATTCTTGCGGCAGAAAGAGATGCGCCAGCGTCTTGAGGCGTCTTGCGTCCCTTTGCGGATCAGCAAAGACGGCCGGCACGGTGCGCAGTTGCCAGGGCGGCGGCGCCGCTTTGACCGTGCCGTCGGCAAAAAGCAAATAGTCCACGTCCGGATCTGGTTGCCGGATCGGAACGGGATCGTCGTAGGCGCCGAAGATCGCCGTGTAGACTGCGATTTTCTCAGTCACAAGTTGCCTTGATTATCGTGGCCCGTGCGACGCCGGTACCCCGCTATAGCAGAGCGTTTGCGCCGACGCGACCACGGCAGGCCCGGACTGGGGGACAGTTCTGAAATTCAGTAAACCGCCACCTCGGTGCGCCGCCGCCTTGGCAGCGCCGCCGAGGCAGGCTCATGCCCACGGCAGCAGGGAGGCGTGAATCACGTCGGGCTTTCCGCCGGGCAAGCTGCCGACCGACCTGATGGCAAGATCAACATCTTTGAGCCCGAACCGATGGGTGGTGATCTTCTCGAGCGGGAACCGGTTGGAGGCGATCTGCGCCAGCGCCAACTCGCAGGCCTTGTAGCTATGGCCGCGCGCCGAATGCATGGTGATGAACTTCACCGTGAATTTCTCCAGCGGGAAATTCGGAAACTGCGCCAGCTCGCCTTGCACGACGATGGTGCCCCCCTTGCGCTTGAGCGCCTCGATGCCGAGCAGGATCGGAATGGTCCCGGCGCCGGCCGTACAGTCGAGCGAGATATCGACGCCCTTGCCGCCGGTGATCTCCATGATGCGCTGGAGCGGGTCCTCCTTCTGCACGTCGATGACGTAGTCGGCGCCTAGCTCCTTGGCGACTTTGAGCCGTGCGCCGTCCTTGGAGGTGCCGGTGACGATGATCAGCGAAGCGCCGGCCTGTTTACAGATCACTGTCTGCGACAGACCCTGCTGCCCCGGCCCCTGAATCAGCACGGTGGAGTCATAGCCGACGCCGCCGTCGAACAGCGACCACTCGACTCCGTTCGCCATCGGCGTCACCAAGCCGGCAAGCTCGGCGGATACGCCCTTCGGCACGTGATGCGGCACTGAGTTCCAGGGCAGATAGACGTATTGCGCAAATCCCCCGTAGAGGTGCGGCGGCTTTTTCGCCGACGTGTAGCCATACCGGATGGCATCCGGGTTGGTGCGCCAGTTGGTGTTCTCACAATGCCGGTACTGCCCGGCATGGCACCACTCGCATTTGCCGCAACTCACGTAGTGCTCGACGAAGACGAGATCGCCTTCTTTGAAACCTTTGCGGTTGGTGAACTCGCGGCCGGCCTTGGCGATGATGCCGATATTCTCGTGACCCATGATGACGGGGTCGCTGGTCGGTGGATGCTGGTAGAGTTTGACGTCGGTGCCGCAGATGCCGCCGACCTCCATCTTCATCAGCGCCGCGTCCGCCGCGATGTCCGGCATGGGATATTCGCGGATCTCGGTCTTGCTCGGCCCGGTGCGCACCGCCGCCAGTGCTTGCTCAGCCACTGAAAATCGCTCCTTATTTCTTCTTGGTCATTAGAGGCTAGAAGCCCAATATATAGGCCGATGTCCAGTCCGTTCGAGATGATGCGGTCGCGCAAGAGCAGTGCCGATGGCGCGGTGCCCGATCGCATCGGTACCTGGACGCGGGCGCGTTTCGCGCTCGCCATGGACGAAACCGTCATGGTGTCGGAGATTGCCTGCGGGGTCCCCGGCTGCCCGCCGATCGAGACGCACATAGTGTTTTGGACCGATCAGGGCCGGCATCATTTCAAAGTCTTCAAGTCTCTGGCCGACGTCATCGAAGACGACCTGCCGCCGGCATTCATGAAAAATGCGCTCACCTGGGTCGAGGGCGCAGAGTGCAGCTGCTGCTGACGAACCCCTACGCTTATTCGGCAAAATATCCGAGCCTCGCTTGGCGAGCTGCCGGCGGACACCCGCAGGCATTCGGCCCACGGGTGTCGTCATGAGACTTCAGCGTCGACGGTTTCGGCATCTTCCAGCGGGCGCTGCCGCGATCGCGGCACTGCCTCGGGCCAAGGTGATCCGGCAAGCCAACATCAAGGTCGAGTGATGGCGCGTCCAACGCCGCGAGCAAAATCGCCCGCCTGCGGCGATTGGCAATCCCGCCCATGCTGCCGAGCTAAATCCTCGCAAGGTTGTCGCGATTAAGCTCGCTGACCTTGGCCACGCCCGACATTAGCATCGTGGACTTCAACTCGAAAGCCAGCTGGGCGTAGACGCTTTTGACGCCGAGCGAGCCGCCGTCGATCAGGCCCCACAGCGCCGGACGGCCGATGCCGACTGCTGTCGCACCGAGCGACAGGGCCTTGAAGACATCGATGCCGCGCCGGATGCCGCTGTCCATGATCACCGGCACGCGGCCGGCGACCGCGTCGACCGCCCCGCGCATCAGGCTGATGGTGGCCGGCCCGCCGTCCATCTGACGGCCGCCGTGATTGGACACCCAGATCGCTGCTGCGCCGTGCGCCAGGCTCTCGCGAATGTCATCGGGCTGTACGACGCCTTTGACGAGGACCGGCAGCCCCGACGCTTCGCGCAGAAAGGTAATGTCGGTGAAACTCAGATCGCGCTTCTGGTTGCTGAAATTGCCGTGACCGCCGTACTTGGGATCGTGATTGCCCGCGGTGAGTTCCGGATCGCGCGGCCGGCCCAGCGCAATGTAGTCGTCGCTCTGGCCCGGACCGAGCGCGTCCGCGGTCAGCACGATGGCGGAGAAACCTGCTGCCTTGGCGCGCTGCACCAGCCAGCGGTTAAGCTCCATGTCGCGGTTCATGTAGATCTGGAACCACTTGGGACCCGTGGTCGCCTTGGCGATCTCCTCCATCGGCCGGTTCGACGCGCCAGAAGCGACGAACAGCGAACCGGCCATGCCGGTGCCGGCCGCGTTGGGCAATTCGGCTTTGACGTGGAAGCTGCCCTGCCCTCCGGTCGGACAGGTGAATACCGGGAGCGAGAGCTTGTGACCCAATAGCGTCGTGCTCAGGTCGATGTCCTTGTCGTCAACCTTTTGCAGACGGCGCGGCAGGATGGGGTAGTCGGCGAAGGCGCGCCGGTTCTCCCGATAGGTCCAGCCGTCGCCGCATGGACCCATGATGGCAAATCGGCCCGGCGAGAGGATCTTGCGGGCTTCGTCTTCAAGGCGCTCGATGCTGACGACCTTCAGCTCGCGCTCATTCCCGCTAGGCTCGCCGAAGCCGGGGGGAGGCGGTGTTGGTTTGGATGGCTGTTGGGATGGTTCCTTGAGTTGTTTCTCTTGCGCCAGAGCCTCGCTTGCATACGAAGCGGCCGCGAGCGCTGCGCCCCCTGCGGCAATTGTCTGGATGAGGTTGCGTCGTGAAGCCGCCATGTCGTCCTCCCGTGATTATTGGACGGTAGCATCGCGCCCGCGATAGAAGCCGTCAACGCGCGCAAATGAAATTATGGTCTGCCCGATTGGCAGGAGCGAGGCTAAAGCCCCACCGCCTTCAGCGCATCGGCTTGGCGCTTGGCAACCCGATCGATGGAAAAGCGATCGATCGCCTCGTTGAACAGCCGGTAGAAATTAAGCTCCGCGCGCAAATGCAGAAATACAGCACCCAGGCCCACCGCGGCGCGGTCCATGAAGACAAACTCGCGCGGCACTGTCACCGGACCCTTTTGCTTGAGCGCCTGGTGGACGCGGAATGCTTCGCGGCGGCCATACTCGCCCGGCGCGATGCCGTCGGCGATGGTGCGGATACGGTCGTCAAGCAGCGGCGCATAAATGAAGCGCGCCCAGATGTTGAGCGTATCGATCAGATCGCGCGACAGCCGGCGAAACCCCCAGGTCTCGTAAGCATGCACGACGAGTTCGTCGTTGCCGCGCAACAGGCCGTGATAAAGATCGACGACGCCCTGCACGAATTTCGGCGGAAAGATGCGGATGCAACCGTAATCGAGCAGGTTGATGCCGGCCGCGTCGCGGCCGCGCGCAAAAACCGTGTAATTGCCGAGATGCGGGTCGCCGTGGATGACACCGAAACGGCTGAACGGAAACCACCACGCCGTGAACATGGCGGTCGCCAGCACGTTGCGGGTTTCAAGCGGGTCGTCCTTGTGCGCCAGCATGCGCGTACCATCGAGCCAATCCAGCGTCAGAAGCCGCCCGGTGGAAAGCTCCGGCCACGGCCGCGGTACGCGCACCGTCTCAGCGCCGTCGAGCATCAGACGATAGAGCGCGACGTGTTTGGCCTCGCGGTAATAGTCGAGCTCCTCGCGCACGCGCTCGCCGATTTCCTTGCCGACCTCGGTGGTGTCGATCGCGCGATCGAACCGTCGGCGGATGGCGAGCAGCCACTGTAGCTGCTGCAGATCGGCCTCGACCGCGGACTGCATGTCCGGATATTGCAGCTTGCAGGCAAGCTCCTGCCCATCAAGCGAGCGAGCGCGATGCACCTGCCCGAGCGACGCAGCCGCCGCGGGCTGATGCTCGAAGTTTGCGAATTTCGTCTCCCAACCGGCCCCAAGCTCCGCCATCATGCGGCGCTTGACGAACGCCCAGCCCATCGGCGGCGCCTCGCTTTGGAGCTTCTGCAGCTCGGTCGCATATTCGGGCGGCAGCAGATCGGGAATGGTCGCCATCAACTGCGCGACCTTCATCAGCGGACCTTTGAGCCGGCCGAGCGCACCGGAAAGCGCCGCCGCCTCGCCTGCCCGATTTGGCGCTCCGCCGAGAATCCGCCGTCCCGCATAACGCGCCGCTACGCCGCCGACATTCGCTCCGACGCGCGCATAGCGCGCGGCACGGGCGGAGAGGCGGTTTTTTTCGGCGTCGCCGCCGCGTTTGGCATCGGGCTTATCAGTCATGTGTCGTCGGTATCAGCCGCTCGCTTGGAAGACCAGGACTATGGCCGTCGTGTGGGCAGTGCGCGAGACGAATGGCGCTGCCCACGGATTGACAACGAAATGTGGGCGGCACCACGCTATCGCAAGTCGAGGCGTAACGACGCCGGATGAACGCACCTTGGGGAGGATGTCATGACAATGACACTGGAAACGGCGCGCCACAATTTGCACATCGCATGCTTCGCGTTGCTCTCGGCGCTGGCCGGCACACCGGCGCGCGCGGAAGTAAAGCTTCCCGTCCCCGCTGTCGACCAATCGGCCGTCGCCAAGCGCGGCTTCTTCTATGTCGGCGGTCATTATGTCGGCGAGGCCGGCAAGCACATCATGCAGGGCCAGATCTATGTCGAGGTTCTGGCGCCGAAAGAGCAGCGCCGCCCCTACCCGCTGGTGCTCATCCACGGCGCTGCTCAAACCGCAACCAACTGGATGGGCACGCCCGACGGCCGCGAGGGCTGGGCCGAGTATTTCGTCGAGCAGGGCTATGTCGTCTATATGATCGATCAGCCGATGCGCGGCCGCTCCGCCTACCACCCCGGCGACGGCGCAACCCGGATGTTCACGACCGAGAACGAAGAATTTCAGTTCACCGCTATCGAGACCAACGGCACCTGGCCGGGACGTGAAAAGCACACGCAATGGCCGGGCAGTGGCGCGAATAAGGGCAAGCAGGGCGACCCGGTGTTCGACGCGTTCTACGCAACGCAGGTCGAAACCGTGCTGTCACCCGAGGAGACCGAACAGCGCAATCAGGACGCCGGCGCGGCGCTGCTCGACAAGATTGGTTCGGCGATCGTATTGACGCATTCGCAGTCCGGCGCCTTCGGCTGGCTGATTGCCGACGCCCGGCCGAAGCTCGTCAAAGGCATCATCGCGATCGAGCCGGCTGGGCCGCCGTTCGAAGCAACCATTATCGGTACCGGCAAGGCGCGGCCCTGGGGACCGACCGATATCCCGATCGCTTACGATCCGCCGGTAAAAAATCCGAGCGAACTCGCCCGGGTCCGCGACGAGAAACCCGATGGCCCGAACAAGTTCCTGTGCTGGATGCAGAAGGCGCCCGCGCGGCAGCTTGTGAACCTCAAAGGTATTCCGACCGTCGTGATCTCGGCGGAGGCGTCCTATCACCAGCTCTACGACAATTGCACCGTGAAATATCTCAAGCAGGCCGGCATGACGATCGAATGGATGCCGCTGCAGAGCAAAGGCATCCACGGCAACGGTCACATGGTGATGATCGAAAAGAACAATCTCGAGATCGCCAAGGTGATCGACGATTGGGTGGTCAAGAACGTGAAATGAGGCCGCGTCGCTACTCCACCTTGGGCCAGTTGTCGCGAATCCAGCGCGCTAGGCTTTCTTCGCTTACCTCGCCCGATGCGAGCGACAGTATGATCGCGGCTGCGTCTGCCTCGGCAACGATGAAGTCCACGCCGTTTATTCCCAAAAAAGTGTACAGCGCCAGGAGCGACGTCCGCTTATTGCCATCAACAAATGGGTGGTTGCGGCCGATGCCATATGCATAGGCCGCCGCCAATTCGGGGAGCTCCGCGTTTTCATAATTCCGCTTATTGAGAGGACGATTAAGCGCAGACTCCAAAAGTGCGATGTCGCGGACACCGCCTGATCCGCCGTGCGCCACCAACTGCTCGTCGTGGATGGCAAGCACGAGCGGCAAGGAAAGCCATTCGATCTTCTGAGTCACTTCGCAAGTTCGGCAAGCGCGTTGCGGTAGACTTTCATGCCGCGGCGCGCGACCTTCATCGCCTGCTCGAACTTCGGATCGTAAGGCGTCAGCCGAATTCCGCCTTCCGGCGTTATGGTGGCATAGAACGTATCGCCCGTCGCGATATTGAGACGCGCCATCATTTCTTTGGGTAGGATGAACCCTGTCGAATTGCCGATTTTCTTAAGCTTTACCGATCCGATCAGCTGGGGATCAGCAATAATCTTCTTATGCGCGGTCATGGCGACCCTCCGTTATACCATTTGTATAACATCGTTATACGAAATGTAAAACGCCTAACCAAGGCTCTCCAGCTCCTCAATCAGCCCTTCGATCACCGAAAGCCCGCCCTGCCAGAACTTCGGGTCGCGCGCGTCGAGGCCGAACGGCTTGAGCAGCTCCGAATAGTGTTTCGTGCCACCGGCCGAGAGCATTTCGAGGTACCGCTCGGCAAAGCCTTCGGCGGCGTGCTCGTAGACGGAATAAAGCGAGTTCACCAGGCAGTCGCCGAATGCGTAGGCATAGACGTAGAACGGCGAGTGGATGAAATGCGGGATGTAGGTCCAGAACGTCTCGTAGCCAGGCTTCAGTTCGATCGCGGGGCCAAGGCTTTCCGCCTGCACCGACATCCATAGCTCGCAGATTTTCTGCGCAGTCAATTCGCCGTTCTTGCGTTCGGTGTGGACGGCGCGCTCGAACGTATAGAACGCGATCTGCCGCACCACCGTGTTGATCATGTCCTCGACCTTCGCGGCGAGCATGGCCTTGCGCTCTTTCTTGTCGCGCGTATCGGCCAACAGCTTGCGGAACGTCAGCATCTCGCCGAACACGCTGGCGGTTTCGGCGAGCGTCAGCGGCGTCGGCGCCATCAGTGCACCATTCGGCGCCGCCAGCACTTGGTGCACGCCGTGGCCGAGTTCGTGCGCGAGCGTCATCACGTCGCGCGGCTTGCCCTGATAGTTGAGCAGCACGTAAGGGTGCGCCGAGGGCACGGTCGGATGCGCGAACGCGCCCGGCGCCTTGCCGGGCCGCACCGGCGCGTCGATCCAGTGCTGATCGAAAAACTGTTCGGCGATCGCCGCCATCTTCGGCGAGAAGGCGCCGTATGCGGTCAGCACCGTGTTTCTTGCCTCGCCCCAGCTCACGTTGCGCGTCGCGACCTGCGGCAGCGGGGCGTTGCGATCCCAGTGCGGCAGCTTTTTCTTGCCGAACCATTTGGCCTTCAGCGCATAGTAGCGATGCGACAGCAGCGGATAAGCGGCGCGCACGGCGGCGACGAGCGCGTCGACCACCTCGGGCTCGACCTGGTTATCGAGGTGCCGCGCGTCGGCAATGTCGGCGAAGCCGCGCCAGCGGTCGGAAATTTCCTTGTCCTTGGCGAGCGTGTTGGTGATCAGCGCGAACTGCTGCAGGTTCTGTCCGAACGTCTTAGCCAGCGCCTGTGCGGCGGTTTTGCGTTTTACGCCAGATCGATCCTGTAGCAGATTGAGCGTCGGCTCGATCGCCGATGACTTGCCGCCCACCTTGAAGCGCAGATTGGCAATGGTGGAATCAAATAGCCGATTCCAGGCCGAATAACCCGTCATCGACTTTTCATGAAACAACTGCTCGACCCGATCCTCGAGCTGATACGGCTTGTAGCGGCGTAGGTCCTCGAGCCACGGCCGGTAACGGCCGAGCGCGGGATCAGCCATCGCGGCCTGCAGCAGCGCATCGTCGACGCGATTGAGTTCAAGCGTGAAGAACAGCAAGTGCGTGGAGGCCGCCGTTAGCCGTTCCTGCACGTCGCCGTAAAACTTGGTGCGCGCCGGATCGACCGTGTCGCCGGCATGGACGAGCCCCGCATAGGAACCGAGCCGGCCCATCAGATCATCGAGCGCCTCGTAGTGCCGCACCGCCTCGCCAAGCGCCGCACCGGCGTCCGGCCCGCGCGCCAGCTCGTCGAGCTTGCCCTTAAAGGCCTCCTCGAACGCCATGCTCTCGGCATCGGCCCGGTCGAGATCCCGCTTGACCGCCGGATCGTCGAGGCCGGCATAGAGGTCGGCGAGGTTCCACTCAGGCAGCTTGCCGAGCGGCGACTTGCCCGCCAAAGCTGACGCTTGCGCGGGCCGTTTGGCGGTCGCCGCCGCATTTCGTTTGGAAATTTTGCGCTGGAGCATGAATCTGAGGGCCCTCACCTGCCGCTCCTGATGTGGCCCGGCAAAAGCGGCCTCGCAAGGGCGCGTGGCCTGTGGGTGAAAGTGGACGGCGCCCCTTTGCCGTTTGAGCCCGCGGGTCGCGGCGTCTAGCATGGCGGCGAATCGTCACCTCTGATTGCGGGATACCGATGCTCGGCTGGTTTCAGGCGTTGATGCCGCGGGAAGAACGGTTCTTCGATCTGTTCGCCCGACACGCCGCGATCGTGCTCGCCGGCGCCGAAGCCTTGCAGGGCCTGCTCCAGGGCGGCGACGGCATCGACACCTATCGCAAGCAGATTTTCGACCGCGAGGCCGAAGCCGACGAGGTCACCCGCGAGGTACTGACCGCGGTGCGCCGTACCTTCGTCACGCCATTCGACCGCACCGACATCCAGGATCTGATTTCGTCGATGGACGACTCCATCGATCAGATGAACAAAACCGCCAAGACCATCGCCATGTTCGAGGTCAGAAGCTTCGAACCGCCGACGCAGGAGATGGCCGCCATCATCGTGCAGGCGGCCAAGCTGGTGGTGGAGGCGGTGCCACTCTTGAGCGCGATCGGCAGCAACGCCGGCCGCCTCAACACGCTGACCGGCCGCATCATCGCCATCGAAGAACAGGCCGACGAGGTTCACGACCGCGGCCTCAAGGCACTGTTCCTCGCCAGCCGGCAAGAGAATAAGCAGGACAACGGACAACAGCATGGTGCTGGCAATGCGATGCGCTTCATCGTCGGCGCGGAGATTTACGACCATCTGGAAAAAGTCGTCGATCGGTTCGAGGACGTCTCGAACGAAATAAGCTCGATCGTCATCGATCAGCTGTAACCGATCGCGCCAGATCGATGAACATCCTGCGATGAACACCTTGCGATGAACATTCTGCTCAGCCCGCCCGCCCTGATCGCCCTGGTCCTGGTCGCGCTGGCGTTCGATTTTCTCAATGGCCTCAACGACACTGCCAACTCGATCGCCACACTGGTGTCGACCCGCATGTTGCGGCCGCGCTACGCCGTGCTCTGGGCAGCATTCTTCAACTTCATCGCGTTCCTGATCTTCGGCGTGCACGTCGCGCGCACCGTCGGCGTCGGCATCGTCTCCGCCGGCGTCATGGATGCGCACGTCATTTTCGGTGCGCTCATCGGCGCCATTTGCTGGCAGCTCACCACCTGGCGGGCCGGAATCCCGTCGTCGAGTTCGCACGCCTTGATCGGCGGCTTGGTGGGCGCCGGCGTAAGCAAGGCCGGCGTCGCCGCAATCGTGTGGCCCGGCCTGCTGACTACCGCCGCCGCCATCGTGCTGTCGCCGACTTTCGGATTTATACTGGCTTTGCTGCTGGTGCTCAGCGTGTCGTGGGCGTTCGTGCGCGCCAATCCGCGCAACACCGAGGGCACGTTCCGCTGGCTGCAATTCGGAGCCGCCTCCCTCATTTCGCTCGGCCACGGCGGCAACGACGCGCAGAAGACCATGGGCATCATCGCGGTGTTGCTGTTTTCGCAGGGGGCGCTGGGCCACGAGTTCTACGTGCCGTTCTGGGTCGTCATCACCTGTCAGGCGGCCATGGGCCTCGGCACACTGGTGGGCGGCTGGCGGATCGTCCACACAGTCGGCTCGAAGATCACGCGATTGACGCCGGTACAGGGCACCTGCGCATCCGCGGGCGGTGCGATCATGTTGTTTGTCGCCACCTATCTCGGCATTCCGGTGTCGACCACGCACACAATCACAGGCGCGGTGATCGGCGTCGGTGCCGCTCGCAAGGTATCGGCGGTGCGCTGGAACATCGCCGGCAACATCGTGCTCGCCTGGGTCATCACACTGCCGGCGTCGGCACTGGTCGCAGCTTTGGTTTATTGGCTGTCGGGATTCGTTATTTGATACGAAGTCGTGCTGTGCGGCCGTTGCGATCGACGGCATGAACCGATGATACCGCTCCTCGCAATGCCAGCTCTGCCGCTATTTCTGCTCCGAAGCCGCCTGGAACGCCTTCCAATCGAATTTCTGCGCGAGTGGCAACGCCTCCTCTTCGGTCATGGCGTTATAGGACACGCTGAGCATCGCCGCCGGGCCGAGCGCTACCATCACCGCGCCGGACTTTTGCGCGGAATTGTAACTCTTAGCGACCGCAAAGCCGTTGATCGTCGTCGACAGCATATGGCCTTCGCTGGTCTCGATGTTCATTCCGGTCTTGGTTATCGCCAATGCGCCGGCGGCGGCGGGGCCGGTCACGACCGAGGCATGAAGCTGCGCCGCGCCGCGCGTGTAATCGCGCTTGGCGGTGGTCATGGAGTTGTCGGCCATCTCCATAGTCATGCCGTCGGGCTTGTTGCCCTTCCAGCCGTCGATCTCGATGAACAGCGGCAGAAAGCGCCGGAACGCCTGGTCGGCGCGCGCCGCGGCTGAACGCAGCAGATAAGCACCGGAAAGCGCGGCCAAAGCGAGACGAACAGCGCGTCGACGATCGATCATGGGCCCCTCCAATGACAATGGCGTACATGCGAAGCATAACGATCCAGCCCCGCGCGGGAAATGGGCGGCGAGGCGCTCACACTACCCAAACCCGAAAAACCGTGACGGGTTGTCGACCAGCACACGGTCGCGCGCGGCGCGGTCAGGCAAATAGCGCTCCAGCAAAGCAACGCGCTTCATCTCGTGGTCGACGCCGTAATCCGACGGTCCATCCTTGTCGGGTCGCATGAAGCGATGCACGTGCGGCCAGTCGGTGCCCCACAGGCAGCGGTCCGGTGCCGCCTCATAGAGCAATCGGCCGAATGCGATCGCGTCATCCCATGGGTATCCACCGTGCGAGCGCAGGTCGCCGTTCGACAATCCGACCCACCAATTGCCGTTCTTGAGTAGATCGAGAATGAAATGCACCGACGGATGATCCGTGCCGCGGCGATAATCAGGCCCGCCCATGTGATCGATGATCGCGGGGAAATCGATTTTTTTCAATTCGTCGGCGACGGCGAGAAAATCGTCCTCGAAGCCGAACACTTTGACGAACCAGCCAAGCTCGCGTACGCGATCAAGCTCGCGGCGGAAGTCGGACATACTCGGCGCCAGCTTGAAGCGGCCGCCGAAATTGAACCGCGCGCCGCGCACGCCGACGCTGTTGAGCCGCTCAAGCTCCGCATCGCTGACGCTGCCGTCGACGATGGCGACGCCGCGATAATGTCCCTTGGGTGCGTCTTTCAGAACGTCGTGCAGCAGCCGGTGATCGGTGCCGTAAATCGTTGGCTGCACAAACACAGCGCGGTCGACCCCCATGGCGTCGTGCAGCGCTTTTACGGCGGAAAAATTACATTCGGCCGGCGGCGCATAGAGCGCATTCGGATTGGCGGCGGGATACACTCTGGGATCGCCAAAGATGTGCAGATGCGTGTCGCAGGTGTTCTTGGGGAGGCGTTCAGGCATGTTCTGACTTTTGAGTTTCAGGATTGCGTTATTGGAGAGTGATGCCGGCTTGTTTGATGATCGGGCCCCATTTGGCGTTCTCGCTCTTGATGTAATCGGCAAGCCAGGCCGGTGTGCCGCCCATTGGCGTCATCCAGATATTGGCGAGCTGTTTCTTGCCGGCATCGCTTGTCAGAAATTCGTTCACGCCTTCGTTGATTTTGGCGACGATACCGGGCGGCGTCCCAGCCGGCGCGAAGAGAGCAAACCATGCACTCGCCTCAAGGCTGGGGAAGCCCGACTCGTCCACGGTCGGGACGTTTGGCAGCTCAGGCAGGCGTTTACGGCTCGTGACCGCAAGTCCGCGCAACATGCCCGACTGGATCTGCGGCACAAAAGTCGGAATGTACTGGACCGAAAGCTGCAGATCGCCCGACGCGAGATCGGGCAGCGCCTGCGAGCTGATGCGATACGACACGTGGCCGATGGAGATGCCGGCAAGCTTGTTGAGGAGCTGGATCGTGATGTGGGCCTGCGATCCGACGCCGACGGTGCCGGCGTTGAGTGGGCCGTGTTTGGCCTTGGCGTAAGTCACGAGCTCTTTCAGATTCTTCACCAGCAGCTTTGGACTTCCCACAAAGATCAGCGGCGAATAGGCCAGCGCCGCGACCGGCGCAAAGGCGCGATCGGGATTGAAGTCGAGATGCTTGTAGAGGAACTTGTTGTTGACGATCGGCCCGACCGTGCCGATCAACAAAGTGTAGCCGTCAGGCACCGCGCGCGCCGCTGCGCCCGCCGCGATGTTGCCGGTGGCGCCGGGACGGTCCTCGACGATGAAATTCTGACCGAATTTTTTGCCGAGCGAGACGTTGATCATACGCATCAGCGTGTCGGCGCTCGTGCCCGCCGCGAACGGACACAGGACCGTCACCGGCCGCACTGGCCAAGCGAGTGCCTCGGACGCGAGTGCCTCGTGCGCAAGCGCCGGCGCGGCGAATGAGGAAACCGCGGCGGCGCTGAGCGCGCGGATTAATTGCCGCCGTCCCATCTTGGCAGTCATTCCGGTCCCTCAGCAATCCGGCCGCTCGCTGCGAAGCCGTGCTGCTTTTAATACGCCTTTAAGCCTCTTGCCGGCAAAGTGCCCCAATTCGGCACAAAGCAGAAGTTACACGGGGGTGGTGCCATGAGCAGCCGCGTGCTCATCGTCGACGACGATCCAGTCCAGTGCCGCCTGCTTGAAGGCATGCTGCAGAAGTTCGGCTACGAGCCGCTCACGCTCGACAACGGCGATGCGGCGCTGGAGCTGCTCGGTTTGCCGGACGGCGGCCGAATCGATTGCATGATCCTCGATCTGGTGATGCCGAACCTCGACGGGCTGGGCGTGCTGGCGGGGCTGCGCCAAGCCGGCATCAAGCTGCCGGTGATCGTGCAGACCGCCCATGGCGGCATCGACAACGTGGTCTCGGCGATGCGCGCCGGCGCCATCGATTTCGTCGTCAAGCCTGTCGGCGCCGAGCGGCTGCACGTCAGCCTACGCAACGCACTCAACACCAGCGCGCTCGAAGGCGAATTGGCCCGGCTCAAACACAGCCGCTCCGGCACGCTCGGCTTTGCCGACATTATTACGCGCAGCGCCAACCTCGCGGCCGTCATCCGGGTCGCCGAAAAGGCCGCGACCTCCACCATCCCGGTGCTGATCTCCGGCGAGTCCGGCGTCGGCAAGGAATTGATCGCACGCGCCATTCACGGCACGGGCGAACGCCGAAGCCGGCCGTTCGTCGCGGTCAATTGCGGCGCCATGCCGGAAAATCTCGTCGAGTCGATCCTGTTCGGTCACGAAAAAGGTTCGTTCACCGGCGCCACCGAACGCCATACCGGAAAGTTCGTCGAAGCCTCAGGCGGCACGCTGTTTCTCGACGAGGTCGGCGAGTTGCCGGCGGCCGCCCAGGTAAAACTGTTGCGCTCCATCCAGGAAGGCGAGGTCGAGCCGGTCGGCGCGCGCAAGGCGGTCAGGGTCGATGTGCGCATCATCTCGGCCACCAACCGCGACCTGATCGCCGACGTGAAGGCGGGGCGTTTCCGCGAGGATCTGTTCTACCGGCTGCACGTCTTTCCGATCATCGTGCCGCCGCTGCGTGAGCGGCGAGCGGATATTCCGGCGCTCGCCCGGCATTTTCTCGCCCGCTTCGCCGCGGAGGAAGGCAAGCGCATCCGCCTGATCGCGCCCGAAGCGCTGCAATTGCTCGTCGCGTTCCAGTGGCCGGGCAATATCCGGCAACTGGAGAATGCGCTGTTTCGTGCGGTGGTGCTCGCCGACGGCGACAACGTCGGGGTCGGTGAATTTCCGCAGATCGCCGCACTGGCCTCGGCGCGCGGCGAGGCGTCCCTCGCTCATCCGATGCCAGCCGAGATCGGTCCGGCCGCCGCGCCGGAGGCGGACCAGGCCGAGTTTGCACCTGTTATCGATCACCCGCCGCTGTTTCCTTCGGACACCCCGCTTCTGACCGACGCCCTGCCGCTGCTCGACGCGGCCGGCGAGGTGCGGCCGCTCGAAGAGATCGAGGCCGAGCACGTCCGCTATGCCATTACGCATTACCGCGGGCAGATGTCGGAGGTGGCACGGCGGCTTCGCATCGGGCGCTCGACGCTCTACCGCAAGCTCGAGGCGCTAGGGCTAAATAACGAGCACCCAGAAGACGATAGCGAAGCCGTTGCCGCAGAGCGACAGCCGCAAAGAATCGCCTGACCTGCCCTTAAATTCGCCGTCCGGAACAGGACAGGCTAGCGCGGCTCACGTAAGGTGATTCTCGCCTTCCGTCCGCAGCATTGACACTTTTGGGGCTGAAAGTTCCAGAAGTGTGGGCTTTGCGGTCTGTCGCGCAGGCTCGGGGGAAGCACGCTGACTTAAGGAGATTTTGCAATGCCCGGCGTCCGCCTAAATGGGTTTCTTGCCTCGACTGCCGTCGCGCTGCTCTTGTCTGCGGGCGGCGCGCTGGCGCAATCGACGCCGCCGGCTGGCGCGCCGACCGTAACTCCGCCTGACGCTGCCAAGACTGCTCCCGTTGCCGCCAGCGAACCCGCCAAGGCCAACGCTACCCCGTCGGCAGAACCGTGGGGATCACCCGCGCCAGCGGCCGCCGCGACACCGACCCCGACACAAGCAGCCAGTCCGCCTGCACCTGCCGCTTCCCCGGCCAACGCAGCATCAGCCAAGCCCGCTGAAATGCCGCAGACGCCTACGGCCGCGAGCGCTCCGCCGGCTTTACCTGCAGCGGCCGCGACCGTACCCACAACTCCACCGGCAGCGGCGGCCGGCACCGCGGCACCAAGCGGCACCGGAACGGCAGCGGCCCCGGCAGCAGCGGCCCCGGCTGTCACTGCGGTGGCGCCACCGCCTGCACCAACGATCACCGACCAGATTGCTGAGCAATTGCGCGGTCTCTCCAGCGGCAAGTTCGACCACATCCTCGGCGGCAAACCGCAGCGCGCCGCCATCGAAGCGTTCTATTCGGGCCGCTCGTTCGCGCCGATCTGGCTCACGGACGGCCACGCCAATGCGCGTGAGAAGGCCGCGGCCGACTACTTGGCCCACGTCGGCGCCGATGGGCTTAATCCCGCCGATTATGCGGTCCCGGACTTCAAAGCGCTGAGCGATCCGGCGGCGCTGGCCGAAGCCGAATTGAAACTCTCAGTCGCGGTGGTGACTTACGCGCGGCACGCATCGATCGGCCGGATCGCCTGGTCGCGCGTCAACGCCAACATCGAATACGACATCAAGGCGCCAGACCCGGCTGCGGTCCTCGCCACCATGGCCGGTGCCGACGACGTGGCGGCGAAGCTCGACGCCTATGAGCCGCACACCGCCGGCTATCTGGGGCTTAAGGCGAAGCTCGCCGAGCTACGCGGCGGCAAGCAGGACGGCATCAAGCAACCGATCCCCGGCGGTCCGGTGCTCAAAATCGGCATGCACGATCGGCGCGTACCGGCGCTGCGCGAAAAACTGGGGCTGACCGGTGACAGCGACACCTACGACAAGGCGCTCGCCGAGGCGGTGAAGCAATTCCAGAAAGAGCACGAGATCAAGCAGAGCGGCACGCTGACGGCGCCAACGCTCGAAGCCATGAACGGACCGCGGCCGACGCACGTCGAGGATACTATCCTCGCCAACATGGAACGCTGGCGCTGGATGCCGCACGATCTCGGCGGCAAGTTCTACGTGTTGATCAACCTGCCGGATTACACGGCGAGCGTCTACAACGACGGCAAGCGACTCTGGAAGACGAGGATCGTCATCGGCAAGGTCGACATGCCGACGCCACTCATCTCGACGTCGATGAAATTCATCACCGTCAATCCGACTTGGCACGTGCCGCCGTCGATCATCAACCGCGAATACCTGCCGGCCATGGCCCAGGATCCCGGCGTCATGCAGCGCATGGGGCTGGTGGTCCAGCGCGATAATTCCGGCAAGGTTATCGGCATTTATCAGCCGCCCGGCGACAGGAATGCCGAGGGCCGGCTGCGCTTCAATTTTCCGAACAAATTCATCGTGTACCAGCACGACACCCCGGACAAATACATGTTCGCTTACGCGCGCCGCGCGTTCAGCCACGGCTGCATGCGCACGCAAGATCCGGCCAAATACGCCGAAGTGCTGTTGTCGCTGGTGCGGCCTAACGACCACTACACCAAGGAACGCATCGAGCACATGTACGGGCCGAACGAGATCAACATCGACTTCCCGACATTCATGCCGATCAACGTCACGTATCAGACGGCGTTCGTGGACGATGACGGCAAGCTGCAGTTCCGCGACGACATCTATGGCCGCGACCGCGAGCTGCTGGCGATCATGCACAATCCAAACGAAATGAAGATTGCCGACATTCCGGTGGAGCATCCGGTTTCGGCCACCAAGCGCGAAATCATGAGCGCTGCCGATCATGCGCCGACTTACGGCAATCCTTACGGGGGCGGATACAACGGCGGCCCGGCCGGCTTCTTCCAGCAGCTGTTCGGTGGCGGCTTCAACCAGCCGCCGCAGCGCCAGAGCGGTCGCCGCCGCAAAGTCAGCCGCACCTATCAGGCGGGGAGCAATCCCGCACAGACCTACAGGTAGGGGCGTCGTCGCCGCAATGGTCTAGGATTGGACCAGCCGGGTACGCGCTTCTTCTCCCGGTTGCGGCAGGAAATGGCGTTCACGCAGCCGACGCCCAAAGTGGATTCTCCGCCGGCGCACGGCAGCCCCGCCCCGGAAGGGCATACGAGCCTGTGGGCAGCCGGCCAATCATGGCCAGATTTTGCCACACTGCCCGGCTATCGTTAAAGCGTCGGGGGTGGGGTTTACGGTTAACTCCTCGTTTACCCTTCCCAAATTAACAATGCGTTGACGTTATTCGCCGCCGGGACGCGGCGGGTTGTGACGTTTAACGCGTGAACGCGAGATCGCCAGTGCCCATCGGTACCGCGCGCGCGAAAGCGTTTCGATTCTCGGCTGCACAGGCCGGGTATTCGTGCAGTCTCGCTCTTCTCATCATGTTGTTCGCAAGCCGTGGGCTGCAGACCGCGATCGCCGATGGCGATACGCGCACTATCTCGATGCATCACGTCCATACCGATGAGCGCATCACCATTACCTACAAACGCGACGGCCGCTACGACGAGGCAGCGCTGGAAAAACTCAACTGGTTTCTGCGCGACTGGCGCCGCAGCCAGTCGACCCGCATGGACCCTCACCTGATCGATCTGCTCTGGGAGGTGCAACGGGAGACTGGATCGAAAGAGTCGATCGACATCGTGTGCGGTTATCGCTCACCGCAAACCAATTCGATGCTGCGGCGGCGAAGCCACGGCGTCGCGCGTTTCTCCCAGCACATGCTCGGCCACGCTATCGACTTCTATATTCCTGGCGTGCGGCTCGAGGAGATCCGCGAAATCGGCCTGCGGCTGCAGCGCGGCGGCGTCGGCTTCTATCCGACTTCGGGGTCACCATTCGTGCACATGGATACCGGCGGAGTGCGGATGTGGCCGCGCATGACGCGAAACGAGTTGCAGCACGTTTTTCCCAACGGCCGCACGGTGTATCTGCCGGCTGACGGCCATCCGCTGGAGGGCTATGCGCTGGCGCTCGCCGACCTGCGCAACCGCGGCCAGAACCCGACCGCGACCTGGAGCGAAGAGGCGCGCGAAGAGGGCCTCGACGAGAATATCGTCCTGGCGAGTGACACCGGCAGCAAGACCATCGCTCCGCCGCATCCTCCGGCGCCTACCGCGGCTCCGGCACGCGTGGCGCAGGCCGCACCCGCCCCTGCACCGCCGCAAGCCGCTCCCGCAGCGCCGCAGGCCGCGCATTGGACGCTCGCCTCCGCGCCCGCGACTGTCGCGCCGATGAATTCGCTGTTCGCTGCCCTCCAGCTTGAAGCCGCGCGCAAGCGCCAGCGGGCGGCAATCGCCGCCGCGGCTCCAGCGCCGCCGAGTGCCGGCGGCGCCGTTTATCAGGTTGCCTCCTACACACCGCCGCCCGCCACAGCGGCTGCTCCGCCGCAGCCGGCCATTGCCACCGCCGCCCCCATCGAGAGTGCCAGCGCCGCGCCGAGCGCCGCCAGCAAAGGCGACGGACAGCGCACATTGCAGCTTGCCAGCGCCGATATGACCGGCGCGGTTACGCCGTGGCCAGGCGCGTTTGCGGACCGCGTGCCGCCGCAACTTGCGCTCGCTTATGCGCGGCAGACCGGCCAGGAAATGCCAGCCGCCACGGCCGCGGCGCGAACCGCGCCCGTGCATGTGGCGCAGGCGCACTTGCCCCGACCCCAGGCAGGCACCACGATCGCGGTGAAGCGCACCGCCAATCAAACCACGTCGATCATCGTCGCGGCGCACCCGAGCGGCGTAGCGGATCAATTGCAAGGCGTGCGGTTCGACAATCCGTGGCTCGACGCGGTGCTGGTTTCGCCCGACGTACGCCACTTCATGACCGCGCTGATGATTGGCGCAGAAAACTACCGGACTCTGACCGCGCTCGTGGAAAAGCCGACGCAATCGGTGGTGATGACGTTCGGTGCCGAGGCAAATCCCGGCCTAAGCGCCGATCATTTCAGCGGCCCAGCCGTCGGGGTCATCTCCACGGTGACCTACACGCAAGCGCAGTCGCGGGCACAGACCCGCACCCACACCGCGCTGCGGTAAAGCCGCGTCCCTACTCCAGCAGCATGCCGAGCGCGTGCAGATAGGTCTCCAGGATTGCCTCCTGCTCCTTGCGCTCGTTGGCGTCCTGCTTGCGCAGCCGCACCACCGTGCGCAGCGCCTTGATGTCGTAGCCGTTCGCTTTGGCTTCGCCGTAGACGTCGCGGATATCGTCGGCAATCGCCTTCTTTTCTTCTTCAAGTCGTTCGACCCGCTCGACGATCGCTTTGAGCTGCTCCTTGGCGAAGCGGTGGGCGGCGGGCTGATCGTCGCGAACGGCGGCATTGGCCATCGGGCACTCCTCACGATGAAACGCAAGATTCCGGCAAGCGCCGGATCCGGTTTTCGATGAAGCATGCTCCGCCGAAAACCGTCGTGAGGTTTCGGAATTGTGAGAGGAGAAATCAAGCCGCGCGCGCGTTCATCCACGCAACGCACAGGGCGCCATGAAACGTCTGCGCGCCTAATGCTTTTGGCTTGCTTTTTCGAACGTCGCCTTCTGCCGCGGCGACGCTTCCTTCTGATATTTCGCACGCCATTGGTCGAACGGCATGCCGTAGACGATCTCGCGGCTTTCGTCCTTCGACATCGGCAGGCCTTGGGCGTCGGCGGCGTCCTTCATCCAGTTCGACAGGCAGTTGCGGCAGAAGCCGGCGAGATTCATCAAATCGATGTTCTGCACGTCGGTGCGCTCGCGCAGGTGCTGCACCAGGCGGCGGTAAACTGCGGCTTCCAGTTCGGTACGAGTCTTCTCGTCAGGTTCCATGATGTTCTCCCAAGGCGCGATCAGCCCAGCAGGGAACCGGCGAAGGAACCGGCCTCCCGCGACACCGCGCGACAATGTGGCGGCCGTGGTAATCATGCGAAACATAGAGGCCTGAATGCGTTCTTGCCATAACCCGATGCTGTCATACCGGAACCCTATGCTTTCTTGCTGTATCCGATGACCGCGCCGTCGCGCGCTCTGCTCGAATCGCTGTTCCGCGCCGCGGTGGCGGCCGCCCATCCGAGCGTGTGCCTGCCGGCGAACCTGCCTGATTTCCCGCAGGCCGGGCGGCTCATTCTGCTCGCGGCCGGCAAGGCCGCGGGCTCGATGACCGAAGCGGCGGAACAGCATTACCTCGCGCAGATGGCCGGGCGCGGCATCGCCGCGGATCGCCTCGCCGGCATCGCCGTCACCCGCCACGGCTACAGCCGGCCGACGCGACGCATCGAGTTGGTCGAGGCCGGCCATCCGGTGCCTGACGCGCCTGGCCTCGCCGGAACCGAGCGCGCCCTTAAGTTCGCCGACGCGGCCGGCCCCGACGATTTCGTCGTGGTGCTGCTGTCAGGCGGCGCTTCTGCCAACTGGATTGCGCCAGCGCAGGGGCTGACGCTTGCCGAAAAGCAAGACGTGACGCGAGCGCTGCTGCGCAGCGGCGCCAACATCGGCGAGATCAACACGGTGCGCAAACATCTTTCGCGCATCAAAGGCGGCCGGCTGGCGCTGCGCGCCCATCCCGCGCGGTTGGCGACGCTCTCGATTTCCGACGTGCCCGGCGACGATCCTTCCGTCATCGGCTCCGGGCCGACCGTGCCCGATCCGACCACGCTCGCCGACGCCCGCGCCATCGTCCACAAGTACCGGCTCGCGATGCCCGACGCGGCGAATAGCGCGCTCGATGATTCGAAAAACGAATCGCCGAAGCCCGGCGATAAGGTGTTTGCCGACGCCGCCTATCGGATTGTCGCCCGGCCGGCCGATGCGCTCGCCGCCGCCAAGGCGCGCGCCGAGGCTGCCGGCTATGCCGTTGTGGTGCTCGGCGACCGCCTCCAGGGCGAGGCGCGGGAAGTTGCCGCCGAACATGCCGCACTCGCCCGCAACTACGCCGCGCAGGGCCGTCGTGTCGCCATCCTGTCGGGCGGGGAATTGACCGTGACGCTGCGCGGCCAGGGCCAGGGCGGCCCCAATCAAGAATACGCCCTGGCGCTCGCCATCCACCTCAGCGGCGCCCCCGGCATTTCTGTGCTGGCTGCCGATACCGATGGTACCGACGGGGGCCGCGGCCAGCCCGACGACCCGGCCGGGGCTTTTGTCGAGCCGACCACGCTTCAGCGCGCCCGGACGGCTGGCCTCGATCCCGCCGCGTTTCTCGCGGACAACGATTCCACGGGGTTTTTCAATGCCATCGGCGACCTATTTCGGCCCGGACCGACATTCACCAACGTGACCGACTTTCGCGCCATCGTTGTTGACAGCCCGTCGCCCTGATGTGGGATGCTGAACCGGCAATGAGGCAGGGGATTATTACAAGGACGGCTGTCAGTGGGCTGTTGCTGTGCGCCGTCATATTGATTGGACTAACCGCGTCGGTTCGCCCGGCCGCGGCCAATTTCCGGCTGTGCAATAACACATCGAGCCGCGTCGGCGTCGCCATCGGCTACAAGGATGCGCAGGGCTGGAACACGGAAGGCTGGTGGAACTTGCCGGCACGGACCTGCGAAACCGTCCTCAAGGGCAACCTTGTCGCGCGCTATTATTATGTCTACGCGGTCGATTACGACCACGGTGGCGAATGGATGGGCCCGGCCTTCATGTGCACGCGCGACAAGGAGTTCACCATTCGTGGCATCGCCAATTGTCTGGCGCGCGGCTACGACCGCACAGGATTCTTTGAGGTCGATACCGGCGAGCAGTCGACCTGGACGGTCCAGCTCACCGAAACCTCAGAGCAGCCAGCGGCGAAGCCGCTGCCGGCAGGCAATCCGCTGAGCGCAATCCCGCCCGGCGGCGGGACACCGGTGCCGACGACGCCCGTGCAACGACCGCCGGGGCCCGGAAGCAAGGGCCGATGAGGCGGCAGCGGCGAACCAAAATCGTTGCGACGCTTGGGCCTGCCTCGGCGGACAAGGCGGTCATCGGCAAGCTGTTTGCCGCGGGCGCTGACGTGTTCCGAATCAACATGAGCCACACCAGCCACGACAGCATGCGCGACCTTGTGGCGGCGATCCGCGCTGTCGAAGCTGAGAACAACCGGCCGATCGGCATCCTGGTCGATCTGCAAGGCCCGAAGTTGCGGCTCGGCGCCTTCGCGAACGATTCCGCGAACCTCACCAAGGGTCAGGAGTTTGTGTTCGACTCCGACCCTGCACCGGGCGACGCCACCCGTGTGCACCTGCCGCATGCGGAAATCTTCGCCGCCATCAAGCCGGGCGATGTCCTTCTCATCGACGACGGCAAGCTGCGCCTGCAGGCGACGGAAACCAGCCCGCAGCGCATCGTGGCGCGCGTCGACATCGGCGGCAAAGTTTCAAACCGCAAAGGCGTGAGCCTCCCCGACACCGTGATTCCGCTGGCGGCACTCACGGCAAAAGACATTGCCGATCTCGAAGCGGCGCTGGATGCCGGTATTGACTGGGTAGCGCTCTCGTTCATTCAGCGCCCCGAGGACATCGCCGAGGCCAAGAAGATCACACGCGGGCGCGCCGCAGTGATGGCCAAGATCGAAAAGCCGCAGGCGGTGGCACGGCTCGACGATATTCTCGATCTCGCCGACGCGCTGATGGTGGCGCGTGGCGATCTCGGCGTCGAGATGCCGTTGGAGCGTGTGCCCGGCGTGCAGAAAGACATGACGCGCGCCTGCCGCCGCGCCGGCAAGCCGGTCGTGGTCGCAACCCAGATGCTGGAATCGATGATCGCGAGCCCGGTGCCGACACGCGCCGAAGTCTCCGATGTCGCCACCGCGATCTTCGATGGCGCCGACGCCGTGATGCTGTCGGCGGAATCCGCCGCGGGGCAATATCCCATCGAGGCGGTGGCGACCATGAACCGCATCGCCGAGCAGGTGGAAAAGGACGCGAACTACCTGTCGACACTGCACGTGCTGCACACCGAGCCGGAGCACACCGGCGCCGACGCGATCGCGGCCGCGGCGCGGCAGGTCGCCGAGACGCTCGACCTTTCCGCCATCATGTGCTGGACCTCGTCCGGTTCGACCGGGCTGCGCGTGTCGCGCGAGCGGCCGCAATGTCCGATCGTTGCGATTTCGCCGATCGTCGGCGCGGGACGGAAGCTGTCGGTCGTCTGGGGCATTCACTGCGTGATCGCCGAGGACGCCCACGACCAGGACGACATGGTGGAACGCGCCTGCCGTCTCGCCTTCAAGGAAGGTTTCTCCAAGGCCGGCCAGCGCATCATCATCGTCGCCGGCGTTCCGCTCGGCACCCCCGGCGCCACCAACATGATGCGTGTGGCATTCGTCGGCGATCAGCGCGGCGAGGTTTAGCGACTAACGCCGAATAGGGTGCTCCGCCTGCGCGGAGCGTGACAGGCTTCGCGATCAGATATCCCGGCCCTCGACCTTGACCGACAGTTCCTTCACCACATCGGGAATATTTTCGAGGTGGGGATCGATCTTGAGCGCATCTCGATAAGCCTTGAGCGCATCCTTGTCGTCGCCGATCTCCTGAAGGATGACACCGAGACCGGATAGCGCACCGAAATGGCGCGGCTCACGCGCCAGCACCTGACCGATGTCGGCGATGGCGTGGGCGTAATCGTCCTTCAGATAGTAGATCGTGGCGCGCTGATTCCAGCCTTCGACATAATCCGGCTTGATCTCGACCACGGCGTCCAGAAGCTTGAGCGCGAGATCATAGTCCTTGGCATCGGTCGCCTGCTTCACCCGCGACATCAGGAGATTGCAGGTATCGCTGCCGGAGATCATCCACACCGCCCAGATGCGCTGCTCGATGGCCTGGGAACTGGCCTCGTCGGGCGCGATTTTCAGCGCCGCGAAGAGCGTATCGATATTGCTCATAGGGTCGCCGTGAGATACCGGCGGCAACTTCCGCGGCGGCTGCGCCCAGCCGCCACCACCGTGCTTGCGCAGCTCCTGCGCCGAGGCGGCAAGTGGCGTGACCAAAACGGCGGCAAGCGCCACGGCGCACAAACGGGAGAATCGAAGCTTCATGACCCTTGGAGTCTATTCGCCTGCCGGCCGGCAACAAGCCTCAATAGCGCTCAAAGAGACGTGAACAATGCGGCGTAATTGAGCGCGCAGCTAGCCCCACTGCGCACGCGTCGCTCCGGGTCAGCCCAATCCGCAGGCCATCAGCCCTGGCGCGCTTTGAAGCGGCGCTGGGTCTTATTGATGACGTAGACGCGGCCCTTGCGCCGTACGAGGCGGTTATCGCGATGGCGGCCGCGCAAAGATTTCAAAGAGTTACGGACTTTCATGGCGTTATTCCTGAGGAAGCGGTTGAATAGGCAGGCGGCCTGCGCTTGTCAATGTGGGACGCCGAACGCGGTCTCGCCAGCCAAAGGGAGCCCATAGTGGGCGCAAAAACTGCCACGCTACGGCTGATTTCGGGGGTCGGCGCCAAGGGGCCGGCCTGCTTCGTGCTGGAGATCGACGGCAAGCGCATCATGCTCGATCTCGGCGAAGGCCCGCCGACCAAGCTTTTACCCGACGTCGGGGGGCTAGGGCCGATTGATGCGCTCGTCCTCAGCCACGGCCATAAGGATCACGTCGGCGGCCTGACCATGCTGCGAAGCCTCGGGAACCCGCCGGTCTATGCCACCGCCACCGTCGCCCGCGATCTGCCGAAAGGCCTCGACGTGCGCCCGTTGCCGGCCGGCGGCACCGGCGAGGTTTTGGGTATCGAAGTCTCGACCGGACGCAACGGCCATGCACCGGGCGGTATCTGGCTGCACTTCGCCGTCGCCGGCGGCCTGCTTTACACCGGCGACTGGTCAGTGGAGTCAATTCTCTACGCCTACGATCCACCCACCAAACCGGCCGCGGTCGCATTGGTCGATTGTTCCTACGGCGCCGACTACCAGAAAACGCTAGGCGATTGCTGGGAGGCGCTGGCGCCACTCGCCGAACGCGGGCCGCTCTTGCTGCCGGTGCCGGCCAACGGCCGCGGCCCGGAACTCGCACTGCAGGTTCTGCGCTACGGACGCACCGATATTTTTGTCGATGCCACCATGGCGCAGGCGCTGCGGCACCTCGTCAGCACCGATGAAGCGTCGCTGCGCGCCGACGTTGGCGACGACATCAGGGCGATCGCCGTCGCCGCAAAGCCGATCGAGGAGCCGCGCGGCATCATGCTGGCGGGGTCCGCCGACGGCACCTCCGGCGCCACCAAACAATTGCTCGAACGCTGGGCGCACACACCGGAGCCTGCCATCGTGTTCACCGGCTACCGCGCGCCGGACACGCCCGCCGACCGCTTGATCAAAAATGGCCGCGCGCAGTTCTTGCGCTGGAACGTGCACCCGCGGTTGTCTGATGTGGTCGCGCTGGCCGAAGCTGTGAAACCGCGGACGATCATCCCCGCCTTCTGCGACAGCTCGCAGCTTTCCGGTCTCGCGCAAGCGCTGGCGCCCGCGTATGTGACGATGGACAGTCCAGTAGAGCTTTAGCCTTCCGCCTAAAGTCGATCCAAATATTCACATCACAAAAAGAGTGCTACACAGGCGTATTCCCTTGATCAAGTCTTCCACTATCGCGTGCCGCCTTTGAAAGGCTCGTAGCGGCAGGTAAGGTTTTGAGCATTCGCCGTATCGCTCCCCGGTGTTACTCGGCAAGTTCTCACTTCCAAGAGCGCATCGTACCAAACTTCGGTCGAATCAATTCCCTCGTCGAGGTTGAGGACGAGTAACCCAAGGCTCGCATTCTGCAAATATACCTCCGCATTGTCTGCGATCAAATGGTAGTCCGACTCCTGACTGTTTTTATCGAGATGGCCGACCACGCGGACCTTGTAGCCCGGACGACTTTCGTTCCATCCCGGAGCGCCCTTCACGGGCGGGATGGAGCATTCAAACGGGTTATTCTTCAAATTTCCGCTATCGAAAATTCCATATTTGAGCTGTAGAGCCGACACGGCTGAAGGGCCGGGCTCCAGGCCCTCCGTCAAGTATGGTCCCTTGTGTGGCGGGTCCAGGACGAAAAATCGTCGGATCGAGAAATAGCCTAGCTCGGGAGTACAGGTGATCTGCACAAAACCCCACAGCTCGTCGGCTTCTGCTGGCGTATTTGCCCAGATAATGAGCAATAGCGACAATGCCAGCACGCATCTCTCTGAACGTCCAAACAGGTTCGTAAAACGAGTCCCAAACATTGGCGCCGCGTGCATCCGCCACTCCGTTGTCTTTATGGGGATCAAACACCACGGTGAAGCCTGCTAACGAAATTCTACGCCGTTTATAGCCGAAATGATGGCGGCGGCCCGTATCGGCTCAACCTCCTTCGCTCGGATTGGCCATCCCCTCCCACCAGAATTTCCAGCTGCGCGGATTCGCCCAATGCAACGACACCTGGTTAGAGCTTCAACAGCTTCCTCGCATTCTCGTAATAGACCTTGTTCTTGTCTTCCGCCGACAGGCCCATTTTCTCGATCAGCTCGACGCCTTCCTTTTTCAGCACGAACAGCGGCGGCGAATCGGTGCCGAACACGAAATGATCGGCGCCGACCGATTCGAACGCGCAGCGTGCGCCCGGCACCCAGTAGGATGTCGACTCCAGATAGAGCATTTTCAGATAATGGCTCGGCTGGTGCTTGATCAGCATCGGCTCGTAGGTGCCGAGGAAGAAGCACTCGTCCTGCAGCCGGTAGGCATAGTCCATGCGCCCGATCATCTCGCAGATCCCGCCGCCGAGATGCGTCGCCATCACCTTGAGCTTCGGCAGTTTTTCGAACACGCCGCGCACGATCATGCGCGCCACCGCCAGCGCGCCGTCCATCGGCCGGCCGACCGACGATGCCAACCGATAATCCCGCATGCGCTCCTCGCCGAAGCCGACCGACGGCGGATGGATCACCACAGGCACGTCGAGTTCGCACGCAAGCTGAAAGAAAGGGAATGCATCGTCGTCGTCCGGATAGCTGCCCTGCAGGCTTGAAAGAATCCATGCGCCCTTGAGCCCATCCTGTTTCACCGCGCGCTCGAACTCGCGCAGGAACGGATCGCCGCCATACGGCACGATAGAGGCCATGCCGTAGATCTGGCCCGGATATTTGTTCTGCTGTTGCGCGTTGTAGCGATTCTGCCGCTGGCAGCGTTCGAGCTGCTGGGCGCGGTCCATGTCGCGCAGATTGTGGATCGGATTGGAAATGACCGAAATATCGACGCCGCCGATCTTTGCCGCCTCCAGCACGTTCTCGATGGTGGCGGGCGGCCGCCCTTTTTTGGCGCCGACGTTCTTGTGAAAGCCGGTGCCGGTGAAGGTTTCGAAATCTTCCGGCGGAAAAACGTGCGTGTGAAAATCGATAATCATCGGCGCGATCCCTCCCGCGTCGCCGCAGACAGCCGCGGCGCGCTTCATGAACACGAACTTGCGCGACACCATACACCGTTGCGCCCTTGCGCTAGAACGCCGATACGCATGAACTACCCCGCCAGCCATGCAGCGGAGACGCAGGGACTCATGACTTACAGCCGCCGGTCCGTTGTCGGCACGATTCCGTTGCTCCTTGCCGGCGCCAAAGCACGCGCGCAAACGATGAGCGCCATAGACAAAAACTGGCCAGCACGGCCGGTGCGTTTCATCGTTCCTGCAGCCGCCGGTAGCGCCGGCGATGATGTCTGCCGGCTGGTTGCGCAAAAGCTCGGCGAAAAATTCGGCCAGCAATTCGTCATCATCAATCAGCCGGCTGCGGTCGGCACGCTCGCCATTGCGGATCTCGCGCGCGCGGCGCCTGACGGCTACACGGTCGGCCAGATTTCGACGACAACCAATGTGATCGCCAAGCTCTACAATCCGGAGCTGTCCTATGATCCGGTGAAGAATTTCGCGCCGATCTCGCTGTTGGGCAGTTCGCCCTACGTGCTTGCCGTGTTTCCAGGCCTGCCAGCCAAGAGCGTCGCCGATCTCGTCACGCTCGCCAAGGCGAGGCGGCAACCGCTGAGCAACGCC
This sequence comes from Xanthobacteraceae bacterium, assembly GCA_049300295.1. GTDB lineage: Bacteria > Pseudomonadota > Alphaproteobacteria > Rhizobiales > Xanthobacteraceae > BOG-931. Next base: position 57,567 of record JBAQJL010000231.1, read on the forward strand.
GCGTTCGGCACCATGAGCTTGGGTTTTTTGGCCGGCAAGCTGTTCGAGCAACAAGCCGGGATCAAACTCAATCAGATTCCCTATCGCTCGTCCGCGCAGGCGGTGCTCGACGTCGTCGCCGGCCGAGTCGACATGCAGTTCTCGACGCTGCCACCCGCCGTACCGCTTATTCGTACCGGCAAGCTGCGCGCGCTTGCCACGACAGGCGTGAAGCGCTTCGCGACGCTCGCCGACGCGCCGACTTTGGCGGAGGTGGGCTTTACGGGCTTCAATGTCGCGCTGTGGCTCGCGATGGCGGCGCCGCTCGGCATGCCGCCCGCCATCGTCTCCAAGCTCAACAGCGCGCTGGTCTCGATCCTCGCCACCGCCGACATGCGCGACGCAATGCTACGGCAAAGCTTTGTCGCGGAGTCGTCTTCGCCCGACGAGCTCGCTCAGCGCGTCGGCGCCGACATGGAGAAATGGCGCACGCTCGTGGCGGCGTCCGCCAAGGCGACGCCATAAGCGGAATGTGCCGCAGCGCGGGAACGGGATCGTTCACCGCGCCTGCTGGCCGCGGACACGGGGGTGGCCGATGCCGAGCGGCTTGGCGTCGAGCAGCACGATGGCGAGGCGGGCCGGCACAGTGCCGCGATTGACCCAGGCGTGATTGGTGCCGCGTTGCACCATCACGTCGCCGGCGCGCAGTTTGACTGTGGAGTCGTCCATGTCCATGTCGATCTCGCCGTCGAGCACGGCGATGTAGTCGATGGTTTCGGTGCGATGCATTTCGGATTCGATGCCGGGAGCGAATTCCATAACGATGAAACGCGTGCCGTTCGCCGGCGGCGCGGTGCCGAGAATGCGCGCGCCCATGTCTTCGGCATCCGCACCGATGCCGATGCCGGCCGGCATGGAATCGGTGCACCACATCAGCGTCGAGGCAACGCCTTCGCGCGGCGTCTTGGTGTTGGCCGCGGCGCCTTCGCGGATGACCTTGGCGACGTTCATGACGTCGTGGCCGGTGACGACGCGGCGGATCGGTTTGTGGGGCATTTTCTTACGTCCTCGCAGGTGCGCGTTTGAGATCGATGAATTCGATGACATTGCCGTCGGGATCGCGGATGTAGGCGCTGCGGCCGACAAAGACGCCCGACTCGCGGTTCTCTTCCTTGAAGATCGCAACGCCCTTTTGCGGCAGCGTCTTGATGGTCAGTTCGTAGATTTCCGGTGTCACGCGGAACGCCGAATGGATCTGGTGCTCGCCCTCGGGATTGAGCGCGATTGGATTCGCCGAATAGGTCAGATTGAAGAAGTCGCCGCCGGCGCGCAGGAAAACGATTTTGTCGGTGCGGCCGACTTTCTCGAAGCCGAGCATGCCAGTGTAGAATTTTTCCGCGCGGTCGAGGTTCTTCACCGGAATTGTGAAGTGCAGAACGCCTTCGGTCTTGGGCATTGTTTCGGGCATGAGCCGTCCCTTCGTGCAACGCGCCGCGTCTGCGCGCGGCATCGCAACGATAGCACGGAACGGCGGTGCGCCAGCTATTGGGCGGCGATGCCGCCTGCCTTGATGGCGGCGTTGCCGCGGGTCGCGGCAGTGGGCGCGGCGCCTGTTGCGGCGCCCAACGGGAAGCCAATCAAACGGCGCGCGATCTTGTTCCAGGCGCGCAACAGCAGGCCGCACGGACGCGGCATGCTCTGCCGGCAGAAGGCGATCTTGCGAACGAAGTTCGGCACGTTCCAGACGCTGCTGGTGCCGGCCGGAAAGAACACCATGTCGCCGGCGCCGAGCCGATGCGTCTGGCCCTTTTCGTCGGTGACGAACACCTCGCCGGAAGTGATGTGCAGGGTCTCATCGACCGAGTAATGCCAGTTGAACCGGCCGGCGGTGCACGACCACGCCATTGTGGAAGACGTGCCGTCGGCGCTGTAGGCGAGCCGGCGTGAACGCGCCTGCGGCGAGCCGGCGATCACCCAGTGCGGGGGAATGGGATCGTCAACAAGTTCGACGTCGGCCGGAGACGCAAAAGTGATCTGTGACAAGGTTCGCCCCTTATGCTGAGGCGCCATTTAACCGCCCCAGTCACCAATAAAACGTAAATGTCGGTTGCCCCGACCGAGTGCCGGCGCCAACACGCAACGCCCGTCGCCGCTGTGTCGGTGGGAGGCTTATCAGCGAGCGGTCGCAGGCGAAACGACATTGGGCCGCGCGCCACCGAGCGGCCAGTCGCGCCAGGCGCGGCGCATCGGCTGGAGCGGCGAGCGCTGCTCGGCCTTGCGGCCCTTGAGGTACTCGAACCAGTTCGCGTAGACCGCTCCGGCCGCGGAATGCCAACCGCCGGCAAGACCGGCCTCGAGCACGCGCATTGGAAAATTCTTGATCAGGTCGCCGTGACGCTCGGCAATCGCGCGCTCGCGGAATGCCTCAGCCCATGCCACCGCCTCGGTGTCGAAATAGTCCTGCGGCGCGTCCGGATAGCTGTCGCGCTCGCCGCGCAGAAAGCGGCCGATATCGCGGCGGTATTCGCGCAGCAGCGTCGCCGGCTCGTATTCCGGATGCCCCTGGAAGAACAGGTGGAAGCTGCTCTCCTGGCGCGCGAAGGTATCGACGCCGGCCACGGGAGCGCGGGTGAGAATACGGTACCCGGCGGCCTTGAGGTCGCGCTCGGCCAGATCGTTGCCGCGCGAGTGTGGAATATTCATCGGCAACACGACGCCGCGCATCATCGGATGGGTCTCGCCGGCCGCACAGGCGAACAGGCCGGAGAGTTTTTCGGCATACGGGCGGCGCTCGATGCCGTCGGAGGCGAACACCGCCGCATGGGCGGCAAGGCAAGACCAGATGGTCGAATAGGTATTGCCCCGCGCCCAGTCGATGACCTGCGACAGCGACGCCCAATACGGTTCGTCTGTGAGATTTTTCGATTTCGGCTCGTTGCCGGTCACGATCAGGCCGTCGAGCTGGGTGTCCCACAATTCGGCGATATCGCGATAGCGACCGGCCATGTCGCGGCGCGCCGCTTCGCCGCGAGGCACCTCCGGGATGGCAAACAGCAGCAGGCGAACGACGGTGTCGCGGCTGCCGGCGCGAATGAGATCGGAGAATTGCCGCTCGGTCGCTTCGAGCGCCCTGTCCGGCATGTTGTTGATCAGCCCGACGTTGACGCAGCTCGCGCCGCGAACGGCGTGGACAGAGGCGGACTGTGCGGTGTCGAGCAAGAGCGGCATCGGCCCTATTCTCCATGCACCTCGAAGCGCCTATTCGGCGGCGAGCAGCGGCGAGCGCTGCGCGTGCGCCGCCGCCAGCGCCTGGTCCAGATCGGCAATGATGTCGTCGATATGCTCGATGCCGATCGACAGCCGGATCGACTCCGGCAGCACACCGGCTTTGGCTTGCTCCTCTGCCGACATCTGCCGGTGCGTGGTCGAAGCCGGATGGCAGGCGAGCGACTTCGAGTCACCAAGGTTGACCAGCCGTTTGAACAGCTTGAGCGCGTCGTAGAACCGCTTGCCGGCCTCAAGGCCGCCGGCGATGCCGAACGTCATCAGCGAGCAGGCGCGGCCGCCGAAATATTTCTGCGCCAATGAATTGTAAGGATTGTCGGCAAAGCCCGCGTAATTGACCCAGGCGACGCGAGGATCGGCGCCCAGAAACTCGGCGGCGCGGCGCGCATTCTCGACATGGCGCTCGACACGCAGCGCGACCGACTCGATGCCCTGCAGCAGGAGGAATGACGACAGCGGCGAGATCACCGCGCCGGTGGTGCGCTGATAGACGCTGCGGCAGCGCGCCATGTAAGCGCCATCGCCGAAGTGATCTGTATAGACCATGCCGTGATAGGACGCGTCCGGCGTACAGAACTTCGCGAAGCGGTCGGCGTGCGCCTTCCACGGAAAACGGCCGCTGTCGACAATGGCGCCACCGAGCGTGGTGCCGTGGCCGCCCATGAATTTGGTGAGCGAGTGCACGATGATGTCGGCGCCGTATTCGATCGGGCGCAGCATCACCGGCGTCGCCACCGTATTGTCGACGACCAGCGGGACGCCATGGCGCTGGCCGACAGCGGCAAGCGCCTCGATGTCGCAGATATTGCCGGCGGGGTTACCGACGCTCTCGCAATAGATGGCGCGCGTCTTGGCGTCGATCAGCTTTTCGATCGCGTCGGGCTGATCGGATTCGGCGAACCGCACCGTAATGCCCTGGCTCGGGAAAATGTGCGCGAACAGCGTGTAGGTGGTGCCGTAAAGCTGCGGCACCGAAACGACGTTGCTGCCCATCTCGGCGAGATTGAGCACCGCATAGTTGAGCGCGGCCTGCCCGCTTGCGACGCACAAGGCATCGAGGCCGCCTTCAAGCGCGGCGACGCGGCGTTCGAGCACTTCCGTCGTTGGATTGCTGATGCGGCTATAGCGGTAGCCGGACGCTTCGAGATTGAACAAGGCGGCGCCGTGATCGGCGCTCTCGAATTCGTAAGCGACAGTCTGATAGATCGGGACGGCGACGGACTTTGTTGTCGGATCGGTCTCGTAGCCGCCGTGGATAGCGATTGTCTCTCGTCTCATGCTTCCCCGCCACATATTGGCAATGGGCGCAATTGTAAGGAGTCTCGGTTTCTTATCCGTGGCGATGGCTGCAAACAACGCGGCCATCGCGGTTTCGATGGAATAACCTTAATTTTTTTCCATCCCGCCAAATGACGGTATTTTTGCGCGAATGCGCCGAGTATCGCTGAAAAACCGCTTCTAATTTTATCTATCTTGAAGCGGAAGATTCATCCTATTGGGCGATGATGGCGCATGGCTTTGATTGAAGCAGATCGTTCGCCACGACAGACAGGCGGCAAGGAGAGCGCGCTTGGCGACTGGGTGCGCGCGCTGGAAGCAACGGCGCCGATCGCGCGCAACCCGCGGCGCCTCCTGCTCGACATCATCGCCGGCCATGCCGTGGCGGAAGACTCGGCTCCTGCCCTGCTCTCGACACGCGAAACCTTAACCTTCGCAGAGCTTGCCGCGCGCGCTGGCCGCTATGCGCGCTGGGCTCTCGATCAGGGTGTGGCCAAGGGCGACACCGTCGCGCTCCTGATGCAGAATTGTCCCGATTATATGGCAATCTGGCTCGGCATCACCGCCACGGGCGGCGTCGTGGCGCTGCTCAACACGCAACTTCGCGGACCTTCGCTTGCGCATTGTATCGACCTGGTCGCGCCGAAACAGATCATCGTCGCCGCGGAATTAGCCGATGCGTTCGAAACGGCTCGCGCGCATCTGGCGAACCAGCCGATCCGCTGGGCGCATGGTGCGGCGAACGGCGACGAATCTTTGCAAATCGATCGAGCCATCGCACGCTATCCAGGCGGCGCCTTGTCTGCCGCCGAACGCCGCTCCACGCATATCGGCGACCGCGCGCTCTTGATCTATACCTCGGGCACGACCGGACTGCCGAAGGCCGCCAATGTCAGCCATCAGCGGCTGCTGCAATGGAGTTTGTGGTTCGCGGGCCTGATGAACAGCGGTCCGAACGACCGCATGTACAATTGTCTGCCGATGTATCATTCGATCGGCGGCGTTGTCGCGACCGGCGCCGTACTGGTGAACGGCGGTTCCGTCGTCATCCGCGACAAGTTTTCCGCGCAGAAATTCTGGGACGACGTCTGCGATTTCGACTGCACGCTGTTCCAGTATATCGGCGAGCTATGCCGTTATCTGGTGCATGCGCCCGGCCATCCGCGCGAACGCGCGCACCGATTGCGGCTCGCCTGCGGCAACGGGCTTCGTGCCGATGTGTGGCAACGTTTCCAGAAGCGCTTCGACATTCCGCGTGTGCTCGAATTTTATGCTGCGACCGAAGGGAACTTCTCGCTTTACAACATCGAAGGCAAAGTCGGCGCCATCGGCCGCGTACCGTCGTTTCTCGGCCATCGCTTTCCGCTTGCGCTGGTGTGCTTCGACCGTGCGACCGGCGAGCCGGCGCGGGACGCCGGCGGCTTCTGTATCCGCTGCGCTACCGATGAGCCGGGCGAGGCCATCGGCCGCATCGGCGACGGCGCATCAAAAGCCGGCGGTGCGTTCGAGGGTTATACCAACACAGCGGAATCGGAGCGCAAGATCCTGCGCGACGTGTTTAGCCGCGGCGACGCCTGGTATCGCACCGGCGATCTCATGCGCAAGGATGCCGGCGGTTTCTTTTACTTCGTCGATCGCGTCGGCGACACGTTCCGCTGGAAAGGCGAGAACGTCGCGACCGCGGAGGTCGCCGAAGCGATCGCGGAGTTTCCCGGCGTGACCGAGGCGACAGTGTACGGTGTATCCGTGCCGGCAGCCGAAGGCGCGGCCGGCATGGCGACGATCGTCGCGGATGGTGCGCTCGATCTCGCGGCGCTGCGCGCGCATCTTTCGCTCCGATTGCCAGCCTATGCGCGGCCACTGTTTCTGCGCATCAAGGACCGCATCGAGGTCACCGCGACCTTCAAGCACAAGAAGAACGAGCTGGCGCGCGAAGGCTACGATCCTGCGGCAACGCAGGACGCGCTCTATTTCGACGATCCGGCACGGCAGGCCTTCGTGCCGCTCGATGCCGCGCTCCATGCCCGCCTGATAGAAGGGGCGATCCGCCTCTAGTTCCGTTGCGTTCCGACAACGCGTTACTCTGCGGCTTCGGCAGGCGTCGAATCGCGCAGCGTGAAACGATCGCCGTCCGGTGCCATTTCGAGATGACGGCGATGCAACCCGGCAAGCGTCGAACGGTGCCCGATGGAGATGATCGTCGTGCCAGGCAAGCGTTGCGCCAGCATGGCGTAAAGCTCCGCCTCGAGCTTCTCCTCGACCGCTGAGGTAGACTCGTCGAGTAGCAACCAGTCGGGGCGCAGCAGCAAGGCGCGAGCGAACGCCAACCGCTGCTGCTCGCCACTCGACAGCCGCTGCGACCACACTTCCTCGCGATCGAGCTCGCCAGTGAGACTGCCCAGATGCGCGTCGCTCAACGCGGCTCGGATGTCCTCGTCGCGATAGGTGCCAGCGACCGCCGGATAGGTGACGGCGGAGCGCAACGTGCCGATCGGAATGTACGGCTTCGGCGGCAGCACCATGATCTTGCGGTCGGCAGGTTCGCTGACGCGGCCCGTGCCGTACGGCCAGACGCCGGAAATAGCGCGAAACAGCGTGGACTTGCCGGAACCGGAGGCTCCGGTCAGCGCCACGCTCTCGCCTCCCTTGAGCTCAACGTGCTGGGCACGGACAATATGTCGGCCGTCTGGCAGCGCGAGATCAACGCCGTCGAGCCCGATCGCATTGCCGCTCGCCGCCGCGAGGCGCGCCGGCCCAGCGCCGCTCAGCGCCTGTGCCTCGTCGATCGCCACGTCGAACGAATTCAAGCGATCCACCACCGATTTGAAGCCGGCAAGATACATGTAGTAGTTGACAAAGAAGGTCAGCGCGTTGGCGACTTGCGCGAACGCGCCTGCGGTCTGCGTCATGGTGCCGAGTTCGATCTTGCGGGCGAAGTAGAATGGCGCGGTGAAGATAAAGGGAATGATCGGCGAAATCTGGCCGAAGAACTGGGTGAATGCCCACACGCGCATACGCCGGTAGATCACGTCCAGATAATTGGCGACCAACGCGGCGAAGCGTCCACCGAGCAGATTTTTCTCCGCCGCCTCGCCGTCCAACAGCGCGACCTGCTCGGAGTATTCGCGTAAGCGCGCGAGCGAAAAGCGGTAGTCGGCTTCCATGTGCTGGCGCTGAAAATAAAGTTTGATCAACGGCCGCCCGATCAGATGCGTAATCATCGTGCCCGCGGCCGCGTAGATCAACGCGACCCAGAACAGAAAGCCGGGAAGCGCGACGCTGGTGCCGGGGAAGGTGAACGACTCCGACAGCGTCCACAGCACGATTGAAAACGACACGAGCGTTGTGACGGTCGAGATCAACAGGATGGAGAAATCGTACAGGCCGTAGGTTTGATTGGAACCGTCATTGCCGCCGTTGATGAAGCGGAAAATGTCTTCGGAAATGCGCTGGTCGGGGTTATCGGTCTGACCGGAGACCAAGCTGATACGGTAGTGATTGTGGTTGTTGAGCCAGCGCGACACAAAATGATCGGTCAGCCAAGTGCGCCAGCGCAGTACCAGCATCTGCTGCACGAATAATTCGACAACCGTCATTCCCACCAAAAAGAAAGCGTACGGCGTGAACACGAGCAAGAGCTGTTCCCAGAACACGGTTTCGTTGCGATGCTGAATGGCGTCGAACCAGGCGCGATTGAAGAAATTCAGCCTTACCGTGATGGCAACCTCGGCCTGATTGATGACGACGAGGAACACGATCATCGCCGCGGCGATGCGCCGCTCCAGCGACTCGTAGGCGGGAAACGGCCAGATGCGGGCACGCGCCACTTCGCCGGCGTCGAAATAACGGTCGGCGATGCGCATAATCTGTTCGACCGTGCGCAGCCGCGACACGGCATAGACAAGGATCGCGAAGATCGCGACCGTGAGCGGCAGCGATTCCGGCGGCAGTTCCGCGGCAAAATATTTCGGCCACCATCCGGCGCGGGCGACCACAACCGCAAGTCCGAAGATGATGGTTTCAACCGAAAAGATGCCGATGAAAATCTTGAGAAAACTCGATATCGCGACCGAACGAAACGTTGTGAAGGCGGCAATCAACGTGACGATGCCAAGTACGGCCATCCCACCGTTCATCTCTCTTACGGGCTGGATCAGCGCAACAAGGCCGAACAGGGCCACGGCAATGCTCAACGGTTTCATCGGTCGGTTCCAAATCTGGCGGTGAAGGACTGACAAATACACAACCCCGTCGACCGCGGTCGGTTTGGACCGCAAGGACGGGGCGACAAACGCCGGCAACCTATCACAGGCTGGATGGCCTCGCGTCTGCCTGATGGCGCTTTATGGCCGGATTGCGTTCGAATGTCCGACGCAGGCCTGTGGCGAATCACAAATTCGAATAGCCGATCCGGCGGAGACTGAGGCCCGGCTAGGCCGTCGCGCCGGCGTCGACGGTAAGGACCGTGCCCGAAATGCTTCGCCCGCCGTCGCCCAGCAGGAACTCGACTGCATTGGCGACGTCGTCCACGTCGGCCAGACGGCGGAGCGAACTGCGGCGCAGGACACGTTCCCGCTGCTCGCCGGCAAGCCCGTGCGTCATGTCGGTGTCGAGAAATCCGGGCGCGACGGCATTGACGTTGATGCCGAGCCGTCCGACCTCGCGCGCCAGCGAGCGCGTAAAGCCGATCATCGATGCCTTGGTGGCCGCATAGGCGGAAAGCCCGCTGTAGCCCGTAAAGCCGATGATCGAGGCGACATTGACGATGCGTCCGATACCTTCCGACATCATCGAGCGCACCACGTATTTGGTGAGCACGATCGGCGACAGCGTGTTGAGGCGAACAAGCTGTTCGATCTTGGCGTTGTGCATCATGGCAAGCGCGCCGTCGTGACCGACCGCGGCATTGTTGACGAGCCCGTAGAGCGGCCCGAATTCGCGGCGCAATTTCTTGACCAGATCGGGAATCTCATCGATCTCGCCGAGATCGAACTGCGCAAAACGCAGCGGCGCGTGGTTGCTGCGCTCTGCATTTGCGATCGCCTCGGTGACCTGCTTGCTTCGGCCGCGCGCTACGGCGATGACGCCGTAACCGACCGCGCTCAACTTGCTGGCAATGGCAAGACCCAGACCCCGGCTTGCCCCGGTGACCAGAACGTTACGCAAAACTTCGGTCATCGCTGTACCGTCGCTCAGCCGCGCCGCGCCAGCTTGCCGGTCGCAGCGACCGCAAGCGCCGGCACAATGCTGATGGCAGCCGGGACCTTATGCCGCGGCAGCGCGTTGCGGCAGAGATCGAGAATCTCGTTCTTGAGGCCAGTCTCATCTTCGGCGCGCTGGCACTCGGATTTTAACACCACGTCGGCGATGGCGATGGCGCCGGTAAACGGGCTGCGCTTCGGCCGTACCAGCGACATGCGCACTTGCGGGTGCCGGTTGATGACGGCCTCGACTTCCTCGGGATGAACCTTCAGCCCCCCAATATTGATGATGCCGCCGCGTCGCCCGACGAAATAGAAGCGATCGCCGCGCCGCTCCACCATGTCGCCGGAATCGACGAAGCCGTCGTCGTCGCGCAGCGTGGCGCGGCGCGCGACGTAACCCGACGCCGCGCCGGACGAACGCAGACACAACGAACCGTCCACGACCTTCATCTCGACACCACTGCGAACGCCGTTGAGATAGGAAGCCGGAAATCCAGCGAGGCCGTCGTTGACCGCAAAGCCGACGCCGGCTTCGGTCGAGGCATAAGCATGACCGATGCTTGCCTGCGGAAACGTAGCGCGCAGATTATCGAGGATCGCCTGATCGGCGATTTCGCCTGATAGCCGCACGTAGCGCGGCGCGATCCTACCGATCTCCGGCGACATCAGCGCTCGGCGCCAGTGCGACGGCGTACCCGACAGATGCGTCACGCCATGCCGGGCCAGCCGCGCGAGATGATCGGCAACGGGCTCGCCGGCGCTCGATAGAATAAGCGATGCGCCGCCGAGCACCGCGCGTAGAAAAATCTGCAGGCCGCCATAGCGGCGAATATCGTAAAACGTGCCCCAGACCATCACGTCGTTGTCGGTCCGCGGTGCGATCGCGGCGGCCAGACCGGCAAGGCTGTGCACCACCATCTTGGGCACGCCGGTCGTGCCGGAGGTGAGCAGAACCCACTCGGTGCGAAAGGCGGCGGGTTCGCGCTGTTCAAGCGGCGCGATGCTCGGGGAACACACGGCACAGACCGGAAGACCGTAAGATGCCCGCTGCGCCTCATCGTCGATGACGACAGCATCGATCTCGGCATCTGAGATCAACGCGTTGAGATGCGCGCGATCGACATCGGGCGGCAGGATAGTGATGCGGCGGACAACGCCGTCGAGCTCGATCAGGGCGAGCGCACTCGTGAGCTGGCTCGACGTGGCGATAAGAACCGACCGGCCGGCCAAATCATCGAGACCGCCGCGAAAGCTCGTGCCGCGCGCCAGGTCGGCGACGCGCACCTGCGCGGCGCGATCGTAGAAAAATCGGTCCGCCGAGCCGAGTTCAACAAAATGGCGCAGGGACTTCGCCTCAGCGCGCGCCATTTTCATAGGCCTTCACGAAGTCGCCGACGGTCACCGGGAAATGAACGTCTTCGCCGCTCGTGAACGGATCGGTGCCAAGCCGGTCCTCGAGTCGTGCCACCAGCACGGCGATGCTGAGCGAATCGAGACCGGAGTCGAGCAACGCCAGATCGTCGCGCAGCGGCGCCAGCGCCCGCCCCTGCTCGCGCGCAACCTGCGCCATCTGCTCCATTATGGTTAACTTTATCGACATGGGTTGCGGACCTACTCTTTGTTCATTTCGCCTCGGTATAGTCGCGCAACAATTACGATCAAGTTCACGACACGATCGTGGTCAACGCAAAAGGTTGCGCCTGTGCCGGCAATTCGCTGCCGTCAAATCACCGAGACCGACGTTCCAGGCATCACGGCATTGCTTGCGCGCGGCTTTCCCAGCCGCGACTTGCAATTCTGGAAGGACGCGCTGGCCCAGCTTGGCGCGCGGACGCCGCCGGCCGACCTGCCGCAATATGGTTACCTGTTGGAGAGCGGCGACAGGCTCGTCGGCGCGATCCTGCTGATCTGCGCCCAGGTGCACACCGGCGAAGCGTCGCTGCGGCGCTGCAACTTGTCGAGCTGGTATGTCGAACCGGAGTTTCGGTCCTATGGATCGCTGCTCGTGTCGCGCGCGCTCGCGCACAAGGACGTCACCTTTTTGAATATTTCGGCGGCGCCGCATACCTGGCCGATCATCGAAGCGCAGGGCTTTTGCCGCTACTCCGACGGCGTCTTCGTTGCTGTGCCGGCGCTGAATGGACTATTCGGCAGCTCGGGCGTGAAGATTCTCGACGCACGCACGCAGCCGACGGTCGCGTTCGACCCGTTGGAACAAGACATCCTCGTGCAACACGCCGATCTGGGCTGCATCAGCCTGTGGTGCGCCACGTCGGAGCGCGCCTACCCGTTCGTCTTCCGTCCGCGACGCGTCAAGAAGCTGTTGCCGTGCGCGCAACTGATCTACTGCCGCGATGTCGGCGATTTCGTTCGTTTTGCCGGGCCGCTTGGCCGCCGCCTGCTTCGGCGCGGCAAGCCTTTTGCAATCGTCGACGCCAACGCGCCGATCCCAGGGCTGATCGGCCTCTATCGCCGCGGCACCATGCCGCGATATTTTAAAGGCCCGCAGAAACCGCGTCTCGGCGATCTTGCCTACACCGAATACGCTGTGATCGGCGTCTAGATCCCGAGTGACCTGCGCACTATCTCCGGCCATCCAGCCAGATCGAGACCATGCGTGGCAAACAGCGCCAGCGCCAGGCGGTCGATGCCGAAGGCAACGCAACCGGTATGGGCGATCTCGCCCGACGCAGTGCGGATATTCCACGTCGCGCCGAAATGATCGCGGTGATAGTTGAAACTCATGCACGCCGTCGGTTTTTCAGTGGAATGCACAGGGATGAGCAGTTCGAATTTCAGGTCTTGCTCGACCTGACTCAACGCCATGAATTTCCCGACCCGGCCGAAGAATGGATCGCTGGCGTGATCGATTTGCCAGCTCAGACCCAACCGGTTGGCAAATCCTTCTGCAAGCTTCATCCAGCGGTGCCGAAATGCCACGATCTGGTCGGGCGTACCGATGCAGACATACTCCCGCATGCGGAACGATTGCAGCCGGTCCAGCATTTTTGAGGGCTCGCGGCGGAAGCAGTCGCAGGCCACATCGAAAAGTAGCCCTTGAGTGGGCATTTGGCCGCGGCTTGCCGCCAACGGATAGAGCGGATAGCAGGCCGCTGGACTGAGAACCAGATCGGCCGAGGACAGCGACGACGTCCAATCCTGGCCCGCTTCCTGACGATCAACCGCGGCGCTGATTTCCGACTCCTCGCCGGCAAGACAACTCACGCACCCGAGAAAGTGCGGAAAGCTTTTCAGGTAACCCGATTTCTCCACCTGACGGCGGCTCATGACCGGCGGGAACCGTAACACCTCGGTGTTCGGCTCACGGTACTCCGAGATCAGATCGGTGAGGCCGTTGACGACCCGTTCAAATACGGCCGTGCGCGCATAGACGCCGTCGATACCAGACGGCAGCAGCAGCGCTTCGGCGATGGAATCCAGCGTGTGAGCTGCTTTTGCCGATTGTTTGAAAGCCACGTTCATCGGACCTAACGCCTCCTGCTTTTCGTCTTTGCCACTTCGGCTATTGTTTTATGGGACCGACCCGATCGTCAGTCGCGCAGCGATTCCGGCGTCGTGCCGAGCACGGATGCTGTCGCGACATTGGCGAGGATACGGTCATTGCTGATCATGATCGGCGATGACAGGATGTCGCGCAGATGCCGCCCGATGCTGAACGCGCTGTCGTTGCGGTAGCCGGAGAGTCCGCAGGTCTGCATCGCACTCATCACAGTCGCGACCGCCAACTCCGACGCATTGACTTTAAGCATGTTCATGCCGGTCTGGAACTCGATGGACTCCAACATCGCAGGATCGGACGCCGCCGCTTCAAAGCGCTGCGTCGCGGCGGCGATCAGGCTGCGCAGTGTCTTCAGGCTGGCGCCGGCGCGCGTCAGGTGCGCGGCGCCCGGCGGCAGCGTGCCGCCGGACCGGTGCATCGCCTTGCGCACGAAGCCGCGGGCGCGCTCGACGGCCGCCGCCGCGATCCCGGCCCAGGCGCTGCTCCAGACGAGATGCGCGAACGGCATCATGGTGTGGCTGTGAATTTTCTCGTAGGTCACCGGCAGAATCTGCTCGCGCAGGCCGGACGCCATCAGCTTAAAACCGGCGCTGCACGTACCGCGCATGCCGAAGGCGTCCCAGCCGTTGAGGCGTTCCAACGTGTAATTCTCTTTCAGGAAGGCAACGAGCACCTGGTCGGAGCTTGCCGCGTCGGCCGAACGTCGCGCTGTGGTGACGATGCCGTCGGCCGCTTCCCCGTAGGAGATCACCGTCGCCTGACGTTCCAGCGTGATGCGCGTCTCACCGTCGACCGCCGCCGCGCTGTTGCGCAAGTCGCCGCCGGCCTGTCCTTCCGTGGTCGAAGACGCGAGCAGCAACTGCTCCGCGCAAAGCCGGCGCAAAAGCAACTGGTGCCAGGGACTGCCGCGGCCATGACGAACGATGCACGCGACCTTGGTCTGGTGCATGGCATAGATCATGGCGGTCGACGCGCAGGCGCGGCCGAGCGCGTAGCAGATGTCCGCTACGTCCGCGACGCTCAAACCGTCACCGCCGAACTCGCGCGGCACCGCGACACCGAGCAGGCGTTCGGCGCGCGCAGCGGCGATCGCCTCCTTCGGAAAACGGGACTCTTTGTCGACCACAGTCGCATGCGCTGCTGCGATTGCTACGACCTTGTCGACGTGCGCGCGCCAGTCCGAGTCGGCGGTATCCGCAGCGCTCGGGGCAAGGTGGCTGTTACGCCCTGCGTCGCGGATCCGAAGCTCCTTCGGGATGCCTGAGATCGTCGCAGTGCGGATGTTCATTGGATGCGCTCCACGATGGAATTCGGATTCCTCGCAATCGGGCCTCGACAGCGATCCGTAGGCTGTCAGAGGTACATCACAAAACACCAATTCATCATGTCATTTAGATGCAATTAGCGCGGTTCTTTTCCATCAAGGTTACTGTCCGAATGCCCGGACCGCGCGAAATCGTGATGCCGGAGTCACGTTCGGTTAATGAGATAATGGCATCACAGAAACCGGCCTCCGCAAGCGGCGGATTTCGGGGAGTTTCAACGTGCTTGAACACCGCAATGCCGATGTGAGCGAACGCGTTAACGCTCTGGTGCGGGCGTTGCTCGCCAAGCGGTCGATCGACCGCTTGATCGGCAGCGACGACGATCTCGGCGAGAACGGACTGTCATCGCTCGATCTCGTTAATCTTATGCTGTCCGTTGAGGCCGAGTTCGATCTCAAAATTCCCGAACGCGACATGCGGCCGGTGAATTTCCGCTCGATCGCGCGGATCGAGACGCTCGTCGAAAACCTGACGCATCTCAGCAATTCGGTGGCTGCGGAATAAATCCGCACGGTGCAAAGCGCCTTTAGGCGGCTTCCGCGCACATCGTCCAGACAGACTGCATCCCCAAACCGCGCAGGCCCTATTCGCGGCCGGTCGCGTTTCATTGCCGAAGTTGCGGTGGAGCTTTGTCCTGGGTCCTGGCAGAGTCGCGGTCTTCAGCCGCGGGCCAAACCTGACCTGCGGCCCAATTGAACGGGGACTATGGCGATGACGAAGACGGTTTACTACGCCGCCATCGGGCCCGAGCTTGGCGTGTTCGATGTCGACGTCGATGCCGTCACGCTGACGCGGCACGGTGCCGTGACATTGCCGGCCAACATCCAATACGCCTGGCCACATCCGTCGCGGCGTAATCTCTACGTTGCGTCGAGCAACGGCGGCCCGCGCGCCGTGGGCGACAGACATTTTGCCAGCGCGCTGGCGATCGATCCTGCGACCGGTAGTCTGCGGCCGCATGGTGAGGCCGCCGCGCTGCCGTCGCGCCCCATCCATCTCAGCGTCGATCGGAACGGCGAATACCTACTGACGGCCTACAACAATCCGAGCCACATCACCGTCCATCACCTCAATGCCGACGGCTCGATCAGCGCGCCGGTCGCGCAGCCGGAAATACTGGACACTGGAATCTACGCCCATCAGGTCCTGACCGCGCCGTCGAACCGCATGGTGACACTGGTCGCGCGCGGCAACGACGCCGAGCCTGGCAAGGCGGAAGATCCCGGTGCGCTCAAGACATTTGCATTCGAAGACGGCGTGCTGCGCAACCTCGCCTCGATTACGCCCGGCACGGGAATGGGATTTGGTCCGCGCCATCTCGACTTTCATCCGACCAAGCCATGGGTGTTCGTCTCGATCGAGCGGCAGAACAAGCTTTATGTCTACGAGCTTGATGCGGAGAGCGGCCTCAAGCGTGAGCCGCTGTTCGTCAAGGACACGCTGTCGAAAACGCCCGCGATGCGGCAAGCGGCGGGCGCGATCCACGTCCATCCGAGCGGCAAGTTCGTCTATGTCACCAATCGGGCATCGGACCTCTCGAGTTTTGGTGGCAAGCCGGCAGTCGTCGGCGGGCAAAACGACATCGCGGTTTTCTCCATCGATCTGAAAACCGCAGAACCGACGCTTATCCAGAATGCCGATGCGCGCAGC
Source organism: Xanthobacteraceae bacterium (assembly GCA_049300295.1). GTDB lineage: Bacteria > Pseudomonadota > Alphaproteobacteria > Rhizobiales > Xanthobacteraceae > BOG-931. The sequence continues at coordinate 73,808 of JBAQJL010000231.1, forward strand.
ATCGAACTCCGTACCTTCGGAATCGATCCCAGCGGCCGCATGCTGGTCGCAGCCAGCATTGCGCCGGCTCCGGTACGTGAAGGTGAGCGCATCGTAACGATTCCGGCCGCCCTGACCGTTTTCCGTATCGGCGACGACGGCAAGCTCGCCTTCGTCCGCAAGTACGACATCGACACCGGGGCTCAGCGACAGTTCTGGACCGGTATGGTCACAGAGCCCTGACACTCGGAGCGTGGCAACCCGATCAGGGACTGGGCTGCACTGTTTTAGCCCCAGTCACCTGTGGCTTGGCGCCGACCAGCCGACAATATCTCCGGTCTGCACGTTGAGATCGGCAAGCGGCGGCGCCGAGACCGGCTTGGCGCTCGGGGCAATGCCGCGCCACCGCGCCACCACTTCGGCGATTGTCCTGTCGTCGATCTTGTCCGCGCGGTTGAGATCACCGCTCCATTCCGCCTGACTCCGCGGCACGCAATTCTCCGGTAGCGCCTCGAACCGCAGACGGGTGACCGTTGGCACGCCGGCGCCGATCACCAGCGCCTCGCGCGTACCGAGCGAGGGCAGAAAGGCCAACAGCCGGCTTGCGGAATCCGACACCGCGGCGCGGATGATTTTCTGATCTTCTTCGTGGCCGAGCCGCATCGCGAACACGGTCGAACACTGCGAGATCAGCGTGGGATCAAGCTGATGCGGCCGCTGCGTGATCAGCCCCAGAAAAACACCATGCTTGCGCCCTTCAACCGCGATGCGCGACAGGCCCTCGCGGGCGACACGGAAGCCCACACTACTATCCACATTGGCGTAGCTTTGCGCTTCCTCGCAAACGATAAGCAGCGGGCTCAGGCCGTCGCTCCAAATACCGAATTCAAATGCCAGCCGGAACAGGACCGAGACGATCACTTCCGTCGTCTCAGCCGGGAACCCGGCGAGCTGGACGATGGCCATCGGCTGCTCATGATCCTTGAGCCGCAGGAGCTGGCACAGAATCTCGACCATCGGATCGCGGGCGTCGGCCGCGCTGTCGAAGATGAACGCGTAACGCGGATTGCGGCGTACGGCGTTGATGCGCATGACGAGCCGCTGGTACTGGATCGCCAGATCGCGATTCTCGAGCTTGCCCATGCGGCTCTCGGCGGCCGCGATGACGTCATCCAGACGATAGGGCGCCGGGGTGTCGGCAGTGAAACGCGAGGCACCATCCGCCTGCGGCCCCCGATAGCTCGAACGCAGCGCGCCGCTTGCCCGTGCGAACTCGGTCTTGGCCAGCGGGATCAGATCCGCCAGCAGACCGACCTCGCGCTCTGCGCCGGTTCGCGAACCAAACACGATATGCACAAGCTCTTCGAAGTTGAACAGCCAGAACGGCAGATTCAGATTTTCCGGCCCCAACACATAGGCGCGGGCGTCGAAGCAGTCGGCATATTCATTGTGGGCGTCAATCAAGAGTATGCGCAGATCGCTTCGCGCCTGCATGATTTTGCGCAGGATGAGCGCGAGCGCGCTCGATTTTCCGGAGCCGGTGGAACCGAAAATGGCGAAATGCTTGCGCACCATCTCGTCGACATTGACAGTGGCTGCAATCGAGGCGTCCTGCTGCAGGCGGCCGAGCTCAACCGTGCGCGGACTGGCCAGATCGAAGATCGTCTTAAGTTCGTCGGCACCGACGTCGACAACGGCGCTGCCAATCTTCGGATAGACAGCGACACCGCTTTGGAAGCGTCTTGAACCGAAAATCTCGCCCAGGAGATCGATCCGCCCAATCGCATGAGCCGCCGCTTCCGCACTTGCGGCAGCCTGAAGCGTGATGTCGCAAAGTGCACCGATCGTCAGCGAACCGCCGTTCTCAATGCCGACCAGAGATCCGACCGAGACGGCGAACTCGCCGCCGCTCTCCAGGGACGCGGCGGAGAATTGCGCGGTCGCCTGCGACCCGCTCACCGCGATCACACGGCCTAGAGCAACGCGTTGTTCGTCGGACATATCTTGAACCCCAGCACGCTGTCATCGCGCAGAAAGCTCTAAAATTGCGATAAAACGAACGATCGAACGTATTTGGCACATTGCACCGAAACATTTTCCACGCCGGTGCGGTTAAGAATCCCATGCCGACCACGTGCAAATTGAATTTAATGTGTAGTCAGGCGCCGCGCAGGGGTACCGGCTGCTCAGCCAGCATCGTCTTGATGGCGCGCCGCGTCGTCTCGACGTCGAGGCCGTGCTCGCTCACCAGATCGCTGCAATCGGCCAAAATGGCATCGGCATCCTGCATCATCTTCAGCCGCTTGTAGTTATCGTCCTGATGCAAACCCATGCTGGCGCCGACGATCTCGTACATGTTCATGATGCGGAACGGCCAGTCGCGCTCATGCGCGCACAATTCGCGGTGGTCGGAATGGTAGACCGCGACCAAAGCATCGATGCCGGCTGCCTCCGCGGCCAATAGCTCGGCCTGCTGCGTCTCGCGGCGATAGTTCGGCAGCGCCCGCATGTCATTGGCCTGCAGCCCGGCGCGCGGCTGATGCAGATCGACGATCTCGATACCGGGCACCGCCCAGAGAATCTCCTCGGCCGCCTCGACCACGCCGCGGACACCGGGATGCTTATGGAGCGCGATGCGCATCGGCACCGGCTCGCGCAACAGCGGCCGAAGCCGGTCGAGATTCTGGCGCACGAACATCGTGAACGGCGTCATCTCGAACGGCTTTGAGCCGCGCATCTGCTCCACCGCCGGCAGTGTCATTTCGGTGAACTGGACGTGGCAGGAGGGGCACCATGACAGCACCTGCCCGCTTTTGCTCTGCGCCAACTTGTCGAGTGTGTTCTCGGCAAAGCGGCCGAATGTCGCCAGATCTCCGGCGCGCAATTGCTGGATGCCGCAGCAATGGGTCGGACCGCCCATCACTTCATACGTAGTGCCGAGCGCGTCCATGATGTCGAGCGCGAGCAGCGCCATGTGCGGCGTCTTGAGTACGTTGCAGCCGGTATAGAACACAAAATCCGGCGCCGTGCCCTCGGTTGGCTTGGTGCCCTGCCCCAACCGCGCCAGCAGCGCATCGTCGAGCTGAAGGCGCGACAGCGCATTGACGTCTCGCGCCGTGTTGCGAAAATACTCGACGCCTTTGCGGCGCGAAGTGGCTACGTCGTCCTCGGCGCGCGCCATGGCGGCGCGGGCCATGCTGAGCAGAAAACGCGGATTGACGCCGTAGTCGCAGGCCTCGATGCAGTCGCCGGACCGCGCGCAACCGCTCGCCCATTTGCGCGCGGCCTCGTTGCCCTCGCCATGCCGCAAAATGTCGAGAACACCGTCGATCACCTGCCGCGGCTTGGCGTCAACGCCGGCGGCGCCGGCAACCGGGCAAACCTCGACGCACTTGCCACAGCGGGTGCAAGCATCGACCATGACGTCGACGCGGGCATGCAAGGCAGATTCGAAGGTCTCAGGCATGGCGGTGGACCCGTTCGCATGGCACAGAGGCCGTAGCGTACTCCCGACTCGGCCCCGATTGAAGGCCCCGGCAAGTCGCGGTAAGACCGGCGCCTTCATTAGTGCTCGGCTGTCGGCCGGGCTCGTCTGAGAAATCAGCCACCACAGGTGTGTGGGTCGGCACAGCACGCCGCGACGGCGGGATGCGAGGAATGCAATGGGTGAATTTGCGATCGGCCAGCCGGTTCCCCGCTTTGAGGACCCGAGGCTCGTCAAAGGCGGCGGCCGTTACGTCGCCGACATGACGTTTCCCGGCATGGCGTTCGGCTACGTGCTGCGTTCGCCGCATGCGCATGCCCGCATCCGTTCGATTGACACATCGAAAGCGAACGCCGCGCCCGGCGTACTCGCGGTCTTGACCGGCGCCGATTACAAGAAAGCGGGCTACGGCGATCTTCCGGTGCCCGGCGGATTGAAGCGCCGCGACGGCGCGCCCGGCTACAAGCCGCGTTATCCGGCTCTGGTCGAGGATCGCGTCCGCATGATCGGCGACTACGTCGCCTTCGTCATCGCCGACACTTACTATCAGGCGGTCGACGCTTCCGAACTCATCGAAATCGATTATGAACCACTGCCGCCGATCGTCTCGACCGGCGACGCGGTGAAGGACAATGTCCCGCTCGTCTGGGACGATTGCCCGAACAACATCGGCTTCATTCAAGTTGAAGGTAACAAGGAGGCGACCGACGCCGCCTTCGCCAACGCCGCGCACGTCGTCAAGCACCATTTTGTGATCAATCGGGTAACCGCAGCGTGCATGGAGCCGCGCGGCTGTATCGGCCTCTACGAGCCGATCGAGGGCCGCTACACCATCTACACCACCTTGCAGCGCACCAACGTGTTCCAGACCGAACTGTCGAACAACGTGCTCAAAGTGCCTGACAGCAAAATCCGCGTGGTCTGCGGCGATATCGGCGGCAGCTTTGGCATGAAGTCGGCCGTGTACAACGAATGCGCGCTGGTACTGCTCGGTGCCAAAGTGACCGGCCGTCCGGTCAAATGGGTGGCGACGCGCTCGGAATCGTTCCTGTGCGACGCGCAAGCGCGCGACAACGTCACCGACGCCGAGCTTGCGCTCGACGCTGACGGCAACTTCCTCGGTTTCCGCGCCAGGATTATCGCCGCGATCGGCGCCTATATGCAGACTGGCATGCCGGCCTTCACCGGCAATCTCGGCACGCTCGCCGGCGTCTACAAAACGCCGGCCTCGCATGTCGATGTCACCGCCGTATTCACCCACACCCAGCCGGTACGTCCGTATCGCGGCAATGGCCGGCCGGAAGCCGGCTACATCATCGAGCGAATGGTTGATCTTGCCGCCGACCAGACCGGCATCGATCCCGCCGAACTGCGCCGGCGCAACACCGTCCCGTCGAGCGCGATGCCGTACAAGACCAGCGTGACGTTCACCTACGACTGCGGCGAGTTTGAAAAGAACATGAACATGGCGCTCGATGCCGCCGACAAAAAAGGCTTCGAAACACGTCGTGTCGCCTCGCGCAAAGACGGCAAGCTGCGCGGCCTCGGGTTCTCCAACACCATCGAGCGCTCCGCCGCCGCGGGCCTTGAAGGCGCCGAGATCAGGTTCGATCGCACTGGCACCGTCTCGATCTTCTCCGGCAGCATCAATCAGGGCCAGGGCCACGAGACCGCGTTCAAGCAGGTCGTCTGCGACAAGCTTGGCCTCGATCCCAACGAAGTCACCTACATCCAGGGCGACACCGACCAGGTGTTCTTTGCCGAAGGCACCGGCGGTTCGCGCTCGGCGGCGTTCTCCGGCTCGGCCTTCACGCTGGCCGCCGAGAAGATCGAGACCAAGGGCAAGGCCATCGTGGCGAAGATGCTGAAAATCGACGCCGCCGACGTCAACTTTTCCGAGGGCATCTTTTCGAGTCAGAAGACCAACCAGACGATGACCATCAAGGAAGTCGCCAAGGCGTCGATCGACCCGAAGAACGTGCCCGAAGGCATGGAAGTGGGCCTCATCTCCACGGCGATCTATCAGGGCAAGGCGGCGAGCTACCCGAACGGCTGCCACGTCTGCGAACTGGAAATCGACGAGGATACCGGGGTCGTCAAGATTCTCCGCTACAACGTGGTTGACGATGTCGGCACCGTGATCAATCCGCTGCTGCTGCACGGCCAGATCGACGGCGGCGTCGCCATGGGGGTCGGCCAGATTTTGATGGAAGACATCAGGTTCGACACCGAGGGCCAGATTCTCACCGGCTCGTTCATGGACTACGCCATGCCGCGAGCGAGCGACCTGCCCTCCTACCACGTCGGTTCCAATCCAGTGCCGACCAAGACCAACCCGCTCGGCGTCAAGGGCGCCGGCGAGGCCGGCTGCGTCGGCGCCATGCCGGCGGTCGCCAACGCGCTGGTCGATGCGCTCTCCGTGCTCGGCATCAGACATGTCGAAATGCCGGCGACACCGGAAGTATTGTGGAAGGCGATGCACGCGGCGCGGGGCAAGAGCGCGTGATTCTTCAACCCGGCTCCGCGCCTGCGAAAGCCAGAGGCACTAAAGCAGGATCGTTTCCCGGATGCGGCGCAGCACGCAGTGGTGCGCCGCTGATCCGGGATCGTCAAAAGCACCGCGTCCGAAACGATCCCGGGTCTGCAGCGCATCATTCCGCTTCGCTCCATGCTGCGCTGCGCCCGGGAAACTCAGCCCAGAAAACAGTCGCGATCCTTATCACTCAACTCATTTGATTCGCGCGAAGCGCCGCCGTTCCAGACGAAAAGCGCGGCGCAAGGCAGCCGCGGCTTGGGCGCCAGCTTCCGCGGCGCAATGATCGAGTATCTGTTCGGGCGCAGGCGGCTCGAGCCAAAACGCCATATGGTCGAGGATCGCGGACGGGATACGCAGGTGCTTTGGAGGCTGGTAACTGAAGACGTAGCCGGGCTGTCTGAAATTCGGATTTTTGAAATCGGCCAGGTGGGGGCGTATCCTGCAGCGCTCATCGCCGTGGCAGGCATGGGCGCGCCGGCACGTTTTTTTGCTGCAGCTACGCCACAACTCCAGCAGATCCGCATCCGCCCGCGCCGCCAGCAGGTAACGTTGCCCGTCCGAAAGCGAGAGCCATTGCTCCCGCGTCAACCGGCCGGGATAAGCTCTTCGGAGCATGATCGCATTTCTTCTCCGGAATGAAAGCAAACCAATTTGGTTCCCGCGGCGCGCGCTTTCATCCGCCCCCACGCAAGTGAGGGCGGAAAGCATACGTCCCCGTTCTCGCGGCGCGTTTTTGCGCCCGAGCTGTGCTGCACGGCACGAAAAAGAGCCTCCAAACAAATAAGGGGAGGCGGAGCGCCGAAAGGCGCATACTGAGAGACCGCTCCGCGCAATCGCAGCGTTGCCGCTGGGCGGGTTCGCGGCGCGCGCCCCTTTTGGGGGACGCGCTCGCCTTCCGGCGCTCTACCGCGGCTCTCGCCAAGTTTTTAGGCTTGGCTCAGTCCGGTCCCGCGCTTCATGGCAGCGCCAACGGATCACTCCGTCCGCCACCCGGGCAGCCAGCTCCTGGCAGACCGGCGTCGGGGCCGGCCGGGCGAGTTTCCGAACCGCCCGCGAACAGGGTTACGAACCCCATCCCGGGCACCGCTCCTGCTCCGCTTCAGGGATCGTCTCGAGAAGCGTCCCCCGTGATTCGATGAGCAGGATAGCGTTTTGTATCCTGAAACGAGACATATTGTCAAGTTAAAAGTGACCAAAGGAGACTATCGTTCGATCCAGTTCACAGCCGCGAGCAAGCGTAGGTGACCTGCGCCATGTCGACTTCGTCCGACAGCGACCGAATATCGAGCGCCGTCGGAAGACGCGAGGTGCCATCAGCGGCAAGGTGCGTTGCGGCGAAATCGACAGCGACAGTTGGGGCCACTTACCGCTCAATTTAGCCTGAGGATTTTGGGATGTATTTCAACTTGACCTAGTCGCCGATCCGATTTGCTTCTTCAGATGCTTGATGAACAGCTCGGCAACCGGACTGAGCGTTCGGTTCTGCAGTGTGACCAGAGCAACCGGAAAACGGCGCGCCGGCAATTTCACCGGCAGCATTTTGAGGCCAAAAATTTTCGCGTTGGCCTGCAGGACAGAGCGGGGCATCGCTGCCACATATTCGCTGTTTGCCAGCAAATGGGTTCGCATGTGTACCGAGAATGACGTTACGATCACCTTGGGTGCTTTTAGTTGGATGAGCTCGAATGCCTCCGCGATCAATTCCGGAGCGAGTGATCCCGCGGGCGTCAGAATCCATTGCGCTTCGGCCAAGTCCGCGAGCCTGATCTTGCGTTGCCGCGTCCAGCGGCTCCGTGTGCTCGCCGCGACCACGGCCTCATCATCGAAAAGGATTTCCACGTTCAAGTCGCTGTCCGGCGGCTCGTCCGAACGCGGCAATCGAGTCAATGCCAGATCCAGCTTGCGCGCACGTAACGGCGGAAGATCAAGAGCCGGCGTCGTCAGCAGATCGATGTGCAGCGCAATTCCCGGGTAGGCGGACGCGAATTTCTCGATGACTGTCGGCAGAAAGCCGCCGGCGATAGAGTCCGGACACCCGATCCGCAGCTCGCCAACGGTCGGATCGGCCAGGAACGCGATGTCCTTGGCGACCTGTTTCAGTTCGTCCAGCACCGTCAGGGCCCGGTCAAGCAGCGCCCGGCCGTAAAGCGTCGTCTCGATCCCCTGAGGGCTCCGATCGAACAGACGTGCCCCGAAGGTGCTTTCAAGCCCGGCAATGATTTCCGAGACAGCGGGTTGAGTGACGCCAAGTTGCGCTGCCGCTTTGGCCATGCTGCCGCATTCGACCGCAGCAAGAAAGACTTGCAGGTCGCGGACCCGCAGACGTCGTCCGATCTGGTCGAGCGTGTGCGCAGGCATAGGAGAAATTTATACCGGTAGCACCGATGTCTACCTACCGCTTATATCCGGGCGCTGTCACCGTGACAACGTCGGCCTGCCTGATGGAGGCGTGGCAAAATTCATGGGAGCGACGCAATGAGGCTTCCCCGCAGACAATTCCTGCGTCTTGCTGCCGGTGCATTGACGCTCGGCGCCGCGCGCGCCGAGGACAGCAAGTACGTGATGAAGATAAGCGGCCCCACCATCAACGACGCGCCGCACCTGTTTATGAAGAATTATGCCGCCGCCATCGAAAGGGATTCCGGCGGACGTATCAGAGGCGAGGTCTATCCGGCGAGCCAGTTGGGCTCGATCCCTCGGCAGATTGAAGGCGCCCAGTTCGGCGCCATCCAGGCGGTGAGTCTCCCGCCCGAGTTTTTTGTCGGTGTCGACAAGCGCTACGAGGTTATGGCAGCGCCTGGACTGGTGGATTCCATGGAGCATGGACAGCGCGTCGCGGCCGATCTCGCCGTGTTGAAGCTCATGCTTGGCCTTGGTGCCGATAAGGGCCTTCACGGGGTTGGCCTCTTCATCGCCCAGCCTTCCTCCATCGTATCGAAGACCCCAATCCGGCATCTTGCCGATTTCAAGGACAAGAAGATTCGAGTCTTTGCCTCCAAGTTTCAGACGATGGCGTTTGAGCGGCTCGGCGCAACGCCGGTCGCGATGACATTGGGCGATGTTCTCCCGGCACTGCAGCAGGGGACCATCGATGGCGCGGTTGCTGGCGTGGGGCCGTTCGTGAGCATGCATTTCCAGGATGCCGCGAAATACGTTGTCGAGACCAATCAACCGGCCATCTTCGTGATCCTCGAAATCAGTAAGAAGTGGTACGACTCGCTGCCCAAGGACTTGCAGCAGATCATTGATCGAGACGGCAGGTCGGAGTCGCTGGCGATCAACGCGACGGCGCTCAAGATGTACGGCGACCAGCGCAAGGCGTGGGTGGCCAACGGCGGCGAACTGATCAGCCTGCCGCCCGGCGAGCAGTCCGCAATGATGAAAATGCTCGGTAGCGTCGGGCAGGACGTGTCACGGTCGCAGCCCGCGTTACACGAGGCGTTTGAGATTGTGGCAGATGCAGCGAGGCGCACGCGACAGGTGCCGATTTAGCGATCAGGACATTATCTTATCGCGATCGAGATCTCGACTGGGCAAGCCACCAGCAGGTAACGCCGAGAAATTGCTCAGCACGGGGTATTTTGCGCTGCGCCATTTTCGACTCGGAACGTCTGTGGCGGGTCAGGAACGACCGAATAGGCCTGTTCCGATCATGTCTCTTATGCCTCCGAAATCTGCCATCAATCCACCGGAACAGGTTCGCGCGAGGTCTATTGCCGATCAACAACCGCACGCATCGAATTTTCGATCATCGTCTCCGGCTGCGCGAGCCCGGCAGCCGCGCCGCCTATTGCTCGAGCTTGATATTCGCGTCCTTGATAACCTTGGCCCATTTCTCAACGTCGTTCTTCATGAGCAAACCAAAGTCGGCGCTTGTTCGCGGCGCCACGGTGTCGCCGAGGCTGTTGAGGTGAGCCTTGACGGCCGGGTCCGCCAGCGTGTCGTTGATCGCCTTGTTGAGACGGGCGACGGCGTCGGCCGGCGTGCCCTTGGGCGCACCAACGCCGAGCCAGCCGCTCGCTTCATAACCCTTCACCACATCGGCGACCGGCGCCACGTCCGGCAGGCCGGGAGATCTCTGCGCCGTCGTGATGCCGAGCGCGCGCAGCTTGCCGGTACGGATGAATTCCAGCGCCGACTGCATCGGGCCGATAAAGAAATCGACGTGGCCGCTGATGACATCGGGTATCGGATTGGCGCGATACGGCACGTGCGTCAGTTGAACCCCCGCCATTCTCTGGAACATCTCACCGAATATATGCGGTGCGCTGCCGATGCCCGCGGACGCCATCGTGATCTTGCCGGGATTGGCCTTGGCGTAAGCGATGAACTCCGGCAGCGTCTTTGCCGGAAACGACGGAGTGAGTTCGAAAACGAACGGCTCATTGTCGATGCTGGCGACTGGCGCGATATCGCGCAGCAGATCGTAGTTGAGATTCTTGTAGAGCGTCGCGTTGATGACGTTCGCCGTGGTCAGCAGCATCAGCATGTAGCCGTCCGGCGGGGCATGCGCGACGTCGCTGGTCGCCAGATTGCTGCCGGCGCCCGGCCGGGTCTCGACGACGACGGATTGGCCGAGCTTTGCGGACATGCCCTGGCCGATGATGCGGGAGACGATGTCCGGTCCGCTGCCAGCCGGGAAGCCGACAATGAGCCGGATCGGCCGGCTCGGGTAATCGTCGGCCAGCGCCGGCGCCGCAAATGGCAGCGTCGCCAGTCCAAGCGCCATGCGCTGAACGTCTCTCCGCGAAAACTTCATGGACATTTTCTCCCCGTTCATTCCCGATTTTTGCCCGCCAGCGGCCGGCGTGTCCACCTACCGTGACACGAACATCAGGCCGCGATAACCGCCACGCACTGAATTTCGAGCAGCATTTGCGGCTGGGCGAAGCCGGCGACCGTGATGGCGGCGCTGGCCGGGAAATCCTTGCCGAAGATTTCGTGGCGAAGCTCCGTCATGCGCGTGGTGTAGCGCACATCAATGAGAAACACCGTCATGGTGACGAGGTCGCTGAGCTTGGCGCCGGCTTGGGCGAGCGTCTTCTCGATATTGCGGAAGCACTGCCGAACTTGCGCGTCGAAATCGCCGGCGAGCGATTTGCCGGAATCGTCCACCGCGCCGGTATGGCCGGCGACCCATAGGGTCTTGCCCCCCTCGGTCATCACTACGGGTGAATAGGCACGCGTTTCCTGGTACGTGCCGCGAATGAATGACTTTTGCATGCGTCTCTCCCTGTCATGCCCGGCTTTATGCCGGGCATCCACGCCTTCGCGGGAGATTAAAGACGTGGATGGCCGGGACAAGCCCGGCCATGACGGCTTACATTAGCGGCCATGTCGAAAATTGATGCGAAAACATCCGTCAAACATATCCTCCCCCTCGCCGGCATTCGCGTGTTCGAATTCTGCCATACCATCATGGGGCCGAGCGCGGGGCTTATTCTCGCCGATCTCGGCGCTGACGTAATCAAGGTTGAGCCGGTCGACGGCGATACCACGCGCCGCCTGCCTGGATTCGCCGCGGGCTTCTTCGCCACGTTCAACCGCAACAAGAGAAGCCTCGCCATCGATCTTAAATCCGATGAAGGTCGCGCGATCTTGCATCGGCTTGTGGCCAATGCGGACGTTGCGATCGAGAACTACGCGCCCGGCACCATGGACCGGCTCGGCTGCGGCTATGGCGATTTCGCCAAGCTGAACTCGCGTCTGATCTATTGCGCGCTCAAGGGCTTCCTGAGCGGGCCCTATGAACACCGCCCGGCGCTCGATGAAGTCGTGCAATTCATGGCTGGGCTCGCCTACATGACCGGGCCGCCGGGCCGGCCGCTGCGCGCCGGGACGTCCGTGGTCGACATCCTGGGCGGCGCGTTCGCGGTCATTGCCATCCAGGCGGCGTTGCGCGAGCGCGAGCGCACCGACCGCGGCCAGCTCGTCAAATCGGCGCTGTTCGAATCGACCGCTTTCCTCGTCGCACAGCACATGGCCGGACAAGCCATCACGGGCCGCGCGCCGCCACCGATGCCGGCGCGCGAAGGCGCCTGGGCGATCTACGACCCGTTCACAACCGCCGACAGTGAGCAAATCTTTGTGGGTGTCACCAGCAACGCGCAATGGCAGCGTTTCTGCGAACATTTCGGACGGGAGGACTTGCTGCACGACCCGTCCTACAAGACCAACGAAGATCGCGTCCGCGAGCGTCCCGTGCTGCTGCCGATGGTCGCCGCCATCGTGGCGCAGCACACACGCCGGGATCTTGCCGAATTGTTCGATCGTCTCGATATCCCGTTCGCGCCGGTCGCGAAACCCGGCGATCTGTTTGAAGACCCGCAGCTTAATGCCGGCGGCCGCATGCTCGACATCGACTTTTCCAGCGGGGTGCATGCCAAGATACCGCGCCTGCCGATTGAGATGGGCAATCATGATCTCGGGCTCATCCATCAGCCGCCGGCCATCGGCGAGCACACCGCCGAGATCCTCGTGGAGCTTGGGCTTGCGGACGCCGAGGTCGACGAACTCGCGGCGCGCGGAATTGTTGGGGTAGCGAACCATCGCTGATGGATCAACCTGCGGCGATAGAGAGAACCATATGAGCGATCTGCCCACATCGGTCCGCATCAGCGAAGAAGGCCCGCGCGAGGGTTTTCAGTTCGAGAAGGGCGTCATTCCGACCGACCGGAAAATCGCGCTGATCGATGCACTGTCGCAAACCGGCATCGACCACATGCAAATCGTGTCGTTCGTCAATCCTAGGCTGGTTCCCGGTATGGCCGATGCCGACGAAGTCGTGGAACGAATAACGCCGCGGCCGGGCGTCGGCTATACCGCGCTGTGGCTCAACGAAAAGGGATTCGAGCGCGCGCTCACGCACGACGACCGGCTTGCGCTCACCGGCACGATCCAGCTGTGCACGTCCGAAAAATTTCTCAAACGCAACCAGAACCGCACGATGGAGCAACAGCTCGCCGGCCAGCACGCCATCGTCGAGCTGTACAAGGCGCACGGCATCGCGGTCGAGCGCGGCAGCATCATGGCGGCGTTCGGCTGCAATTTCGAGGGCGATATTCCGCCGGAGCGCGTTGTTTCTCTGGTTGGGCAAATTCTTGACGTGGCGAAGGCGCACGGCGTGACGCTGCAATACGTCACGCTTGCCGACACCATGGCGTGGGCGACGCCGGCCTCGATCAAGCGCGTGGTCGGGGCGTTGCGCGAGCGCTGGCCCGACCTCGACATCGCGCTGCACCTGCACGACACGCGCGGCATGGCGATCGCCAACGCCTATGCGGGACTGGAAATGGGCGTGACACGGTTCGATGCCTCGGTTGCCGGGCTCGGCGGCTGCCCGTTCGCCGGCCACAAGGGCGCCGCCGGCAACGTCTGCACCGAGGATCTCGTGTTCATGTGCCACGAAATGGGCATCGCAACCGGTATCGATCTCGATGCGCTGATCGAAACCGCGCGACTCGCCGAGGATGTGGTCGGCCACCCGCTGCCCGGCTCGGTGATGAAGGGCGGTACGCTGGCGAAGTATCGGGCGTAACGATTGTCATCATCCGCGAAAGCGGATGATCCAGTAAGCACCGGTGTTCGGTATCAGGGCGAAACTGTTCGCGCTTGTGATTACTGGATGCCCGCCTTCGCGGGCATGACAATATTATCCTTCGTCCAAAATCTTCCAGATGCCGTTGGTAGTGACGACCACGCGCTTGCCGACCAGCATCTTGGCCCGCATGAACACCACCGAGCGGGTCACCCGCACCACCTCGGGATACGACACCACGAACTCCCCGATTTTCACGCTGCCGACAAATTGAGTGTTCAGCTCGATCGTGGCGTGACGTTTGCCGCCGGTTGCCACCCGCGCCGTCATCGCCATGGATTGATCGGCGAGCATCATCAGCATGCCGCCATGCAGATTGCCGGCACGATTGAGATGTTTCGGCGCGACTGTAAATCCGAAACGGAGGCCCCCGTCTTCGTCCTTGCGCCAGACCGGCCCGACCAGATCGCCGAATGCGGTGTGATTGGAGATTTGTTCCCAGCCTTGCGCGGCCGGGTCGAATGCCTTGGCATCCTCCGCTTGCGCCGTATCGTTCATGCTTGAGCCTCGGCGGCAGCTTTGCGCCGCGCGCCAAGGCGCCGGGCAAGATCGGGAATGAGTTTTTCGGCATTGACGCCGTCGGCGAGCGCGCGGCCATTAGCGCCGAGCGCGCGGATCGCCTCGACATAAGCCGTGACCTCGCCGGCTTCGCGCACCGCCTGCGGATAGTCGCTGGCAAAGACGAGCTGCGAGAACGCCAATTCCTGCAGGCCGAATTTCACCCAATCGGCGCCCCACTCTCCGGCATGATCCGGACCAGCCCAGCCGGCGATATCGTAGAACAACCGATGATCGAGATAATGGTCGAACGGCTGCGGCGGCTGGCGGCCGTGGCGCGCCAGCGCCGCCGTCCCCCATTTGCCGCGCTGCTGAAAGCCGCGGATGCGACCAAGATAGCGGCCGATGCCGCCGGCAAAATGCGAGAACTGGATGCGCAAGGTCGGCAGATCGTCGAGCAGCCCGGAATTGATCAGACGGACGGCCGCGGTCATCAGCGAGAATTCCCAACCGAGCATGCGGCCGAGATCGTCGGCATCCATCCGGCTCCAGCGGATCACGCGCGGCAGCGGGTGGATGAACACGTAGAGATTAAGGTCGGCGCACGCCTTCCAGAACGGGCGCAGCGCTTCGGCATCGAGGCCCTGGTCTTGCAGCTCCGAGGCAATGACCACGCCCGGAAAGCCCAGATCGACAGCGCAGCGCTTGAGTTCGGCGGCGGCTTCCGCGCCTTTGAGCGCAGGCACATGCGCCAAACCGATGAAGCGGCCGGGATAGGCCTTCTCGGCCTCACGCATGCGATCGTTGATGGTGCGGCAGACAGCAAGATCGGGCTGGTCGAAGCCCGATCCGCACGACAGCACGCCGGCGTCGATACCGGCGGCGTCCATCACCCGCACATGCGCGGCAAGATCGGCCAGCAACGGGTTGAGCAGATAATGCGGATTGCCGTCGCCATCGAGATCGACCGTGACTTTTGCCGGATCGCCTTTGAGCAATTCCGGCGGCGTGTAGTGTTGCTGGAAGTCGATGAGCATGGAGGGATTTCACTCGTCATTCCGGATTGCCGCGAACGCGGCAAGTCCGGAATCCATATTCACGAAAATGCGAGGAAGGCAATGCTGCGCAGACTTCAGGAGGAATGCGTTTATGGATTCCGGGCTCCGGCCTAACGGCCGGCCCCGGAATGACGCTGCGCGTCACATGATGGCAAATTCGGTATTGCGCCGGTCGGTCACCAGCATGGCGCCGGGATAATGCGTGATGCAGAATTCCGGCTTCACTGCCATGATCACCGATTGCGGCGTCACCCCGCAGGCCCAGAACACCGGGATTTCGTCGTCACCGATCGGCACCGGGTCGCCCCAATCCGGCTTGGCGATATCCTTGATGCCGATTGCTTCGGGCTTGGCCAGATGCACCGGCGCGCCGTGCACCGACGGAAACCGCGTCGTGATCTGCACGGCGCGGATCGCGTCGGCCGACTTCATCGGACGCATCGAAACGACCAGCGGCCCGTGGAATGGGCCCGCCGGAACCGTTTCAATCGAAGTGCGGTACATGGGCACGGTGCAATTGCAGGTAAAGTGGCGCAGTTCGATGCCGTCTTCGATCAACGCCTGTTCGAACGAAAACGAACAGCCGATTGCAAAGGTGACGAGATCGTCACGCCACCAGCGCATCAAATCGGCCGGCTCGTCGACGATGGCGCCGTCGCGCCAGACCCGGTAACGCGGCAAGTCGGTGCGAATATCGAGGTCTGCGCCAAGCGCGGGTACGCGCCAATCGCCGGCCGCCGAAACGCCGATGAGCGGGCACGGCTTCGGATTGAGCTGGCAGAAACGCAGGAAATCCTCGGCAAGCCGCTGCGGCAGGATGGCAAGGTTGGCCTGTACGAAGCCCGGCGCCAGCCCTGACGTGGGCCCTGAATGCTCGCCGCGTCTTATTTTCTGACGCGCCGCAACGCCGGTATGCGGCGTGCCCGCCTGCGCCAAGGGCGCCTCTCGTTGCAATGTGGCCGTCGCCATGGCGGGCTCCTGTCAGGTCAAAGCACAAAACCGAGTGCCCATTTTTACATCAGTCGCCGACGGAAACATACGGTCGCCGCGACGATGTTACGCGCGAGACCGCGGCCACGCCCCGCCGCAGCCAACGCGAATCTGGTTGAAACTACCTTCAAGATCGCGTTTGCTAAGCTATCCGTAGCTTGCCAAGAGCCCGCCAAGGGCCGGAGCCGGCGGCAGTCAAATAGTGCACGCGCGAGCTATCGATTTCGGTGGGAATCCAGAGGGAGAGTCGCGATGACTGAAAAGTGGAAAGAAGAGAAATGGGCCGAAGACATCTGGTATCGCGGCAAGACCACGCGCCGCCGGGTCATCGGCTGGGGCGCCGGCGCGATTGGGGCGACGATGCTGGTACCGGCGCCGTGGCGCGCGGCCTTCGGCGCCGCCAAGGCTTATAAGATCGGTTCTGAGCAGCCACTCTCCGGCCCGGGTGCAGCCGGCGGCAAGACCGCCGTGGTGGGGCTGCAGATGGCTGCCGACCGCATCAACAAAAATGGCGGGATCAACGGCCGCCCGGTGGAGTTGGATGTCGTCGACGATCAGAGTTCGCCGGCCGTCGCGCGGCAGAAGACCGAGAAGATGGTGCAGCAGGACAACATCGACGCCCATGTCGGCGGCTTTTTGTCAAACATCTGCATCGCCTGCATGCCGGTCTGGGAGCATGCCAAGATCGTCAACATGATCAGCGTCTGTCTCGACACCACGCTGACCACGACCCACTGCAACCGCTACAGCTTCCGCACCTACGACTACGCGCCCGCGCAGGCCGTCGCCTTCGCGCCGACGCTGGTCAAGATGGGCAAGAAGTGGCACATCGTCTATGCGGATTATTCCTGGGGACAGTCGACCCGCGACGCCTACATCGCGGAGATCAAGAAGAACGGCGGCGAAGTCGTCGGCGGCACCGGCATACCGCTGGGCACCGCCGACATGTCGCCCTTCCTGTCGAAAATCTCCGGCAACTTCGACGGTTTGTTTGGAATCGACTTCGGCAAGGACGGCGTGACGCTCGCAACCCAGGCCTACGATCTCGGCCTGACCAAGAAATATAAATGGGCGGGTGACGGCTCGATCTCCGAATCGACCAACCTTATCGCGATCGGCAACAAGATCGACGGCTTCGTTGCGATCAACCGCTACATTCCGGTGTTCCAAGGTCCGCTCGACACGCCTTATCACCGCGCCTGGTTCGAGGAGGCCAAGGCGCGGCTTGCCAAGGTCGATTCGTCGGGCCCGCTACCCGACAAGTACGTGCAGTCGAATTTCGAGGCGCTCAATGCCTTGAAGATCGGCATGGAAATGTCGAAGTTCGACGGCGTCGCCGATACCATGAAGCTGATCGGTGCACTCGAAGGTCTCAAGCTCAAGGCGGGTCCCGACTTCCCGCAGGGCGACAAGACGATCCGCAAAGAGGACCATCAGGCCTTCCCGCAGGAGTTCATTTTCGAAGTGTCTGGGGGAACCTATCATCTCAAAGAGACGGTGCCTGGCGACAAAACCATCTCACCGCCCGCCTGCACGTTCAGCGCATAAGTGCGCGCCGAAGCTTCGCTCGACAACGGCTCCCCGGTCGGCGGCCGGGGAGTTTCGGCGTCGCCGCTCCTCAAGACCGAGCTGTTGTCCGTCAAGTTCGGCGGACTGGCGGCGCTTTCCGAAGTCAATTTTCAGGTTGCACGCGACGAAGTCCGCGCCGTCATCGGGCCTAACGGCGCGGGCAAGAGCACATTCTTTAACTGCCTGACCGGGGTGCTGCGGCCGACCGGCGGGCGCATCATCTTCGATGGCGAGGAAATCACCGGGCTGCGTTCCAATCTCATTTCGCGGAAAGGTATCGCACGTTCCTATCAGATCACCAATATTCTTCCGAACGCCAGTGTCCTGGAAAACGTTCGCATTGCCGCCCAGTCACGCCGGCACGCCTGGAATATGGTGTCGCACCACGGCGCTTTTGCCGATGTCAACGCGCGCGCCGAATCCGCGCTGCAATCGGTCGGCTTGCTTGCCAAGGCCTACGAATTAGCCGCCAATCTATCGCACGGCGAGCAGCGCAATCTCGAAATCGGTATTGCGCTCGCCACCGAGCCCAAGCTTCTCTGCTTGGATGAACCGACCGCCGGCATGAGCGCAGCCGAAACCAACGAAACCAAGGAACTGATCGGCCGCATCGCCAAGGATCTCAGCATCCTGATCGTGGAGCACGACATGGAGGTGGTGATGGAGCTGTGCCACCGCATCACCGTGTTGCACTACGGCCAGATTCTGGCGGAGGGGACGCCGCAGGAGATTCAGGAGAATCCAAGGGTGCAGGAGGTCTATCTCAAGACATGAGCACCGCAGTTCAAAGTGTCGAACCGCTGGTGCGGGTCGAGGACGTGCACACCTATTACGGCAAGAGCCACATCCTGCATGGCGTCTCATTGACCGTCGGCGCCGGCGAGGTCGTTGGCCTGCTTGGCCGCAACGGCGTGGGCAAATCGACGACGCTCAAGACCATTATGGGCTTGGTACAGCCGACCCGCGGCAGTGTGATGCTCAACGGCCACCCGATCACCGGTCTGCCGCCGCATAAGCTCGCGCGTTTGGGCATCGCCTACGTGCCGGAGGACCGCCGCATCTTTCGCCTTCTCACCGTCATGGAAAACCTGCGCACCGGCCTCGACCGCAAGGGCGTAACGGAAGAGACGCGCAAAGCGCTGCTCGACAAGGTCTTTGCTTATTTCCCGGTGCTGGCCGAGCGCCGCACCCAGGCCGGCGGCACACTCTCGGGCGGCGAGCAACAAATGCTCGCCATCGCCCGCGCCATGATGCTCGAGCCGAAGATCATCCTGCTCGACGAACCGACCGAAGGGCTGATGCCGCGCATGGTTTCACAGATCGGGCGGATCATCGAGGTGCTGCACAACGAAGGCATATCGATCCTCCTGGTCGAGCAGAATGTGCCGCTGACACTGCGGGCTAGCCAGCGCGTCTACATCATGGAAAAGGGCAACGTGCGCCACCATTGCGCCGCATCCGAACTCGACGTGAACGACACCGTCATCAAGCAATATCTCGGAGTGTAGGCTTTGGGCGCCATCGGCGACTTTATTCATTCCATACCCATCGACCTGCTGATCATCCAGACGGTGAACGGCATTGTCACGGGCATGATCCTGGCGCTGGTCGCTTCCGGGCTGACGCTGATCTTCGGCATCATGGACGTGGTGAATTTCGCGCACGGCGAGCTGTTCATGCTCGGCGCCTATATGGGCGTGCTGGCCTTTGCCACCACTGGAAATTTCTGGCTGGCGCTGGTGCTCGCCTCCCTGATCGTCGGCGTTTTTGGCGCGGCGCTGCAGATCCTGACTTTGCGGCCGCTGATCGGCCGCGATCCGTTGAATACCATTCTGGCCACTTTCGGCATTTCGCTGGTTCTGCAGAACTACGCGCTGTGGCAGTTCGGACCTGTCGCACGCAAGATTTCCGAACCCATCGGCGCCGAGTTCACACTGTTCTATCTGCAGTACCCCTGGTACCGGATCGTCATCGCGCTGTTGTCAGGCGCGATCATCGGTGCTCTCTGGCTGTTCCTCAAATACAACAAGTTCGGCGTCTGGATTCGCGCCACCACACAGGACCGTGTCATGGCGCAGGCCATGGGCATACCGGTACCGCTGGTTTACACCGGCGTGTTCGCGCTCGGCGCCGCCATGGCGGCGGCAAGCGGCGTATTGTTCGCGCCGTTCGGCGGCGTCGATTCCGGCATGGGCCTGCAATGGGTGCTGGAGGCCTTCATCGTCGTCGTCGTCGGCGGCATGGGCAATCTTGCCGGCTCGGTCGTCGCCGCTATTTTCATCAGCTTGCTTGAGGCTTACGCGGCGGTATGGCTCAACCCGTCGCAGGCGGTGATCGTCTCCTTCGTCGTGCTCATCCTGACGCTGTTGTTTCGTCCCACCGGCTTGTTTGCAGTGCCCAAATGACCGTCGCCCCGCTCGACAAAACCATGTCACCGCCGACCATGCCACCGCCGAACATGTCGCCGCCCGACAAGGCACGGTTGAGCCACACCGCCGTTTTCTGGATCGGCTTCTGCGTGGTCATGGCGCTGCTGATTGTTGCGCCCTTGGTGCTGCCGCCGTTCTGGCGAGGGTTCCTGACGGAAATCCTGATCTGGGGCCTGTTGGCGATGTCGTCCGATCTTTTGATCGGCTACACCGGCATGGTCTCGTTCGGCCATTCGGCGTTCTTCGGGCTCGGCATGTACGGCGCCGCTGCGGCGCTCCTTCTGGTTAGCCCGCCCAATCTGTGGCTTGCCGTGCTTTTCGGACTCATTGGCGCGGCCTCTGCGGCCGTTTTCGTCGCCTATTTTTCCACGCGCCTGCGCGACATTTATTTCGCCATCACCACGCTGATCTTCAGCCAGATCTTCTATGTCATCATCTTCACCTGGACGTCGCTCACCGGTGGCGAGAATGGCCTGATCTTCGATCAGCCGCATTTCACCATCCCCTTCCTCGTCAATGTTCCTTTCAATTCCACCACGATGCACTGGTTCGTGCTTGCGATTGTCGCCGGCTCCTACCTGATCCTGCGGCGGGTCACCCAATCGCCGTTCGGCATGGTGCTGCAGTCGATCCGCGAAAACGAAGCACGCACCCGCGCGATCGGCTATCCGGTCGAGCGCTACAAGATGGTCTCGGTGATGCTGTCCGGGCTGTTCGCCGGACTGGCCGGCGTGCTCTACGCCGTGCAGAAGGAGTTCGCCGCGCCCGACTTCGTCTACTTTCTGACGTCCGGCGAGGCCGTCATCTACAATCTGATCGGCGGCGTCGGCACCCTGGTGGGACCGATCGTCGGCGCGGGGTTCTTTCAGCTGTTGCGGCAATTGCTGTCGCAGTGGCTGGGCGATCAGTTCCCCTATCTGATCCCGCTCGGCATCGTTTTTATCGCGATGATCATCTTCCTGCCGCAGGGCCTGCTCGGCTTTGCGCGGCGGTGGCTCAACCGATAGCTTGCCGCCGACCCACGAAGTGGCGTTTATTTTTGGAACGCGATCGCTCAGCTCCGACATGCCATCATGACGCGCTCTTGCCGAGGAACTTCGCCAGCGCCGAGGTCTCTTTCTTCGTGCCGCTCTCGAAATCCTCGGCGATTTGCTCGTAGAAATGCGCCGCGCCTTCGTAGAGTTCGTGCGCGCTTGGATCTTCGCCGACGAAACCCGCGATCTCGTGCATCTCGGCAATCCAGCGATACGCCTTCGGCGGCATCAGCGTCAGCCCGCGCTTGAACCAGGCCAGCATTTCCTTCTGGCTCGAACTCAACTCGGCGAACAGCGCGTCGGCGGTACCGGCGCGCGAAGCGGCCAGCATCATCGCTGCGCCGATCGCTTGCGTGCCCTTGGTGATACCGGCGTAGGACATTTTCAGCGCCGATGCCGTGCTCAGCGCCCCGTCGAGCACGCGAATATCGAGGCCGTAGTCGCGCAGCGTCGCAAAGCGCGGCGCCGCGGGACCGGAGGCATACAAGCGCGGGCTCCCCGCCACTTTGGCCTCTCCCGCCGCAGGTGGTTTCGGTGGCGAGCCGATGATGCCGGCATCGACGAATGGGCAATCGGTCGGCGCGATGGCCGCCGCGACACGCCCGACCGTGACCGGATTGATCGCATTGCAGTCGACATAGATCGGCTTCGCATTGGATGCCTTGAGCGCCGGCACGAACCGTTCGGCGAGCGCCACCGCGTCGCCGGGCGGCAGGATCGAAAGAATGTAATCGCTGGCCGCGATTTCCTCGTCGCTGGCCGCAAGCATGCCCGCGTCGCGGGCGCGGCCTGCAGTCTCGGCGCTGCGGCCGTTGAGCGATGTCAGCACTTTGAGCCCGTTATCGACGAGCCTTTTTCCGACTGCTGCGCCCATCATGCCAGGCGCGATCACTGCAACGACGGGAGTCATGGAATTCCCTTCAGTAGCCCGGATGAGCGTCAGCGATATCCGGGACGGTGTTTGAGGCGCGCGACCTTTCCCGGATATCGCTTCGCTCATCCGGGCTACGGAACCGGAATGACAACTACACCGTTTCGCGGGTCTTCGGTACCGGGTCCGAACTCTGCTGCCGCCGCCGCAATGCCGGCGCGCGTCCGTCGGCGCCATCCTGGTAATAGACGCTGTAGCGCGCCAGAACCTCGGCGAAGGCACGCGCGTCCGCGTCCTTCTTCACCTCGAAGGAATCGAAGCCGGCTCGTACCAGGAAATGAAATTGGTCGCGCAGCACGTCGCCGGCGGCGCGCAACGTGCCGCCAAAACCATAGGTCTCGCGCAGCAGGCGCGCCTGGCTGTAGGCGCGGCCGTCCTTGAATTTCGGAAATACCAGCACGACGAGCGCGAGGTGGCCGAGCCACGGCTCAAGCTCCGCCACACGTTTGTCATTGGGCCAGGCAACGCCAAGTGAGCCATCGCGGCGAACAAGGGCCGCGGCATCCGCCAGAAACCGCTTGGCCGACACGATAACCGGGACGCGATCCGGGATCTGCGCCTCGTCATCGACGCGGACGTAACGGTCTTCGACGATGCGGCCGTTTTCAACGAGTCGCATAGACACGCTCCTTGAAGGGCTCGACACCAAGGCGATTGACGGTGTCGATGAACAATTCGTCCGGCCGCTGGCGCAATTCTAGGTACGCCGCGGCGATATCCTCGACCACGTCCGCCACCTGGGCATACGGAACAGCGGGACCAAGCAACGTGCCGAGCTTGGCGTCTTCATCGGCTTTGCCGCCGAGCGTAATCTGATAAAATTCCTCGCCGTTCTTCTCGACGCCCAGGATGCCGATATGCCCGACGTGATGGTGCCCGCAGGCATTGATGCAGCCGGAGATATTGATGTGCAGCCGGCCGAGATCGCGTTGCAGGTCGATGTTGCGGAAGCGGCGTGTAAGCTCCTGCGCGATCGGAATTGAGCGCGCGTTGGCGAGACTGCAGTAATCCAGGCCTGGGCAGGCGATAATGTCGGAGACAAGCCCGATATTGCCGCCCGCGACGCCGATCTCGTCAAGCGCACGCCACACCGCCGGCAGGTCGCGTTGCGCGACGTGCGGCAGCGCCATGTTTTGCTCATGGCCGACGCGAATCTCGCCGAACGAGTAACGGTCCGCCAGATCGGCGATCGCGTCCATCTGCTCGGCGGTGCAATCGCCCGGCGTGCCGCCTTCCGGCTTGAGCGACAGCGTCACGATCGCATAGCCGGCCGCCTTGTGATTGGCGACCGAATTGTCGAGCCACGCCGCGAACCGGCGATCGCCGCGGCGCTTGTCGGCAAGCTCAGGCGGGTTGTCGTCGAGCCGCGCATAGTCGGGATAGATGAAACGGCCAGCGATCTCCGTGACCGCCGCCGGATCGAGCGCGAGCGTTCCGTCCTTGATACCTTCCCACTCGGCTTCGACTTCCTTGGCGAATGCTTCGGGGCCGAGGTCGTGCACCAATATCTTGATGCGCGCCTTCCAGACGTTGTCGCGGCGACCGAACTGGTTGTAGGTCCGCAACACGGCCTCGACGTAACTCAACAGGTCGCGCTTGTGCAGGAACGGCTTGATGGTTTTCGCAAGATAAGGCGTGCGGCCGAGACCGCCGCCGACCATGACCTCGAAGCCGAGCTCACCGGCGTCGTTGCGATGCATACGCAGCGCCAGATCGTGGATGCGCAAGGCGGCGCGGTCGTGGCTTGAGGTACCGACGCAGATCTTGAACTTGCGCGGCATGAAGGAGAATTCCGGATGCAGCGTGACATGCTGCCGGATCACTTCGGCCCAGACGCGTGGATCTTCGATCTCGTCCGGGGCGACGCCGGCCCATTGATCGGTAGTGATGTTGCGCACGTTGTTGCCACTGGTCTGCATGCCGTGCATGCCGACGCTGGCGAGATCGGCCATCGCCGCAGGCAGCTCTTCGAGCTTGATCCAGTGAAATTGAATGTTCGTCCGGGTAGTGAAATGGCCGTAACCGCGGTCATAGCGGCGCGCGATATGCGCCAGCATGCGCAGCTGTTCCGACGACAGCGTCCCATACGGGATTGCAATCCGCAGCATGTAGGCATGAAGCTGCAGGTAGACGCCGTTCATCAGCCGCAGCGGTTTGAACTCGTCTTCGGTCAGTTCGCCGGAGAGGCGGCGCGCGACCTGGTCGCGAAACTCCGCGACCCGCTCGGCGACCAGCGTGCGGTCGAATGCGTCATAGACGTACATGCGCGGTCGGCCAGTTAGCTTTGCAGGACCAGGCTGGGCACGGACGATCCGGCCGGCAATACGATGGTCGGTCCCCGCCAGCGAATAAGTTCGCGCAGATTTCCAGGTTGGAAACGACCGGCTTCGGTTCGCTTCACCGGTGCGATGTAGGAGCCGACCGCGTTGAGATCGTCGTCGATTGCGCTCTTGAGCAGTTCGCGAGCGACCGCGGCATCGCTTGTCACGGCCGCATCGGCGAGATCGGTGCTCCAGCGCGCGTCGGCGCTGCGATACACCACCGCGCCATCGCCGACCCGGTTCGCGGTCACCATGACTGGTCCGGAAATCCTGATTTTTTGATCGAGCGGGGACGTCATCGTGGCCTCATCTGCACAACGGACCTGAGCGGAGGCGGGACCTGAGTGGAGGCCCGCTAGGCGGCACGAATGCCGCAGTAACAATATTCTATATAAGCGCGCATTTCCGGCTGCAAATAGCAAAATATTCTGCCAAATTGACACTCGGCCGTAGAAAATAATGTCGCCGCGTGGAAGCCCGTAGAATGCTTCGGCTGTGGAAAGGCTGTTTCGACTCGCCGCCCGCCGTCAGGCGGCGGGCTCGAACCCGAAGCTCGCCCCTTTGCGCACGATATAGCCAAAACCCGGCGCGTTGACGTGGGCACCGGCGATCGCAAAGCGCTCGCTCGCAGCCATATCGAGAACGTGCTTGCGCGATTTGATCGCGAGATTCTTGTCGAGATCGTAGGTCAGCGCCGTGTCCGGGTGCGAGATCTGTATCGCCGACAGGTGCACCACGTCGCCGAGCGCCATGAAGCCCGTGCCCGCGCCGCCCGGTGCAAACAGCCAGCAAGTATGGCCCGGCGTATGCCCGGGCGCCAGCATGGGAGTGAAACCTGCAAACTCTTCGCCATCGCGCACGCGCCGCATGCGATCGAGGTACGGCTTCAGATTGGTCCGCGTGCGAGCCCGGTTGCCTTTGACACGCGCTTCGTCGTTGGCGACGTCCTCCCGCAGCCAGAACTCGGCCTCTGTTTCATGCACCACGATTTCCGCGTTCGGATAGTGCGGATTGCCGGCATCGTCGACCAGACCGTTGGCGTGGTCGGGATGCAGATGCGTCATCACGATGTGGGTGACGGCGTTCGGCGCGATGCCTGCCGCGCGCAGATTCTCCGGCAGCTTGCCGAGCGTCGGCTGCATGGTATTCCCGGCACCGGCGTCGATCATGATGACTTTGCCATCGCGGCGGATCAGGAAATTGTTGACCGGGATATAGAACGAACCATTATCCGTTCCGCCGACCAGACTCTCAGCCTGCGGCCGATCCATGCCGATGACGAGGTCGAGCGAAGTTTTGAGAATCCCGTCGCTCAACCCCACCACTTCGATCTCGCCCACGCGCAGTGTCGGCAGCGTCATGTCAAAAATCCTCTCTGTCACAAGCCTTGCTGCTAAAGCCCTTCTCTGGCGAGCGCGATCATGCAGCCGGCCGCAACCACCACGGCAAACGCCAGAACCGCAAACGGCACGATGAAGGCGCCATGCGAAAATGCCAGCAGATAACCGATCATGATCGGCGAGAATGCGCCGAACATCTGCGTGACGAAGGCGCGCACGCCTTGGGACTTGGCCATGTCGGCGGTGCCGACGACGCTGTGCATCAGCATTTCGGCACCGGAGATGCCTACCTGCTGCGCACACAGCGCGCAGATCATCAGCACGACGCTCCAGGTCGCGCTCGGTGCCAGCGCCGCCGCGATCAAAAAGACCGCCGCCAAGGCCCAGCCAAGTCCGGCGAACGGCGCGCGGCGGAACACGCGGTCCGACACGTAGCCGAGGATCAGAATCGTCACCACCGCAAAGCCGTAGATGACAAACGTCAGATAGCCCGATGTGCTGAAGGTGAAATGGCGCTCACTGCGCAAATAGGTTGGCAGCCAGCCCGACCAGCCCCAGAAGAAGATCGCATTGGCTGAAATCGCGATCGTCATCAGCCAGAAGCGGTGATTGCTCCAGACACTGTCGACGGTTTTCAAGACGCGGCCCGGCGCATCATCGTTGTTCTCAATCGCGCCGGCTCGGATGATATCGACCTCGGCCGCGTTGACCGCCGAATGCTGCTCGGGCTTGTCGCGCACCAGGAACCAGACCATCGGTATCGGCAGGATAAGCGCGAGAACGCCCATCGCATAGAATTGCCCGCGCCATCCGATATAAACGATAAGACCGGTGACGATGAGGCCTGTCAGCATCGGCCCGATCATGGTGCCGATCCACCAATAGGCCGTGGCCTTGCCGCGCTCGCGCAACGCAAACCAATTGGCGACCAGCGCAAGCGTCATCGGATAGCAGATCGCTTCGCCGACACCGAGCGCAATGCGCGACGCCAGCAGATTACCGTAGCTGTGCGATGCTCCGGCCCAGAAGCAGGTCAGCGCCCAGATGAGAAGGCCGGCGATCGCGGTCAGGCGCGCTCCATAGCGCGTCACCGTCCAACCCCACACCGGAGCGGCAATCCCGTAGGCGATGAACAGGCCGCCGACCAGCCAGCCGAGCAGCTTGGTCTGTCCGGTAAGCTGCATCTCACCGAGAAAGCGCGGATTGGCGATCACGATCGCTATGTTGCTCTTGTCGAACATCGACACAATCCAGAGGATCAAGAGCGACGGCGCGATGTAGGTCCAACGCACGCGCGTCGCAGCGGTAACAGCTGCGACGTCGCGGACGACGCCCTGCGGAGCCGTGATGGCCATGAAACCTCCCTCGCGCGGCGTGCGGTTTGTTTTTGCATGCGGCGCCCGGCCGACGCGGCATCATTGCACGTGGCGTTATCGCGCGCGCACAAAATCTTGCCCGCACACGAGAACTTGTCAACAATAGCAACGATGAGCGAGCAATCCGATGCAGCGCAACGCGCGGGCGCAAGGGGCGGCAGCCCCGGCGAAGTGCTCGCCGTATTTTCGCGTCTCGGCGTGTCGTGCTTCGGCGGCCCGATCGCGCATCTCGGGTATTTTCACGATGAGTTCGTGGTCCGCCGACGCTGGCTCGACGAGAAGACCTTCGTCGATCTCGTCGCGCTCGCACAATTTCTTCCCGGCCCGGCGTCGAGCAAAGTCGGCATCGCCATCGGGCTGTCGCGCGCGGGCTATTGGGGCGCGCTTGCCGCCTGGACCGGATTTACGCTGCCGTCGGCGATTGCGCTCGTTCTGTTCGGCTATGGTGTTACCGCGCTCCACAATGTGCTGCACAGCGGCTGGCTGCACGGGCTGATGGTCGCTGCCGTCGCCGTCGTGGCGCAGGCGGTGCTGACGATGATGCGGTCGCTTGCGCCCGACCGGCCGCGCGCAACGCTCGCTGTGGTGGCGGCAGTCGTCGTCACTGCCCTGCCGATATCGATCGGTCAGATCGGCGCCATCATCCTGGGCGCCGTCGTCGGTCTCGTCCTGTTTCGCGGCACGCCGCCGGCCGATCACGTGAGCCTGCCGCATCCAGTCAGCCGCGGCGTCGCCGTCACCGCCATAGTCATCTTCTTCGGCGTCCTGATTGCGTTGCCGTTCATAGTTGCCGCGGTGCCCAATCATGCGCTGCAACTCTTCGACGCCTTCTATCGCGCCGGTTCGTTGGTATTCGGCGGCGGCCATGTCGTGCTGCCCCTGTTGCAGGCGTCCGTCGTGCCGCCGGGCTGGGTCAGCAACGATGCGTTCCTGGCGGGCTATGGCGCGGCGCAAGCGGTGCCGGGGCCGCTTTTCACCTTTTCGGCCTATCTGGGTACGGTCATGGGCCCGGCGCCGAATGGCTGGCTCGGCGCGATCCTGTGCCTCATCGCCATGTTCCTCCCCGCCTTCCTGCTGGTGATCGGGCCGCTACCGTTTTGGGACGATCTGCGGCGGCACGGCACCGCGCAGGGCGCCTTGCGCGGCGTCAACGCCGCGGTCGTCGGGCTTCTGCTCTCGGCGCTGTACAACCCGGTCTGGATCTCCGGCATCACCAATGCGGGTGATTTCGTGCTTGGCGTCGCAGCCTTCCTGCTGCTGTTCATGTGGAAGACGCCGCCGTGGCTGGTGGTCGTTTTTTGTGCGGTTGGCGGCGAGGCGCTGTCGTTTACCGCTTTCGGACACTGACGACACTGCCCGTCAGGCAGCGTCCAAGCGCGCCTTGACTCCGTTCCGGTCCCCAACCAATTTGGGCCGGTGCCCACAACAAATCCCGATGGGGAGGACCTATGCCGATCACCCGAAGAACACACTTGGCCACGCTTGCCGCGACCGGCGCGGTCAGCCTTTCTGCCCCGATGGTTTCCCGGGCACTGGCGGCCGACAAGCTTTCCATTGCGGTGATCCCGATCGCCGATTGCGCTCCGATCTATCTGGGGAAGAAGAAAGGTTTCTTTGCCAAACAGAACCTCGATATCACGTTGTCGACGCAAGGCGGCGGCGCAGCGATCATTCCGGGCGTGCTCTCCGGCCAGCTGCAGTTCGGCTTCAGCAACGTGCCCTCGCTCTTGATCGCGCAAAACAAGGGGCTGAAATTCGTCGGCGTCGCGCCGGGCGTCGCCTCGACGGGAGTGAGCGGTCATGACTTTTCGGCGATCCTCGTTCCTGCCGACAGCCCGATCAAGACCGCCAAGGACCTCGCCGGCAAGACCGTCGCTGTGAACAACCTCAACAACATCGGCGACGTTGCGGTGCGCGCGGGCGTCAAGGCCGCCGGCGGCGATCCAAAGAGCGTGAAATTCATCGAGGTGCCGTTTCCCGACATGCCGGCGGCGCTTGCCAATCACCGCATCGAGGCTGGCTGGATGGTGGAACCATTCGTCTATATCGCGCGGTCGCGCGGCAACAAGGTGGTGGACTGGCCACTGGTCGCTATCGCGCCGAAAGTCATGATCGCGATCTATTTTGCCTCGGCGCAATACGCCAACGCGAACCCCGACATCGTCAAACGGTTCAAGGCCGCGATCGCCGAGTCGCTCGCCTATGCGGGTTCCCACACTGACGAAGTTCGCCAGATGATTCCGACCTATACGCGGATCTCGGCCGAGATTGCCGCCAAGATCACACTGCCAATCTGGCCGCCCGAGTTTAACCGCCAATCGATTCAAGCGCTGGCCGACGACGCCCTCCAGGACGGATTGATCACCAAGAAAGCGGACGTGGCCGCGCTGCTGCCGCAGTAGAACTCAATGGCGGCGCCGGCAATTATCGTGCGGGCCAAGTTCAAGGCCCGCACCGTCGTTTGGATACAAGGCCTCGCCGGCCTGATCGGCTTCGCCGCGCTGCTCGAAATCGTGCCGCGATCCGGGCTGGTCTCGCCGCTGTATCTGCCGCCGTTCAGCACCATCATGGTGGCCCTGTTCAAAGAGCTGCAGAGCGGCGAGTTCTGGACCGCACTCGGCGACACGCTCGAAGCCTGGGCGATCGGGCTCGTCATCTCGGTGATCGCAGGCGTGGTGATCGGCATCGCCATCGGCAGTTCGAATGTCCTGCGGAAACTGACCCACTCGACGATCGAATTTTTGCGTCCAATTCCGTCGGTGGCGCTGATCCCGCTGGCCGTGCTGCTGTTCGGCTCGCAAATCCAATCGACGCTCGTGCTCGTGGTCTATGCGTCAGTCTGGCCGGTGCTCATCCAGGTACTCTATGGCGTCCAGGATGTTGATCCGGTGGCGCGCGAGACCGCGCGCTCATACGGTCTCGGCCCTTGGGCGCAAATCCGCTATGTCACCTGGCCGACCGCCCTGCCCTATCTGATGACCGGCGTGCGGCTCGCCGCCGCCGTGGCGTTGATCCTCGCGATCACAAGCGAAGTCGCAATCGATACCCAAGGTCTCGGCAAGGAGATCTCGGATACCGAGGCTGGCGGCGCGGTGGCGGCGATGTACGCCTACGTCATCGTCGCCGGGATTATCGGCGTCATCGTCAATCTTGGCGCCCGCGCTCTGGAACGGCGCATGATGGCTTGGCATCCGTCGATGCGGCTCGACAATGCAGAGACGCGCGCATGAAGGCGGATTCACCGCTCCTCTATCGTATCGTGGTGATGCTCGCGCTTCCTGCAGTGCTGATCGCGACATGGTGGTTTGCGAGCGCAGACAGCCAGAACTTCTATTTTCCGCCGCTCCGCACGATTCTTCAGACTTTCGTCAAGCTGTGGTTCTCCGCGCAATCGGCGCACAACGTGGTGCCAAGTCTCGTTCGCTTCTCGGTCGGCTATACCGCCGCCGCGCTATTAGGTGTAGCGATCGGAATTCCAGTCGGCGCCTCACGCAATCTACGCAACGTGCTTGAGCCGGTCCTGGAGTTTTTGCGCGCCGTTCCACCGCCTGTGCTGGTGCCGGTGCTGATCCTGTTCACCGGCCTCGGCAACGAAATGAAAGCGCTGGTCATCGTCTCCGGGTGCATATGGCCGGTGCTGCTCAACACGGTCGCGGGCGTGCGCGCGCTGGACGAGGTGCTGGCCGAAGTCGTGCGCAGCTATCGGATCGGGCCATTCTTGCGCTTCTGGCACTTTATTCTGCCGGGCGCGAGCCCGCAGATTTTCGCCGGGCTGCGCCAATCGCTGTCCATCGGCCTCATCCTGATGGTCATCAGCGAGATGTTTGCCGCCAGCGACGGCATCGGCTTCGCGCTGGTGCAATATCAGCGCAGTTTTGCTATTCCCGAAATGTGGAGCGGCATCATTCTGCTCGGCATCATCGGCATTGTCCTGTCGCTGATCTTTCGCGGGTTTGAGGCCTGGTTATTGGGCTGGTATCACGGCTTGCGGCAGTCGCAGCGCGCCAACTGATCGTTCAAGAGGCAACTGATCGTTCAAGAGGCAGTTGATCGTTCAAGAGGATTGTATGGCGCGCTCCGCTTCTCCAATGCTCGAAGTCAAACACCTGCGTAAGGTCTATGCGGATTCAAGCCGCACGGTCGAAGCGATCCAAGATGTCGGGTTCAGCGTCGGCCAGGGCGAAATGGTCTGCATCGTCGGGCCGTCGGGGGCCGGCAAGACGACGCTGCTGAAATGCGTCGCCGGGCTACTGGCGCCGACGTCGGGAGATATCATCCTGGAAGGACAGCGGGTGGTCGAACCGCCGCCCGCCATGGCGGTGGTTTTTCAAGAATACGGCCGCAGCCTGTTCCCGTGGATGACCGTGCACGACAACGTGGCTCTGCCGCTCAAGCACAAGAAGATCGACGCGGGCCGTCGCGAGGAACTGGTGCGCGATGCATTGGCGGCCGTCGATCTCAAAGGCGTCGAGAGCGCCTATCCGTGGCAACTATCCGGCGGCATGCAGCAGCGCGTCGCCATTGCCCGCGCGGTCGCTTACGAGCCGCATGTCCTGCTCATGGACGAGCCGTTCGCAGCCGTCGATGCGCAGACTCGCGCCGACCTCGAAGACCTCATCCGCGTGTTGTGGACCCGCCTGCGGGTCACCGTGCTGTTCGTCACCCACGATATCGACGAGTCGGTTTATCTCGGCCAGCGTGTGCTGGTGATGTCGCACGCGCCGACCGTGATCATGGAAGATGTGGCCATCGATCTGCCCGGCGAGCGCACGCAGCTCGAAACCCGGTCGATGGCCCGGTTCGGCGAGCTTCGCAAGCACATCTATTCGAAGATCCAGCTTGCCAAACAAGGCTGGCGGCCACCGGCCTGAATTTTCGCCCGCCGCGGGCGACCTCGTTATATATTACCGGCCATAACGGGCCTGCATGTGCTGAGATGGCGCACTTTTCGGCCCTCGTAATATCCTATACGATATAGCGGAATTGCATTTACAGGAGAGACGGATGCTTTCTGGCCATCAGCTTGCACGATCAATGCGCTCGACTCGCGGGGCCGCCTTATTGTTGGCGACAGCCCTGCTCGCTGTCCCGGCTCAAGCGGCATTTGCCGCCGGCACGGTCAATGTCCTCTACGCCGGATCGCTGGTGAACCTCATGGAACACGGCGTCGGCCCCGCCTTCGACAAGGCCACGGGCGCGCAGTTTCAAGGTTTTGGCGGCGGCTCGGTCGGTCTTGCCAATCAGATCAAGGGCAAGCTGCGCAAGGGTGACGTGTTCATCAGCGCCAATCCCAAGGTCAATTCCGCCCTGATGGGGGCGGCCAACGGCGACTGGGTGAAGTGGTATGTCGCCTTTGCACAGTCGCCACTGGTGATCGGCTACAATGCATCCAGCAAGTTCGCCGCCGATTTCAAGACGAAGTCGTGGTATCAGGTGCTGTTGGAGCCGGGCATCAAAATCGGCCGGACGGATGCGAAGCTCGACCCGAAGGGCGCGCTCACCGTCGCGCTGTTGAAGCAGGCGGAGACGTTCTACAAGAGCCCTGGACTCTCGCAGAAGGTGCTCGGCGCACCCGACAACCCCGCTCAGGTCCTGCCCGAGGAGACGCTGGTCGGGCGGCTGCAGTCGGGCCAGCTCGATGTCGGGTTCTTTTATTCGACCGAAACGTCCGATGCCAAAATACCGGCGATCAGCCTGCCGCCCGAGATCGCACCGAAAGCGGTCTATACCGTCACCATGCTGCGTGACGCGCCGAACGCTGCCGGCGCCGACCATTTCGTCGCCTTTCTGCTTGGGCCGGGCGGCCGAGACCTGCTAAAAGAGCACGGCCTCACGCTGCAGAAAATGGACCTGTCGGGAGACGCAACGGCTGTGCCGCAAGACATCAAAGCCATCGTCGATAAGGCCAAGTGATCGGTCGAGTGACAGGCCAATTAACTGGACAACTGACGCGTCGCATTCCAGCGCCACTGCCGTGGCTCGCCGGATTGCTTGCGATCTATCTGATTGCCCCGATGATCGCGGGGGCACGACAGGCCGGTCTGGCCGATTGGAGTTCGGTCGACACCACCGGCCTGTTTCGCGCGTCCGCTGTCTCGATCGCCAGCGCGACGGTCGCCACACTGCTGATCGCGCTCGGCGGCGTGCCGCTCGGCTATCTGCTGGCGCGGCTGCCTGGCCGGATGATGGCGACAGTAGGCTTTCTCGTGCAGCTGCCGCTTGCGCTGCCGCCGCTCGCGAGCGGCATTTTGCTGTTGTTCCTGGTCGGCTATAGCGCGCCGATCGGCCGGCTGACCTCGGGCGCGCTGACCGACTCGTTCGCCGGCATCGTCGTCGCCGAGGTCTTTGTGGCGGCACCGTTTCTGATCATCGCGGCACGCTCCGCATTCGCGGCAATCGATCCGCTATTGGAGGATGTGGCGGCAACGCTCGGGCGCGGCCCGCTTTATGTTTTTTTTCGCGTCAGCGTGCCGATCGCCTGGCCGGCGATCGTGTCGGGATTGCTGCTCGCATGGCTGCGCGCCTTCGGCGAATTCGGCGCCACCGTCATGGTCGCCTATCATCCCTATTCGCTGCCGGTTTACACCTACGTGGCGTTTGGTTCGCAAGGTTTGCCGGCCATGCTGCCGGTGCTGCTGCCGGCGCTCGTGCTCGCGCTCGTCATCATGCTGCTGAGCGAATTGGCCACGGCGCCGTCGCGGCGCACCCCCGCGGTTGAGGACCTGCCAAACAATGGAGAACATGCGCCGCCGCGACAAGCGGCGATCGAGACTGGCGCGACGGATCTCACGCTCGAAATCGAGCGGCAACTCGGCAGCTTCCATCTCGGTGTGCAATGGTCGGCGCACCACCGCCGGCTCGCCATTCTTGGCCCGTCGGGCTCGGGAAAATCCCTGACACTGAAGATCATCGCCGGTATCGAAACCTGCGCCCGAGGCCACATAACGTTCGACGGCAAGGATATTTCGTCACTCGAACCTGCGGCGCGCGGCATCGCCTACGTGCCGCAAAACTATGGCCTGTTTCCGCATCTGACAGTCGCCGAGCAGCTGAGATTTCCGCTCGGCGCCGATCCGGTGCTGGCCAAGGCTTGGATTGAGCGGCTCGGTCTTCGCGGGCTTGAGCAGCGGCGCCCGCAGGCGCTGTCTCTTGGCCAACAGCAACGTGTCGCGCTGGCGCGGGCGCTGGTTCGTTCCGCGCGCCTGTTGCTGCTCGACGAGCCTTTCTCGGCACTCGATGCGCCGCTGCGGTCGGCGCTGCGCCAGGAGATGCTCACCCTGCAAAACGAGTTCGACGCTACGACGGTTCTCGTCACGCATGACCCGGTGGAGGCCGCCCTACTCGCCGACGAGCTGCTCGTGCTCGAAGGCGGCCGCGTACTGCAATCAGGTCCGACAGAGCAGGTGTTCTTGCGACCGGCGAGTACCTTGGCGGCGCGACTGCTCGGCGCCGAGTTTGTTGCCGAAGGCACAGCCGCCGAAGCCAACACCCTCAGGATTGGCGACAGTGCCCTTCTCCAGATTTCCGGAGCCTGCCCGCAACCCGGTTCGCGCGTCGGCTGGAGCGTGCCTTCGGCGCTCATCCGGCTGAACGAACAGGGCCGCTACCAAGGCCGGATCGAAGGCGTGACGGCCGTTGGCGTTGGACGCCAGCTCTCGATCCGCTTCGGCGATACGCTGATCCGCGCGCTCGACGGCTATGCCGATCGTCCCAACGGCTTTTGCCGCTTCGATATCGACCCGGCGTCGGTGCGGGTTTGGCCATTGAATTAGGTCCGCAAATGCAACGAGAGAGATCAAATGCGTCTTGCTTTCTGTTGTCTCATCCTGGCGATCACTAGCATGAGTGCCGTTGCGCATGCCGACGACGTCCACCTTTATGCCGCCGGCAGCTTGCGGGCGGCATTGACCGACATCGGCGCGGCATTCACCGCCAAGACCGGGCATTGCGTGGTGGCGAAGTTCGGCCCCTCCGGCGTTCTTGAGAAAGAGATCGCCGGCGGCGCTAAGGCGGACGTGTTTGCGTCGGCCAACATGGATTATCCGCAAGCGCTCAACCGTTCCAACAATAGCGGCCCGGTTCTGCGCTTCGCGCGCAACAAGCTGTGTGCGCTTGTCAAACCAAGGCTCGCGGTCGACAGCACGACCCTGCTCGATCACATGCTCGATCCTGCCATCAAGCTTGGCACCTCGACGCCGAATTCCGACCCATCCGGCGATTACGCTTTTGAAGTGTTCCGCAAGGCCGACACCATACGGCCGGGCGCGCGAGCGGTGCTGGAGAGCAAGGCGCTTAAGCTGACGGGTACCGCCGAAAGCGCCGTGCCGCCGGCTGGCCTCCCCGTCTATGGCTGGCACATCGCCGAAGGCCGCGCCGACATTTTCCTCGCCTACTGCACCGCCACCGCCGAAGCCCGCAAGCACTATCCAAGCCAGCAGATCGTCCAACTGCCCGAGGCGCTCGCGGTCGGCGCCGACTACGGCCTGACTGTGATAAAAGGTGCGCCAGCCGCCGCGGAACAATTTTCTTGGTTCATCTTATCCCCTGCCGGGCAGAACATTTTAATCGGCTACGGATTTGCACCGGGACAAACAGGACCAAGCCAAACGGAGAGGTGACTGCACCGGCATGCATTTGGCAGCGCCACGAGCTGTTGTATTGTCTCGCCTCCGCTTACACCAAACAGAGGGTGTCGTGAGCAACACCAAATTGACCCTGCGGGTGGACTTTGGCTCGAAATCGATCGGCCCGGGCAAAATCCGGCTGCTTGAAGAAATCGGCCGCGGCGGTTCGATTTCGCAAGCCGGCCGCAGTCTCGGCATGTCCTACCGGCGCGCGTGGCTGCTGATTGACGACCTCAATCACTCGTTTCGGCAGGCCGTGGTGCGAGCCAAATCGGGGGGCTCGCAGGGCGGCGGCGCGGCGCTGACCGAATTTGGCGCGGGACTGGTGCGCGACTATCGCGCCATCGAGGCCGCGGCGGCTGGCGCTGCCAAAGCGCGGCTGCGCCGTCTCGAATCCGCGCTCCGTGACGGCAAACGCATGAACTCGGACCAGGCGGCGAAACGAACTTCCATTCGCGTCGGCAAACGTTGAGGATTTTATGACGGTCGATCGCCGGGCAATTCTGAGCGGGCTTGCAACAGCGCTCGCAGCCCCATACGTCGCCCGCGCAGCAGGCGAAGCCGAACGCGCCGGACGCGTGGTTGCGCCTGCAAAAGTCGAGCGCGTGTTCGCCGCCGGGCCGCCGGCCGCAATCCTGCTCTACACCTTCGCACCCGAGTTGCTGCTGGGATGGACGCGCCGACCCGCGCCGGCGGAATGCGCGTTCCTCGGCGCGGGCGCGTGCGACAAGCCCGAGGTCGGCCGCCTCACCGGTCGCGGCAACACCACAAATCTCGAAGTGTTGCTCAATCTGAAACCCGATTTGATCTTGGATGTCGGCACCATCAATGACACTTACATTTCGCTCGCCAACCGTGTTCAGACGCAAACCGGAATCCCCTATGCGCTGCTCGACGGCCGCTTCACCGCGATCGCCTCGACGTGTCGCAAGCTTGGCGAACTGACGCACCGGACGGATACCGCGGAAACATTCGCACGCTACGCCGAGAGGACGATCGCGACGGTTACCGGACGCATAGCCAAAATCCCGAAAGACAAACGGCCGCGCGTCTACTACGCTCGCGGTCCGCGCGGACTTGAAACCGGACTGGGCGGCTCCATCAATGTGGAGACGATCGAATTTCTGGGCGCGCGGAATGTTGCCGGCGAGCGCAAGGGCGGAATGGCGACCGTGTCCCCCGAGCAGGTGCTGGCATGGAATCCCGATGTCATCATCACCATCGAACCCACGGTCGCGGCAGCGTTGCGCAGCGACGCGTTGTGGGCGCCGATCGAGGCGGTAAAGACCGGCCGGATCTATCTGTCGCCGAAGCTGCCATTCGGCTGGGTCGATTTTCCGCCGTCGGTAAACCGCCTGATCGGCCTGTGGTGGCTTGCCAAGGCGCTCTACCCCGAGCAGTTCAGCGAAGACCTGCGGCCGCTCACGCGCGAATTCTATAAGCAGTTCTACCACATCGACCTGACCGACGCGCAGCTCGACCGCGTTCTCTCCGCTCAAAGCTGATACTCTTCCGCCATGACTCGCTCTTCCGCGCCGGGCATGCTGATCGCGCTCGCGGTGTTGCTCGCGGCGTTGCTGCTGGCATTCACCGTGGGGCGGTATCCGGCGGGCCTCGGCGATCTGTTTCACGTCATCGCCGGCAGACTCACAGGCGGTCCGTCCGGCGTGCCGGCGGCGGCGATCGACGTGATGCTGCAGATCCGCGGGCCGCGCGTGCTTGCCGCGGTCCTGGTCGGCGCGGCGCTCGCCATTGCGGGCGCGGCGTTCCAGGGCTTGTTTCGCAATCCGCTGGTGTCGCCTGATTTGCTCGGCGCATCGTCGGGCGCGGCGCTTGGCGCGGTGCTCGGCATCTATTTCTCGCTCGGCGTATTCGCCATCGAGGCGTGCGCGTTCGCCGGCGGCCTGGCGGCGGTCAGCGCGGTTTATCTGATCGGCTCGGCGATCCGCGCGCGCGATCCGATTCTGCTGTTGGTGCTGACCGGGGTTGTCATCGGCTCGCTGCTCGGTGCCGGCGTCGGCCTCGTCAAGTATGTCGCCGATCCATACAACCAGCTCCCGGCCATGACATTCTGGCTCCTGGGAAGCCTCGCGGCCACGACTGCATCCGATCTCGTGCCGCTGCTCGGGCCGGTCGCGTTCGGCACGCTGGTTCTCGTCGCGCTGCGCTGGCGCATGAATGTCATGTCGCTGCCCGACGAAGAGGCGCGTGCGCTCGGTGTGCCGACCGGGCCGCTGCGCATCGCCATTATTGCGGCCGCAACGCTGGTGACCTCCGCAAGCGTCGCCGCGGCCGGCATCATCGGCTGGGTCGGTCTCGTGGTGCCGCATATCGCGCGCACGCTGGTCGGGCCGGACTTCGCCCGGCTTCTACCGGCTTCGGCCCTGCTCGGCGGCGGTTTTCTGCTCGCGATCGATACGATCGCCCGCACCGCAACCGCGACCGAAATTCCGCTCGGCATTCTCACCGCGCTGGTCGGCACGCCGTTTTTCATCTGGCTCCTCGCCGGCATGTCGAAGACCTGGTCCTAGCTGATGATTCTCTCCGGCCATGCGCTGACGATCGGCTACACCGGGCACGTGGTCGGCCGCGGCCTCGATGTTGCGCTCGCGACCGGCGAGATACTGGCGCTGCTCGGCCCGAATGGCGGCGGCAAGACCACGCTCTTGAAAACATTGCTCGGCCTGCTGGCGCCACAAGCCGGCGAAGTGCGGCTCGCCGACCGGCCCTTGGCGGGCTACTCGGACCGCGAACGCGCCCGCCTGCTCGCCTATGTGCCGCAATCCCATGACACGACCTTCGCGTTCACTGTCGAAACCGTCGTGCTCATGGGCCGCACCGCCCACGGCAATCTGTTCAGCCGCCCGAACTCCGCCGACCGCGGTGCCGCGATGAGCGCGCTGGCGCGGTTCGACATCGCGCACTTGCGCGAACGGCCCTACACGGAGCTGTCGGGCGGCGAGCGGCAACTTGTGCTGCTCGCCCGCGCGCTGGCGCAGGAGCCGCAATTCGTTGTGCTCGACGAACCGACCGCGAGCCTCGATTTCGGCAATCAGGGTCGGGTGATGCACGAAATCCTGGCCCTCAAAGCATCCGGACACGGCGTTCTGTTCACCACGCACGACCCGAACCACGCGATGCGCACGGCCGATCGCGTCTATCTGCTGCACCAGGGCGAGCGCATCGCCGAAGGCGCTACGGGAACGATCCTCGACCGGCCGCAACTCGAAGCGCTCTACGGCGCACCCGTTGAACTGATTACCGATCGCGACACCGGGCGAACGGCCTTCCTGCCCGGTTGACGTCACACATCCGAAGCATGCCCGGTCGCGAGCGCGGCGAGTTGCGCCGCGTCGTCCGGCGCCGCATTGCCGCGCCACACGACGTGCAGATCGGGCCGCACCAGGATCAGATCGAACCCATAGATTTCCCGCGCAATGCGGTCCGGCACGTCGAGCACCCTGACAGGCGCGCGGCACGCGCGGATCGCCGCTTCGAGCCCGCTCGCATCAGCCGCAGTGCCGCCGAGTTTCAGGATCGTGTAGCCGTCGGCAATGCGGTCCTGGATCGGCGTGCCGTCCCCGAGCCAGACATGCGGCAACCGCGCCCCCGGCCAGGTGGTCGGATGATACTCGCGAAACAGATGCTCGGGGCCGCCCGGCACATTGCTGATCACCGGCGAATCGACGTAGCGATAGCCGAGTTCGGCGCCGATCATCTCGTTGCTCTTGCGCTGCTCGATATCCGCCATGGTGCGCAGGATGTAGCGTGTCTGTTCGCCGGCCGGCGTGTCGTCGCCGATATTGCTCCGCCACATCGAGCGCCATTTGCGACGGCCAAGCGTCGCGTAGCGCGACGCACCGACATTGCGCTCGCCGATCTGGCGGCGTTCGATCTGGTAGGAGTTCAACAGGTTCGACCCGCCCCAGCCTTTCAGTGTTGCCGCAAGCTTCCACGACAGATCGATCGCGTCGCCAACGCCGGAATTCATGCCGAGTCCGCCGGTCGGAATTACAAGGTGCGCGGCATCGCCGGCGAGGAAGACGCGGCCCTCGCCGTAACGGTTGGCCAGCAGCAAATTCTGCCGCCACGGATCGCATGACAACATCTCGTATTTGACCGGCACCCCGATAGTGCGCTCGAACGCCGCGTTCATCTCTTCGTCCGTGTCGACGATCGAGTGCAGCGTCCAGTGTCTGGTCGAATCCTGCATGATGAGCTGCGTCGCCTTATCGTCGGCGACATGATAGTGACGGCCCTTGCCCGGGCCGTTGCCCATCGGTAGCCGGTCGAACAGTTCGTCGCAGCGATAGAGTGCCTGGCGCAACCCCAGCAAATTGCCTTCGCCTGCAAGCCCGATGCCAAGCTCCTTGCGCACGGGACTGGTGCCGCCGTCGCAGCCAACGACGTATGCCGCGCGCAGTTCCTGCGTGCCGCCATCCTGCAAACGCACACGGGCGGTCACGCCGTCGCGGTCCTGGCGCAGCGACAGAAACTCGCAGCCGAAGCGGACGCTGACAGCGGGCAGCGTCTCCGCCACCGATTTCAACAGCGGTTCAAGCGTGTATTGCGAAATGAGCTGATAGGGCTCGAGCGGCAGAGAGCCGTCATTGGTGGCGCGCGTTTCGGCCTGCGCCTGCGCGACCGACGGATAGCCGAGCCGCAGCAGCGGCGGCTGGTTGAGCGCGAGCACGATGTAGACATCCATCGGACAATCCGGACGCAGCCCGGCGGCGCGGATTTGCTCCGACAGCCCCATGCGGCGGTAGATTTCCATGGTGCGGGCGTTGACGCGCTCCATTTTCGGCAGGAACGCCGGACGCTCCTTTTGCTCGACCAGGATCGTGCGCACGCCGCGCTGGCCGAGATCGACGGCAAGCGTCAATCCAGTCGGCCCGCCGCCCACGATCAGAACGTCGCAATCCATTGTCGGTCCAATTATCGGTTACGATCGCCGCGCGCCGCCCGGATCATTTGACCGGCGACATCTTCGCCAGCTCGGAAAACGGCTGGTAGGCCGCGTCGCCGCATTGCTGCGGCGTCGCATCGACGTATTGCGTCGGCGCAGCTTCGAGAAAGATCACCACCTTGACCCTGTGATCGGTGCGGTTGGGGTATTGCAGGCAAACGAGGTAATGCGGCTCGGTGCCGTCGGTAACCGCTTTCAGCACCGGCTGGGAGATCAGCGCGGTGCGGAACTCCACCGGATTGGTGAGCTGCATGGTGAGCAGGCCGGCGATCTGCTTCTGGTAGTTCGCCGGATAGACATTGGGGTTGACCACGAAGTCCGGCTTCGGCTTCGATCCGAAGCTGCTGCAGCCGGCGAGCGCCAGCGCCGTGACCAACAAGACCGCTCCTGTCCGCAACGTGCTCATGCTTGCACAGCCAGCTACGTCGCCGACAACTTCATCATGGCGAGCGCGGCGCGGCCGTTCGGGCCATTAGGATGACCGACCGATTCCATCATGTCGAAATGGGTATAGTCCGCCGCCTCGATCAATTCGACCGGCTTGCCCGCCGCCTTGACGGCGGCGGCAAAGTCGCGGTTCTGGCGTTGAAAGTCGGGCGTTTCGTAGGTGCCATAAGTCACGACGATCGGGGCGTGAATGCGATCGATATGACGCAGCGAGCTCATCGCCTCTTCCATCGCGTCGGTGAAATGCACGTACTTTCCGCGCTTGGAGAGCCGCACCGGCTTCATGTCATACATGCCGCTCATGCACATGCCGCCCTTGATGATGTCGTTCGGCAGGCCGAACTCCTTCTGCCAATCGGTAACCAGTACGACACCGGACAGATGCCCGCCGGAGGAATGGCCGCCGACATAAAGCCGGGATGCGTCGCCTCCGAAGCTCGCTGCGTTCTTGTAGGTCCAGGCTACCGCGCCGCGAACCTGCGCCGCCATCACGCC
Source organism: Xanthobacteraceae bacterium (assembly GCA_049300295.1). Classification (GTDB taxonomy): domain Bacteria; phylum Pseudomonadota; class Alphaproteobacteria; order Rhizobiales; family Xanthobacteraceae; genus BOG-931. The sequence continues at coordinate 115,485 of JBAQJL010000231.1, forward strand.
GAGGTCGCCATTCGCCTTATCGACCGCAGTGAAATCCGGCAGCACATAATGGGCGCCGGCATTGACATAGGTTTCCGCCGCATAGGCGTAGTCCTTGGCGCTGCCATGGATCCAGGCGCCGCCGTGAATGAAGACAAAGATCGGCGCATTCGGCTGCCTGGTGCGGTAGATATCGAGTTTTTCGATCTCAGTCGGACCGTAGGCAACGCGCTGCGGCGGCCCGAGACGCTTGCGAACGAGTTCGCTGTTGGCGACACAGCGCGCGATCACCTGAGTGCCGAGCGGCGCGTAGACCGACTGGTCGTAGGAGGCGTCGAGCTCGACCTGGTCCATGTTAAGCCACACGCTCGGATCCTGCGGATGCGGCGGTGGACCGATGCGGCACTCCTCGGCAAGGGCCGGCGTCGCCGCCACCGCGGCCGCTGCGCCCAGCATGGCTCGGCGCGAAATGTTGGGCCGAGAAAGGCCGCGATCCGGCTGCATGTCAGTGCTCCCGTTCCTTTTTGATTGCCCCCGAAGACCATAGCACAGTGGCGGTGGGGCAAGTCAGGGTCACTCCTCCGGCACGGGGCCGCTCCAGCCGGGCAGGTACCCCGCATCCGTGCTTTTGCCCAATTGCAGCGCCCGCTCCAGCGCCCGGTCGAAATCGTGCTCGACCAGCTTGCGCTTGATGCGCCGGCGCAAAAAATCCGCCCACAGGAACTCGGCATACGGCGTCGTGTCCTTGGCGAAACCGCCGGCGCGCCGCAATTCGCCGGCTAGCGAACGGAACGGGTCGTCCACCAGGCCGGTGACGGATCTCGGAATGTCCTCGTAGTGCCGGCGATGGCCCGTGGTATCGAATGGATGCATCCAGTTGCGATTGTCCATGACGATCCAGAACGCATCCGACTCGAGCTTGCTCAGATTGGCGACCACGATAACGGCGACATCGCGGACCTTCTCGTCGTGAAGCGCGCGGGCCAGATGATGGTGATCGATCACGTAGTGCCTGTGCTTGGGGCCGAGGATCACCGGAATCATGTGCCGGCCGAGAAACTTGCCGCCGTCCTTGGTGCCGATTTCCTTCCAGTGCTTGCGCTTGGCCATGACCTCGCGCATGCCGACCGTTATCTGGGTCGGACGCAGATCGGCGATGGCAACGGTCGTCAGCAGCGGTTCGCGAACCATGATCGTATCCTCCGGGCAAACACCTGATTTGATCCTGTGGCTCGCCGGCCCGCAAGCCGGTTGGGGGAGGCTCCGCGCGGGCGCGATCCCGCACTTCCCCATGACCCCGCTTCAATCGGGGGGACATTGGTCCCCCTGGCCATAGCAAGCCGCCCTGGATCAGATATCGGCAAGTTCTCAGATATCCATCGGATAGGTCAGCGTTTCGGCCGGCCCGAGTTTGGCCGCATCCGTTATCCGGGCCTGATCGACGCGGCCGGGCCCGAGAATGTGAAACACGGTCTCGCCCGCGGCGATCAGATAGTCCGAGATGATTCGCCGGTGACACTGCCACCACAAGGCTTCCGCACACATCATCGCGCAACGCGTAACTCGTCCCAACTCGCACAGCCGGTGCAAACCCGCATGAAAGTGCTCGCCCATCGCGTAGTCGGCGTAGTTATGAAAGCTCGCGTTCTGCCAGTACCCATTGGTGGTTGGCGGCACGTCCCGCTGCCTTCCCCGCAAGCCTCCGAGGGTGGCAATGTGTTCATATCCGACCTGAAACGCGAACAGCGATGGCCGCAGCGCATCGCTGTTGTATTGCGGATTGGTGCGTGAACGCGGAACCGTCCTTACATCGACAACAAACCGCACATCGGCGCCTTTCAGCAGATCGACGAATTCAACAAGCGGCCGAGTCGAATGTCCAATCGTAAAGAACGGGCTTGCCATCTCTCCCAACGTACGGGCGTTCAATGTCAAAGACGCCGCAACACGCCACTCTTGTGCAGGGCGACGTGATCCGTTTTGTCGCTCTTGATTTCATACTGAGGATCATCCTTGTCGGCATGATGGGTATAGCCTTTGTAGTTCACGTCCTTGACGTGCACCTTCACGATCGTGCCGCTGACCCGGCCAGCTTCGGAGTTCCAGCTCACGTGATCGCCAACCTTGAACGTCTTCTCCATAAGAGCTCCCCTTTCCGCGGGTCGCACCCTCACACACTTCAATCTGCAAAGCATCTCATATCGCGACAGAGTAGGACGGCTTACGCGCTCCGCATTCCGCAGCAACCAATGAGATAGTGAGTTTTTGCTGTCTCGGAAGGCGGCCGGACAATTCACCGGCGGCGATCATCCGGGAGCCGTTTCAGTCCGCGTTGATATGCCCCGGCCGCCAGCGGCTCATGCGGTCTTCGAGCAGCTTGACCAGGCCGGTCATCAGCAACGACAGGCCGGCGAACACGACGAGCCCGGCGAACACAACGTCGACCCGAAAGCCGCTTGCGGCGCGCACCATGACGACGCCGAGGCCGTCCTGCGCGCCGAAAAATTCCGACACGACGACGCCGAGCACGGCGCGGCCAATGGCGAGCCGGAGGCCGACGACGATGAACGGCAGAGAATTCGGCACCACGACGAGCCGCGCAATGTCCCATTCGCCGGCGCCGAACGAACGCACAACGTTGATGAGGAGCTTGTCGGCATTGCGCACGCCCTCATAGGTATTGATGAGCAGCGGAAACAGCGCGCCGAGGAACACGACGGCGACCTTCGACCACAGGCCGATGCCGAACCAGAGCATCAAGAGCGGCAGGAAGACCAGCCGCGGCGTCGCGTTGAACGCGGTGATGAACGGATCGAACATGGCGTTGAGCGTATTCGAGCGGCCGAGCAGGATGCCGAGCGGCAGGCCGACGGCGATCGCGAGCGCCAGGCCGAGCGCGAACGCCGAGGCGCTCACCCCAAGCGGCGCCCACAGCGAACCGGTGACGATCATGGTCCACAGCGTGCCGATGACCTGGCTCGGCACCGTGAAGAACAGCTTCGTTCCCGCCTTCAACGGCACGAAATACGGCACGAACTGCCAGACCAGGAGCAGCAGCACGATGCTGCTGGTGCCGTAGGCCACGGACTCAAGCCGCCGCCAAAGGCCGCGGCCCGGCGCGGCATCGGCGCGTTCGCGAGCGGCAACATTGCCTTCGAGTATCTGGGTGTCGGCCATTGCGTGTTCAGCCTTGGCTTTATTGTCCGGCACGCCACGGGAACGCGGCGCGCTCAGCCCAGCGAATGCCTTCCGTCAGCATCACCGCGATCACCATCACGGTAAGGATGCAACCAAACATGCGATCGATGGCGAAAATGTCGCCGAAGCGCGAGATGGCAAAACCGATGCCTTCGGACGCGGCGAAGAACTCGCCGACCAGGACGCCGATCAGCGCACGGCCGACGGCGATGCGCGCACCGGCCACCACATAAGGCAGCACGCTCGGAAAGATGACCTTGCGATAAAGGTCCCACTCGCCACCGCCGAGCGAACGCACGACGTTGATCAACAGCCGGTCGACCGCGCGCACGCCCGCGCAGGCATTGAAGATGAAGGGAAATACCGAGAGCGAAAACACGATGATGGCCTTGCCGGCGACGCCGACGCCGAAAAAAATCACCAGCAGCGGCGCCAGCGCCACCAGCGGGCTCGCATAAAAGATAGTCATCAGCGGATCGAGCGCCCAGCCGACGCGCACGCGCCAGCCCATGACGATGCCGAGCGGCACGCCGATCAGAACCGCGGCACCGAGTCCGGCAAAAAACGGCACCGAGGAGACGGCGAGATCGTGCACAAGGTCGCCGCTCTCGATCAGATCGACAAAGCCCGCCGCGATCAGGCTCGGTTTCGAGATGAACAGCGGATTGAATGGTACGACGAGGAAGATCGCCTGCCAGGCGGCGAAGAACAGCACGACAGCCAACGCGCCAAGCAGCGGCTTGCGGTAACGAACCGCGAAGGACGGCACAATGATTGCCGAATCGGTAGCCATCCCGGCCATCGCCTACACCACGATCTCGTCTTTCAACATGTTCCAGATTTCAAGCTTCAGATCGTTGAATTCCGGCGTCACCCGCATTTCGTACTCACGCGGCCGCGGCAGGTCGATGGCGAAGATTTTTTTCGACCGGCCTGGGCGCTTGCTCATTACCATGACGCGGTCGGACAGATAGATCGCCTCGTCGATCTGATGGGTGACGAACAGCACCGTCTTTTTGGCCTCGCGCCAGATGCGCAGCAGCTCGACCTGCATCAGGTCACGGGTCTGCGCGTCGAGCGCCGCGAACGGCTCGTCCATCAACAGCACGTCCGGGTCGGTCGCCAGCGCCCGGGCCAGCCCGACGCGTTGCTTCATGCCGCCGGACAATTCGTGCGGATAATGCGCTTCGAATCCGGACAGACCGACCAGCTCGATCAGCCGCTCGGCGACGGCGTGGCGTTTTACCGCCGGCACGCGTTTGAGTTCGAGGCCGAGCTCGATGTTGTGCGCAACGCTGCGCCACGGCAACAGCCCGAATTCCTGAAACACCATAGCGCGGTCGCTGCCCGGGCCGGTGATGCGTTTGCCGTGCATCAGCACATCGCCCGAATCCGGCTTGGTCAGGCCGAGCAGAATGTTGAGAAAGGTGCTTTTGCCGCAGCCCGACGGCCCGACGATGGAGAGGAACTCGCCCTCCTCGACATCGATATCGAAATTGCCCAGCGCCCGGACCGGCGCGCGATTCTGCGGCCGGAAGGTCAGGCTGACGTTGCGGCCCTGGATGTAACCGGTCATGCGCGGGCCCCGCCGCGCAGGCAGGCGTATCGGCCAATCATGATGTCATGATTGCTTAGACTTTGCGGGCCCGCAACAGGGGGCGATTGCGGCATGATCGCCAATAGGCGCACCACAAGCGACACACGCGGCGCGGATCCTCGTTCGACGCCTGGAACTTCGAAACCGAACCGGGCGTCAATCGAATCCCGGCCGGTGTGTCGCGAAAGACACAGCCAAAACGCTCCCTGGCGCGTTGGGGCGGTGAACTACCACGTGTCAGGGGAAAGAAATGAAAAACATCGCACTTCTCGGAATAGCCGCCGCAGCCATGCTGTCTGCCGCGCCAGCGCTTGCCGCCGATTTGGCGCCGATCGCGCCGATGTACAAAGCACCGGCCATGATCGTGCCACCGGCTAGCTGGACAGGCTTCTATATCGGCGGCGACATCGGCGGCTCTTGGTCGCACACCAATGGAAGCTGGACCGGCCTGCCGTCGGCCGCGGCGTTTGGCGCCAATCCGACCGCCGGCAGCCTCGACGGCTCGGGCTTCCTGGGCGGCGTCCACGCCGGATACGACTACCAGTTTGCGCCCACCTGGGTGCTCGGCGTCGAGGGCGATTGGACCTGGACGCATGATCACGGCTCCAACAGTCAGGCCTGGACCGTGTTCGGTACCGGCACTCCGGTCGCCGGCGGCGCGGCAACAACAATGAACTCGACCGTCGATTGGCTCGCCTCGTTCCGTGGCCGGCTCGGCTATCTGGTGACGCCGAACGTGCTGGCCTACGCCACCGGCGGTATCGCCTGGGGCGACGTGCATTACAGCGGCACAGCGTCGGCTCCAACCGCGGGCTATCTTGCCAGCACGTCGTTCAACAACACATCCGACGGCTTCGTGGTCGGCGGCGGCGTCGAATGGGCGCTGACGCATAGCTGGTCGCTGCGCGGCGAGTATTTGTTCTATCGCCTCAACAGCGCCGCAGGCGCAACCGCAACGTCGGCGGCATTCCCGGCCTTCCCGTCAAGCTTTTCCTGGAGCAGGACAAACGTCGACGTCGCGCGTGTCGGGTTGAGCTACAAGTTCTGATAAGGCGGTGCGTTAACAAGGCGTCACAACAGAAAACGGGCCGCGGATTCGTCCGCGGCCCAATTTTTTTTGCCAAGGCGACTGTCACGGTTTCAGCTTATAGGCGAACGTCGTAGTATTCCTCACCGCCGCCGGACGCCGCTGCGTCCATCATCGAGGATTTGCGATGTCCGCCTTTCCGGTTTCGTCCCTCGATCCGTTCTCCGACGATTTCCTGGCCGCTCCCTATCCATTCTACGAGGAATTGCGCGAAGCCGGGCCGGTGGTGTGGCTCGAGCGTTATGGGCTGTGGGCGTGCGCGCGCCATGCCGAAGTGCAGTCGGGGCTGAGCGATTGGCAGACTTTCAGCTCCGCGGCCGGCGTCGGCATTGACGACTTCCGCCGCACCAAGCCGTGGCGGCCGCCAAGCCTGATCCTCGAGGTCGATCCGCCACTGCATACGCGCAGCCGTACGGTGATGAACCGGGCGTTGTCGGCAAAGCCGATGGCGGGTTTACGCGCAGGCTTCAAGGACGCCGCCGAGAAACTCGCGGATGAGCTCGTCGCGCGCCGGCAGATCGATGCGATCGCCGACATCGCCGAGGCCTATCCGCTGAGTGTGTTTCCCCAGGCGATCGGTCTCGGTCACGAGGGCTTGGAAAACCTGCTGCCGTACGGCGCCATGGTGTTCAACGGCTTCGGTCCGCGCAACGCGCATTTCGAGGCGGTCATGGCCGAGGCGGCGAAAGTAGTCCCCTGGATAAACGCCCAGTGCGCCCGCGAGGCGCTGTCGCCCACAGGGCTCGGCGCGATCATCTGGGCTGCGGCCGACACCGGCGAGGTCACGGCCGAAGAGGCGCTGCTGTTGGTGCGCTCGCTGCTCTCGGCCGGGCTCGATACCACCATCGTCGGCATCGGCAACGCGCTCTACGCCTTTGCCACCAACCCCGAGCAGTGGCGAGCGTTGCGCGAGAAGCCGGCGCTGGCACGGCCGGCCTTCGACGAGGTGCTGCGCTGGGAATCGCCGATCCAGACGTTCTTCCGCACCACGACCCGCGCGGTCGAGATCGGCGGTTTTGAAATCCCGCAGGACGCAAAGGTATTGCTGTTCTTGGCTTCCGCCAACCGCGATCCGCGCCGCTGGGACGCCCCCGAGCGCTTCGATGTCAACCGCAGGGCCGCCGGTCACGTCGCCTTCGGCGCCGGTATTCATCTGTGCGTCGGTCAGATGCTGGCGCGGCTCGAGGCCGAGATGATCATGACGGCGCTCGCCGCGCGGGTTGAACGCATCGACATCGTCGGCCAACCGCGCCGCAAGCTCAGCAACAGCCTGCGCCAGTTTGGCAGCCTGCCAGTGCAGTTGATTGCGGCTAACCGTCGAGCGTGTGCCATTAGTTAATGAACAGTTTATCAGTTGAGTCCATGATCCATCCGTATCATTGCGGACCACGATCATGACTACCGATGAACCGATAGAAAAAGTTCTCTGCCCCAAGTGCCACGGCGAGATGATCTTTGTCACGGCGGTGCCGCACCGGAGCGCTCCGCAAATGCAGCAAACAACCTTCGTCTGCTATCCCTGTAATCGCACTTGGAGTTACGCGCTGTCATCGGAGATGGCGGCGAACTACGCCACCAAGGATAGCGATGCCATAGCCCAGAGCGCATTGGGCGAAGAAGCGGCCCATTAGATCGGCGCAACGCTCCTCACCGGGTGGCGTCATTGGTTCGATCACGACCCATCGATGCGCCGTCGTACCCACGACATGACTGTCGGGTTTCCGTCAGGCTGGCGATTCAAATGGCAGCTGAGGATTGGTCGGAGTGGCAGGATTTGAACCTGCGACCCCCTCGTCCCGAACGAGGTGCTCTACCAGGCTGAGCCACACTCCGACATCTGCAACAAGGCCGTGCCGCGCGCTTATACATACGGCCCTGCGGGCCTGCAAGCGCGACGGATTTTGCCGCCGCACGTGCTATTTAGGCACGATGGTGCCGCAATGACAGCCCCGCTCGCGACCCGCGTCAGGACCACCGATGAAGCCGCCATCGACGAGGCGGTGCGCTGTCTTGCGGCCGGCGGCCTAGTCGCGTTTCCGACCGAGACGGTCTACGGGCTCGGTGCCGACGCCACCGACGCCGTGGCCGTCGCGCGGCTCTATGCCGCCAAAGGCCGGCCGGCCTTCAATCCGCTCATTTGCCACGTCGCCGACACCGCGGCGGCGCGGGCGCTGGCGCATCTTGATGCAGACGCCGAACGGCTCGCGGCGGCGTTCTGGCCGGGTCCGCTGACGCTCGTGTTGCCCAAGGCCTCGGACTGCCCGGTGGCCGAGCTGGCGACGGCGGGCCTCGACAGCATCGCGGTGCGCGTGCCGTGCCACGCGGTGGCGCAAAAAATTTTGCAAGAATTCGGCAAGCCGATCGTTGCGCCGTCGGCCAACCGCTCCGGTCACGTCTCGCCGACGACGGCCGCCCATGTGCTTGCCGATCTGCGCGGCCGGGTCGATCTCATTGTCGACGGCGGCGCGACGCCGGTCGGCATCGAATCCACCGTCATCTCCTGTCTCGGCGAGCCGATGCTGCTGCGGCCGGGCGGCGTGCCCAGCGAAGCGATCGAGCGGGCACTGGGGCGGCCGCTGGCGCGGCCGTCAGTTGAGGCTGCGTTGTCACACAATGCTCCTCTCGCGCCCGGCATGCTCGCTTCGCATTATGCGCCGCGCACGCCGCTTCGCCTCGATGCTGCCGGCGTCGAGGCCGGCGAAGCGCTGCTCGCATTCGGGCCGAAGGCCGTGCCGGGCGCCGAAGGCGCGGCGCGCGTGCTCAATCTGTCGCCGCGCGGCGATATGATCGAGGCGGCCGCCAATCTGTTTGCCCACCTGCGCGCGCTCGACGCGGCAGGCGCGCCATGTATCGCGGCAATGCCGGTGCCGCGCGAAGGTCTCGGCGAAGCGATCAACGACCGGCTCGCGCGCGCCGCCGCGCCGCGGTAGCGGGCGTTGCGGGAACCCAGCGCCTATGTTACTGATCTAGTCAGACTAGTCAGATTGAGTGCAATGAAACGCTCCAACGTTTGGAAGCTGCAAGACGCCAAAGCGCGTTTGTCGGAGGTGGTTCGCCAGGCCCGCGCCGGCGCACCGCAGCGGATCACCGTGCACGGCAAGGAGGCCGTTGTTGTCCTTGATGCAGAGCGTTTCGAGGTGCGCCCGAAGCCGCGCCGGCCGCGAACAATGGCGGAATTCATCGAACGATCGAAAAAATATCGAGGCCTCACCGAGGGTATAGAATTCGAGCGGCCCTTTCCAATGTACGTTGATCCAGATCAGCCGCCGTTCGATGATGACGAATGAAGTGGCTCCTGGATACAAATGTCGTTTCTGAGACCGCAAAGCACCGTCCCAACGATCGCGTGCTAGCGTGGCTCGCCGCGCAGTCGCCAGACCAACTGGCAATCAGCATTGTCACAGTCGCCGAGCTGCGCGTTGGCGCTCTCGCACACACCGATGCTGAACGACGCCGACAATTGCTGCGCTGGATTGACACGACAGTCGATAATTTTCTCCCAGAACGGTGTCTTCCTGCAACTCTGGAAATATTGACCGATTGGCTTCGGGTCGCCCGTCGACTTGCGGTCAAAGGTATCGCGCGCCAGGCACCCGATCTCCTCATCGCGGCAACTGCACACATCCACGATCTCACGATTGTTACCCGCAATGTCCGCGATTTTACGAAGACCGGGGTTATCGTGTACGATCCATGGAACGCAAAAATGCATGTCATGGACGCGTCCTGAATGCTCGACAAACCGCAGACCAAACTCGAACCCGCCATGGTCGCCCGTTTCGCCGCGATCGTCGGCGACAAATACGCCATCACCGACCGAGACGCGCAGACGCCGTATCTGGTCGAGCTGCGCGGCCTGTACCAGGGCCACACGCCGGTGGTGCTGCGGCCGTCGTCGGTCGAGGAAGTGGCGAGAATTCTGAAACTCGCCAACGACACCGCAACGCCGATCGTGCCGCAGGGCGGCAACACCGGGCTCGTTGGCGGCCAGATCCCCCTGCACAACGAGATCGTGCTGTCGCTCAACCGGCTCGACCGCATCCGCGACATCGATCCGACCTCGAACACGCTGACCTGCGAGGCCGGCGTCACCCTGCAGCATGCGCGCGAGGCCGCCGCCGCCGCCGACCGGCTCTATCCGCAATTGCTGCCCTCGGAAGGCACCTGCACCATCGGCGGCAATCTTTCGACCAATGCCGGCGGCACGGCAGCGATCGCCCACGGCATCGCGCGCTCGCATGTGCTCGGCATAGAAGTGGTGCTCGCCGACGGCCGCGTGCTCAACAATCTCAACAAGCTGAAGAAAGACAATACCGGCTACGATCTGAAAAACCTGTTCATCGGCGCCGAGGGCACGCTCGGCATCATCACCGCGGCGGTGCTCCGCCTGGTGCCGCGGCCGCGTGCGGTCGAGACGGCATTTGCCGGCGTTGACTCGCCGCAAGCAGCGCTTGAATTGCTCGGTCTCGCCACCGAGCGCACGTCGGGCGGCGTCACCAGCTTCGAGATCATGACCCGTGCAGGAATCGAGCTTGTGCTCGAGCATGGCGCCGGCACCCGCGATCCGCTCGCCGCGCCGCATCCCTGGTACGCGCTGATCGAGCTGTCGTCGCAGCAGCGCGACGGCCTGCGCGAGAGCATGGAAGATATTTTAGCGCAGGGCCTGGAGCGCGGGCTCGTTCGCGATGCCGCCATTGCCGACAGCCTCGAACAAGGCAAGACGTTCTGGCGGTTGCGCGAATTGTTCAGCGAAGTGCAGCGCCACGCCGGCGGCTCGATCAAGGAAGACATTTCCGTGCCGGTCGCCGCGGTTCCCGCCTTCATCGCAGAGGCCAACGCCGCGGTCGCCGCGCTCATCCCCGATGCGCGGCCGCTGCCGTTCGGCCATCTCGGCGACGGCAACATCCACTACAACGTCTCGCAGCCGATTGGCGCCGACAAAGATGCGTTTCTCAAACGTTGGGGCGAGGTGAACGAGGTCGTGTTCGCCGTGGTGAAGAAATACGGCGGCTCGATCTCGGCCGAGCACGGCATCGGGCTGCTCAAACGCGATCTTCTGCCGTCGGTAAAGGACCCGGTTGCGCTCGAATTGATGCGCGGCATCAAGCACCTGCTCGACCCCAAGGGCATCCTCAATCCGGGCAAGGTGCTGTAGCGCCCTTCGCCTAGCCTTGGCTATTGTCTCGGCTATAGATCGAATTGTTGATTGAGGGCGGGCATTTCGACCTGCGTATTGACGAGCAGGGACGCGAAGGCCCGCATGGCATTTTCCTCCCCGTGGGTGAGGAACGTGCGCGCCGCCCCAGTGTGCCCGTGCCATTTGAGCAGCCCGGCCTGATCGGCGTGGGCCGAAAACCCATTCAGCGTGTGGATTGTGGCTCTGACCGGATAATTGTCGCCAAGTATCTGCACCGGATTTTGACCATCGATGATGTGACGCGCCAGAGTCCCCGCGGCGGCATAGCCGACGAAAATCACGCTGCATTCGGCGCGCGAAATATTGTGTTTGAGGTGGTGGCGCACCCGTCCGCCCGTGGCCATGCCGGATCCGGCCATGATGATTGCACCGCCGTGCACATTATTCAGCGCCACCGATTCGGCCCTTCCCCGGGTGTAATGAAGGCCGGGCAGCGCGAGCGGATCGCGACCGCTTCGGAACAACTTGGCGGCATCGGGCTGCAAGGACTCGAGATGATGAGAAAAGATCTCGGTCGCCGAAATCGCCATGGGCGAATCGAGATAGACCTGCATCGACGGCAGCAACCGGCTTTTTTCGATGCCCTGATTGAACACGAACAGGAGTTGCTGCGCCCGCTCCAGGGCAAAGGTCGGGATGATGACATTGCCGCCACGCTTGATCGTGTCGGAAGTCGCGCTGTACAGCTCGTCGATCGACGCAGCCATCGGCTTGTGGAGTCGATCGCCATAGGTGGTCTCGATCACCACCGCATCCGCGTGCGGCGGAGGTGCCGCCGTCAGAAGCAAAGGGTCTGTGCCGTTGCCGAGGTCGCCTGAGAACAGCAGCCGCACGGTGCGGCCGGCTTCCGTCAGTTCGACGAGGATGCTGGCCGAGCCAAGGATATGTCCGGCATCCACAAATGTTGCGCGGATGCCTTCGGCGAGATCGATTGGTTCGCCATATCGGGCACTGCGCTTGAACAATTCCAAGCACTTGAACGTATCAGCCACGGTATACAAAGGCTCAGCGGTCTTCTCCGCGCGATGCCTTGCCTGATGCGAGTCTGAAACCTGCTCCTCCTGAAGGTGAGCGGAGTCGAGCAAGACCAGCCGGCCGAGTTCACGGGTGGCGCTCGTCGTGATGATTTCACCGTGAAACCCGCGCTTGGTCAGGAGCGGCAGCCGCCCGCAATGATCGAGGTGGGCATGGGTCAGCAGCACAAAATCGATACCGGCGGGATCGAAACCGAAGTCGGCGGCGTTATCGACAGCAAGCTCGCGGCTGCCCTGATGGAGCCCGCAGTCGATCAAAAAGCGCCGCCCGGCGCACTCGACGAGGTGGCAGGACCCGGTGACGTCGCGATCAGCGCCATGAAAGGACAGTCTCAAAGCATTTCTCCCTCAAAAGACGGAATAACGTAATGGCGCGGCCGATCAACTCCTCAGGCCGAGCGGGGCGCCGCATGCGTCGTACCAGTCCAGGATACTGTTCCAAATCTCATCCGCGGCTTCGGCGAACCAGAACAGCTCTCGATCCTCAGCATCGATCGTACCTTCGTCGGCCAAGAAACCAACGTCGACGGCGCGACGCCAGTAGTCTTCGCCGACCAGCACGATCGGGACCGGCTTGATCTTTCGCGTCTGCACCAAGGTCAAAACTTCGAACAGTTCGTCGATCGTCCCAAAGCCACCTGGAAATGCGACCAGAGCTTTCGCCCGCTGCAGCAGATGCATCTTGCGCAGGGCGAAGTAGTGAAATCGAAAACACAGCTCCGGGGTAATGTAGGGATTGGGATATTGCTCGTGCGGCAGATTGATATTCAGACCGACGGATTTTGCACCGGCCTCAAAGGCGCCACGGTTTGCGGCTTCCATCATCCCGGGGCCGCCGCCGGTCGTAATCACCAACCGCGACCCATCGCTATCGCAGCAGCTTCCTACCAACCGCCCGAACTCGCGCGCGACTTCGTAGTAGCGGCTCTTCGCCAGTATACGCTCCGCCACCGCGAGCTTACGGACCAGGATGCTATCGTGGGCATCGGTTTCAAGCGCCTGGCGCGCGGCCTCTACATTTCGCTGCGCCGCGGCCGGTTCCAGTATTCGCGTTGAGCCATACACTACGACGGTATCGCGAATGGCGTGCTCCGCAAGGAGAGTCTCCGGCTTGAGGTACTCAAGCTGGAGGCGCACACCGCGCGCCGCGTCGCCGGTCAGGAAAGCTACATCCTGTTCGGGCAGGATATAGCTTGGGCTCTCGAGAATTGCTTTTAGTCTCGCAGGCGCATCAGGATCCTCGTCAGCCGACTTCGGTCGGTGCCCAGGCAACGGCTGTCGTCGTCTTCCAGGGTCCGCCGGTCGAGGAATCGCAACCTTCCTGGATGAGGCCGTTAAGTCCTTTGCCATCGTTAAACCCAATCTGATCGATGCCGGCGTGTCAGGCTGAAATGACTAACCGCCAAGTTGATCTCTATCAATGCTGACGCAATTCACGCTTAGACCGCTGCTCGCTTTCGTACGCTGTCGAGCAGCGAGGCGCGTAAGAGGTAGGCGCGATGTGCCACGGGATCGGCGGCGATAGCGGCGAGCTGTTCGAAATTCCGCGCGCGCGCGGCAGGGTCTTTTTCCTCCATGCGCTTTTTATTGGCGATGGTCTGTTGCTGCACGAACTCGATATTGAGCGGACGGCGATGGCGGTCATAGAGATCGAGCGTTTCGGGCGGCGCTTCGTTGCGAATGACGCGGCCGAGGAGGCCGCTCAGCTCGACGGCGTCGTGAATACCGAAGTTGAGACCAAGCCCGCCGAGCGGATTGTTGACGTGCGCGGCGTCGCCGGCCAAGAACACGCGGCCTCGGCGAAACGACGCGGCCACCCGCTGGTGCACATTGTAGAGATTGCGGTGCACGACCTGGTAGCGGCCGGCCTTCGGGATCAATTTCTGCAAGCGGCGCTCGACCGCTTCATCGGCAAACAGTTCGGCTTCGGTCTGTTCGATCCGGGTCGTCGACAGCACTCGCCATAGCCCCTTGCCGTCGTCCCCCGACACTTTGAACAACGCACACCAATCCTCCGGGTCGGACAGGTAATTTCGCGTGCAGCCGGGAAATTTCGTGCCGATGTCGAACGGCGTGGTGAGAATAAGAAAGCGTTCTGGATGGGTGTAGCCCGCGAATTCGATGCCGAGCGCCTTGCGCACGGTCGAGCGGCCGCCGTCAGCACCGATCAGATAGGAGCCTTTGACCGTGTGGCTCCCGTCCTGCGTCTCGACCGTAATGGCAACGCCATCGTCCGACTGCGATACCGCCACGACGCGCGTGGAGAACTCGACGCTCGCGTGGGGAAAAACGGCGAGCCGTTCGATCGCAAGCTCGGCAAGCTTGTGCTGTTCGCACTGCACCGCGTACGGGTAGCGCGTATCGTTCTTGAGCATGCCGAAATTGAACTCGGCGACAAGCTTGCCGGTCGCGCGTTCCCAGTTCCGAAACAACGGCTCGACCAGACCGCGGCGGATCACCTCTTCGACCAGGCCAAGCTCTTCCAGCATTTCCAGCGTGGCGGCGTGGGTGGTCGCGGCGCGCGGCGATTCGTTGACCTTGCTGTCTGCCTCGAAGACGCGCACCGGCAGCCCCTGGCGGGCGAGCGCCAGCGCCGTGATGACGCCGACCGGGCCGCCGCCGGCAATGAGGATCGGCAATTTGGATGGTGATGACATTGCGCTCTTCTGAAATTCACGCGGCGGCAAGTCAATGCCGGCCGTTCATCGCTTCCCACACCTTGCGCGGCGTCGCCGGCATGTCGATGTGGCGGACGCCGTTGTGACGATGCAGCGCGTCGACGATGGCATTGATGATTGCCGGCGGCGCGCCGACGGCGCCGGCTTCGCCTGCGCCTTTGACGCCCAGCGGATTGGCCGTGCACGGCACGTTGTGGGTCGAGAAGGAAAAAGACGGAAGATCGTCGGCGCGCGGCATAGCGTAGTCCATGAACGAGCCGGCCAGGAGCTGCCCACTATCGTTGTCGTACACGGCGTGTTCGAGCAAGGCCTGGCCGATGCCTTGCACAATGCCGCCATGCACCTGACCTTCGAGCAGCAGCGGGTTGATGGTGCGGCCGAAATCATCGACCACGGTATAGCGCGCAATCTCGACCGTGCCGGTATCGCGGTCGATCTCGACTTCGACGATGTGGCAGCCGTTGGGAAACGTCTGCGCCGGCGGCACGCGGGTGTGTTTGGTATCGAGCCCAGGCTCCATGCCGGCGGGCAGTTTGGCCGGATCGCGCGCCGCTTTCGCCACGGTGAAAATATCGACGCGCAGATCGGTGCCGGGTACGCCGAACGCGCCGTCGGCAAAGACCACGTCCTGCGGCGAGACCTCCAGAAGGTGGCTGGCGAGTTCCCTGCCCTTGCCGACAATGGTGCGCGAGGCCTCGTAGAGCGCCGTGCCGGCAACCGCAAGCGCGCGCGAGCCGCCGGTCAACCCAGCCGGGGTGCGGTCGGTGTCGCCCATGATGACATCGATGCGGTCGGCATCGATGCCGAGCTGATCGGAGACGACCTGCTTGTATGACGTGACGAGCCCGCTGCCATATTCCTGGTTGCCCATCACCAGTTCGATGTGCTCGTCCTTGAACTCGATCGAGGCTGTCTCCGGAAAGCCGCCGCCGCAGCGCTCGGTATAGGTCGCCATGCCGATGCCGCGCAGCTTGCCGTGCGATCCGCTTTGCGCGCGCCGTTTGGCGAACGACGACCACTCGGCGGCCTCCATGCACAGGTCCATGACCTGTTCGAATTCGCCGGAATCGAACACGAGCCTGGTCGCCGACGTGTAGGGCATCGCCGACGGCGGCACGAAATTGATGCGGCGGATAGCATCGGGGCTAATGGCGAGTTCGCGCGCCGCGGCATCGACCAGACGCTCGAGCAGATAAGCGGCCTCCGGTCGCCCGGCGCCGCGATAGGCACAGACCGGCACCGTGTTGGTGCAGATGCCCTTGACGTTGACGTGGATCGCGCCGAACGCATAAAGCCCGGAGACCAGATCGGTCGAGCGCGTCGGCACGAAGCAGCCGAACGGCGACAGATAGGCGCCCACATTGGCGAGGATGGAAACGCGCAGGCCGAGGAAGCGGCCGCCCGCATCGAGCGCGAGTTCCGCGCGGGTCGCATGATCGCGCCCCTGATTGTCGGAGACGAACCCCTCGGAGCGATCCTCCTGCCACTTTACCGGCCGACCGATCTTGCGCGCGGCCCACACCACGAGCGCATGCTCGGGATAGACGAAGGCCTTCATGCCAAAGCCACCGCCGACATTGGGCGTAATCAGACGAAGTTTTTCCTTCGGCAGTTTGAGCACAAAATCGGCTAGCGGATCGCGCACGAAATGTGCGCCCTGCGTCGCGGTATAGAGCGTCGAGCGGCCGGTCGCTTGATCGTAATCGCCGATGGCGTTGCGCGGCTCCATCGAATTGACGACCACGCGGTTGTTGATGAGTTCGAGTGAAACGACGCGCGCGGCCTTGGCAAACGCCGCCTCGGTCGCCTTGGCGTCGCCCATGTCGTTGTCCCAGTCGAACACGACATTGTTGGGAATATCGTCGAACAAAAGCGGCGCACCGGATTTGATCGCGTCTTTCGCCTCGGCAACCGCCGGCAGGTCGTCGTATTCGATCTCGATCGCCTCGGCGGCATCGCGCGCCGCCAGCAATGTGTCGGCGACGACCAGCGCGACCGGCTGGCCGACATGTCGCACTTTGCCGACCGCCAGCACCGGCCGTGGCGTATCGTGACGCGGCGTGCCGTCGCGGTTGGTCAACGGAATGACGCACGGCACGTCGCCAAGCCCGTCGGCGCGCAAATCCTCGCCGGTCGCCACCAGCAGCACGCCAGACATGCGGCGGGCCGCTTGGGTATCGATGCGCTTGATGCGCGCATGCGCGACAGGCGCACGCAGCACGAAGGCGCGCGTCATCTGCGGCAGCACCACATCGTCCGTATAGCGGCCGCCGCCGGTGATGAGCCGCAGATCCTCAAAACGCCGCACGGGCTGACCGATGCCGAATTTCATGCCATTTCCCTACACTTGAGAGCTGGCGTCCATGATAGCGCGTTCGAGCCGGCGGCAAAAACTGCAAAAGGCCGTCACATGTCGTCATTTTCATGTACGCAATTTGCCGGTCATGATTTCGTCGACGATCTCATCGACTGACATCACTGCGTCTGCACACTGGCAACAGATCATCGCGCCGCATCAGACCTCGGCATCGACCGCGGCAACGCGTGCGAATGGGCCGACCGGCTGTTCTGGAGGAGTTAGATAGTGCCCCCCACCAGGGTGGGAGCGAGCGCCGCCATTAGATTGTCAGCGAGAAGGTTTCCAGCAAGCCGCGGCGGCCCGCGGACGTGATCGTCAGAGCCCGGCTGTCACGCCGTCGCTCGATCCATTTCAGCTCGAAGCAGCGGTTGGCCAAAGCCGCGCCGACGGCGCCGCCAATGTGCGGCCGCCGTTCAGTCCAATCGAGACACGGACGGCAGAATACCCGGCGGCGTTCGTGCGCCGCGGCAAGATCGACGCCGAGCCTGGACAGAACCTCCGCACCGGACGCAGTCACTTCGCCGGCCTCATCGCCGAGAACGAGCAAGCCGCGTTCCATCATGCTGTCGGCCAGACCGACGCCGAGCGCGCCCGCGATATGATCGTAACAGGTGCGCGCGTGGCGCAGCTGGTCGTCGATTTTCGACTTGGGTTGAAAGCGCGGCGGTCCTTCCAGCGCGACGGTCATGAGGCTTTCGAGCATCTGTCCGATATGCGGCCCGGCCAGCCTGTAATAGCGGTGACGTCCCTGCTTCGTCGGTAGGATCAGCCGCGCTGTCGCCAACTTGCCGAGATGGCCACTGGTGGTCTGCGGCGACACACCGGCGGCAAATGCCAGTTCCGTTGCGGTCAGTGCGCGGCCGCCGAGCAGCGCGCA
This sequence comes from Xanthobacteraceae bacterium, assembly GCA_049300295.1. Classification (GTDB taxonomy): domain Bacteria; phylum Pseudomonadota; class Alphaproteobacteria; order Rhizobiales; family Xanthobacteraceae; genus BOG-931. Next base: position 133,491 of record JBAQJL010000231.1, read on the forward strand.
CAAAATATTGGCGCGGGCCGGATCACCGACCAGCGCGGCAACTTCTGCGATCTGAGGGGCGCTCGACATGTCATAGTCTCGATATGCCATTTTATATGAGCGGAACCACGGACGATTGCCAGCGCCAATGCTTCGGCTGCGGCCGAAGTAACGGTGCATTCTCGGAGCGGCGCTAGAACAATGACGCTTGGCCGTCCGGTTCCTTAACCTTACGCGCGGCCTTCTTGGCTGGCGTTTCCGCGACCGGCGTTTCTTGACCGGGCAAGGCTTGACCGGGCAACGGCTGTGGCAGCGGCTCGATCAGCGCCTGTGAATCATTGGCGACCCGGTTTACGCCGGGCGAAATCTCGTAAGCTTCGAGCAGGTCGTCGCGCGACGGCGCCAGCAGCGCCGATGCGGTTTGCGGATCGACGTGCGCGCTGTCGAGCCACATCTCGAACGCGTCCGGCTGCAGGATCACCGGCATTCGCCCATGAATCGCGGACAGGGTGCGATTGGCCGTTGTGGTGACGATCGCAGCCGTATCCAACTCCTCGCCGTTTGGCCCGGTCCAGGTCTCCCACAGTCCCGCAAACGCAAACGGGCCGCCGGATTTTTGCACGCGGATGAAATACGGCTGCTTGCGCCCGCCAAGATCTTTCCACTCGTAGAAGCCATCGGCCGGAATGAGGCAACGGCGGCGGCGCATGGCGTTGCGAAACGCCGGCTTGTCGATGACCGATTCAGCACGCGCGTTGATTAACAGCGAAAAACCCTTGGGGTCTTTGACCCAGGACGGGATCAGGCCCCAGCGCATCAGCACGAACTGACGCTTGCCCTCCTGCAGGCGCACGATCGGGATTGGCTGGGTCGGCGCCACGTTATAGCGCGCCGGAAAATTCGGCTGTTCCGGGTAGCCGAACAGCGCTCTGATCGCTGCCGGCGACGAAATGATGACATACCGTCCGCACATGGTCTAAGACGCTCGAGATAGGCAGGCCGGATTTCGTCGCAAGGCGCCGCGCTTGCCGCCTTTGTTACTTTGTTTTCGATGCCTATGCAGCAGCCCCCATCGACGAGAGACGAGTCCTCGCGGATTTATCCGACCCGACCGTATCTGGCGGTCAGCGCGGCGATATTTCGCGACGGCCGCATCCTGATCGTGCGCCGCGCCCGGCCGCCGGCGCACGGCATCTACACGCTGCCTGGCGGCGGCGTCGAACTGGGTGAAACCCTCGAGGAAGCCGTGACCCGCGAAGTCCGCGAGGAGACCGCGCTTGAGATCGCGCTGGTCGCGCTCGCCGGCTACCGTCAGGCGATTGCGCGCGACGCCAAGGGCGATATCGAGCGGCATTTCGTCATTTTGCCGTTCGCGGCGCGCTGGATCGCGGGCGAGGTCGCGCTGAATGAGGAACTAGCCGAAGCCCACTGGCTTCTGCCCGGCGAGCTTGCCGGGTTGACGACCACCGAGGGCTTGGCGCAGATCGTGACCGCCGCCGCGGAACGGATCGCGGCCGCCAGCTGAGCAACGCAAAGCCAAACGCCTCGATCATGCCCGGGTCACTGGTGCGCATTCCGATCGCCGTTGTGCTCGCCCTCGGCTTTTGCGGGGAGCCGGCCGTCGCCCAGTTCTCTCAATCGCCATTCGGCTTCGGACAGGAGCAGCAACAGCCGCCGGCCCGGCCCCGGCCGCCAGGTCCGCCGCGGGTGCCGAAGGTCGCGCCGCAACCCGACATGCCGCCGCCCGAGGTCACCACGCCCTATGACCCCGACTTGCAGCGGCTCTCCGAAATTCTCGGCGCATTGCATTTTCTCCGCAGCATCTGCGGATTCGACGAAGCGCAGAAATGGCGCGACGAAGCACAGTCTTTGATCAATGCCGAAGCGCCGAGCGGCAAGCGGCACGATCAGATGGTGCAAAGCTTCAATCGCGGTTATCTCGGCTTTCGGCAGAGCTACCGGACCTGCACACCGGCCGCGCGCATCATCATCCGCCGCTATCTGGAAGAAGGCGCCCAGATCGCCCGCGATGTCACCGCCCGCTACGCTAACTGACGCTACGGCGGCTCGAGCTTGCCGGCACATTAACCCTGCCCAAAAGTTGGGGGATTAGCGGGGAATTCCCATGCTAAGCCTGCCTCCGGGTAGGGACGCCGCCGGGTTGCGGCAAACAATTGGCTGCGATGTAATGGCGACAAATCTTTGGCCGGCCCGTGAACCGGTGGCCGAGCACGATCAGAAACGCTTGGCACTGGGATATCTTCAGGACGCATGGGCGGAAGCCCGGCATTACGGCATCGACGGCGACTGCCTGGCACAAACTGCGCTTTTTCTGGCGCTGGCCGAATTGATCTCGACCTATGGCGAGGAGCCTGCTGCGCTCTACGCTGAGAAACTCAGCGCCCGAATCCGCAATGGTGAGTTCTCCGTGGAGATCTCACGGCAATAAGGCCAGCGCGCTTTTTGTGCTGCGCCACCTTTTTCGAAAACCGGTGTCCACTCCCGATCGCCTCGGGCCGAGCTTTTCGCGGTCCCGCTCAAGCTAGGCGCGTTCGGAGTTTAGCGCGCGCAATCCATAGAACCGGCACATCGGTCGATGAGTCCGCGGGCGGCTCCATGGTTTCAGGACCGTCCGCGGCGAGCACAAACATGCCCTTGAGGCCCATCCGCGCCTGCCTTAGGTTCTCGTTGCACTCCGGAAAGCATCGATGCCAATGAAAGCTGCCCTTCTTCCCGATCGCGGCGCAATCAAAGTCGTGGGCGATGGCGCCCGGACTTTTCTGCATGGGCTTGTCACCACCGACCTCCTCAACCTGAAGCAGGGCGAGGCGCGCTACTGCGCCTTGCTGACCCCCCAGGGCAAGATCATCGCCGACTTTCTGGCGGCTGAAGCGCCGGCGAAAAACGGCGGCGGCTTCTTTCTCGATGCGCCGCGCACGCGCACCGCCACCCTGATCGAAAGACTCAATCTCTACAAACTTCGCGCCAAAGTGATTGTCGAAGATCTATCTGAGATCCTGGGCGTGCTCGCAGTCTGGGACGACGCAGCCACCGCTCCTGCGGCGCCAGCGCTCGGCGCAAAAGATGCTATCGGTCTGCGCTACGCCGATCCGCGCCTCGCGGCGCTCGGCCTTCGTGTGATGCTGCCGCCGCATCTCGCCGCGACCGCAGTGGCCGAATTGGGCGCCACATTGGTGGAGTTCGCCGAATACGACGCGCACCGCATCGCACTCGGCATCCCCAGCGGCGGCGTCGACTTCGCGTACGGCGACGCCTTTCCGCATGAAGCCGACATGGATCAACTCGCCGGCGTCGATTTCGCCAAAGGCTGCTACGTCGGGCAGGAAGTCGTCTCGCGCATGGAACACCGCGGCACCGCGCGCACCCGCGCCGTGCCGCTGCGCTTCGACGGCGCGGCGCCGCGACCCGGCGCCGCCATCGTCGCCGGCGAGCGCCAACTCGGCCACGTCGGCTCCGCCGCCGGTGGTCGGGCGATCGCCCTGTTGCGGCTCGACCGCGTCGCCGATGCGCTCGCGCATGGCGAAGCGCTGACCGCGGGCTCAACGTCTTTGCGTCTCGTCAAGCCGGACTGGGCGCGGTTTTTGTTTCCCGGCGAAGGCAAGGCCGCAGAATGAGCGCTTCCTCAGCGAAGGCCACGGATTCTGTGAAAGTTCCGGAGCGCTGCCCTTGGCCGAAGGACGATGCGCTCTACATCGCCTATCACGACCAGGAATGGGGCGTGCCGGAATACGACGACCGCGCGCTCTACGAAAAACTCGTCCTCGACGGCTTTCAGGCCGGGCTGTCGTGGATCACCATCCTGCGCAAACGCGACAATTTTCGCCGCGCCTTCGACGGTTTTGTGCCGGAAAAAATCGCGCGCTACCGGCCAGCCAAAGTCGAGCGGCTGATGGCCGACGCCGGCATCGTGCGCAACCGCGCCAAGATCGAAGGCACGGTGCTCTCGGCGCGCGGCTGGCTCGATATCATGGAAAACGGCCCGGGCTTTTCCAAATTGTTGTGGAATTTTCTCGACGGCAAACCGAAGACCAATCACTACAGGTCGACGAAGCAGGTCCCGGCCGAAACCGCGATCTCACGCGCGATGTCCAAAGAGCTCGCGCAACGCGGCTTCAAGTTCTGCGGCCCGACCATCGTCTATGCTTTCATGCAAGCGACCGGCATGGTCAACGATCATCTGATCACGTGCCATCGGCACGACGCGGTGCAGAAGCTCGGGCGGTGATCACTCCGCCTTGATGCCGGCGAACTGCACGACCTTCGCCCACTTGGCCGTATCGGCGGCGATGAGCTTGCCGAATTCCTCGGGTGTGTCGGACGCCGCCGTGTTGCCCATATGATCGAGCGCGGTCTTGTATTGCGCATCCGTGACGACGGCGTTGATCGCCGCGTTCAATTTAGCGACGATATCGGCCGGCGTATTTTTTGGGGCGACGATGCCGTTCCACACATAGGCGTCATAGCCCGGCAGAAAATCGCCGATCAGCGGCACGCCGGGGAGCGCATCGGTGTGCGAACTGACCGCGAGCGCGCGCAGCTTGCCGGCGCGAATGAGCGCGATCGAGGCCGCGACATTGTCGAACATGACCTGCTCGCGCCCGGCGATCACGTCCGCAAAGGCCGGCGGCGACCCGCGATACGGCACGTGCAGCATTTTGATCCCGGTCATCATCTGAAACAATTCGCCGGCCACATGGGTGGCGCCGCCGGTTCCGGCCGATGCCATGTTGAGCGTGCCGGGATGTGCCTTGGCATAGGCGATAAATTCAGGAACGGTTTTGGCGGGGAACGACGCGCTCACCTCCATCACCAGCGGGCTGCGGCTCACGAGCGCGACCGGCGTCACGTCGCGAGCGAAGCTGAAATCGAGGTCCTTGTAGATCGCCGCATTGATGGCGTTGGAGATGCCGGCGAGAAACAGGGTGTAACCGTCGGGCGGCGCGTGCACCACGGCATCGGCAGCGATGTTGCTCGCGGCACCGGGACGATCTTCGACGATGAACGGCTGGCCGAGCCGGTCGGACAGCTTTTGCGCCAGAAGCCGCGCCAGGATATCGCTGACGCCGCCGGCACTATAGCCGACCAGAATGCGCACCGCCCGCGCCGGGTAATCGAGCGCAAAAGCCGTCCGTGGCAGGGCGGGCATTGCGAGTGCACTTGCGGCGAACTGTAGAAAGCGGCGGCGGCGAAGCGGCATGACCAGTCCTTTGCAGTATCGCGAGTGTCCCGGCAGCGTGGAATCGCGTAATACCGCAATCTGAACAACCACGCGAATAGCGAACGTGCCGCCCGCTGCAACCAAACCGCCGCTCGAACGTGCCTGGCAGCGCATGCTGTCGGGGCGGCGGCTCGATCTCCTCGACCCGTCCGCGCTCGATATCGAGATCGAAGATATCGCGCACGGGCTTGCGCGGGTCGCGCGCTGGAATGGGCAGACGTCGGGCTCCCATATCTATTCGGTGGCACAGCATTGCTGTCTGGTCGAAGCGCTGGCGCGCGAAAAATCGCCGCGACTCAGCCGCGCCGGCCGGCTCGCCGTTTTGCTGCACGATGCCCCCGAATACGTGATCGGCGACATGATCTCTCCGTTCAAGGCGGTGATCGGCGACAGCTACAAGGCGGTCGAGCGGCGGCTGTTGGCGGCGATCCATCGCCGCTTCGGTCTGCCGGCACAATCCGCGCCCGAGCTTGAACGTCTGATCAAGCTGGCCGACCACCAATCCGCCTTTCTGGAAGCGACCCGGCTCGCCGGTTTTTCGACGACGGAAGCGCGGCGCTTCTTCGGCCGCCCGCCGCGCATCGCGCCGTCGATGGAGCGCGATTATCTGAAACCCTGGCCGGCCGAGACCGCGCAGGCGCGTTATTTGGAGCGTTTCAGCAAACTCGCAGGAGAATAGACACCATATTTTGCCGCCATTCGCGCGGTACGCTGAATTCCGCTAATATCGGTTGCATTGCCAATGCGGGGGCAGCAATGGATTTCATTGTCATCATCGTTTTGATCGCACTGGCGTTTCCGGTCATCGCCATCGTCGCGCTGGTTCAGGCGTCGTCGCTCGGCGGGGTCGTCCGCCGCCTTGAGCTGAGAGTCATAGCGTTGGAACGCACTGTCGCGGCCTCAGCCACCGGTGCCGCAACACCGCCGCCGGCTTCCGCGCCTGTGGCTCGGCCCGTTCCGACACCGCCGCCACCAGCACCAGCCGTCACGCCGACCGAGCGAGCGGCTCCGCCGCCCGTGCCGCCGGCTGCGCAGCCTGCGAGCGCCGTTCCGCGCGCGCCAGCGCAGACGCCATCATCGCCGCCGCCGATCAGCTTTGAGGAGCGATTCGGCACCCGTTGGGTGGTCTGGGTCGGCGGCGCGGCGCTGGCGCTCGGCGGCATCTTTCTGGTGCGCTACACGATTCAGCAAGGCCTGATCGGTCCCGGCGTGCGCATCATGCTCGGCGCGCTACTGGCGCTCGTGCTGGTCGCGGCCGGCGAGTGGACCCGGCGCAAGGAAAATCTCTCCGGGCTGCCGGGCCTGCCCACGGCGCACATTCCAGGCATTCTCACCGCTGCCGGCACCACGGTAGCCTACGCCGCCGTCTACGCGGCCTACGCGCTTTACGGCTTTCTGCCGCCGGGACTCGCGTTCGTTCTGATGGGCATCGTGGCGCTGCTGACGCTCACGGCGGCGCTGCTGCACGGCCCCGCGCTCGCCGGGCTCGGCGTCATCGGCGCGTATGTGGCGCCGCTCCTGGTCAGCACCGCGCAACCGGACTACTGGGCGCTCTACATCTATATCGCCGTCGTCACCGCGGCATCGTTCGCGCTGGCGCGCTTGCGGATGTGGCGCCGGCTGGCGCTCGCCGCCATCGTGCTGAGCGCCGCCTGGACGCTGCCCGGCATGGCGCCTGGTGCGGTCGCGGCGGTTGGCGCCCACGCGTTCAACACGCTTGCCGGCTTTGCGCTCGCCGCGGTCTTCCTGGTGTGCGGATTGCTGTACGGCCCGCAGGCCAAGCCAGGCGAAGTCGACCGCGTATCGGTGTTCGCACTCTCGGTTTATTTGCTTGCGGCGGCGCTCCTCGTGCTCGCAAGCCGGCACGACGCTACCGCGCTCACCGTCTTCGTGGTGCTCACCGTAGCGACGGTCGCCGTCGCTTGGCGCGCGGAAGCCGCAAGCGGCGCCGTGCCGGTGGCCGCAATCCTCGCCATGGCGGTGATGGCGCATTGGGCGGTGCAGATGAATCTCGACTTTCTGAAATGGCCCGCAGGCCCCGCCGCACCGGCCATCGCCGAACCGCAACGCTACGACTACGGCTCGCACCTTGCGCTCGCCGCCGCGTGGGCCGCGCTGTTCGGTATTGGCGGATTCCTCGCGCAAGGCCGTTCCAGCCGCGCACTGGTGCCGATCCTGTGGAGCGCCTCAAGCGTGTTCACACCGCTCGCCATGCTGATTGCGCTCTACTATCGCATCGCCGATCTTGATCGTTCCCTGCCATTTGCTGGCTTGGCGCTGCTGCTCGCTGCGATCTTCGGCATCACCACCGAAACGCTGCTGCAGCGGGACAAGCGGCCCGGCATTGCCACGGCGAGCGCGCTCTATGCCACGGGCGCCCTCGCCGCGCTGGCATTGGCGCTGACCTTCGCACTGGAAAAAGGCTGGCTCACCGTTGCCCTTGCGTTGATGGCGCCAGCGGCAGCCTGGATCGCGGAAAAGCGGCCACTGCCATGGTTGCGTTCGCTTGCTGCGATCGTGGCGGCGCTGGTGACGGCGCGCCTCGCCTATGATCCGCGCATTGTCGGCGATGCGCTGGGTTCTGCGCCGATCTTCAACTGGCTGCTTTACGGTTACGGCGTTCCGGCTGCGTCGTTCTGGCTCGCGGGCACCATGCTGCGGCGCCGGGGGGACGATTTGCCGGCGCGTACGATTGATGCCGCCGCCATTCTGTTCACGGTGCTGCTGGTGGTCCTTGAAATACGCCACTACGTCAGCGGCGGCGACATCTATCGAGAGTCAGCGGGGCTCACCGAAATCGCGCTCTACGTCGATACCGGCTTGGCGATGACAATCGGCCTTGAACATGTGCGCCGGCGTACCGGCAGCATCGTCCACAATGTGGGCGCCTGCATCGTCGCGGCGCTGACGCTTGTCGCCATCATTGCCGATCTCGTGTACGTCACCGATCCGGATCTCGCCAGCAGTCCGGTCGGTCCCGCCTTCATCAATTTGATCCTGCTCGGCTACGGTATCCCTGCTGTCCTCGCAATCATCTTGGCGCTGATCGCGCGCACGACGCGGCCGCTGCCCTATCGCGTCACCGCCGCGATCACCGCGATGACGCTTGCGCTGTTCTATCTAACGCTGGAAGTGCGGCGGCTATTTCACGGCCCGATTCTGGCCGGCCCGATCAGCGACGTGGAGCAATACACCTATTCGACGGTCTGGCTCATGTTCGGGATCATCGTTCTGGCGGTCGGCTTTTTCCTGCGCTCGCAGCCGGCACGGCTGTTGGCGCTCGGCGTGATCGCGCTGACCGTCGCCAAGGTGTTCATCATCGACACCGCCAGCATCAGCGGCATCTTCCGCGCGCTGTCGGTCATCGGCCTCGGCGTCGTGCTGCTCGGCATCGGCTGGCTGTATCAGCGCCTGCTCTATCCGCGCGCACCCGTCCAGCCGGCGCCGGCCGCGGCCGGCTGATTGTCTTACCGGCGCCATCCGCGATTCCTATATAAGCCACTCGCAATGCATCATTGTTTGAGTCGATGATTCACGTTTGCCCCTTGGCGCTGCTGCACGACACGGTCGAGCAGACCGGCGCCCGCCATGTCGTGTCGCTGCTCGACGACCAATTCCGCGTCGAACGGCCGCGCGGCGTCGCGCCGGAGAATCATCTCTGGCTGCGACTGAACGATATTTCCTCGCCGCTCGACGGCTATGTGTTGCCGGACGAGGAACACGTCGCCGAACTGCTGGAATTCGTGCGCGGCTGGGATCGGCGCGCACCGCTGGTGATGCACTGCTTCGCCGGCATCAGCCGCTCGACCGCAAGCGCGTATGCCAGCGTGTGCGCGCTCAACCCGCATCGCGATGAAGCGGGCATCGCGCGAGCATTGCGCCGCGCCTCGCCGACAGCGACTCCGAACATCCGCATCGTGACACTCGCAGACCGCCTGCTCGGCCGCGACGGGCGCATGACCGCGGCGATCCAAACGATCGGCCGCGGCGTTGCCGCGGAAGCGGGCACGCCATTCCGGCTCGAGCTGGAGTGATCGATCTGCGACGGCTTAAGCGTTACGGCGACGGCTGCATGGTCGCGAACGCCGTCGACGGCGGCCGAACTGTCGCCGCCGCACGTGCTGGCTCGCGTTTGGTCAGCGCGGCACGCGCGTTGCGCTGGTGGAAGTTGCAATAGGCGAAGCCCAACCCGGAGATCGAGCCGCGGAAAGTGTGATAGTCGATCCGCTCTACCCGGAAGCAGGGCTGGATCGGCATGCCCGCCAAGTGCGCGCACACTGCGGTCGACGTCACCCGGATCGTGCCTGGCGGCAGCGTCGCAAAGCGCACCGTAGGGCTGCCTGACGGGCGGATCGTGCCTACCACCGAACCATCGCGCATGATGCGCCCGATCCCTGTCGTGCCGTCGAAGCAGTCATAGGAGAACAGCTTGCCGGCAATAAAAGCCCGCGCCTGTTCCGGCGACAAATCCTCGGCGAAAGCCGAACTCACACCCAGAGCACATACACACGCAACAACAACGCGGAGCAGCATCTGCAACCCCCTCACGGACGTGCGCTCAACATTAACGAAAGTTCTTAACCGTCCCCTTACCATAGTGCCCTGCATGGTGATGCGATTTCGTAGCCGAATTATGGACTCCTTTTACCGAATTTTCACCACGATCCGGCCCCGCACCTGACCCTCGACGATCCGTCGCCCGGCCTCGATGACCTCGTCCAGCCCGATTTCGCTGGTCATCGCCGCGATTTTGCCCCGATCGAGGTCGGTTTCGAGCCGTTGCCACGCCTGTTGCCGCATCGGCAGCGGGCACATCACCGAATCGATCCCGACGAGCGACACCCCACGCAAAATGAACGGCGCAACTGTGACGGGCAAGTCCATTCCGCCCGCAAGCCCACAAGCGGCGACGGTTCCGCCGTACCGTGTCATCGAAAGCACATTGGCAAGCGTAGTCGAGCCGACCGCGTCGATACCGCCGGCCCAGCGCTCGCGGGCGAGCGGCCGCGGCGTGCCGGAAAGTTCCTTGCGTTCGATGACTTCGGTCGCGCCAAGTCCCTTGAGATAATCCGCTTCGATCGGCCGGCCGGTCGAGGCGGTCACCGCGTAGCCGAGCTTGGCGAGCAACGCCACCGCCACCGAGCCGACGCCGCCGGCGGCGCCGGTCACAATCACCGGGCCGCGCGCCGGCGTCAGGCCGGCGCGCTCGAGCGCCATCACCGACAGCATGGCGGTATAGCCCGCGGTACCGATCGCCATGGCGTCGCGCGCGCTCATGCTCGCCGGCAACCGCACCAACCAATCCCCCTTGACGCGCGCCCTAGCGCCGTAGGCGCCGAGATGCGTCTCGCCCAGACCCCAACCATTGAGAATCACCTTGTCGCCGACCTTCCAGGCCGGATGGGACGAGGACTCGACGGTGCCGGCAAAATCGACGCCTGCGATCATCGGAAAGCGGCGCACCACCGGGGCCTTGCCGGTGACCGCAAGCCCGTCCTTGTAGTTCACCGTCGACCATTCCACCGCGACCGTGACGTCGCCGTCCATCAGGTCCTTGTCGTCGAAATCGGTAAGCCGCACCGTCTGGCCGCTCTCGGCCTTGTCGATGACGATTGCCTTGAATGTTGCCACGTCCCCTCCCCTCTACAGCATTTTCCGGAAAAGTGGCCGCCGGTTCCGCAGAAAATGCGACCAAATAATAAAGCTAGAGCGCCTCCCGATTCAACGGAGTCGGCGTGCGCCCTAGGCCGCGACGGCGGCAACGCGCGGCACCGGCTTTTCCACGATCGGCATATTGATCAGCGCCGACAGAACTCCGAACAGGATGGCGAGCCACCACACCGGACCATACGAACCGTAGCGGTCGAACACGAGGCCGCCAAGCCAGACGCCGAGGAAGCCGCCGACCTGATGGCTGAAGAAGGCGAAGCCGGCGAGCGTCGCCAGCCAGCGCGTGCCGAACATGACGGCGATGATGCCGTTGGTCGGGGGAACCGTCGACAGCCACATCAAGCCCATGACGGCGCCGAACACGATGCACGAGAACGTCGTGACGGGAAACGAGATGAAGCCGAGAATCGCCGCGGCACGGATGAAATAGATCGCGGAGAGCAGATAACGCTTGGGCACCCGGTCGCCGAGCCAGCCGGACGTGACCGAGCCGACAACGTTGAACAGGCCGATGGTTGCCAGCGTCCAGCCGCCGACTTGCGCCGACAGGCCCTTGTCCACCAAATAAGACGGCAGGTGTACGGTGATGAATGCAAGCTGGAAACCGCAGGTGAAATAGCCAAGCACCAACAGCAAGTAGGAGCGGTGCGCGAAAGCTTCGCTCACGGCTGACCGCAGCGATTGCGGGGCGGCTTCCTTGCTTCGGTTGGCGCCTGGCGTGACAAGCGCACTCGACAACGGCAGCACGAAGAGCAGAGCGGCGGCAAAGACGAGCAGCGTCTGCTGCCAGCCGATCCGGTCCATCAGCGCAACGGCGACGGGCGAATAGAGAAACTGCCCGAACGAACCGGCCGCAGTGCCGAAGCCAAAGGCGCGCGAGCGCCACTCCCGCGGCAACAGTTTGCCGAATGCCGCGAGCAGCACCATGAACGAACAGCCGGAGAGTCCGAAGCCAACCAGCAAGCCGGCCGATGCATCGAGCAGCGGTGCGCTGTCGGCATGCGACATCAGCACCAGACCGCAGGCATACATGAACGCGCCGCCGCACAAAACGCGCGCGGTGCCGAAGCGATCGGCGATGAAGCCCGCGACCGGCTGGCCGACGCCCCACAGCAGATTCTGCAGCGCGATCGCGAAGGCGAAGACATCGCGGCCCCAGTGATTGGCATTCGACAACGGCGTGAGAAAAAAGCCGAGCGAAGATCGCGGGCCGAACGACATCATGCCGATCAGGCAGCCGAAGCCGACGATCAGCACTGGTGTGCGCCAAGTGGCAAGCGTGGCCGCAGGTGCAGCGGAAGTGAGTCGCTCACTGATGATGGTCATTGTCGCCCGGCGGCAGTTCGATTTGCGAACGCGACCTAGCATAGTGACGCCTCGCCGGCCACCCAAACGAAAATGACCGCTGTTCGGCGCCGCGCGCCGCATGGCTGGGCCGCCCGCTGGCGCATGGGTTTCCGCAATGCTATCGAAACCGTGCGGTTTTGCGCGATCCCAAATAAGCCTCACGCGCGCGCCAAACCCCACACACCGATACGTGGATACACCCATGTCGCTGTTCGATCCGTCGCTGCTGCGATCCGATGCCTTTATCTCCCCGCTCGAAATCGAAGCGGCGGTAACACGCGCGCTGGAAGAGGATTTGGGCCGCGCCGGCGACATCACCTCGATCGCGACGATCCCGGCCGACACGCGCGGCCGCGCCATGGTCGTGGCGCGCAGGCCGGGCGTCGTGTCCGGCCTGCCGCTGGTCGAGGCATCGTTTCGCCGGCTGTCGCCCACGATCGAGATCGCTGCGAGTTCGCGCGACGGTGCGGCAATCGCTGCCGGCGCCAAGCTGATGACGATCGAGGGCAATGCGCGCACTATTCTCAGCGCCGAGCGCACCGCGCTCAATTTCATCGGTCACCTGTCGGGCATCGCCACCGCGACAGCGGAATTCGTCAAATGCATCGCCCATACCAAGGCGCGTGTCATCTGCACGCGCAAGACGACGCCCGGGCTGCGGGCCCTTGAAAAATACGCCATCCGCTGTGGCGGCGGCTTCAATCATCGTTTCGGCCTCGATGACGCGATGCTGATTAAGGACAATCACATCGCGGTCGCGGGCGGCATCACCGCCGTGCTCAAGCGCGCCCGGGAATCCGCAGGCCATCTTGTGAAGATCGAGATCGAAGTGGATTCGCTGTCTCAGCTTGAAGAAGTACTCGCCACCGGACGCGCCGACGTGGTGCTGATCGACAATTTCGATCCTCCCACGATGCGCCGCGCCGTCGAGATGGTGGCCGGGCGGCTCGTCATCGAAGCCTCCGGCGGCATCACGCTCGCCTCCGCCGCTGCGATCGCCGAAACCGGCGTCGATTATCTGTCGTCCGGTTCGCTGACACACTCGGTGCAGAATCTGGATATCGGGCTTGATATCGAGATGTGAGCTGTTTCCCTCACCCTGAGTGCTCGACGCAAAAGCGTCGAGCCTCGAAGGGCGAGGCAGCAGTGTCTCGGCCTGCATCCTTCGAGGGCCGCTTAGACGCTTGCACCTACGATGTCGGAGCAGCCTTCGGATCGGTGCTCGATGTACTCGGCGGCGTGCCCCAGACCGGCTCGTATTCGCCTTTGCCCCAGGCGCGCGGGCGGTAGAACGTGTGCACTCCAAGTTTGTAGAGCTTGGTCATCTCATGCACCCAGCTCGGATGCACCCAGTAGGCGTGATAGTGCGTGGCGTGGCCGATGTCGCTGAGCCAGATCTTGCCGTCGAGTTCATCCTTGGCGATATGCTTGGCCTGCGCCCACATGTCGGGCTCATCGATGCGGCTCAGATCCTTATGTTCGCACGCGAAGGTGAACTGGCAGGCGAGGTAGTGGCTGGCGTTCTGAAACACCACGCCGCAGACATTGTTTGGATAATAGCCGGAGAACACGCGGTTCATCACCACCTGCGCCACCGCCTGCTGGCCGCGCAGCGGCTCGCCGCGCGCCTCGAAATAGACCGCCTCGGTGAGACACTTTTCGGCTTTGGCGCGCGTCTTGCCGGCCAGCCCAAGGCGCTGCGCCGGGCTTTTCGGATTTGGCGCGTCGCCTACGGCTGAATCGCGGACATCGTCCGGGCCGATCTGCTCCAGCGCGGCGAGCTTCACGCCGCCGTCAAATGATGGCGTGGCCAACACCGGCTCGGCGCCGGGAGCCCAAGCCTCGAGCCCGCCTGGCGCGTCCGTCATGCCGGCACCAAAATAGATTTCCGCGCGGCGGCTTTGTTCCACGTCATCGGCAGGCGCGAGCGAAGCCGTGGTCAGTTCAGGCGCCTGCTCGATCTGCTCGGGTGCGGGCACCTCGGCAGCGGCCTTCGAGGCGATTGGCGGTGAAACGGCCGACGCGATTGTTACGAGCGGTTCGCCGACCTCAGCTTTGTGTTCGACCACGGGCGCAGCGACGGGTGCTTGTGCATGCGGCGCCATCGGCGGGACGACAGGTAGCGCAGGCGCCCTGGGCGGCTGCACCGTGGGTGGTGCCGAGATCGGCTGCAATTGCGGCAACGGTGGCGGGTCTACCGAAGCGGCCGCCGGATGCGCGATCGGCAGGCGATCGCCCTTCCGCTCGCGATTGACCTTCGGATAATCGAACTCGGCGGATCGCTGCCGCACGCGCACGGGCCGATCGAGCGACCACACCTGGGCTTTTCCTGCGCGCGGATCGAAATTGACCAGCTGGATCGCCGGCAGCCGTGGGATCGCCGTGCCAATCGGACGAACCCCATAGCTGAAAGTCGCGGGCTCGATGGTGCCGAACGGCGACGCCAGCAGATGCCGGTGGGAATGCGGCAGTGCGCTGGCGTGGCGCGAGGTCAGCGCCGCAATGTCCTGAGAGCCGATCGAGGCCGGCATCAAGGCAACACCCAGCACGCTCAGCCAGAACCGCGTCGAGCCGTAGCCCGAAAGCGCCAGAGTACGCGACGCCATTGTCCTCACCCCAAACGCAACACACGCTACGCCGCCGCGGTTAAGTCGCCGTGGCGCAAATACGACAGATATGGTTTTTGCCGAATTAACCTTGCGATCGCGTTAATGCGGCGGTTCTCGACCCCGCGCGCGCGCCAAATGAGCGCTGTTTCCCGGATGCGGCGCAGCGTGAAACGGTGCGCCGCTGATCCGGGACCGTCCCAAACTCCGAGTACGTGACGATCCCGGTTCTGCAGTGCACCACTTCGCTTCGCTACGTGCTGCACTGCGCCCGGGACACGCTAGCCTTCGGCGCCCGCATCCTTGCCGAGCGCGGCTTGCGCGGCGGCAAGCCGCGCGATCGGCACGCGGAATGGCGAACACGATACGTAGTCGAGCGCGACCTCGTGACAGAACGCGATCGATGCCGGATCGCCGCCGTGCTCGCCGCAGATGCCGAGCTTGATATTCTTGCGCACCTTGCGGCCGCGGTCGGCGGCGATGCGGATCAGTTCGCCGACGCCCTCGCGGTCGATCGACACGAACGGATCGCAAGGCAGGATGCCTTTCGACGTGTAGACGCCGAGAAAGCTCGCCGCGTCGTCGCGGCTGATGCCGAATGCGGTTTGCGTCAGATCGTTGGTGCCGAACGAGAAGAACTCGGCGGTCTCGGCGATCTCGCCGGCTTTGAGCGCCGCGCGCGGCAGCTCAATCATGGTGCCGACCTGATACTTGACCGCACTCTTTGTTTCCGCGGCGACCATCTTTGCCACCGCGTCGATGCGCTCTTTCACCAGGTCGAGCTCCGCCTTGGTGGCGATGAGCGGTACCATGATTTCCGGCACCACCGGCTTGCGGGTTTTTCGCGACACCTCAACCGCGGCTTCGAAGATGGCGCGCGCCTGCATCTCGGCGATTTCCGGATAGGCGATGGCGAGCCGGCAGCCGCGGAAGCCGAGCATCGGATTGAATTCGTGCAGCTCCCTGGCGCGATCCTCAAGCGCCTTCGGATCGGCGCCCATCGCCTTCGCGACTTCGGCGATTTCCTCCTCGCCATGCGGCAGGAACTCATGCAGCGGCGGATCGAGCAAGCGGATGGTGACCGGCAGCGCGCCCATGATCTCGAACAACTCGGCAAAATCCTTGCGCTGCATCGGCAGCAGTTTGGCGAGCGCCGTGCGGCGCGCGGCCTCGTCGCCGGCAAGAATCATTTCGCGCACGGCACGGATGCGGTCCTCGTCAAAAAACATGTGCTCGGTGCGGCACAGTCCGATGCCCTCGGCGCCGAATTTCACCGCCGCGCGGGCGTCAGCCGGCGTGTCGGCATTGGCGCGCACTTTCAGTTTGCGCGCCGCATCGGCCCATTGCATCAGCGTGGCGAACTCGCCGGCGAGCGCCGGCTGCGTCATCGGCACCTTGCCGACCAGGACCTGGCCGGTCGAGCCGTCAATCGTCAGTATTTCGCCTCTCTTCAAGGTCGTGCCGCCGGCCGTCATGGTCTGCGCGCGGTAGTCGACGCGCAAGCTGCCGGCGCCGGAGACGCATGGCTTGCCCATGCCGCGCGCCACCACGGCGGCGTGCGAGGTCATGCCGCCGCGCGTGGTCAAAATACCTTCGGCGGCGTGCATGCCGTGAATGTCTTCGGGCGAAGTTTCGACCCGCACCAGAATGACCTTATGTCCCTGGCTTTTCAGAAGCTCAGCCTCGTCGGGCGAGAACACGATCTCGCCGCAGGCGGCGCCGGGCGACGCCGGCAAGCCGGTGGCGAATATCTTGCGCTCGGCCGCCGGATCGATAGTCGGATGCAAGAGCTGATCGAGCGAACCCGGCTCGATGCGTGTCACCGCTTCCTGCCTGCTGATCAGCTTTTCGTTGGCAAGTTCGACCGCGATGCGCAAGGCCGCCTTGGCGGTGCGCTTGCCGTTTCGCGTCTGCAGCATCCACAGCTTGCCCTGCTCGACCGTGAATTCCAGGTCCTGCATGTCGCGGTAGTGTTTTTCCAGCGCGGCGTGGATGCGCTTAAGCTCGGCGAATGCCTCCGGCATCGCCTTTTCCATCGACGGCTTGTCGGAGCCGGATTCGCGGCGCGCCTCCTCGGTGATCTCCTGCGGCGTGCGGATGCCGGCGACCACGTCCTCGCCCTGGGCGTTGATCAAAAACTCGCCGTAGAGTTTTTTCTCGCCAGTCGAAGGATTACGCGTGAACGCGACGCCGGTGGCGGATGTCTCGCCCATGTTGCCGAACACCATGGCCTGCACATTGACCGCGGTGCCCCAGCTTTCCGGAATGGTGTGCAGGCGCCGGTAGGTTATGGCGCGCTGGTTCATCCACGAGCCGAACACGGCGCCGATCGCGCCCCACAACTGGTCGTGCGGATCCTGTGGAAACGGCTTGCCGCTTTCCTCCTCGACGCGCTCTTTGTAGCGCACGATGATCTGCGCCCAGTCATCCGCATTGAGATCGGTGTCGAGCGAATAGCCGTGGCGATCTTTGTGATCGTCGAGAATTTCCTCGAAATGATGATGCTCGATGCCCAGCACCACGTTGGAATACATGGTGATGAAGCGCCGGTAGCTGTCCTGCGCGAAGCGGCGGTCGCCGGATTTTTCCGCCACAGCCTCGACCGTCACATCGTTGAGGCCGAGATTAAGAACCGTGTCCATCATGCCCGGCATCGAAGCGCGCGCGCCCGAGCGAACCGACACTAGCAGCGGATTTTGCGCATCGCCGAATTTCTTGCCGGTGATGCGGCCGACCGCGGCGAGCGCCGCCTCGACCTGGGGCTTCAGATCCTTCGGATAGGCTTTGTCATGGGCGTAGAAATAGGTGCAGACCTCGGTGGTGATGGTGAAACCGGGCGGCACCGGCAGGCCGAGATGCGCCATCTCGGCAAGCCCCGCGCCCTTTCCGCCGAGAAGATTGCGCATCGCGGCGCGCCCCTCGGCCTCGCCGCCGCCGAACGCATAAACCCACCGGCCCTTGCGGGCCGCCGGAGCGACAGGTTTGCGCGCAACGGCTTTGGCGTTGCCCGGCTTGGCGCCGCGGCGCGCGGCGGGCGCGGATTTTTTCACCGGCTGACGTGAATTTTTGGAACGCGTTTTGGCCATGGCTGAATTGGCTTTTGTGGCTTGGCCTTAAAATGATGAGGCTTCGATTAAGCGTGCAACCACGACAGCATTTGGGCGACGGATACGGCGTGCGTGACGTGGGTATTCATGCCGAAATGGACCCAATGATGGGTCTGATTGAGCCCAACGAGACCGATGAAAATCAGATACAGCGCGACAATGTAGTTGAGCAGTCTCGGGATGATGAGAATCAGGATCCCGGCCACGATCGCAACAAGCGGCGTGATCTGCGTAGCGGTGAGAACCATCGGATTTTCCTTAGGTTTGAACAGGATGCGTGATGAAAGGGGCGCGGCAATCGCGGCGGGGGACGTACCCATAACGCACAACCCGCCGTTCGGTTCTAGCATTTTCCAGGCGCTTGGAAACTTCTTCATCCATCGCGCGTCATGGCCGGGCTTGTCCCGGCCATCCACGTCTTTCCGGCCTGCTCGTTCAAGAAGACGTGGATGCCCGGCACGAGGCCGGGCATGACGGCTCTGAGAGGGCGACGTCAGCCCTCGATCTTGGAGAAGTCGGCGACGGCGCGGGTGGCGGCGCGGATTTCGTTGAGGAGTTTTAGCCGGTTCTCGCGCAACGAGGGCTCGTCAATGTTGACCGTCACCTTGTCGAAGAAGGCATCGACATAGGGCCGCAGCTTCGCCATGGCGTGCATGGCGGCTTCAAAGTCTTCGGTCGCCACGGCTCGTTCAGCCTCGGCTTTGGCCTCGGTGATGGCTTGCGCCAGCGCCTTCTCTTCGTCCTGCTTGTAAAGCGTTGAATCAGGCACACTGGTATACTCGCGCTTGTCCTTCTTCTCCTCAATGCGAATAATGTTAGTCGCGCGCTTATGGCCAGCGAGCAGGTTTTTACCGTCTTCAGTATCGAGAAATTTGCCCAACGCTTCGACGCGGCGGCCGATGAGGAGAAGATCGTCCTGCCCCTCAAGGGCGAATACCGCATCGACGAGATCGTGCCGCGCACCCTGCTCGCGAAGTTGAACTTTGAGCCGATCGGCTAAGAAAGAGAGGAGATCAGAGTAAATTTCGTCACACGCGGGGCGGCGGCCAATAACATTATCGAAATAAAAGTCTGGGCCCGCACTGAACGTTACAGTGTGCTCTGTATCACGCTCTTGCCGGTTCTTATCTTTCGGGAGGCATATGAATGCTGGTTTTGAAAAATCAAACCGCACTTTTGACCTATATTCGGGAGCAAAGGCAGCGGTTATCGAAGCGTAAGAAGGCCCGTCAAGGCTAGCCAACAGAACGGTTGCATTGACCTTTTGAAGGCTCAAAAGGTGAAACAGATATGCGTTTTTTATTTGTCCTGCCAGAGACACTCGATCTGCATTCTCGATAGTTAGTCTAATTACTCCTAGTGCTGCCCTCCGCAGCGCATAAGGATCTTTGCTCCCGGTCGGCTTCTCATCGACAGCCCAAAATCCGACCAATGTATCAATCTTGTCCGCCAGCGCGACCGCAACCGAAACCGGATCGCTCGGCACCAGATCATCCGGCCCCTTCGGCTTGTAATGATCCTCACACGCATGAGCGACGGCTTCGTCCTCGCCCTGGGCCTCGGCGTAATATTTCCCCATGGTGCCTTGCAGTTCGGGGAATTCGCCGACCATTTCGGTGAGCAGATCGGCCTTGCACAGCCGCGCGGCGCGCTTGGCTTTTTCCACGTCGGCGCCGACCAGCGGCGCCAGCTCCGCGGCCAATCGTTCAATTCTTTCAATGCGCTCGGCCTGGGTGCCGAGTTTCTCGTGGAAGATAATGTCCTTGAACTTCGGCAGCCGATCTTCGAGCTTGGTCTTTAAATCGGTCTCGTAGAAAAACTTCGCATCCGACAACCGCGCGCGGATGACGCGCTCGTTGCCGGCGACAATTTCCTTGCCGCCGTCCACGGCCTCCATGTTGGAGACCAGCAGGAACTTGTTGGTCAATCTTCTCCCCTCCCCCTTGTGGGGAGGGGTCGGGGGTGGGGGTCGCGAGGTCACATGCGGCGCAGACGCGACTGAGGACCCCTTTGCGTCGCGCGCCGCCTCACCACCCCCCTCCCTACCCTCCTCCACAAGGGGGGAGGGAACAGATTCGCGCAGCACGAAGCATTTCTGGTTGTTGCGGATGGTGGCGCGGATCACTTCCTCGGGGAGGCGCAAAAACGTTTCGTCGAACGAGCCCATCAGCACGACCGGCCATTCGACGAGACCCGCAACTTCGGCCAATAGCCCCTCGTCCTCGACCAGTTCGAGTCCTTGCGCAAAGGCAAGCTGCTTGGCTTCGGTGATGATGATGTCGCGCCGCCGCTCGGCATCGAGCACGACCTTGGCCTTGCCGAGCTTGTCCATGTAGTCGTCGAGCCGCCGCACGGTGAACGGCTGCGGCGCGAGGAAACGGTGTCCGCGCGTCTCGTTGCCGGCGGCGATGCCGTCGACGTCGAATGGCACAATGTCCGGGTCCTCGGTCTCCGGTCCGAAGGTGGCGACGATGGAATGCAGCGGCCGCACCCAGGTCAGCGCGCCGGGCTCCTTCGATTGCGCGCCCCAGCGCATCGATTTCGGCCACGGGAAATGCTTGATAACGTCGGGCAGAATTTCGCTGATGACCTCGAGCGCAGGACGGCCCGGCTTCTCGATCACCCCGACGTAAAAGTCGCCCTTCTTGTCGGGCTGCACCTTGGCGTCGCCAATGGATTTGAGACCCGCCGCCTTGAGGAATCCGGCGATGGCGGCCTCGGGCGCGCCGACGCGCGGGCCCTTCTTTTCCTCACGCACGTCGGGCTGGCGCGCCGGCACGCCGTGCACCGAGAGCGCCAGCCGCCGCGGCGTCACGAACGCCTTGGCGCCGTCGTAAGTCAGGCCAGCCGCGACCAGCCGGTCAGTCACGGCTTTGCGCAGATCCTCCGCCGCCCGCGCCTGCATGCGCGCCGGAATTTCTTCGGAGAAAAGTTCAAACAGGAGATCGGGCATGATTTATGGCGCGCGCTCTTTCCCCTCCCCCTTGTGGGGAGGGGTAGGGGTGGGGGTC
This sequence comes from Xanthobacteraceae bacterium, assembly GCA_049300295.1. Lineage (GTDB taxonomy): Bacteria > Pseudomonadota > Alphaproteobacteria > Rhizobiales > Xanthobacteraceae > BOG-931. Next base: position 154,450 of record JBAQJL010000231.1, read on the forward strand.
GCGAGGATGAAACTCTGAATCACCTCAAGCACACCGTCGATGTTTTGCATCACGTCGCTATTCCAGAAACGCAATACGCGATAACCTTCTCTTTCAAGGAACCTCGTTCGCTTTGCGTCGAGCTCAGTTCGTTCCGCGTGCTGACCGCCATCGAGCTCAATCACGAGCTTTAGGCCATGGCTGGCAAAATCGACAATGTAGTGTCCAAGCCGGACTTGGCGGCGAAAGTGAGAAGCTGGCAATGCCAACCGATGCCGCAAGTTCCACCAAAGTTTTCGCTCGGCTTCGGTCGGCTCGATACGCATCGCGCGGGCGCGGAGTTCATTCGGCGATTTGATGCCGCGATCACGCCGCGCCCAGGTGCGCAGATCGGCCGAGGATTGCTTCTCCACCATTGCCTACCTCGCGACCCCCACCCCTAACCCCTCCCCACAAGGGGGAGGGGAAAATTCACCCCTACGCCGGCAGTGCTTTGTGGCTGCCGTCGCACAGCGGCTGGTGCTGCGACCGCTTGCAGGCACAGAACCAAACCTCCTCGTTCGCGGTGGCCTTCCACTCCTGCGGGCGGAATTCGGTGCCCTTGTGCGAGCCATCGCAGAACGGCTGCGACTTCGAGCGTCCGCACGCGCACCACCAATAGCTCTCGCCGGCGACGACGTTGATCGGCAACGGCCGCCTTCCCCCGATTTGTGGTTCACTCATTTGCTTTTCCCTCCGCCTTCCGTTGCCAGCCACGCCTCGCCGCAGGTCTTGGCGAGTTCGCGCACGCGCAGAATATAGCTTTGCCGTTCGGTCACGGAAATCACGCCGCGCGCGTCGAGTAGATTGAACACATGGCTCGCCTTGATGCACTGGTCGTAGGCGGGCAGCGCCATCACGTGGCGACCGCGGTTGCTCGACCTATCACCCTGCCATCCGGCTTCCAGGTATTTTTTGCAGGCGGCTTCGGCCATGCGAAACTGCTCGAACAGCATGTCGGTGTCGGCGTACTCGAAATTGTGCCGCGAATATTCCTGCTCGGCCTGTAGAAAGATGTCGCCGTAGCTGACCTTCTGCGCGCCGTCGCGGCCGTTGAAATTCAACTCGTAAACGTTCTCGACGCCCTGCACATACATCGCCAGCCGTTCGAGGCCGTAGGTCAGTTCACCGGCGACCGGCGCGCATTCGAAACCGGCGACCTGCTGAAAATAGGTGAACTGCGAGACTTCCATGCCGTCGCACCAGCACTCCCAGCCCAGCCCCCAGGCGCCGAGCGTCGGGCTCTCCCAGTCATCCTCGACGAAGCGAATGTCGTGCAGCTTCGGATCGATGCCGATGGCGTAGAGCGATTTCAGATAAAGCTCCTGCAAATCGTCCGGCGACGGTTTGAGGATCACCTGCATCTGATAGTATTGCTGCAGGCGATTTGGGTTCTCGCCATAGCGGCCGTCCTTGGGCCGGCGCGACGGCTGCACGTAGGCCGCATTCCAGGGCTTGGGGCCGAGCGAGCGCAGGGTCGTCGCCGGGTGAAAGGTGCCGGCGCCAACCTCCATGTCATAGGGCTGCAAAATGACGCAGCCCCAATCCGCCCAATAGCGCTGTAATGCCAGGATCAGCCCCTGGAAGGAGCGCTGCGGGCGCATATGCGGCGGTAAATCTTCGGCCATGGACCACGTTGTTGGTGAAAGGCCCGGCGCAGGTCAAGTCGCCCGAATCTCACGCTGCGGGGGCTCCGGGGCTTGATCGCCAATTCCCGATACCCGATACCTGCTACTCAATATCCGGGGTCGAATATAGAGACACCCGACACGGGAGGTTACTGTGCATAAGATTCGCGTTGTGCTCGCCGGCTTGGCCGCGCTGTTGCTTCCGCTCGGCCCGCAATTCGCCAAGGCGCAGGACTTCCCAACCCGGCCGGTCCGCATCGTCGTGGCGTTTCCGCCGGGCGGCCCGACCGATTTCGTCGGCCGCCTGGTTGCCGACAAGATGACGAAGCTCTTGGGCCAGCGCGTCTATATCGACAACAAACCGGGCGCCAACGGCACGCTCGGCGGCGGTGACGTCGCCAAGTCCGATGCCGACGGCTATTCGCTGTTTCTCACGACGTCGGGCGCGGTGACGGTGTCGCCGCACATGATGGCGAAAATGCCATTCGACACGTTCCGCGATTTCGCGCCGGTCGCGCTGGTGACGACGGTCAACGAGGTGCTCGTCGTTTCGCCAAAGCTCGGCGTCAAAAATGTCAAGGAATTGATCGAGCTTGCCAAGAAGAAACCGGGCGGCGTCACCTTCGCGTCGACCGGCGTCGGCTCGCCGCCGCACCTCGCCCAGTTGCTGCTCGATGCCGCAGCCGGCGTGAAATTCCTGCACGTCCCTTATCGCGGGGCGGCACCCGCGCTGACCGATATGCTGGGAGGCCAGGTGCAAGTGGTCGCGCTCGATATTCCGGTCGTGCTCTCTCAGATCCAAGCCGGCACATTGCTGCCGATAGGAATCGCGGGCGACAAGCGCGACGCCGTTCTCCCGAACGTACCGACGCTCGCCGAACAGGGCTATGCCAACACCGACGCCGCGAATTGGTATGCGCTGCTGGCGCCGGCGAAGACGCCGAAGGCTGTGATCGACAAGCTCAACAAGGCGGTGGACGCCGCGCTCGCCGACCCGGTTCTGCATGACAAGCTGGTCAAGACCGGCGCGACGCCGGTCGGCGGCACGCCGGAAGCGCTCGGCACTTTCATGAAGGCGCAATACGACAAGTGGGGCCGCGTCATTCAGGCGAACGGCATCAAGATGGAATAGTCGTCGTCATTCCGGGGCCGAGCGCAGCGAGGAACCCGGAATCGACGCTAGCCCGGCCGGTATTCGCCGGTGCGCGGATCGCGCCGCAATGTCGGCAGTCTGTTGCGGTCGACCGGCTCGACGGTCGTGGTAGCGCGAATTCCGTCAAGCTCGGCGTTCACGCGCTGCATTTCCTTAACGCACCAGCGCGCCAGCGCCGCTACACCCATCAATCCCAGCGTTACCGCGATCACCGGAGGCATCGCCGATCTCCCTTACAGTCCATAGCGGGCCCATAGCGCACGTGCTTCCAACGCCGAAATCAAATCCTCGACAAGTCCTGCTCCAAATCCCGCTCCGATTTGCGGCAACTCGCCGCGCCCCAAGCCGACGCCGGGAACGCGCCGTCGCAGCCAGCCGCGTTCGGCGCCGATCAGGGGAGTAACGACCTTGTCGCCAAATCGTTCGCGCAACACGGCGTGCAAGTCGCCGATCGCATCGACGAGTCCGAGTTCCAGCGCCCGCTGGCCGGCCCAGTATTCGCCGGTGAACAAATCACTTTCCGGGCCGCTGAGCTTGGCCCCGCGCCGCGACTTCACCAGCGCGATGAAACTGTCGTGGATCTCCCGCTGCAGCTTTTTCAGCCGTGCTACATCATCGGGATTTTCAGGCAGGAACGGATCGAGCGTCGCCTTATGCTCTCCCGATGTGTAAAGCCGCCGCTCGATGCCGATCTTGGCGATAGCTTTGTCGAAGCCGAAAGAACCGCCCACCACGCCGATCGAGCCGACAATGGAATGCGGATCGGCGATGATCTCGTCTGCCGCGCAGGCGATCATATAGCCGCCGGAGGCAGCCACGTCTTCGACGAAGGCAATGACGCGCCGGTTGTTCTCGGCCGCCAGTTCACGAATGCGGCGGAAGATCAAATGCGACTGCACCGGCGATCCGCCCGGTGAATTGATCGCAAGCGCCACGGCGGGAGCGTTGCGGATGGCAAACGCACGATCGAGCGAGCGGGCGATACCGGCGAGCGTGAGACCCGGCCGCAACGGTGATGAAATACCGATGACGCCGGTAAGCCGCACCACCGGCACGCGCGGCCGATCGGCGCGAAAGCGTCCCGGCACAAGCCAGCGCATAGGCGCAAGAGCCCGTAGGCTGAGATCACGAACGCGCGCGCCAGTCCCGGGCTCGGTCATACCGTTCACATAGGATACGTGCAGCGGGGGCTCAAGTGACCGCCCGGAAGGTCAGATTTCGCCCAACGGCAGCGCGGCGCCACCGCGCAGCACCGCCTCAGCCGCGTCTGTCGGCCTGCCCTCCGAGTCGGCGAGCAGCAGGCCAGGACACAGCGTCAGCGGCGCGCGGCTGCCCTTGATGGCACGCGCCAAAATGCGGATCGCGGGCGCGGCAGGCTTGCCGTAGACCGGCAACAGCGACAGCGCGCCGAAATCGGACGCCAATGCCGCCAGCACCCCGGCGAGGCCGTCGGCGCGCCAGATCAGCGTCAACGCTCCGGCCGGACGAAGGAGCCGCGCGGCGGTGCGCACCCACTGCCGAATGGTATCGCCTGACGCTGTGTGCGCGCGGCGGCGGGCCAGCTCTGGCGATGGATTATCGGCGGCATTGAACGGCGGATTCATCAGCACGGCATCCGCCGTCTCCGCTGTCAGGCCGGCGACCACAAAGGCCGCTTCAGGCGCCGCCACATCGAGACAAACGGAGCGCACAAATTCGGCAAGTCCGTTGCGCTCGGCATTGCCGCGCGCGAGCTCCGCCAACGCTGGGTCGACCTCCACAAGCGCAACGGTGAGACCCGCGACGCGCTGCGCCAGCGCCAGCCCCGCCGCGCCCACGCCGGCGCCGAGCTCGACGGCATGATCACGGGCAGATGCGGAGGTAACGGCCGCCAGCAGAATGGCGTCGTGACCGAAGCGATGGCCGCGCAGTGGCTGCCGCAGCACAAGCCGTCCGCCGAGCACGGCGTCTTCGCTCGTTTCAGTCGAACCGCTTTGGTTGCCTGTGCGCGCGTTCATTCTATAAGCTTGGATTCTACACTCCATTGCCAAGCTGGTGGCGAGGAATTTCCGCGAGCCATGACCGGATTATCGCGCCTTGGGCGGACGATCAGGCTGGGCGACACGACACAACCGTTCGATCGGCTGGTGAAGTTCGATTGGGGCGGCCAGTTCATCTTCATGTTTGCGCTCATGCTGGCGTCTTTCGTCGTCGCCGGCTTCTGGTATCCGTATTGGCGCGTCGCCGATATGGATTTCCCCATCGTCTACAACGCGCTCTTGCTCAACGATCATCTCCCGCAGGAGATGTTCGATCATCCGGGCTATCTGCCGATTCTGCTATTGAGTTATTGGCTGCGCGCGCTGCACGGCATTGGCCTGATCCGCGTCGATGCTCTGTCCGGCCTGCCGCCGATCAGCGATGTTCCGGCTTTCAGCGCGGTCTGGACAACTCTCACCCAAGCCGGGCGCGTGCTCTCACTGCTGCTCGCAATGGGACTCGTCACGGCGTTCACGTACCTGCTTCGCGCCCTCACACGCGACTGGCGGGTCGCCGCGCTGGGCGGTTTCCTGCTTGCCTTCTCGGGCGGCATGGCGATGCAGATGCGAACGATGCGGACGGAACTCCTATCGGCTGGACTGTGCACGATCGCGGTCCTCATGCTGCTCGTCTTGGCAAGACGTGGACCGTGGCCGTGGCGTCCGGCGGTCGTCGGTATCGCCAGCGCGCTGTTCGCACTCGCCATGCAGAGCAAGGTGCAGGCATTGTTTTTGATCTGCGCCCTGCCCGTACTGTTGCTGCCGTTCGGTCCAACCCAAGTGCAACAGTCACCGCACGGATTTTGGCGGAAGCCCCGGATGGCGTGGCCGGCGCTCGCGGCTGCGGCGGCGATTGCGCTGGTGACGGCGTATCTCGCCAGGGACATCATCACGATAGGGCTGGCTGCAGCCAATGTCGGCGTGCCGCTGAAATCGCTTGGGATCAGCGCCGCGACCTATTGGGCCGCCCTCGTTGTCTGGCTGGCACTCGGAATGATCGCTTACTGGATCGTGTGGCGGGTCGCCGCTCTCGAGGCGCTGACTGCCATGCTCGCGGTCATTGCCGGCTGCATGATCGGCTTACTGGCGCTCGACATTCGCTTCCAGGCCAACGATGCGATCGTCGTCCTTCACCCCCTCGAAACGATGTATGCGTGGGGAGCTGCCGCCAATCCAGATTTGTCAGGCGACCAGTCGCTGTTCAATGCCGGAAGCGTCCAATTTCTGCTGCAAGCGATTGCCGGCGTGATCGCGCGGCGCACCTTCGTCCTGCAATCTTCGCCGCGTCCGACCATCTTCCTCGAATGGTTCGTCATCGCGGCGTTCATCGTCGCAGTCCGCCGGCGCGAATGGCGTCTCGTTGTCCAGGTAGCCGCGCTGATGCTGACCGATTGGGGCATCGATCTGCTCGGCATGGGCCGGCATCTGCAACAGGCTTATTTTCTCTACACCGACCCGCTGGCGATCATCGCCGCCGCATTGTTGATCGCGCCGCTGACGGACTTACAGCAGCATCGCTTGACTTACCCACTCGGTGTGACGCTGATCGCCGCGACACTCATTGTGAGCCAGGCGGAGCCGGTCAAGCACATATTCAAGCGCGCCGGGCCCGAAGTGCTTTGCCAGGGAGGGCTGCAATACTATTATCAGCGGCTCGGCGTTCTTCCGTTCTGCCAGCCGCAGCCAGCGTCACCAAAATAACACGACCCATTCGCGCTGTGGCGCGGTGTCCGCTCGATCGCTCAGCCATCGCCCTGGCGCAACTCTTTCTCAAAGCCGGCATCCGTGAGCAAACGGCGCGCTGCCGCCAGTTCGTCCTCACCGACCAGAATGCGGCGCGGGAAAATGCCGATGGAGCCTTCCAGAACGCTCATGTTTTGATCGACGACCAGATGCGCGATGCCCGCGCCATCAAGCAGCGCCTCGATCGCCGAGAGCAGCACAGCATCATTGGTCCGCACCAGTTCACGCAAGGTTTTGGCTCCGCCGCCATTGTCATCGACACACACAGCGCCGGAGACCCAGCCCGCCGCCCGAACCGGAAGCCTATAACACAATTCCGCCTCGCCCAATTGCAGCGGACTTGCATGGGATAGGGTTGCCCGGCGATCGTCCGCGCGGGCAGCAGCATTTCAGGTTTTCAATCCCGATGCCTTATCGCCGACTCGGACGCACCGGTTTGCGCATTTCGCAAACCGGCCTTGGATTCTGCCAAATCGTTTTGCGTTCACGCGACAAGTGGTGTGGCGCCCGGAAACCGCGGGAATACGGGCCTCCGCGAGATTATCGCCGCCGCTCCTCGCCGGGCGCGCGCAGCGCCAGATAAGCGATCAGCTTCGCCTCGCGGCGGCCGCGCGTGACGGTATCGAGAATAAGGCCGCAGGCGATCGACAGGAACGCGAGCAGCATCAGGCCGGTGGAGAGCACGGCGGTAGGCAGCCGTGGCACTAGCCCTTGCTGCAGGTAGGTGATGAACACCGGGATTGCGAGGCCGATCGACATGATCGCGAGCGCGATGCCGAATGCGCCGAACAGCGACAGCGGCCGTTCGGCGCGATAGAGTTTCAACACCGTCCACAAGATGCGAAATCCGTCGTGCCAGGTCGAAAGCTTCGAGGCCGAGCCGCTTGGCCGCGCATAATACGGCGTCGCCACCTCGCCGACCGGCAATTCAAGCTCAAGCGCATGCACGGTCAATTCCGTTTCGATTTCGAAGCCGCCCGACAGGATCGGAAACGATTTGACAAAGCGCCGCGAGAACACTCGGTAGCCCGAAAGAATATCCGTGAAAGCGTGGCCGAAGATGTGAGCGACAAATCCGGTCAGCAACAGATTGCCGGCACGATGACCACGGCGGTAGGCGCTGGCCTCATGGTCGACGCGAGTCGCCACCACCATGTCGAGCCGATCGGCCAACAGCTTGGCGATCATCCGCTGCGCGCCTGGCGCATCATAGGTCGCATCGCCGTCGACCAGAACGTAGATGTCGGCTTCGATGTCGTTGAACATGCGCCGGACCACGTGGCCCTTGCCCTGATGGCGCTCGCGGCGCACCACTGCGCCAGCAGCCGTGGCAACGGCGACGGTATTGTCACTTGAATTGTTGTCGTAGACGTAGATTACGGCTTCGGGCAGCGCAGCGCGGAAATCCGCCACGACCTTGGCGATGGCGCGCTCCTCGTTGTAGCAGGGTACCAGGATCGCCACCTCATGACGGCTCGCGGCCATGGCCTCGGCGAGATTTTGGTTGCTTGACATTGCTCCTCTGCGCCGCCACGTGCATATCGTGATTGGCATGTCGCGCTCGCGACACGCCACCTCGCTTTGGCCGCCGCAGGGATAGTACACTTGCTGCCTCACCAGAGCGTTTCTGTGGTCGCGGTTTCCTGTGGAGAAAGCTTAAGTGGCCGTTATCCTGCCGTTTGAGAGCCCACGCGAACTGTCGATCGATGCCCTGGTCGATCTCGTTTCCGGCGACATGGGGCGCGTCAACGCCACCATTCTGGCCCGAACCGGCTCCGAAGTGGCCATGATTCCGGAAGTCGCCAAGCACCTGATCGATTCAGGCGGCAAGCGGCTGCGGCCGATGCTGACGCTCGCCTTGGCGCAGCTCGTCGGCTATGCGGACGACGGTCACATCAAGCTCGCAGCCGCGGTGGAGTTCATGCACACCGCCACGCTGCTGCACGACGACGTTGTCGACGAGAGCGAGATGCGGCGCGGACGGCTTGCGGCCCGTATGCTCTGGGGCAACGAGGCAAGCGTTCTGGTCGGCGATTTTCTGCTCGGCCAAGCATTCAAAATGATGGTCGAGGTCGGCAGCCTCAAAGCGCTGGAAATTCTCTCGTCGGCAGCTGCCGTGATTGCCGAGGGTGAGGTCATGCAGCTTGCCGCCGCCAAGAATACGGCGACAACCGAAGACGAGTATCTCGCCGTGATCCGCGCCAAGACCGCCGAACTGTTCGCCGCCGCCTGCGAGGTCGGTCCCGCAATTGCGGGGCGTGCCAAGGCCGAGCAGACCGCCTGCCGGTCGTTCGGCATGAATCTGGGAGTGGCGTTCCAGCTCGTTGACGATGCGCTCGACTATGGCGGCGCCGCGCAGAAATTAGGCAAGAATGTCGGCGACGATTTTCGCGAGGGTAAGATCACTTTGCCCGTCGTGCTCGCTTTCCGCCGCGGCGGCGATGCCGAGCGCGATTTCTGGCGCCGCACGCTAGAACGCGGCGAAGCCACCGAAGCCGATCTCGAACATGCCATCGGCCTCATGACCAAGCATCGTGCGCTGGAAGACACGCTCGGGCGCGCCCAGCACTATGGCGCCATCGCCCGCGACGCGCTGGCGCTGTTTCCGGATTCGCCGATGAAAGCCGCGCTCTCCGGCGCCGTCGATTTCTGCATCGCGCGCACGCACTGACGACTCAAACCGCGCTATCGGCTGCCTTCTCGATCACCATCAGCATGCGAAATCCTGCGTACTTGCCGAGCATCGGCTCGACGGCGCGTTCGATCTGCAGCAGGCGGCGCGCCATGCCGGCGCTGAGCAAAGTCCAGGGCTGAAACCCGCCGCTGAGCGGATACGCGGCGAACGAAAACCAATCGACCCGCGCGATCCGCAAGTCAGGAAACAGCCGATGGAATCGCTCGCGGTCCCGCGTCGCCAGGAGGGTCGGGATCGCCTGGTTGGAGTCGTACGGGTCGCGGCCGGCGGTCGGGCGGCCGTCCATCAGAACATCGGCCGAGGTGCGTACCGGCTCCTGGTGCAGCAAACGGTAAAACAGCGTGCTGCCCCAGGTGATGGCCGGCTCGACCACCAGCAAGCGCCCCCCGGGGCGCAACACCCGCTCGACCTCGTGGAAGAACGCGACCGGAAATTCGACGTGATGCAGCACGTCGACCATGACGATGTTGGCGGCGCACGATGCGGCAAATGGCAGACGCTGCGCATCGGCCACGCAGTCGAGCCACGGCGCGAACTGAATGTCGGTCGCCACCACCTCGCCGAGGCGTTCTTTCAGGTTGCCGATGCCGCCGCCGATCTCGATCGTCAGGCCGGGCAGACATCCGGCCGCGAGCCGATCATAGAAATCGCCATAGATGACGCGCAGCACGGGTTTGCGCTTCCACACGTCCGCGTACTGCCCGAGCGGCGCGGTCGACTCCGCCATCACGACACCGCGACTGCGCCGCCGAGCGCGCCGGCCCGCACCCACCATTGCGGATGCCGGGCGCCGAGCGTCTGTGCCGCAAGGATCGCTTCGGCGGCGGTGGCGAACAACGCAAAGCAGGTTGCGCCCGAGCCGGACATGCGCGCCAGGCGACAGCCGGCAAACGCGCGCAACGCGGTCAGGGTTTCGGCGATGGCGGGCGCGACGGCGATCGCCGGCTCTTCGAGGTCGTTGGCTTGCAGCCGGAGCAGCCGCAAGATCTGGTCGCGGTTCGCGATCTCACCGGCCACGCTCCAATCGAACAGCGGCGCGGGCGTAGCGGCGGGCCTCCATCGCGCAAAGACGTCCTTGGTCGCCACCGCGATGCCGGGATTGACCAGCACCGCCGGCAACAGCGGAAACGCCAGTGGGGCGGAGAGAATTTCACCGATGCCGCGCATGACGCGCACGCCGGGTTCGAGACAGACCGGCACGTCGGCGCCGGTCGCACACGCCGCCTCGTAGAGCCGCACATCGTCGGCGCGCAATTCGTTGGCGCGCGCCAGGAGCCGCAACGCCGCCGCCGCGTCGGCCGAACCGCCGCCCAGCCCGGCGGCGACCGGCAGCATTTTCTCAAGCTCGAACGCGCCCAGACGCACGCCGACGATGCTGGCCGCCAGCGCGCCCGCCGCCTTGAGCACGAGATTGTCGACATCCGGACCGGCCTGCCCGGCATTCGGCCCGCGCACGGTGAGCGTCAGCCCATTGCCCGGCGTCAGCCGCAACGTGTCGCCGATATCGGCGAACGCCACCAGGCTTTCAATGTCGTGATAGCCGTCGGGGCGCCGGCCCAGCACCCGGAGCGTCAGATTGACTTTGGCCGGCGCAGTCTCGACGAGCGACGCGGTCGAGGTCACCACTCAGCCGCCGTTGCCCGCTTTCTTGGCCTTGGTCACATCGGCCGAAGGCAGCGTGTCGGGCGGCAAGCCGTCCTTGAGCTTCTTCTCGAGCGTGGCGAGCTCATCCGGCTCCGGCTTGAAATCCTTGGCCTGCGCCCACTGGAAATGCGCCTCGAGCGTACGCCCGACGCGCCAATAGGCATCGCCGAGGTGATCGTTGATCGTCGGATCGTCGGGCTTGAGCAGCACCGCGCGCTCCAGTTCCTTCACCGCCTCGTCGTAATTGCCGGTGCGGAAATAGGCCCAGCCGAGCGAATCGACGATGTAACCGTCGTCCGGCCGCTGCTCGACCGCGTGGCGGATCATGTCCATGCCCTGGTCGAGGTGCATGCCTTTGTCGACCCACGAATAGCCGAGATAGTTGAGCACCAGCGGCTGGTCGGGAAACAGCGCCAGCGCCTTTTGCATGTCGGCCTCGGCCTTCGGCCATTGATTGGAGCGCTCGTAACAAATGCCGCGGAAGTAGAACATCACCCAGTTCGACTTGGTCGGCGCGGGAATCGCATCGAGCGCCTTGCTGTAGGAGGCGCCGCAGACGGCGAAATCCTTGCGCTCGCGCTGGATATTGCCGAGCGCCATCAGCGCTTCGGTGTCCTTCGGACGATCGGCAATGACGCGATCGAGCCGCTTCTTGGCCTCGTCGCTCTTGTCGAGCGCGTCGAGATCGAGCGCCGACTGGATCTCGGCGCTTTGATGCAGCGGCGACGACGCCGGGATCCGGTCGTAGATCTTGATCGCCATATCGGGCTTTTTCAGCGTCTCGTAGAGATCGGCGAGCGACAACAGCGCCATGCCGTGCGACGGCTGCAGATAAAGCGCGAGCTGCAGATAGATCAGCGCCAAATCCTCGCCGCCGCGCCGGCCGATCGATGCGCCGATGCCATAGAGCGCTTCGGCGGCGCCGGCTTGCGCGGAATCGACCAGCGGCGGCAGCTTGTCGCCGTCGGTGATTTGTTTGACCTCGGCCGTCACCAGCGGATGATCCGGCAGCTGTTTGTTGAAATCCTCATAGATCTTCAGCGCCGCGGTCTTGCCGCCGTTGCGCGACAGATAGCGGCCGTAGGCCTGCACCGTGCGCAAAGCCGTCGGATCGGACTTGTAGGCGCTCTCGTAGCGCTTGGCCGCGTCCTTCTTGTCGCCGGCGAGATCGAAGATCAGCCCGGCATGCAGATCGCGGAACACGCCGTACCAGTCGGGGCCGGCAAGCTTGTCCATTTCGTCGACCGCGGCGTGCGGATCGCCCGCGCCGTAGCGCGACCACGCGGTCAGCAACGCCGCCGCCAGATCGGTCACCGGCCCGTGCACCGATTGGGAAAAGTCCTGCCGGGCTTGCGTGTATTTCTGCTGTTTGAGCGCGCGCACGCCGAGCACCAGCCGCGCGATGCGGTCGTTCTTATCGAGAACGAGCAGCTTGTCGGCGAGCTTGCTCGCCTGATCGATGTCGCCCGTGGTGAGGACCGACAAAAACGCCCGGCTGAGCAGATCGGCATTTTTCGGATCGGCCTTGAGCACGTTGAGGTAATAGCTCGCCGCCGCCCCCGCATCGCGTTCGATACCGGCGTGCCGCGCGGCCAGATAATTGCCCGCGGCGTTGTCGCGCAGGACGTCCTGTTGGCTCGGCGTTTGCGCGGCGTGGGCCGGCGACACGCTTGGGGCCGACGACAGGCTCAAAGCAACGGCGGCGCCGATGACGGCGGCATGCCGGAACAGCAGCGAATGAATCACGACGGCTCCATAAGTGCATGAACGGATTGGCGGAACGGGAATCACGCGCCCGGCTTCGCTCGCGCAACCATGACCCTTTTGCCGCATCCCCGCAAGGGAAGCAAAATACGCGCCGACCTCGACAAATCGCGGCCCGCGATAGCCTCGCTTAGCGTCGAACGGCGGCAAAATCGCGGCGGCGCCTTTCATCCGCCCCCGCGCAAGTGGGCGAGGGCGCGACGGCCCGTCATTGCGAGGAGCCAACGGCGAACTCCATCGTTATCGCTGCTCCAGATTCATCACTCCTGATGTGCTCGACGCATCCTTCGCCCGTAGGGGCGGGCCTCGTGCCCGCCCGACCCAGCGGAGCCACAAAGGCCAGATCGGGCGGCCACAAGGGCCGCCCCTACGGCAAGCAATCTCATTCTCGCGCTGCGCTTTTGGCCGCGCCCCGAGTTTTGCCAACGATGTTCACGAACGGCCGCCTCAAAGAGCACGATCCCGAAAAGTGTTCACGGTTTTCGGATCAGATCATGCTCCCGCAAAAGGGAGGCGGAGCGCCGAAAGGCGCGGTGGTAGATACCGCGGGCCCGCCGACAGGCGTTGCCGCCTGCCTTTGCGCTCACGGCGCGCGCCGCTTTGGGCGGACGCGCTCGCCTTCCGGCGCTCTACCGCGGCTCTCGCCAAAACCTTTCGGCGTTGGCTCGGTCCGGTCCCGCGCTTCATGGCAGCGCCGACGGATGTAACTCCGTCCGCCACCCGGGCAGCGAGCTCCTCGCAGACCGGCGTCGGGGCCGGCCGGGCGGGTTTCCGAACCGCCCGCGGACGAGGTTACGAACCCCATCCCGGGCACCGCTCCCACTCGCATCAATCGGCCGTCACCGGTTGACGTCCCTTGGATCGAGCAGGATGAGTGGGCTTATAGTCCTTGTCTCTGGATTTGTCAAGTTTTTTTCTCCATTAAGGAGACAACGCCAAGCGCCGCTAACGCATTCGGAGCGGCTGTTAGCCACAACCGCTTGGAGAATCCGTGCCGGTTGGGCAAAGATGCTGGCGAGAGGAAAAACAATGCCGAGAACACCCAAACAGGCGGGCAAAGGCAACGGCAGCACCGCGAATCTCGGCTTCGAGGCCAAGCTTTGGGCCGCGGCCGACGCGTTGCGCAACAATATGGATGCGGCCGAGTACAAACACGTCGTGCTCGGGTTGATCTTTCTCAAATACATTTCCGATGCGTTCGAGGCCAAGCACGCCGAACTTGATGCGCAGCGCAAGCAAGGCGCCGATCCGGAAGACCCGGACGAATATCGCGCGGTCAATATTTTTTGGGTGCCGCCCGAAGCGCGCTGGCATTATCTGAAATCACAGGCGCCGCAGCCGACCATCGGCCAACTCGTCGATGACGCCATGAGCGCGATCGAGCGCGACAACACCGCGCTCAAGGGCGTGCTGCCCAAGGACTACGCTCGGCCAGGCCTCGATAAAGAGCGACTCGGGCAGATCATCAATCTGGTCAGCGATATCGCCTTTGGGACTTCCACTGACAGAGCCAAGGATACACTCGGCCGCGTTTACGAATATTTCCTCGCCCGTTTTGCCGGCGCCGAAGGCAAGAGCGGTGGCCAGTTTTATACACCCGCGATCGTCGTCCGCGTGCTGGTCGAAATCCTCGCGCCCTACAAGGGGCGAGTCTATGACCCGTGCTGCGGCTCCGGCGGCATGTTCGTGCAGAGCGAGAAATTCATCGAGGCGCATGCCGGCAAGCTTGGCGACATTTCGATCTATGGCCAGGAGTCGAATTATACGACGTGGCGGCTATGCAAGATGAATCTGGCCATCCGCGGCATCGATGGGCAGATCGTGCACGGCGACACTTTTCATAACGATCTAAACCCAGACCTCAAGGCCGACTACGTGCTGGCCAATCCGCACTTCAATGATTCCGACTGGCGCGGCGATCTGCTGAAGGATGACAAGCGTTGGGCTTATGGCATACCGCCCGCGAGTAACGCCAATTTCGCCTGGGTCGAACACATAATTTCCCACCTCGCTCCTACCGGGTTCGCCGGATTCGTGCTCGCCAACGGCTCGATGTCGTCGAACCAGTCGGGCGAGGGCGAAATCCGCAAAGCCATCGTCGAAGCCGATCTGGTCGACTGTATGGTGGCATTGCCGGGGCAACTTTTCTATTCGACACAGATTCCGGTCTGCCTGTGGTTTCTGACGCGCAGCAAAAAGAATGGCCGCTTCCGCGATCGGCGCGGCGAGACGTTGTTCATCGATGCGCGCAAGATGGGCACGCTGGTTGACCGAGTGCATCGTGAGTTGAGCGACGAAGAGATCGCCAAGATTGCCAGCACCTATCATGCCTGGCGCGGCGATCCCGTAGGGGCGGGCCTTGTGCCCGCCCGCGGCAGACCCGCACCCGATGCGGGCGACCACAAGGGTCGCCCCTACGAAGATGCGCCTGGCTTCTGCAAATCAGCGAGCCTCGACGACATCCGCAAGCACGGCCATGTGCTCACGCCCGGCCGTTATGTCGGCGCGGCGGCGGCCGAGGAAGATGATGAGCCGTTTGAGGAGAAGATGAAGCGGCTCACCATGACCCTACGACAGCAGCAGTTGGAAGCCGCGAAACTGGATGCTGTTATCGCTACCCATCTCACGGAGCTTGGGTATGACAGATGAGTGGCGTCAATCGACGTGGGGCGAAGAGATATCACTGGAATACGGAAAAGCTTTGCGTGGATACGATGAGATTCAAGGATCTTATCGAGTATTCGGCGCTAATGGTCCTATCGGCTGGACGCCCGAGCCTCTTGCGTCCGGCCCAGGCGTTATTCTCGGTCGCAAGGGCGCTTACCGTGGCGTTCAATACTCGCCAGACCCGTTCTTTGTCATCGATACAGCATATTATGTCGTCCCAAAGCGCGAACTCGACGTGCGTTGGCTCTACTACGCGATCAAGTACCACAAGCTCGGAGAGATTGATGATGGTTCGCCGATCCCGTCCACCACACGCGCGGCAGTTTATGTCCAGGAGTTAGAAGTTCCGCCAGCCGAAGAACAGCGCGCGATAGCCGATATTCTTGGCACGCTCGACGACAAGATTGAGCTGAACCGACGCATGAACGAGACGTTGGAAGCGATGGCGCGCGCGCTGTTCAAGTCGTGGTTCGTGGACTTCGATCCTGTCCGCGCCAAGGCAGAGGGGCGCGAGACTGGCATGCCGAAGCGGATCCTTGACCTATTCCCGATGGATGATGAATCAGAGGAATACGAACCGCCAAAAGGATGGAGGCTCACGAGTCTCTCAGATTTTTGTTCTTTGAATCTGGAGGTGTGGTCTAAGGAGAATCGCCCGAAAATTATCGACTACGTCGATTTATCGAATACGAAATTCGGATACATCGAGACTCTCACGGCGTATTCACGGGAAGATGCCCCAAGTAGAGCGCAGCGAGTGCTTCGTCCTGGCGACACTATCATCGGCACAGTGCGGCCCGGAAACGGCTCTTACGCGCTGATTTCACAGGGTGGCTTAACCGGCAGCACCGGATTTGCCGTTTTGAGACCCGCAAAGCCTGAATACAGAGAGTTCGTCTACCTTGCGGCAACCGCGCGAGACAATATCGATCGACTGGCACACTTGGCAGACGGGGCAGCATATCCTGCAGTACGTCCGGAAGTCGTTGCTGCCACGCAAGTAGTGCGGCCGGGCGAGGAGGTGATCGAGAGCTTTTCAGATATTTGTGCTCCGCTTATAAGCAAGATAGCGGCGAGCGATCGAGAGTCTCGCACCCTGGCAGCCCTCCGCGACACCCTCCTCCCCAAACTCATTTCCGGCGAACTGCGCGTGAAAGAGGGGGAGAAGCAATTGGAGGGTGCCATATAGCCGTGGACCCGCGAGTCACCGAACTACATTGCATCATGCCGATTGGTAATCTGGTGTCGGTGATGCAGCAAGGCATCCTGTCGCACGAGCATGCGGCGAAGCTCAAACATCATTCGGTGGCCATGCAGCCGAT
Source organism: Xanthobacteraceae bacterium (assembly GCA_049300295.1). Taxonomy (GTDB): domain Bacteria; phylum Pseudomonadota; class Alphaproteobacteria; order Rhizobiales; family Xanthobacteraceae; genus BOG-931. The sequence goes on from JBAQJL010000231.1 coordinate 171,102, forward strand.
TCAGGACAGACGTGACAAAAAGCAGGTACCCGGCGGGTTGAAACTTCATCAGTACGCGAATCTCTATTTTCACGCACGCAACCCGATGATGTTCAAGCGACGAGGCCAAGCCTCCGATCTTTGCGTCCTGCGCGTGTCTACATTGGTGCTGACGCTTCCCGGAACGGTGATATCGGATCAGAACGCCGCAAGCGACTACGTGCGCTTTCTGGCCCCCCGGCAGTGGCAAGTGCTCGTCTTCGACGCCATCTATGCGATGGATTGGCGACATCCGGACGACCAAATCGCCCAATGGCGACATAGCTCGCAGAAGTGCGCCGAGGTTCTGGTACCTGAGCGTGTCGAGGCGCGGTATGTGACCGGCGCTTACGCGGTTGACGACGTTGCGAAGAGGCGTGTGGATGCCCTCGGATTGGCCCTGCCGGCCACAACCAATCCCGTGCTATTCTTTGGCTAGGGAATCATTCGAGCGATGTTTCGAGCGCTGATCGGAGACTTGTTTGCCAGCCGGGCGCAGGCCCTGGTGAATACGGTCAATTGCGTCGGCGTGATGGGCAAAGGCGTCGCCGAGCAGTTCAAGAAACGCTTCCCGGCCATGTTCGAGGACTACAAGAGCCGGACGGACCGCAAGGCGGTGCGGCTTGGCGAGCCCTACCTTTACGGCGACCGGTCAGGGACCCAGATCGTCAACTTCCCCACCAAGGATCATTGGCGCTCGCCGTCGCGGCTGTCGGACATTGAGCGCGGCCTCGATTATCTGGCCGCCCACATTGCGGAGTGGGGAATTACCAGTCTCGCACTGCCACCGCTCGGCTGCGGCAATGGCGGATTGGAATGGTCCGAAGTCGGGCCGCTGATCTGGCGCAAGCTCCAGGGACTGCCGGTTGATATCGAAGTCTATGCCCCCTACGGAGCACCCAAACAGCAGTTAACCGAAGCATTCCTATCAGCGCCTTCGCAGATGAGCCTGGAGGGCAAAGGGCGCAAGCACAAGTCGCTCAAGCCCGAGTGGATCGTGCTGATGGAGGTGCTGCAGGATTTGGAAACGCAACCGTACGCGAACCCGGTGGGCCGGACGATCTTTCAAAAAATCAGCTACGTCGTGACCGAAATGGGGGTACCGACCGGCTTCGATTTCAGCAAGGGCAGCTATGGTCCATTCTCAGGCGACGTGAAGCTGGCGCTGCACGACTTCGCCAATCGCAACTGGCTGAGCGAGCAGCAACTTGGGCGCATGATCGCGCTTCGCGTTTCGCCGCAGTACATGCAGGATCGCAATCACTATAAGGACGAAATCGACCGCTATCAAAAAAAGATCAACAAGGCGGTCGATCTGTTCAGCCGAATCAAAAGCACGGAGCAGGCCGAAGAGGTCATGACCGTGTTCTTTGCCGCGCGGCAGCTCAAGGCGAAGCGCAACGGCGATGCCAGCGAACAGGATTTGCAGGATTACATCCTGGACTGGAAGAAGTCGTGGCGCGTTGCTGAAAAGAAAGAGGCTGTCGCCAACGCGATCCGCAATCTGGTGATGCTTGGTTGGCTGCGGGTCAATCTCAGCGAACCGCTGGCCGACGCAGCGATTTAGCCCCGAACGCGCCAATCCAAACTGAGCTGTCGCCCATTGCAACTAGACCGTGCTAGAAGGCACGGCGGGGGCGGACGCAATGCTTGGAATGCGAGGATGGTGGGCGGTCCATTTACGGAGTCATTGGTCGAAGAAGCCGCGCTAGGCTGGCTAGGCGAACTCGGCTACACGGTGCTACACGGCCCCGACATTGCAGCCGGGCAGCCGGCCGCGGAACGCAATGACAGCGGTTACCACGACGTCATTCTAGACACCCGATTTCGTCAGGCGCTGGCGCGGTTCAATCCGGATTTGCCGCCTGAGGCACTGGAGGACGCCTATCGCAAGCTGACCAAAGCCGATGCGCCGTCACTGATTGAGCGCAATCGCGCAGTGCATCGCATGCTGGTCGACGGCGTCACTGTTGAATACAAGCGCAAGGACGGCTCGATCGCCGGCGCGCAAGCGCGGCTGATCGACTTCGACGATCCGGACAAAAACGACTGGCTCGCCGTCAATCAGTTCACGGTCGCCGAAGGCCAGAACGTCCGCCGGCCGGACGTGGTGTTGTTCGTCAACGGCCTGCCGCTCGCGGTGATCGAACTGAAGAACGCGGCCAGCGAGAATGCCGATGTCTGGTCGGCGTTCCAGCAATTGCAGACTTATCAGGCGCAAATTCCGGCGCTGTTCGCGACCAATGCGGCGCTGATCGCCTCCGACGGAGTGCAGGCGCGCATCGGCGCGCTGCGCGCCGGCAAGGAATGGTTCAAGCCGTGGCGCACCATTACCGGCAACGATGACGTGTCGAAGCTTTCCGAACTGCAGGTGATGCTCGAAGGCGTGTTCGAGCAGCGCCGATTTCTCGATCTGGTGCGCCATTTCATCGTGTTTGAGGACGAGGGCGCCGGCAAGCTGACCAAGAAGATCGCCGGCTACCACCAGTTTCACGCCGTCAATGTCGCGCTGGAAGAAACCTTGCGCGCGGCGATTCCGATGCAAAGTTGGCACAAGACCCAAGGCTTCTCATCCGGCAATCAGGGCCGCTATGACGCGCGGCCGATGGCCGGCGGCGAAGAGGGCGACCGCCGGGTGGGCGTGGTCTGGCACACGCAGGGTTCCGGCAAGAGCCTCACCATGGCGTTCTACGCCGGGCGGGTGATCCTGCATCCGGCGATGGAGAATCCGACCATCGTGGTGCTGACCGACCGCAACGATCTCGACGACCAGCTGTTCGGCACGTTTGCGCGCTGCCGCGATCTTCTTCGTCAGCCGCCGGCGCAGGCAGCCGATCGTGCGGACTTACGAGCAAAGCTTGCGGTCGCATCCGGCGGCGTGGTGTTCACGACGATCCAGAAGTTTCTGCCCGAGGAGAAGGGCGATCGGCATCCGATTTTGTCCGAGCGCCGCAACATTGTGGTGATCGCCGACGAGGCGCACCGCAGCCAGTACGATTTCATCGACGGCTTTGCCCGGCACATGCGCGACGCGCTGCCGAACGCGTCATTCATCGGCTTCACCGGAACGCCGATCGAGAAAGCCGACGCCAACACGCGCGCGGTGTTCGGCGATTACATCAGCGTCTATGACATTCAGCGCGCGGTGGTCGATGGCGCCACGGTGCCGATCTACTATGAGAGCCGTCTGGCAAAACTTGAGCTGAAGGCGTCCGAGCGGCCGAAGATCGATCCAAAGTTCGAGGAGGTGACCGAGGGCGAGGAAGTCGAGCGCAAGGAGAAGCTCAAGAGCAAATGGGCGCAGCTTGAGGTGGTGGTCGGCGCCGAGAGCCGGATCAAGCTGATCGCCAGTGACCTTGTCGAGCATTTCGAGAACCGGCTCGCCGCCATGGAAGGCAAGGCCATGGTGGTCGCCATGAGCCGGCGGATCGCCGTGGCGCTCTACAACGAGCTGGCTGCACTGCGGCCGCAATGGCACGACGATGACGACAACAAGGGCGTGTTGAAGATCGTGATGACCGGCTCGGCGTCCGATCCCCTGGAGTGGCAGCCGCATATCCGCAACAAGAAGCGGCGCGAGGAACTCGCAGACCGTTTCCGTAATGCCGCCGATCCGTTCAAGATCGTCATTGTGCGCGACATGTGGCTGACCGGATTCGACGCGCCGAGCCTGCACACGATGTATGTCGACAAGCCGATGCAAGGCCACGGACTGATGCAGGCGATTGCACGGGTCAACCGCGTGTTCGAAGACAAGCCGGGCGGACTGGTCGTCGATTATCTGGGACTGGCCGATGAGCTGCGACGGGCGCTCGTCACCTACACAGAGGCGGGCGGGACGGGCAAAACGGCGCTGGATCAGGCCGAAGCCGTTGCGGTGATGTTGGGCAAGCACGAGATTTGCTGCGGCCTGTTCCATGGATTTAACTGGTCGCGCTGGGCGGACGGCACTCCAGCGCAGAAGCTGACGCTTTTGCCCGCCGCGCAGGAGCACATCCTCAAACAGGACGACGGCAAAGACCGTCTCATTCGCCACGTTACGGAATTGTCGCGCGCCTTTGCGCTGGCCGTGCCGAGCGACGAGGCGTTGCGCATTCGCGACGACGTCGGCTTCTTCCAGGCCGTCCGCGCGGTCTTGGCCAAGACCGCGCCCGGCCGCGGCGAGTCGGATGAAAATATCGACCATGCGATCCGCCAAATCATTTCAAAGGCGGTGGTGTCCGACCAGGTGATCGATATTTTTGCCGCCGCCGGATTGAAGAAGCCGGATATTTCGATCCTGTCCGATGAGTTTCTCGCCGAAGTGCGCGGCATGCCGCAGCGAAACCTTGCGGTCGAACTGCTGCAGAAGCTGTTGCGCAACGAGATCAGGACGCGCGCACGGCGTAATGTGGTGCAGTCGCGCGTGTTTTCCGAGATGCTGGAGCAAGCGCTGCGGCGGTACCAGAACCGCGCCATCGAAACCGCGAAAGTCATTGAGGAGCTGATTGCGCTCGCCAAGGACATGAAGAAGGCCGAAGCGCGCGGCGAAGAACTGGGCCTTACCGACGACGAGGTCGCCTTTTACGATGCTCTGGAAACCAACGACAGCGCTGTCAAGGTTTTGGGTGACGATGCGTTGCGGACAATTGCCCGCGAACTTGTTGCGACGGTCCGTGCGAACGTGACAATCGATTGGACCGTGCGCGAAAATGTGCAGGCGCACCTCCGTGTGCTCGTGAAGCGAATCTTACGCAAGTACGGGTATCCACCAGACAAGCAGGAAAAAGCGACGCAAACTGTACTGGAACAAGCGGCACTTCTTTCAGACAACTGGGCTGCGCCCTCCGCCGCTTGAATAGCCGCACTCTTTGTCTTGCTGTGCTATAGTCGCGCTAGACATGGAGCCGCTGTCTCAGCGGCCCCGGGCGAGAGCACATCCTACGACCCAATGACCGAGCCCCTCCCCGCCCCGCGCCGATCCCGCCTGCTCGATGCCAGTGTGGTCGATCTGATCATCCGCGTGGCGTGCCTGGCGCTGCTGCTCTACTGGACGGCGATGATCGTTCTGCCGTTCCTGCCGATCATGGCGTGGGCCGTCATTCTCGCGGTGGTGCTTTATCCGGGCTTTGTCTGGTGCACGAAACGGCTGCGGCTGCCGCCGATCGCGGCGGCTTTGCTGATGACCGCGGCGAGCCTCGCCGTGCTGTTCGGCCCGATCGCCTGGCTCTCGCTCAGCCTGATCGAGAGCATCCGCGGGTTCGCGCACCGGCTGCAGGCCGGCGACATTCCGATTCCGCCGCCCCACATCGCGGTGAAAAGCTGGCCGCTGATCGGCGGCCAGCTGTTCGCGCTGTGGCAGCAGGCCTCGACCAATCTCGAGGCGGTGATCCTGCAAATCGGCCCGGAGCTCAAGCCGTTCGCCGGCACGCTGTTGTCGTTCGCCGGCAGCTCCGGGATCAGCATGCTGAGCTTCGTGATCGCGGTGGCGCTGTCGGGATTTCTGTTCGTGCCCGGCCCGGCGCTGGCCGACAAGGCGCGCGCGGTGGTGCGCCATGTCGACGCCACGCACGGCGACGAGTTCATGCATCTGACCAGCGTGACGATCCGTAACCTGGCGCGCGGCGTGATCGGCGTGTCGCTGCTGCAGTCGCTCTTGATCGGCATCGGCCTGATCGTCGCCGGCATTCCGGGCGCCGGCCTGTTGAGCCTGTGCGCGCTGATCCTCGGCATTCTGCAGATCGGCACGATGCCGGTCGTGGTGCCGATCCTGATTTTCGCGTGGCTGGCGAAGAGCACGGCGGCGGCGCTCATCCTCACGCTTTATCTGGTGCCGGTCGGGTTCCTCGACACGGTGCTGCGGCCGATCGTGATGGCGCACGGGTTGAAAACGCCGATGCTCGTCATCCTGATCGGCGTGCTCGGCGGCGTTCTGGTGCACGGCATGATCGGCGTTTTCGTCGGCCCCGTGGTGCTGGCGATCGCCTGGGAATTGCTGGCGGCGTGGACGCGGGATACGCCTGCGGGGGTGGACGGTGCCGCGCCTCCCGGCGGGGAGAAGGTGCGGTGACGGCGTGGTTTGGCGGGCGCCCACGAGGGGCGCCCCTACGACACCAATGCCCGTAGGGGCGGCCCTTGTGGCCGCCCACCGGCAGAAAGGCGCGAAAGGTACGCCTCACATATTCGGATAGTTCGGGCCGCCGCCACCTTCGGGCGGCACCCAGGTGATGTTCTGGTTGGGATCCTTGATGTCGCAGGTTTTGCAGTGGACGCAGTTCTGCGCGTTGATGACGAAGCGCGGCGCGCCGCCCTCCTCGACCCATTCGTAGACGCCGGCCGGGCAATAGCGTGCGGACGGGCCTGCATAGATGTCGTGCTCGGAGGATTTCTGTAAGCCAGCGTCGCGCACCAGAAGGTGCACGGGCTGATCCTCTTCGTGATTGGTGTTTGACAGATAAACCGACGACAGCCGGTCGAACGTCAGCTTGCCGTCGGGCTTCGGATAGGCGATCGGTTGCGAATTCGCCGCCGGCTTGAGCGTGGCGAAGTCGGGCTTGCCGTGGCGCAGCGTGCCGAACAGCGAGAAGCCGAATGTGTTGGTCCACATGTCGAGGCCGCCGAGCGCGATACCCGCGAGCGTGCCGAGTTTCGACCACAGCGGTTTGGCATTGCGCACCGGCCACAGATCGCGGCCGATCGGCGAGCCTCGCCACGCCGCCTCGTAGCCGGAAAGCTCGTCGTTGCCGCGGCCTTCGCCGAGCGCCGCCGCGATGTGCTCGGCCGCGAGCATCCCGGACAGCACGGCGTTGTGGCTGCCCTTGATGCGCGGCACGTTGAGAAAACCGGCGCCGCAGCCGGCCAGCACCCCGCCCGGAAACGCGATCCGCGGCACTGACTGCCAGCCGCCTTCGCTGATGGCGCGCGCGCCGTAGCACAGCCGTTTGCCACCCGCAAAGGTATCCCTCACGAGGGGATGCGTCTTGAAGCGCTGAAATTCCTCGAACGGTGACAGATACGGGTTGGTGTAATTCAGATGCACGACGAAGCCTGTCGCCACCAGATTGTCGCCGTAGTGATAGATGAACGAGCCGCCGCCGGTTCCGTTGTCGAGCGGCCAGCCGGCGGTGTGCTGGACGAGGCCGCTTTTGTGTTTGTCCGGGGCGACCTGCCAGAGTTCTTTCAGGCCGATGCCGAATTTCTGCGGCTCGCTGTTTTGCGAAAGCCCGTAGCGCGCGATCAGCCCTTTAGTAAGACTGCCGCGCGCGCCTTCGGCGAACACGGTGTATTTGCCGCGCAGCTCCATGCCGCGAGCGAAGCCCGGCTTGTGGTGTCCGTCCTTGCCGACGCCCATGTCGCCGGTGGCAATGCCGGCGACCGCATCGTTCTCGAACAGCACTTCGGCGGCGGCAAAGCCCGGATAGATTTCGACGCCGAGCGCTTCGGCCTTGCGCGCCAGATAGCGGCAGACATCGCCGAGCGAAACGATGTAGTTGCCGTGATTGGAGAGAAGCCGCGGCATCGCCATGTTGGGCAACCGCAGCGCGCCGGACGGGCCGAGCATATAGAAGCGATCGTCGGTCACCGCGGTCTTGACGAAAGAGTCCTCGCTACGCCAGTCCGCAATGAGCGCGTCGAGCCCGATCGGATCGATCACGGCGCCCGACAGGATGTGCGCGCCGACCTCGGAGCCCTTCTCGACCACGACGACCGACGTCTCCGGCGCGAGCTGCTTGAGACGGATCGCGGCTGCAAGGCCAGCGGGTCCGGCGCCGACAATGACGACATCGAATTCCATCGCCTCGCGCGCCGGCAATTCCGAATTCGTCATGACCCGCTCCACATCCGGCACGACTGTTTCACGCTTTGCGCCGTTCGCCTAGACTGAGAGCCATGAGTTGGGCGCCATGAGTTCCGACCCCCGCGACGCGCGCGAACTGCTTGCCTTTTATCTCGACGCCGGCGCCGACGCGTTGCTCGGCGAGGCGCCGGTCGATCGCATGGCGGATGAGCCGGTCGCGGAACCTCCGCCTGAAAGGAAGAGGCCGCCCGCTGCGGCTTCCGTAGCCGGCGAAGACGCCGCGAGAGCGGGACAGAACCGCGAATATTTCCAGACTCGGTCGCCGCAGTCCGACCCGCCCGCTTCAGGGCAGGGAAAAACCGCACCGTTGCCGCCCCCGGACGTGGCCGCCACGGCGGCACGCGACGCTGCGAGCAACGCCGCGACCCTCGACGAACTGCGCGCGCTGCTCGAAGGTTTTACGGGCTGCGGGCTGCGCGCCACCGCGACGCAGGTGGTGTTCGCCGACGGCAATCCGGCCGCGCGCGTGATGTTTGTCGGCGAAGCGCCCGGCTATGAGGAAGACCTGAGCGGCACGCCGTTCGTCGGCCGCTCCGGCAAACTGCTCGATCGCATGATGGCGGCGATCGGGCTCGACCGAACCAGCGCCTATATCGCCAACGTGGTGCCGTGGCGCCCGCCCGGCAATCGCACGCCGACACCGCAGGAGACCGCGATCTGCCTGCCCTTCGTCCGCCGCCAGATCGAGCTCGCCAATCCGGACGTGCTGGTCTGCCTCGGCGGACCGTCGATGCAGACGCTGCTCGGCACGCGCGACGGCATCACCCGCATGCGCGGCCGCTGGTTTCCCTACGACACCGGCACGCGCGAGATCCGCGCGATCGCGACGTTCCACCCGGCGTTTCTGCTGCGCAGCCCGCTGCAGAAGCGGCTAGCGTGGCGGGATTTCATGGCGATCAAGAAGGCGCTGGCCGGCTAGTCATTGCAATCCAGGCCTGTCATGCCCCGCGAGCTATCGCCGAATCTTGGTGACGGACGGGGTCAGGCGGCAGCGGTTTGAGCGTGCAATCTGACGATCTCGATTCCGTCCTTGAACTTTACACCCATGATGATCTTGGACAACTGGTTGTAT
>JBAQJL010000232.1:0-1597 GCA_049300295.1 Xanthobacteraceae bacterium
GATCACATCCCCCACCGGCGCCGCCATTCGCGACATCCTGCATGTGCTGGCGCGGCGATTTTCCGCGGTTCCGGTGCTCATCTATCCTGTGGCCGTGCAAGGCGCGGCGGCCGCCGCGGAAATCGCCGCTGCCGTTCGCACGGCCGGCCGGCGCGCCGAGTGCGATGTGCTCATTTTGGCGCGCGGCGGCGGCTCGCTCGAGGATCTATGGGCTTTCAACGATGAGGCGCTGGCCCGCGCGATCGTCGCCTCGCCAATTCCCATCGTCAGCGGCGTGGGTCACGAAATTGACTTCACCATTGCCGATTTCGCCGCGGATGTGCGGGCGCCGACCCCGTCCGCAGCGGCCGAAATTGCCGTGCCCGACGGCGAGGAATGGCTCGCCTCCCTGGCACGGCTCGCGCAGCGCTTGCAGCGGGGTCTGCGGCGCCGGGTCGAGGCGCAGCGCGAGCGATTGCGCTGGCTGATCGGCCGCGCAGCCCTCGTGAGTCCCAGCGCGCGCCTGGCGGAGCGGTCGCAGCGCTTGGATGACTTGGAGCAGCGCATGTTTCGGGCGATGCGCCAAATCCTCGCGGAGCGGCGCTCGGCACTGGGTGAGCGGCGCAGCCGGCTGTGGCAGGTAAGTCCGGTCGCCCGGGTGCGCAGTACCGCGGCCCGGCAGGCCGCACTGTACGCAAGACTGCGTGCCGCTGCTCTCGCCCGCCTGCACCTCGCGCGGGAGCGCCTCTCGCCGCTGGTGCGAACCTTAAATGCCGTGAGCCCGCTCGCCACACTGGACCGCGGCTACGCCATCGTCAGTCACGTGAGCGGCGCCATCGTGCGCTGCGCCGCGGAAGTTAGTCACGGGACACCGATTGAGGTCCGCCTCGCGGTGGGGAAATTTCGCGCCAAAGTGGAGGGGCCTTGATTCGCCGTACATTGGTTCGTGGGACCGCGCTGCTGCTCTGTTCGAGTCCCCTGCTCGCTTTTTCATACACCCTGCCGCGCGAGAGCGCGGTGCCGGGCGGAGTCAAGATCCTCAAACTCGACGTGCATGGCACATCCATGCCCTATGTCGATGTCGACGGTAACCGCGCGCTGGTCGTTCAGGACGATTCGAGCTGGTTCGCCATTATCGGCATTCCCTTATCCGCCCCGCTCACGCCTCGGCAGGTCGTCGTCCACAGCGGCAATGCTCGGCAAGAGATCGGATTTACGATCGTCGACAAGCAGTATGCAAGCCAGTCGCTCAAAGTGGCTCCGGGCCAGGTTAATCTATCGAAGGCCGATCTGGAACGCGTGAACCGAGAGAAGCCGATTATCGAGCACGCGAGGAGCCACTGGAGCGATGCGCAGCCAGAGACGCTACGCATGCCGCAGCCGGTCCCCGGCGTGCGCAGCAGTTCATTCGGCATGCGCCGCATTTTCAACGGCGAGGCGCGCAACCCGCACACCGGCATGGATATTGCCGCGCCGGTCGGCACGCCGGTTCGAGCGCCGCTCGCGGGCACCGTGATCGACACCGGCAAGTATTTTTTCAATGGCAACACGGTCTTCGTGGACCATGGCCGCGGCCTGATCAGCATGTATTGCCATTTGAGCGCGATCGACGTGAAGC
>JBAQJL010000233.1:0-28017 GCA_049300295.1 Xanthobacteraceae bacterium
CATATTTGCGCACGGCGACGAGCGCGCCGGCGTCCTCATCGAAGGCGGTGACATCGGTAAATGTCCCGCCAACATCGATCCCAACGCGCAATCTCATGAGGCCGCCTTGGGCTTGGCTGTGGCGCGCAGTTGTGCCGTTGCGCGAGCATCGACGCTGAGATCGTCCGCGAAAGCGACCCCATAATCCTCGCGCGCCGCGTCGCGCGAGACATACCCGCGCTCAACATCTTCGCGCACGCGCTCGACCGCACGCTCTCTCGGATCGCCCCAGCCGCCACCACCGGCAAAATCCATCGACAAGACGTCGTCCTTTTTCAACCGCAGCCCAGCGACCTTCGACGTCAGTGGCCGCGGCGGCGCGGCGCCGGATTGCAGCGATGCCGCCGAAGCATGTGCGGGCTTGGCGCCGAATATTCCCGGCGAAGAGAACTTGAAACGATCGGTGCGCAGATTGATGACCGATTCGTCGCCGAGAATACGCCATTGCCGGCGCACGCCAAGGCCGCCTCGGTAGGTGCCCGGCCCGCCGGAATCCTGCGCCAGCCCGTAGCTCTCGACCCGCACCGGAAATTCAGTTTCCACCGCCTCGACGGGTGTGTTCATGACGTTGACGACGAGCTCGTCCATGGCGCTGACGCCATCGCTGTCCGGCCGCGCGCCGGTGCCACCGCTCAAGATTTCATATTGCGAATACCAGCGGCCCGATTGCGGATGGCGTCCGGCACTGGAGATCGAGCCGCCGGCAGCGCTGCCCGGTGCCGGCACGCGGCCCGGTACTGCGCGGGCCAGTGCTCGAATCGCGACAGAAGTCGTCACCTGGCTCGGCCGCACGTACATGTTTACCGGCGCCGGGAAACGCGGGTTGAGAAGAGAGCCCTCCGGCGGATAGGACACCTGCACGGGCCGCGACAGTCCGTCGTTCACCGGAAGGTTCGGGATGAATACCATTTTGACGAGGCATTGGATGAAGTTGCGCGACACGCATGGCCGCAAGTTGATTGGGCCGCGGGCCTGCGCATCACTGTCGAGGATAAAGCGCAGTACATCGCCCTTCACCTCGAGCGTCGCCGAGATGCGGTGTGACTTTTCGAGATCAACGCCGTCGTCGTCGAGATAATCAGTTTCGGGGCCGTACAGGCCGTCCGGCACCTTGGCGATTTCCTTGCGCAACTCGCGCTCGCAAATGTCCATCCATTCCTGCCAGCAGGCGAGCACTTTATCGGTGCCGTATTTACCGAACAGGTCGGCGAAACGGGTCATGCCGTAGCTGTTGGTGTTGATCTGAGCGTTGATGTCGCCCCAGGTGACTTCCGGCGTGCGCGTATTGGCACAGATGACCGCTTCGAGGTCGGCAACCAGTTCGCCACGGCGGAGAATACGGATCGGCGGGATGAGCAGCCCCTCCTGGAAAATGTCGGTGGCATCGCCGGAGTTCGTGCCCGGCACTTTGCCGCTGAGATCGGGCTTGTGCGCGGTGTTGCCGATATAGCCGACGACGCGGTCGTCGACGAACATCGGCGTGACAATGGTCACGTCGGTCGAATGGTTCTGGCAGGCTTGGTAGGGATGATTGACGATGAAGGCGTCGCCCGGCGCCGCGTCCGGGAAGCGACGGCGCACTTCGTTTACCTGCGCCGCCACCGGGCCGATATGCAGTGGCTGCGGGATGCCCTGCGCTACCATGCGGCCCTGAGCGTCGAAAATTGCGAAGGTGAAATCCTGGCTCTCCTTGATGATCGTGGAGTAGCCGGTGCGCAGCATGTTGAGCGTCAACTCGCGCGCAATCTGCAGTGTCGATTGGTAGATGACTTCGAGATCGATGGGGTTCATTGTTCATCCAGTGCCAGAAATAAGTGCCATGACCACGGGGACAAAGACAATGGCCGTGAATGAGCGGTTTGATTTTTCCGATTGCTGCGTGCTCATCACCGGTGGCGGCAAGGGTATCGGCAAGGTCTATGTCGAGGAATTCGCCAAGGCGGGCGCCCGGGTCGCTGCGGCCGATATCGATGTGGCGGCGGCCGAAAGCGTCGGCGCGGCGCTGAGCAAAGCTGGCTTGCACGCTTTCGGGCTCGGGGTCGATATTTCCGACGAGGCTTCCGTCAGCGCGGCGATTGCGGCCGTGCTCGATCGTCATGGCAAAATCGACGTACTGATCAACAACGCCTCGCTGATGAGTACGTTGCCGCGGCGTTCTTTTATGGAAATCCCGATTGAGGAATGGGACCGCGTCATGGCAGTCAACTTGCGCGGCATGTTTCTCTGTTGCCGCGCGGCCTTCCCAGCCATGAAGGCACAAGGACGCGGCAAGATCGTCAACATTTCTTCCTCGCGCGTATGGGAGGGAACGCCGAACCGTTTGCACTACACGACTTCGAAGGCCGGCGTCATCGGTTTTACCCGCGCGCTCGCTCGCGAGGTCGGCGAGTTCGGCATCACCGTCAACGCGGTGACGCCGGGCATGACGCAGAGCGAGACGCAGGTCGCAAGCTCGTCGGGGAATTACCTCGCCACCCGCATCGCCGGCCGCGCCATCGAGCGCGTTCAGGTGCCGGCCGATCTGGTCGGCGCTGTAATGTTCCTATCGTCACCGGCGAGCGATTTCATGACCGGCCAGACCATTAACGTCGACGGCGGCAAGTCGATGCATTGAAGCGGCGCGAAGCGCGCGTTACTTCAGCCGCTTCGCGGCCTCTTCGACGATGCTGAGGTCGGTGTATTTCTTCACGTCGAAACTTGCCTTGGTGAAACCAAGCTCGTGCGTCAGATCGACGTTGCTCTGCAGCGCGGCGAGGTCCGGGATCATGTTCGGATCGTGATAGACGTCACGCTTGGTGAACGCCCAATCGAAGATTGCGGGCGGGCGCTTGACCAGATCGCCGAGGATTTGCATCGCCGCTTGATGATTGGCCGGGTCCTCGTACCAGCGCGTGATGCGCAGCGTGTCCTCGTAAAAATCGACCAAAGCGGCGCGGTTCTTGTCGATGAACGGCTTGCGCGCCACCCAGACCACCATGTCGGCGACGCCGATGGCGTCCTTCTGGACGAACAGATCGCGGGCAATCTTTTGCAGCGCCGGATCGTAGGAGAACGGCAGCACCGCGGGAATGAGATCGACTTTCTTCTCCGCCAGCATGGCGCGCATGGCCGGGAACGGCGCCTCGACGACCGTATAGTCGCGGTTTGGCTCCAGGCCGTGCTTGTGCAGCATCGCCTTCATGGCGACGTCGACGGCGCTGCCCTCGGCATTGGTGGCGACGACTTTGCCCTTGAGGTCCTCGACTTTGTGGACAGGGCTGTCTTTCAGGACCATGAATTCCTGCGAATAGTAACCCGGCGCGCCATCCTGAAATTCGTCGGACACGATGCGCAGATCGTCCAGACCGGCATTCTGAATGGCGATGCCGAGCGTCGAGTAAGCGAGGTTGGCTATCGCGACCTGATTGTTGGCAAGCGCCGTGACCATCGGCGGTGTGCCGACATAATGCTCCGGCACCATGACGTAAGATTGGCCGAAATGCTTGGCCGGATCCTTCTTCTGCAGCCAGATCGACGCCCAGTTGCCGGGCGCAACCCAGCCTTCGCTGATTTTCAGCGGCTCAGCGCCGGCAGCGCCGGCGAAACAAGCCGCACACAGCCCCGCCATCGCGAGTTTCGTAAAACGCATTGTTTCCTCCCAGATGGTGTGCGGGCGCCGTTGCTCGGCGCCTCGCGCGTTATGCTGCTTATTTTAGCCGTTTGGCCGCGTCTTCGACGAGGCTGAGATCGGAATGCGTCTTCACGTCAAAGCTCGATTGGACGAAACCGAGAGCTTTGGTCATGTTGACATTCTGCTGCAGCGCGTCGAGGTTCGGCTTCATGTCCGGATTGCGGTAATAGTCTTGCTTGGTGAACAGCCAGCCGAACCGCTCGGCCGGTTGTTTGGTCATCTTCGAGGCGATCGCTGCGGCGGCGTCATGGTTTTTCGGATCGAGATACCAGCGCTCGATGCGCATGGAGTCTTCCATGAAATCGACCAACGCGGCGCGGTGCGCGTCTATGAATGGCTTGCGCGCGGTCCACACTACGAACTGAGAGACGCCGATCGCGTCATGGACGGTAAACAGCGGCCGGGCGACCTTGTATTGGGGACCGAGCGCAAACGGTAAGATCGCCGGGATCAGAGCGACCTTTTTCTCGGTCAGCATTGCGGCCATGGCGGGGAATGGCGCTTCGACAATCGTGTAGTCGCGGTTGGCTTCGAGCCCGTGCTTACGCAGCATGGCGCGCATGGCGACATCGACGCCGCTGCCGATGGCGTTGGTCGCCACCACCTTGCCCTTCAAATCTTCGATCTTCTTGATCGGTCCGTCGGCAAGCACCTCATAGGTGTCGTCGCGATATCCCGGCGCACCGTCCTGGAACTCGTCGGCGAGGATGCGGATATCATCGAGGCCTGCATTGGAAATGGCGATCGGCAGGGTCGAAAATGCAAGATCGCCGATCTCCGCCTCATTGTTGGCGATGGCCGTGACCATCGGCGGCGTCCCGGCAAAATGCGTCGGTTCGAATACGTAGGATTGCCCGAAATGCTTGGCGAGGTCCTTCTTTGCCAGCCAGATCGATGCCCAGTTCGACACCGGCGCAACCCACGCGCCGCGAATCTTCAGCGGGTCCGCTTGGGCCGGGCCCACAAGCGCCAAGGCAGAGACGACCACACAGACGACCGCCCAGGCGAGACTTAAAGTACGCATCAAATCCTCCGACGCTGATTTTATGATTGCCGGGCCGCCGTTCCACGCCTTTTCGGCGTGGCTGAGTCGACGCGCGACCTGGCAGCCTGCCTTATTAGGACAATTGTGCGCATACGGAAAGTGCGGCGCAAGCGTATGACTTGCCGCACCTCGTCGTTAGCGTCCTGGCTGCGCCGGCTCGTTACTTCAGCCGCTGCGCCGCTTCCTTGACCATGCTCAAGTCGGAGTAAGCCTTGACGTTGAAACTCGCCTGCGCAAAGCCAAGTTCCTTGGTCATGTCGACATTCCGCTGCAGCGCGGCGAGGTCAGGCAGCATATCGGGATCGCGATAGGCGTCGGTTTTGGTAAACACCCAGCCCATCCGCTCGGGCGGCGCCTTGACGAACCGGGCGGCAATCTTCGCCGTCTCGTCGTGGTTCTTCGGGTCCGTGTACCAGTGCAGGATGCGCAGCGTGTCCTCCAGCCAATCGACCAACGCGGCGCGATGCGCATCGATGAATGGCTTGCGCGCCTGGAAGCTGACGAATTCCGATTTACCGATGGCATCTTTGGCGGTGAACAGCGTTCTTGCGATTGCCTTCATTTGCGGATCGAGCGCGAACGGCAGAACGTCCGGAATGAGATCGACCTTGTGCTCGGAGAGCATCGCTTTCATCGCCGGGAACGGCGCTTCGATGACGGTGTAATCGCGATTGGGTTCGAGGCCATGCTTGTGCAGCATCGCCTTCATGGCGATGTCGACTGCGCTGCCTTCCGCATTGGTGGCGACGACCTTGCCCTTGAGGTCTTCCACTTTTTTGATGGACCCGTCCTTGAGCACGGCGAACGGGATCGTCCAATAGCCGTCAACGCCGTCCTGGAAGTCGTCTGCAATGACGCGAATGTCGTCGAGGCCGGCATTTTTGATCGCAATTGGCAGCGTTGAGAATGCGAGGTCGCCGACTTCCACCTCGTTGTTGGCAATCGCCGTGACCATCGGCGGAGTGCCGGCAAAATGCACCGGTGTGAATGTGTAGGATTTGCCGAGATGCTGGGCCAATTCCTTCTTGTCGAGCCAGATGGAGATCCAGTTTGCAATCGGTGCGACCCAGGCGACACGAATCTGAACCGGTTCGGCGCGCGCAGCGCCGCCCGCCAGCAGCATCAAAGCCAGACCTAAAACCGCAGTAACTGCGCGCATGATTGACCCTCCCAGATTGACGGCTTTGCTTTGTTGCCAAGCCTTTGCCGGCGCCGTTCGGCGCCGATTGTCGGCGCAAACGCTGCCGCAGCGCAAGTCTATCGGTTGCCGCACCGAGCCGCTAAGGACGTGCCGGAATTTGGTTAAGCCGCTTCCTGGTGCCATACCAGAAGCCGGCGGCGCAGCATCGCCGTGGCCTTGATCAGGGCGAAACCGACGACGGCGATCTCGACGATGCCGGCGAACACGCCGGGCGAATTGGCAAAGCGTGAGGCGCTCATCATGGCGCCGCCGAGCCCGTAGCCGCCCATCACCATCTCGCCGATGATTTCGACGATCAGTGCGATCGGCAGCGCGACTTGCAGGCCGGTCAGAATTTGCGGCGACGCGGCCGGCAACACCACCTGCCAGGTCAGCTCGCGTTCGTTGGCGCCCATGTTGCGGGCGGACCACAGCAGCTCCTTTTCGACCGCGGCGATGCCGGCGAGCGTTGCCGTCACCACCGGGAAGATTGCGTCGAACACCACGATCGATATTTTCGACACGTCGTAGACGCCCAGCCACAGAATGATGACCGGCAGGAACGCGATCTTCGGCATCGGGAAGCCGACCGAAATGATCGGATCGAAGAACCAGCGCACCGGCTTGAAGCGCGACATCAGCGTCGCCAGTGCGATCCCGCCGATTGCCGCGATCACGAAGCCAATCATGGCTCGATACAACGTAAGTCCGAGATTGATCCATAGGACGCCCGAGGCGGCATCTTTGGCGATGTATTTGGCCACCACACTGAACGGCGGCAGCATAAACATCGTTACTTTGCCGCTGCGGGCGAACAGCTCCCAGGCAATCAGAAGGATCAGAATGGAGAACACCGCGGCGCCGCCACGAAATACGACATCGAGCCGCCGCGTTGCGGCATCTGCAACATCCGCTTCGGCCGCGGCCAGTGAGGCCTGATCTTCTACTCGCGCCATCGCAGCAGCCATTGCATGATTGTTTGATAGATGCGGTCCGCGGCAAAGCCGAGGAAGGCGACCGTCAGCACTACCGCGTACATGCCTTCGTACGAACCGGTCGAGCCGAGATAACCGATCAGATAGCCAAAGCCCTGCTGCGCCACGATCAGCTCGGAGCTGACCAAAAGGATGAATGCCAGCGCCAGAGCGGTGCGGATACCGTTGAGCAGCTCGGGAAGCGCGCTCGGCATCACCACGTCCCACATCATGCGCATCGGGCTCGCACCCATGCTGCGCGCCGACCAGACCAGCACCTGTTCGCTGCCGCGCGCGCCATTATAGGCGCCGATGGTGACCGGAATCATGCAGCCGAGGAAGATCAACAAAATTTTCGAACCATCACCAAAGCCGAGCCAGATCACCGTGACTGGAATAAGCGCCGATTTCGGCAGCGGGTAGAACAACTCGACCAGTGGATTGAGGAAAATGTCGAGCAGTCGCCAGCGCGCCATCGCCATGCCCAGCCCGCCGCCGATAACGATGGCGAGCAACAAGCCGACGCAGCCGCGGTAGAGCGAAACCGCGCCGTTGTCGACCAGTTCGCCGTCACGCATCAGGTCGACCCAGGCGACCGCAACCTTGCTCAGCGGCGGCAAGGCGAGCGAATCCACGATGTTGAGGCGCGCCAAGAGTTCCCAGCCGAGCGCCAGCAGCAGGAGCGGCAGATAGCGCAGTGCCGTCGATTTCATGGCGCCCGCTTGGCCGGAATGACGATGATGAACGTCACGGCGCCTTGTCCTCCTGCGCCTTAAGCGCCTCGACGCGCACCAGATTCCACAACTCGTCGACCTTTTCGACGAATGCCTTCTCGCGGAACATGCTCGGATCGCGGCGTTCGAACTTGGTGTCGACGAGCGCTTTGATCCGGCCCGGCCGTGCCGACATCACCGCCACGCGGTCGGCGAGATAAACCGCCTCCTGCACGTCGTGCGTGACGAAAATAACGGTCTTTGGTGTGCGTTGCCAGATGCTAAGCAATTCGGTCTGCATCAGCGAACGGGTTTGCGCGTCGAGCGCGCCGAACGGTTCGTCCATCAGCAGGATATTGGGATCGAAGGCGAGCGTACGGGCGATCGCTGTGCGCTGTTTCATGCCGCCGGACAGCTGCGACGGGTAGCTGTCCTCGAAGCCGCGCAGGCCAACAAGGTCGATAAAGGCTTTGGCACGCTGTTCGCGCTCGGCGCGCGGCAAGCCCTGCCGTTCGAGACCATAGAGGACGTTGCCGCGGACCGTTTTCCAGGGAAAAAGCGCAAAGTGCTGAAAGACGATGCCGCGGTCGGGGCCCGGCGCGGCGACTGCTTTGCCTTCGACCATGATGTGGCCGGTCTCGATCGGCAGAAAGCCGCCGACGAGATAAAGCAGTGTTGATTTACCGCAGCCGGATGGGCCGAGGATGGCGAGGAACTCGCGCGGCCGAACCTCAATCGACACGTCGGCGAGCGCCAGCACCGGCTTGCCGCGCGGCGGGCGGTAGGTGTGATTCACCTTGTCGATGACGATTTGCGCTTGGCCGGTCATTTGGCCGCTCATAGGGTCCCCACGCCCTTCCGGCGGGTTCCCCTCCTGCCGGCGAGCCGCACCCTACCCGGAGCGCCGTGGAACACAAGCTGAGACGATGCCGCGTCCGGGCTCATCCCTGTCGGCATGGGAGCCCTTCGGAGCACGAACTCATAAGGCCCCGCAGTGCTCCTGAATGACGGATTTGGCAAAAGCAGGTATACGAGTTCGTCTTCAATAGGCTGCGAAACACCCGCCATGGAACGCTCGTTCAAGAAGGAAGTGGATGCACTGCGGCTCGGCGCCGGCGAGACGTTTCGCGGCGAAGGCATCCTTGCCGTCACCAAGGCGCTGTTGCAGTCGGGCGTGAGCTATGTGGGCGGCTACCAGGGCGCGCCGGTATCGCACTTGCTCGACGTCATGGTTGATGCCGAGGACCTGTTGGCCGATCTCGGCGTGCATGTCGAAACCTGCACCAACGAAGCCGCCGCCGCCGCGATGCTCGGCGCCTCGATCAATTATCCGCTGCGTGGCGCGGTGACCTGGAAATCGATTGTCGGCACCAATGTGGCGGCCGATGCGCTCTCTAACCTCGCCTCGCCTGGCGTCATCGGCGGCGCGCTGATCGTGCTCGGCGAGGACTATGGCGAAGGTGCGAGCGTCATTCAGGAGCGCTCGTACGCCTATGCGATGAAATCCTCGATGTGGCTTCTCGATCCGCGCGCCGATCTGCCGACCATCGTCGACATGGTCGAGCAGGGATTCGAGCTTTCGGAAGCGAGCCATGCGCCGGTCATGCTCGATCTGCGCGTGCGCGCCTGCCACCTGACCGGCGAATTTATCGCGAAGGACAACAAACGCGCCGTCTATAGCGGCCGGCACCGTCTCGATGGGCCGCCGCGTTTCGAATATAGCCGCCTCGCCCACCCGCCGGTCATCTTCACGCAGGAGCGGCTGAAGTTCGAAGAGCGGCTGCCGGCCGCGCAGAAATTCGTTCGCGAACACAAGCTCAACGAGACCATCGCAGGCGACCGCGACGATGTCGGCATCATCGTTCTCGGCGGATTGGCAAATCCGCTGCTGCGTGCGCTGGCCCGGCTCGATCTGGCCGATCTCTATGGCGGCTCGCGCATGCCGATCTATGTGCTCAACGTCGCGTATCCACTGGTGCCAGAAGAGGTGACTGCATTTTGTGCGGAAAAGCGTGCGGTGCTCGTGGTTGAAGAGGGCTCGCCCGATTACGTCGAGCAACAGATCAACGTCATTCTGCGCGGCGCCGGCATTGCAACGCGCGTGTTAGGCAAGGGCTGCTTGCCACGTACCGGAGATTACACCTCGGAAGTGTTTTTGCGCGGTATCGCGGCGTTCCTGATCGAAGCGCGCCCGGCAGGGATCGGCGCCGACGGGATCGCTGCGCGCGTCAAAGGCATGCTGGCCCATAAGGCGGACGCACTTGCCGCCGCGGGCGATATTCCGCCGCGTCCGCCGAATTTCTGCACCGGCTGTCCGGAGCGGCCGGTCTTTGCCGCCATCAAGCTGGCGCAGCGCGAGATCGGGCCAACGCATATCAGCGCCGACATCGGCTGCCATTCGTTCGCGACCTTTGCGCCGTTCTCGCTCGGCAACTCGATCCTCGGCTACGGCATGTCGCTTGCCAGTGCCGCGGCGGTCGGTCCGAATATGGCGAAGCGGCCGATTGCCGTGATGGGCGACGGCGGCTTCTGGCACAACGGACTGATCACCGGCGTCGCCTCAAACATGTTCAACAAGGGCGACGGCGTTCTGATCGTGATGCAGAACGGCTACGCCTCGGCCACCGGCCAGCAATACCTGCCGTCGAGCAATGCGAACCGCTCCGGCACGCCGACCGGCATCAGCATCGAACGCACGGTGCGCTCGCTCGGCGTGACCTGGCTGCGCACCGTGCGCACCTACAGTGTCGCCAAGATGGTGGCGACGCTCAAAGAAGCGATGCGCACGGCCGAGCGCGGATTGAAGGTCATCATCGCGGATGGCGAATGCATGCTGGCGCTCCAGCGTCGGCTGCGCGTCGAAAATTCCGAAAAGCTCAAACGCGGCGAGCGCGTGGTGACGACGCGCTTCGGCGTCGACGACGAAATCTGCACCGGCGATCATTCCTGCATTCGGCTGTCCGGCTGCCCCTCGCTCACGATCAAGCCGAATCCCGATCCACTGCGGACCGATCCGGTAGCGACCGTCGTTGAAAGCTGTGTCGGCTGTGGATTATGCGGCGAGGTCGCGCACGCTGCTGTGCTCTGTCCGTCGTTCTATCGCACCGATGTCATCAGCAATCCGAGTTGGTGGGACCGCACGCTGTTTTGCCTGCGCAGCGCTGCGATCGGCTGGATGCGCGGCACCTCACCTGCTTCCGCGGAGACCAATTCGCCGCTTCCTAACCCTTCTGCACGAGGGGGAAGCAAAGACGCATCGCTAAACGCGCCGCTCGAGAAGCTTGCCGACCAGTCGGTCGTGCGCCCAATGACCATTCTCATTGCCGCGCTGGGTGGCGAAGGCGGTGGTGTGCTCACCGATTGGATTGTGGCCGCGGCCGCAAGCCAGGGTTTCCCGGTCCAATCGACGTCGATCCCCGGCGTGGCTCAGCGCACCGGCGCGACCACCTATCACGTCGAGCTGTTGCCGCAGGTCGCGACGAGTGACCGGCGTCCGATCCTGGCACTCGCGCCGGGCGTCGGCGACGTCGACCTCGTCGTCGCCAGCGAGTTGATGGAAGCTGGCCGCGTTGTTGCCGGCGGCTACGTGACGTCAGACCGCACGACGACGATAGCCTCGACCAGCCGCTCCTATCTGGTGGTCGAGAAGATGGCGATGGCGGATGGCCGCTACGATCAGCAGCGGTTGATCGAGGCGGTGCAGAAGAACTCACGAAATTCGCTTCTGCTCGATCTGGAAGCGATCGCGCGCCAGAGCGGCGCCATGATCAGTGCGGTCATGCTAGGCGTGGTCGCGGGCACGGGCACGCTGCCGATTCCCGCCGAGGCGTTCGAGGCGGCGATCCGCACCGACGGCAAAGCGGTCGAGTCAAACCTGCGTGGCTTCCGCGCCGGTCTGGCGGCCGCGCAGAACGGCCCGCAGCCGGCTGCGGCTCCGGGAAAGCGCGCGCCACAGGCTGGGTCATCGCCCGCCGAACTCGACAGCGAGGTCGCGCGCCTGCCGCAAGCCGCTCGCGCATTCGCGAGCGAAGGCGTGCGGCGGCTCGCCGCCTATCAGGACATCGGCTACGCGCGGCTTTATCTCGATCGTCTCACGCTGGTGCGCGATGCCGACGCGAAGGCTGAAGCCGGCGGCGGGCTCGTCGCCGAGACGGCACGGCATCTCGCGGTGCGCATGTCGTATGAGGACGTGATTCGCGTCGCGCAGGCCAAGATCGACCCCGCCAGAGCGGGGCGGATCGCCGCGCAAATGGGGATCAAACCCGGACAGCCGTTCGCCGTCACCGAATTCCTCAAGCCTGGGGTCGAAGAATTCTGCTCGATCCTGCCGCATTGGCTCGGCACGCGGATTCTGGCCTACGCCGACCGGCATCCGGCGCTTGGCCACGCGCATTGGGGCATGGAAATCAACACGGCGTCGTTGTTCGGCTATTTGCGCTTTTATCTGCTCGCCAAACTGCGCGCATTGCGGCCGCGAACGTATCGCTATCGCGAGGAGCAGCGCGCAATCGAGGCGTGGCTGCGCCTGATCGCACAGGCCGCGCCGCTGTCCGCCGATCTCGCGCTCGAGATCGCGGAGTGCGCGCGCCTCGTCAAAGGCTACGGGGATACGCATAAGCGGGGCAGCGGCAATTATCAGACGATCGTTGCGCAGGTGATCGAGCCCGCGCTCGCTGACCGAATTCCAGTACGGCAAGCAATTGACGCCGTTGCCAGCGCGCGCACCGCGGCGCTGCTCGATCCCGAAGGCGAGGCGCTGTCAAGGTGTCTTGCCGAGTTTGCGTCGCCGGCCACTCACGCTATCGCTGCCGAATAGCGGCGCGGCGGCGCCGGCATCGCGTGAGCGCGATCGAGGCTGAAGGCGCGGCTGTCGCCGTGATTGCCCTCGTGGTAGCTTTGCCAAACAACGCCGATCAACGGCGCGTTTTCGATCAGGGAGGGCATTGTGAAAGCAGTTATTGCCGCACTAGGCCTCGTTGCCAGCTTCGCCGTGGGCTCGGCGTTAGCGCAAACTATGCCGCCGAACGAAACCGGCGTCACCATGGGGCATCTGCATCTCAACTCGGTCGACGTTGCCGCCAATGCGAAAATTTTTGCCGGCATGGGCGGCACTGTCGTCAAAGCCGAAGGCGCACCGCTTCAATACGTGCGCTTTCCGGGCGTGATCGTGTTCCTAAATCTGCCGCCGGGCGCGTCGCCATCGAGTGGCGGCACCGAAGGCACCGTCATCAATCACGTTGGCTTCACTGTCCCTAGCGTTGCGGCGACGGCGGCCAAGTGGAAGGCCGCCGGTGTGCCGGTGCTGCCCGGCCGCAACGGCCGCGACGATCAGGCCTTTGTGATGACCGCGGACGGTTTGCGCATCGAGATTCTCGAGAACAAGACCCAGAGCGCCCCGATCGTGTTCCAGCATGTCCATTTCTTCGTGCCGGAAGCGGCGATTCCCGAAATCCAGACCTGGTACGCAAAAAACTTCGGCGCCAAGCCCGGCATGCGCGGCACCAGCCAGTCCGATGATGTTCCGGGCGCCAACCTCACCTTCACCAAGACCAATACGCCGACCGTTGCTACCAAAGGCCACATCCTCGATCACATCGGCTTCGACGTGCTCGACATCAATGTGGCGGCGAAGCGGTTCGAGGCGAACGGCATTAAGTTCGACCGCGGCCCGGAAGCGCTGCCGAACGGCGTGAAGCTCCTGTTCATCCACGATCCGTGGGGCACCAATATCGAAGTGAACCAGCGGCAGCATCCGCTGTAAGGGGTGCCGTCGCGTCCGGAGCGGAACAAAGTCAGCTCCTGCACTATTCTCTTTGGCGGGTAGTGCAGGAGAAACGCGATGGCCCGCACGACAGCGCGCCGAAAGACGGCGCGGCGCAAGACGGTGCGCCGCAGGGGGACGCGCTATTGGTCCGGCCGCGTGACCCGTGAAAGTGACGCCCTCGATCTCGAAGGCGGTGTTTTCAAAGGACGCGACCCCAAACGCATTGCTGCCTCGCTGAAACGGTCGGCGGAGCGCAGCCAGCGAAGGAAATCTGATCCATATCGCTCGGCAATTTCGATGCTGACCTTCTTCATCAACCGAGCCGGCAGGAATCTGCCCGCCAGCCGCCGCCGCACGCTGGAAAAGGCCAAAACCGAATTGCGCCGGCAGTTCGGGCGGGAATAGTATCTCCGTCATAAAGGATGGAGAGCCGCCGATGCAGACCACGACGCAAGCCGTTGCCGCGGATGCCCGGCAACCGGCAAATCAGTTGCGAACGCGGCCGCTGTCGCCGGCGCTCGGCGCGGAAATCCTCAATGTGGATTTGAGCCAGCCGATGACGGATGCGCTGTTCGAGAGCATCCGCGACTGCTGGCACGACAATATCGTCGTGCTGTTCCGCGATCAGCATTTGAGCGAGACCGATCAGGTGCGTTTCGCCGAACGCTTCGGTTCGCTCGCGCTCAGCCACACACGCCGCTACACCACCGACAACCCGGCGGTGATGCTGATTTCCAACATACGCCAGAATGGCAAACAGATCGGTGCGTTGCCTGACGGCGAGATGCAATTTCACTCCGATCAGTGTTATCAGGAAAAACCCGCCATGGCGTCGATGCTGTACGCCATCGAGATTCCCGGCGCCGGCGGCGACACGCTGTTCGCCAACGCCTACAAGGCCTACGAGACGTTGCCGAACGACATCAAGCGCCGCCTCGACGGCCGAAAGGCTCTGCACGCCTACGACTACGACAATGCCTCGATGAAGCGCGGCACGCAGATCAAAGAAGGCGTGCCGCACTTTGCGCATCCGGTGTTTCGCACCCATCCGGCAACCGGCCGCAAGGCGCTCTATGTCAATCGCCTGATGACGATCGCGATCGAAGGCCTGCCCGAGGCGGAAAGCGACGAGCTTCTGAATGTCCTGTTCGCTCATCAGGAAAACCCGGGGTTTATCTACGCGCACGTCTGGCGCGTGAACGATCTCCTGATGTGGGACAATCGCTGCGCGTTGCACGCTCGCACCGATTTTTCCAACGACGAGCGCCGACTGATGCGTCGGGTCACGGTGCTGGGCGAGAGGCCGATCTAGGCCGATATCGGGATTACGCCGCCTCGTCCAGCGCGTCGCGCTCGATCTCGATTTCGTGGTGCTCACCGCAATGCGGGCGGCGGATGTAAAGGGCCGCAAACCGGCCACCATCCGAGCACGCAAAATCGGCTTCGGTGGCCTCGATGCCGGGGTCGATCTCTGCTCCGGTCTTTGGACAGGAGAACCCGAAGCCCATTATCGTCACCCTTCCCCCGCATGCTCACGCCGGTGTGAAATCGCGCGTAACTGTGGTGATTGTTTGATCGAGACTACGCCATTTGATGGAACAAAGTTCCTGACGCTCGGTGGCATCGCTCGTCTGCGACGGGGTGAATCGCTGATGCTACTCGATTCGAAAGCCGGCTACGCCGTTCCTGGGCTCTTCGGGCAAAGGAAAGTTCCCTCCACTTCGACACTGTCGTCCTGGTTAAGCCCGCTTACCTCCACGATGGTGCGCGGTGGATAGGGTGATGCGCCTCATAGCTCTTCCTGGATTTTGTTCACAAGCGGGCGATGGCGGCCCATGTCGGTGACGTAGACCACAAGCCGAACGGCATCGCGCAGCTCCCCGCCCGCCGCGGCCACGACGGTCCGCATATTCAGAAAGGCCTGACGTATACGTGCCTCAGCGCCTTCGACCAGTATGTTCGTCGCAGGATCAATCCCGCGCATCCCGGCAACAAACACGAGATCGCCGGCGCGGACGCCGAGGCTCCACGGGCCGGTCGGCTCGATCGCGCCGGGCGGCGAGAGAAATTCAAGTCTGTCCGCCGGCATTGATCGGTCCTGCGGGCGGCGCGCGGCCTTGCGGCATGATGCTGGCCTTCGCTATTCTCCGCCCAGTGCGGGCGTAGTTCAGTGGTAGAACATCAGCTTCCCAAGCTGAGTGTCGTGGGTTCGATTCCCATCGCCCGCTCCAATCTGTGCGCCCGCGGCGCGCCGGTTGGCAAGACATAACGGGGTAGGGAGCGTTCAATGCCACTCACCAAAATCAACGGCGTCAATATCAATTGGCAAGTCATCGGCGAACGCGGTCCGTGGGTGATGGCGACCACCGGCGGCCGGCGCGGCTACGACGAATTCGTGCCGATGGCGCAGAAGATCGCGCGCAACGGTTTTCGCGTCATGCTACACGACCGGCGCAACACCGGCGCTTCCGACCTCTGGATCGACGGCGACGAGGGTGAAGAGGCGCCGTGGCTTTCCGATATGCACGAATTGATGCGCCAGAACGATGCGCTGCCGGCGTTCTTCTGCGGTTCGTCGGCCGGCGCGCGCACCTCGATCCGGTTCTATTTGAAATACCCGCAAGCGGTGCGCGGTCTGTTGCTGCTGCGCGTCACCGGCGGCGCTTTCGCCGCGGGCCGCCTGCCGGAGAACTATTACGGCCAGTTTCTCAAAGCGGCCAAGGAGGGCGGCATGGCGGCGGTTTGCGCCATGGATGCCTGGAAGGAGCGCTTTAAGGAAAATCCGCGCGGCCGCGATTATCTGGCCAACCTCCCTGTTGATAAATTCATCAAGGTGTTCACGCGCTGGAAAGAGGTTTTCGAAGCCGGTGGCAAATATCCCGTCATGGGTGTCACCGAGCAGGAGCTGCATTCGATCAAGGTGCCGGTCATGATCATTCCCGGCAACGACCAGACGCATTCCAGCGCCAGTGCCGCGGTGGCCCACAAACTCATTCCGGGCAGTCAGGTGCATCAGTTGCCGATCGCCGACCAGGAAGTGCCGCTGATCCCGTTTCCGGAATGGGGCCCGTACGAGGAAGAGATCGCGCGCACGTTTGTGGACTTTATGCAGCGTGCCGTCGCGGCGGAAAAAACCGCGGCCTAGCGCCGTCGCAACGTTTTGTTGCGCTGCCGCATCGTGCTTTCTCCACCATCTTCGCCGCCTTGCATTGCGGCGGCGCGCGATTATGATTCGTGGCAGCGACGGCAAACAGCCGCGGCTGGGATGGGCATCGGGCGCAAAGTCCGGACAGCCGGTCCCGAGAGGCGATGACCTACGGCAAGATGCGGGGGGAAACAAATGGGTCAGCACGGCGAGCGATCGGGATGGAGCTGGTGGTATCTGCTCTTCCTGATCCAATTCATCGTCAGTCTCTGGGTGCCCTTTTACAACAAGGTCGATCCGTCTTGGATCGGCATCCCCTTCTTCTACTGGTATCAAATGCTCTGGGTGCTCCTCGGAGCGGTTCTCACCGCGATTGTCTATTTCGCGACTGACGCCTAGCGCGGCGGGTTCTCGCCCCGCGAAGCAGACGTCAAGTAGAAATCGATCGGGAGACTCGCCGTGCAAGAGCTCAATTGGACCGCCCTCACTGTCTTCATATTGCTGTTCGGGCTCATCACCGTGTTGGGTTTTGTCGCCGCGCATTGGCGCAAGGGCGACCTCGACCAGCTGCACGAATGGGGCCTCGGCGGCCGGCGTTTCGGTACGCTGATCACGTGGTTCCTGATCGGCGGCGACCTCTACACCGCCTACACTTTCATCGCCGTGCCGGCGCTTGCATTCGGAGCCGGCGCCATCGCGTTCTTCGCGGTGCCCTACACGATTATGATCTATCCGATTCTGTTCCTGGTGTTTCCGCGGCTCTGGTACGTTTGCCGCAAGCACAATTACGTCACGGCGGCGGATTTCGTCCGTGGCCGGTTTGGCAATCGCTGGCTGGCGCTGGCCATCGCGATCACGGGCATTGTCGCCACCTTGCCTTACATCGCGCTGCAACTGGTCGGCCTGCAGGTCGTGATTGGCGGCATGGGCGTTTCTGGAACCGGCTACGCGGGCGACGTGCCGCTCATCATCGCCTTCGTCATACTTGCTGCTTTTACCTATACGAGCGGCCTGCGGGCGCCGGCCTCGATCGCTATCGTCAAGGATCTGTTGATCTACCTCACGGCTTTTGCCGTCGTGATCGTGGTTCCGATCCAGTTGGGCGGATTCGGCAACATCTTTGCCAAAATACCTCCGGCTAAGCTGCTGCTCGCCGTTCCGAGCGCCACGACGACCGGCGCGTACGGCGTCTACGCGACATTGGCGCTGGGATCGGCGCTGGCGCTTTTCCTCTATCCACATTCCATCACGGGTATTCTGGCCGCCAGCAGCGGACACGCGGTGCGCCGCAACGCGGCGCTGTTGCCGGGCTACTCGTTCATGCTCGGCCTGCTGGCGCTGGTCGGCTTCTTTGCCATCGCCACGGGAGTGAGCGGGCTTCCGGAATTTGCCGGCGGCTTCAAGCAATTCGGCAACAGCTTCGCGGTGCCGGCGTTGTTCTTGCATACCTTCCCGTCCTGGTTTGTCGGCATCGCCTTCGCGGCCATCGGTATCGGCGCGCTGGTACCGGCGGCGATCATGTCGATTGCGGCGGCCAATCTGTACACGCGCAACATCCATCGCGAGTTCATCAATCGGAATCCCACCGACAGGCAGGAATCGCAGATGGCGAAGTGGGTGTCGCTGATCGTCAAGTTCGGCGCGCTCGCATTCATCGTGTTCGTGCCGCAGAAATTCGCGATCTATCTGCAGCTTCTTGGCGGCATTTGGATCATACAGACACTGCCGTCGGTCATGCTGGGCTGCTACACGCGCTGGTTCAACGACTGGGCGCTGCTGATCGGCTGGCTCGTCGGCATCGGGCTCGGCACCTGGATGTTCGTCGCCGCCAAGCTCGCGCCGAACTATCCGCTGGTCATCGCGGGTCACGGCTTCCCGGGTTACAGCGCGCTCTATACCGTGATCCTCAACCTCATAATCGCCGCGGTGCTGACGCCGGTCTTCAACGGCATGTGCAAAATCCGCGTCGACGAAACCAGCGCGGCTGACTATCGGCCGTGAACCACTCGGCGTGTCGTGCCGTTCGGATATGAGCATGTCCCGCAAGGGGCATTCTCACACGGTGGATATTGGCGCTATTGCCCCTTTTTCTTGACGTCCTTGATCGTGATCGCGTCTTTCACCATGGCGACGATGCGCGGCGGTGCCGACACGATATCGCCGACAGTCCGCTGCAACTCCTCGCCGCTCATCGGCGCCATCTCCATGTGCGCTTGCTTCGCCGCCTCGATGAATTGCGGATCGCGCATCGTGTCGTCGAATGCCTGACGCAGCGCTTTGACACGCTCGGCCGGAACGTTGGGCGCCGTGAGGATCGGCCGGCCGACCGATACGTCGCCCGACAGCAGCGCGAGGATTTGGCGCTGATCGTCATTCGCGGCGAGATCGGTCCACAGCGGCACGTCCGGCAAGTCGGCTTCGCGCCGCGGCCCGATCTGGAACAAAAAATTGATGGTGTGGTCGCGCAGCCAGTCGGCGTGCGTCGCCTTGATCGAGGCCCAGGAATCGCTGCCGCGGCCGTCCAGCTCGTGACGCTCGACCGCGATGTTGATGTCGCCGCCACCCGGATAGCCGGCGATGATGCGAAACTTGCTGCCGAGCAAATTGTTGGACACCTGCGGGTACAGCACCGAGGGCGAGCTTGCGCCGGTGGCGCCGATCGCCAGCGACTTGGTCTTGGCCTGCGCGAACGTCGACACGCCGCTTGCCGCGGTTACGTAAAGAATGTTGTTCACGACGCTGAGATTTCCGATCCAGTTGAACTTGCGCGCGTCGAACTGCACGCCCGGCTGGCTGAGCGCCTGATCGGTCGGCGTGGCCTGGCCCAAGGTCGCGATCACGCTGCCATCCTGCGGCGCCACCCGAAACAGCCAGTTCGCGGCGCTGCGGCTGCCGGCGCCCGGCATGTTCTGCGGCACGATGATCGGATGGCCCGGAATATGCGCGCCCAGGAAACGTCCGAGCATGCGCGCATAGATGTCGTAGCCGCCGCCGGGGCCGTAACCGATAACGAGCGTGATCTGCTTTCCGCGGTAAAAGCCGGCGACATCCTGAGCGTGCGCCGGCGTCGCCATGGCCACCAGAGTCGCAGCGGCCCAGATAACATTGCGGATACGGTTGAAGTTCATTGTAAGCCCCTCACGGCGACGGCCGGAATCCCGCCTTGTAGTAGGCGGACAAGTCGCTGCCCAACCACTCGGTCGGAATGACTTTATTCGATCCTTCGGCCAGGGCCTTGCGATAGAGTACGCCGCCGGCTGCGGCAAATTGGATCGCCAGGCCGGAATTGTTCTTGTAGTAGATGATTCCTTGCTCGGCGCCGCCGCGCGGATGCTGTTTGACGCTGACCGCGCCGTTGAGCAGCGTGCCAAGTTCGTACACGCGGTCGCGGCCGATGATGCCGCCCTCGATCGGATCGAGCAGCTCGGTCTGGTCGTTATCGAGGACACTCTCCCAATCGTTGACGATGACACATCGCGCGCGCTCATAGGTCCTGCGATCGACTTCAGAGCGTTTGTTGGTCACGTCGGAATTGGCGATTGAGACAACAAGCTGGCCCTCATCCAACCATTCGCCGTCAAACACGGCCTTCATCGCGCTCGTCGCGCAGCAGACGATATCAGCGTCGCGCACTGCCGCGCGCGCATCTTCCACCGCGTTGACCGCGAGACCATCGCGCGACAAATCCCTTGCGAGGGCAGAGCGGTGTTCGGCGTCCGGGCTATAGACATTCACGCGTTCGATCGGTCTGACCAGCGCAATCGCTTCGAGCGCGTTGCGCGCCTGCTTGCCGGTGCCGAACAACCCGAGCGTATGGGCGTCCGGCCGTGCGATTGCATCGACCGCGACGGCGGTTGTCGCGCCGACCCGCATGCCGGACAGCTCGAACTCGTGCAGCAGCGCCAGCGGCTCGGCGGTCTCGATGCTGAACAAAATCACAAAGCCCCAGTTGAACGCCTGCGGATTTTCGTAGGTGCGCCGCTCGTGCGCGGCGGTCGCGGGCCGCATGATCTGCGAGCCGGCGCGCACGCAGGCAATGCCGGATGACGGCACGGCGCCGACATGGACGTTGGCCATGTAGCGCCGGTCCGGATCGGGATGCTCGACCAGATAGCGCATGCGCGGCCGGTTGACCGCGCGGCCCGCGGCGAACTCGCGAAACGCCACGCGCATGGCATCAATGCATTCGCGCATCGGCAGCAGCCGGCGCACGTCCTGGTCGGTGATAATGATCGTCATGGGTTCTGGTCAGGGCCTTTATAAGCACGGGCGGACCCGCATTTTTGCTGCGATTGCGCGGACGGCCGGAATGAGATCAAGCTAGCTCCGCCCTGCGGATCGTGGCAAATTGCACCGATCCGCCGAGAGATATCCAATTCAGGAGGGACCACATGGCCTGGGCCAAAGTCACCGATATCGCGTATGGACGCCTGCGCGCGCCCGACCTCGATGTCATGGAAGAATTTTTGACGCGGTTCGGCATGCACCGGTCCGACCGCACGGCCAACGCGCTCTATATGCGCGGCACCGATCCGGCGCATCATCTCCACATCACCGAAAAGGGCGATTCGAAATTCGTCGGACTTGCCTATTACGTCGAGAGCGAAGATGACCTGAAGCGGCTCGCCAAGGCGCCTGGCGCCACGGGCGTCGAGACCATCGACGAGCCAGGCGGCGGCAAGCGCGTGCGGCTCACCGAGCCGAACGGCTATCAGATCGAAGTGGTCTGCGGCATCGAGCAAGTCGCCCCGATCCCGGTGAAGCGGCAAAGACTCAATTCCGGCGAAGTCCCGACCGCGCGCGCCGGCGAACTGATGCGGCTGCCGCGCGGCGCGGCGCACGTCAAGCGCATCGGGCATGGCGTACTGATGACCCCGAAATTCAAGGAAACCGTCGGCTGGTTCCGCGACACGCTCGGCATGATCTGTTCGGACGACGTCTACGCCGAACAGAAGGACAATCTGATCGGCTCGTTCAACCGCTGCGACCGCGGCGACACCTACGTCGATCATCACGTGTTCTTCTGTCTCAATCACCCGAAGACAGGCTTGAACCATATGTCGTTCGAGGTCCCCGATATCGACGACGTGTGCATGGGGCACGAGTATCTCAAGGAATCCGGCAAATACGAACACATGTGGGGCATCGGCCGCCACGTTCTCGGCAGCCAAGTCTACGATTACTGGGCCGATCCGTGGGGCCGCGTGCACGAGCATTGGGCCGACAGCGACCGGCTCAACCTCGCCAACGGCTCCAATCTGATTGCGGCCGACGAAGCGCTGCGCTCGCAATGGGGCGAGAAGCCGCCGGAAAAGTTCATCAATCACGCCAGCGCGTGATTGCCGGCCGCGGCTGAGACCGGATCGCCGTTTCTCACTGGAATTCGTAACCGTCCGCGCCACGGCGCGGGCGGTTAAGGATGTGCGCATGCCGCCGCGCGAAGCACCATTTCGGTAACGAATTGCTAAGGGTCGGTGGTTAACGAAGGGTCGCCAAAATCCGCGCAATCCGGAGGATCTGCCATGGACGACCGCCACGATCAGGATCAGGGCAAGGCCACGGGCGAAAATAACGAGCCCGAAGCCGTCAAGGCGTCGCCTGCGGCATCCGAGCGCGAGCCTCCGGCTAGCGCAGAGAGCAGCGCCGCCGGCCAATTGCCGAACATCGAATCCCCGCAGCTCGGTGGCGGCGAGACTATCGAGGAGCCGGCGATCGAAGAGGTTCGCGGCGCGCCGGTCAAATCCATTACCGCGCTGCCCGCTCTGTTTCGTGTGCCGGTGGACGAGGCGCCACGTGCGGCTGCCGCTGGTCCGGGTCCGCAACAGCGCTCGTTTCGTTTCGCGCTGCTGGCGGCGACGATTGCCGGCGCGGCCGGGATCGGCGCGCTCGCCGGATCGCTGGCAGCCTTCGGTTTCGGCCATCAGAATGCGGCGCCGGCTACCGTGACACGGACCGCAGACTCGCGCGATGTGATCCAGGCGTTGAAAAATCAACGCGCCGAACTGTCCGCGCTCAAGACGAGCCTCGACAGCGAAAGCCGCAGCGCGAACGCGCAATTTGGCAAGATCGCCGAGCGGTTCAGCAATATGGAGCACGCTCAGACCGATCAGGCGGGCAAGTTGACGCACATCTCCGAGGCCGTGGATCGGTTCGGCAAGAGGGTCGCAACCGCGGCCGCGCCCGAAGTTACCGGCTCGATCGCCGCGCCGGCGCCAGCAGCCAAGGCGGTCCCTGTCGTGCCTGTGCTCCATGACTGGATCGTGCAGGATGTGCGCAACGGCCGCGCCATGATCGAAACCCGCTACGGCAGCATGTTCCTGGTTGCCTCCGGCGGCACGCTTCCCGGTCTCGGCCGCGTCGGCGAGATCAAGCGCCAGAACGGCGCGTGGATTGTCGTGACGGAACGCGGATTGATTAGCTCGAATCCGTGACAGGACATCAGCGATCAGGGATCGGGTATCTGACTCCTGGTACCTGAAATCATGGTTCCTGGAACAAGCATCGGCACGCGGCGCCGATAGGCGCCGTAAGCGTCGGCGCCAAGTTCCGCCGTCAGAAAGCGCTCCTCGATCCGCGCCTTCACCCACAATCCGAAAGCGATCAACACCACGCCCGCGAGGCCGGTGAAGGTCGCCTGCGCAATCGCCGTCGCGAACAACGCGAAGATCAATCCGGTATAGATCGGGTGCCGCACCAGGGCGTACGGCCCGGTGTCGATCACGCGATGGCCTTCCTTGCGGGTGATCGTGCCCGACCACAGCCGTCCGAGATGGAAGCGCGCCCACCACGTGAACAACAATCCGGCCAAGGTCAGCAGCGCCAGCGCGATGCCGCCGTCGTAGCCGACGTGCCAGAGCCGCGGCAGGTTCAGCCGTCGCGCCGTCCATGGCGCCAGCAGCGCCGCGCCGATCAGGACCGTGATCTGATAGAATACCGTGTCCCAGGTAAATGCACGCTTTGCCGTGCGGTTGGCCCAGAACGCCGCGACCATCCAGCTCACCATCCAGGCGATCCAGAAAACGGCAAACAATAAGCGCGGGCGAATGATCATGGATCCCAATGTTCCCTGTTGTATTCGCCCCAACGCGGGACTGTAGCGTTGCCGCCGCGTTCCATGCCAAGTTCCACGCCAAGCTTGCTGTCATATAAGGCGTGGCTGGCGATCCGGAACGGAGCGAGGCATGAACGGCTTTGCGAAAGGCTCGGCGTTTCTGCTGCGCAAGCTTGCGATTGTCGCTGTTCCGGCCGCACTGAGCTTGGCGTTGTGCGGCGGCATCGCCGGTGCGCAGCCCGCGCAACAGCCGGCACCGCAAGCCGACGCGGCGCGGTCGTGTCCTGGCCTGGTCGCCAACACGCGCCCGCGCGTCGTGCCCGCGGCCTTCGATCTCGCCGCGCTCAATGCCGATCAGGTGCGCATCAGATATATCGGTCACGCCACGTTTCTGCTCGAAAGTCCGCAGGGCGTGCGCATCGCCACCGATTACAACGATTATGTGCGGCCGGCGGTTATTCCCGACATCGCCACCATGAATCACGCGCACGACACGCACTACACCGATCATCCCGATCCGGCGATCAAATACGTGCTGCGCGGCTGGAGCGAAACGCCCGGCAGGCCGGCGATCTGGGACGTGCAATATCGCGATGTGCGCGTGCGCAACGTGCCGACCAACATCCGCAGCTTCGCCGGCACGACGGAAAAATATGGCAACTCGATTTTCATCTTCGAGATGGCGAACCTGTGCATCGCGCATCTCGGTCATCTGCACCATACGCTGACCAAGCAGCAGCTCGACGACATCGGCCGCGTCGACGTGGTGATGGCGCCGGTCGACGGCTCGCTGACGCTCGATCTCGACGGCATGATGGAGGTACTGGCCGCGCTGAAGCCGCAGCTCGTCATTCCGATGCATTTTTTCGATCAATATACGCTTGCGCGGTTTCTCGACCGCGCACGCGAAAACTTCGATGTCGAACGCGCCGAGGTCCCGACCGTCGTGGTGTCCAAGACCACGCTGCCGGCCAAGCCCAAGGTTTTGGCGCTGCCGGGGCATTAGACTTGTGGGGCAGGCATGGCGCACTGCAAGGCGCGTCCAGCGTGGGCAAGATCGCCGACGCGCCTTGCCCGCACGGAATGGCGGAGTAAGCGATTTTGCCCGCCCTACGAATTCGGCGCTATTATCGCTGGGCAACAGGGATATCTTCGCATGCTCAGCGCTGAACAGAACGATCTCATCACCCGCACCAATCCGGGCACCGCGGCGGGCACACTGATGCGGCGCTATTGGCAGCCGGCGGCGCTGGTTGACGAGCTTGCCGGCAACCGTCCGGTCAAGGCGGTACGGCTCCTCGGCGAAGACCTGGTCGCGTTCAAGGACGACAAGGGCCGCTACGGTCTGATCGGCCGCCACTGTCCGCACCGCGGCACCGATCTGGCCTATGGGCGTCTCGAGGACGGCGGTCTGCGCTGCGCCTTCCACGGCTGGCTGTTCGACGTCACCGGCAAGTGCCTGCAGACGCCGGCCGAGCCGGACACCAGCAATTTGTGCGCCAACATCAAACAGAAGTCCTATCCGGTGGCCGAGAAGAGCGGCATCCTGTGGGCTTATCTGGGCCCTGGCGAGCCGCCGGCATTCCCGGATTTCGACTGCTTTGTCGCGCCCGGCACGCACACTTTTGCGTTCAAAGGCATGATCGATTGCAACTGGCTGCAATCGCTCGAGGTCGGCGTCGATCCGGTGCACACATCGTTTCTGCACCGCTTCTTCGAGGACGAAGACCCGAACAACGGCTACGGCCGGATGTTCCGCGATACGTCCAAGGACTCCGACATGCCGATGACGCAGATCATGCGCGAGTTTCCGCGGCCGCGCATCGAGATCGAGCCGACCGCCTACGGCTTTCGGCTTGCGACATTGCGTGAGATCGGCAGCGGCAGAGCGCACGTGCGCCTCACCAATCTGATCTTTCCCAACGCCTTCATCATTCCGATGAGTCGCGAGATGACGATCTCGCAATGGCATGTGCCGATCGACGACACCAGGCATTACTGGTACGCGATCTTCACCTCGTTCGGCGCAGCCGTCGACAAGGACACGATGCGCAACCAGCGCCTCGAATTGTATGAGCTGCCGGATTACGTCCCGCGCAAGAACAAGAGCAACGAATACGGTTTTGATGCGCACGAGCAGGCGCACACGACCTACACGGGGATGGGCGTCGACATCAACGTGCACGATCAGTGGGCCTGCGAGTCGATGGGTACGATCCAGGATCGCACCGAGGAGCATCTCGGCACCTCCGACAAGGCGATCAGCTTCTATCGGCGACTGCTGCGCCAGGCGCTCGATGATTCCGGCAAAGGCGAAAAGCCCCTGATGGTGCTCGACGCCGCGGCAGCCGGAAAAATCACCGGCCCGGCCTGCGTTGACGGCATCGGTCCGGCGGCCGATTGGCAGGGTTACTGGCAGCGCACGGATGCCGCGCGCCAAGAGACAAAAAGCTGGGCGAATGGGCATTGAGGCCGTCTGATGCCTCCGCGCCAAATCTCCACCGGCAAAACCTTCGTCGAACGGCACGGCCTGTGGACCGTTGAGCAGACGCGCGCCGCCAGGGCGGTCGCGCAGACGATCCGGCAGCGCAAGCTCGAACTCGTGCGCTTCTCGTTTGCGGACCAGCATGGCGTACTGCGCGGCAAGACCGTGATGGCCGAGGACGCGCCGGCGCTGATGCAATCGGGCGTCACCATGACGACGACGCTGTTGGTCAAGGACACCGCGCACAAGACCGCCTGGCCGGTGTTCACGCCGGGCGGCGGCTTCGGCATGACCGAGATGCAAGGCGGCGGCGATTTCGTCGTGGTGCCGGACCCAACGACATTTCGCGTGCTGCCGTGGCCGCAAAGTGAAGGCAATACCGGCGACGGCGGGCCGAATACCGGCTGGATGTTGTGCGACCTCTATTTCGGCGACGGCAAGCCGGTGCCGTTTTCGACCCGGCAGGTGCTGCGCGACGCGCTGATGCGGCTCGCGCACGAAGGCTACGACCTCGTCGCCGGGCTTGAAATCGAATTTCATCTGTTCAAGATCGAGGACCCGCGGCTCGCGCCGTCCGACGCCACATGGCCGCCGCGCGCGCCCGAAGTGAGCCTGCTGAACCAGGGCTATCAGTATCTCACCGAGAGCCGCTACGATCAGCTCGATGCGGCGCTGGCGCCGATCCGCCGCGGTATCGCGGCGCTTGGTCTGCCGCTGCGCTCGCTCGAAATCGAGCTTGGCCCGAGCCAGTGCGAATTCACCTTCCGGCCGCAGCCTGGTCTCGACGCCGCCGACACGATGATTTTGTTTCGCGCCGCCACCAAACAGATCGCGCGGCGCCATGGCCTGTTGGCGAGTTTCATGTGTCGGCCGGCACTGCCGAATATTTTTTCCTCCGGCTGGCACCTGCACTTGTCGCTGACCGACCGCAAACGCAAGCGCAACGCCTTTGTCGGCCACGAACGCGAAGGGCTGTCTGCGCTCGGGTTGCATTGTCTCGGCGGCCTGTTGGCGCATGCACCCGCGGCTGCCGCTTTCACCACGCCGACCGTCAACGGCTACAAGCGCTACCGCGCCTATGCGCTCGCACCCGATCGCGTGATCTGGGCGCGCGACAATCGCGGCGTCATGGTGCGTGTGCTGGGCCAGCCCGGCGAACCGTCGACGCATCTGGAAAATCGCGTCGGCGAGCCGGCGGCCAATCCGTACCTCTACATGGCCTCGCAGGTCTATGCCGGCCTCGATGGCATTGCCAACAAACGCGATCCGGGCCCGTCGGCCGACGCGCCTTACGAAACCATGGCGCCGATGCTGCCCAAGAATTTGGGCGAAGCGCTGGCGGCTTTGCACAACAGCGACGTGTTTCGCCAAGGTTTTGGTGACGCGTTCGTCGATTATTTCGTTCGGCTCAAGGAAGCGGAATTTGCGCGCTTTAAGGCGGAGGCGGCCGATGCGGCGACCGGTGATGTGACCGCCTGGGAGCATAACGAGTATTTCGATTTGTTTTGACGTCGTCATTGCGAGGAGGGATAGCGACGAAGCCATCCAGTACGGCCGCACGGCTATCGCAAGCCGCCCTGGATGGCTTCGCTTCACTCGCAATGACGAACTCCATCGTTCTCGCGCTGCGCTTTTTTCGGCGCCCCGAGGTTTGTTCACGGTTTTCACGAACGGGCCTCCCCAAGAGGGAGGCGGAGCGCCGAAAGGCGCATACAGAGGCCGCTCCGCGCATTCCGAGCATTGGCGCCCGTGCGGGTTCGCGGCGCGCGCCGCTTTTGGCGGACGCGCTCGCCTTCCGGCGCCCTACCGCGGCTCTCGCCAAAACCTTTCGGCCTTGGCTCAGTCCGGTCCCGCGCTTCATGGCAGCGCCAACGGATGTGACTCCGTCCGCCACCCGGGCAGCGAGCTCCTCGCAGACCGGCGTCGGGGCCGGCCGGGCGGGTTTCCGAAC